>JANYHI010000030.1 GCA_025359125.1 Cytophagales bacterium
GTGGTGTTCCACGGCAACCGATCACTGTTTCTACTTGCCCCTGGATAACGATCACTATTGCCCACGTATGAATCACCAAATGCTCCGCCATCTCCATTCAGATCGTTTGTAGTTCCTCCCAGCGGCTTTCCTTTGCTATTAACAATTGCATATTGAGTTCCATTGGGCACCCGATTGATCGGCTGACCACTTTGAATGAGCGCTGCGAGTGTAGCGGTAAAATTCTTAAATGGATAATAATTCAAAATTCCATTGACGATGTGCCTTCGGTCATTAATAGAAGGTCCCCATTCGTTGCTAAAGTTATTCGCATCGGCTGCGCGGAAGTTGATATCTTCTGTGTTGTTGCGCAACGAAGATAGCGTATAGATTATGCGATAGGCTAACTTTCCGTTGTCCCTGTCTTTTTGAAAATTGAAGCTTGCAGCATAATACTCTGATTCGCCTGCTGATTCTGTCAGTACAACGTTCTTGGCAACACCCCCAACATTTTGCCCATTAATGATGGCATAGTTTCCATAGATAGGTAGCACACGTGTGCTATCAGCATAGGCGGTACTTCGCGCAGTATTTCCAGCAGCCACCGCATCGTAAGCTGAAGGTGCATTTAAGTTGCGCGTACGAAAAAGGTTATTGGATTTGTTGTACACCAAATCCACATAAAATAACTTATCGTTATCCACTTGATACTGATAGCCCAAAGAAATTTGTTGAGTATAGGGGTTTTGATAACCATTAGGATTTAGAATTCTGCGCTCTCCGCTAAACAGATTTTGCTGACTGGCGTAGGTAAATGCCGCTGGGCCATTCAAATAATTGAAGGGCAATCCCGCACTATTGCTTTCGCCCACTCCTAAATTCCCGTCAAACGTAATTCTATTCAAATCGGTATTGCTTGGCAACACTCCGTTATCTTTGAAATATTGCAACTGCCGCTTAAAATCCGCATTGGTACTATTCTGTTGCAATGCATCACTATATATGGCGTACAAGATCTTGTCGTAAAAAATTCCGTACCCACCACGTATGATACTGCGACCCGATAATTTATAATTTAAACTAGTACGCGGAGCAATATTGTTGTAGTCTCCGTTATCGCTTCCACCCTTAGAAAGATTATCATAATCATATCTAACACCAATGGTAAGATTTAACTTTGGGGTAGCTGCAAATTGATCTTCTGCATAGAAAGTGAAAATGGTTTGGAGCTTACCAAAGCTATTCGGTCTTAGCTCTCTCGAAAAATTGGTAACCTTTACAGTGGATGGAATATCGTTTACGCCTAAGCCTGCACCCAGATTTTTTGATTTCAATGCATCCAGCTCTGTTTGCGTGAGCTGAACGGTGTAACTTCCGTTTGGATTGCCACCACCAAACAATTCATGATCGGCACCAATAAACTCAGCACCAAATTTCAGCGTATGGTTGCCTTTATACACACTTACCTTCTGTTGCAATTGTAGCGTACTTTCTTTTGAGTCAAACACATAACCTGGATGGCCTAAGTAGGCAATCGTTTGTCCAGTTGGATCTTTCACCGTTACATCTGGATGCGAAGGATTTTCGGGCTTGCCATAATTCCAGCGAAAGCTGGAATACTGAATATTACTTTCAAATTTAAAATTGCTGCCTATCCACGTATTTTTATTGGCAACCAAAACAGAATTCCGGTCTTGGCTATTGCCAGCAGATGGAAAGCCAATGCCACCTGTTAACCCGCCTGCTTGCCGTCCGATATTTACCAACCCGATATTCGCACGCAGCGAAGAAGAAAAATTACTTGACCATTTGTGATCCAACTTGGCAGAGAAATAATCGAAACGATTTTCTCCTCGCACAGTTTGGTTTACGCCAAGCGTTGGAGAGTTTAGCAGGTTATCTTTAATATCTGTTGTGTGCTCGACATTCACATAGTAAAATGTTTTTTCTTTAACTAATGCACCACCAAAACCGAAGCCACCTTGGTAGCGCTGGAAACCGTTCTTTACTTGGTTGCCCGAAAGGTCGCGTTGTAAAAAATCGGTGGTGCCATCGATCGAGGGGCCGGGACGAGTGATGAAGAATGCCTCGCCACCAAATTCATTACTTCCTGATTTAGAGGTGACATTGATGATCCCATTTCCGGTATTGCCAAACTCAGTAGAGTAATTATTTGTAAGAACACTTACGTTTTGTGCGAAGCCAACGGGTATAGCAAATTTTTGCCCGCCCAAAAAGCGTTCGTTGTTATCCATACCATCAATCATATAATTATTAAACAATCCGTTGGCGCCATTAATACTTACATTGGGCGCCTCTGGATAAAAACCTGTAGCTTGACTTACGTTGGGCAATCGAAATAACATGCGGGTAATGTCACGGCCTTCAATAGGTAACTCTTGAATTTTCTTGATGCTAATGTCAGAGGATACCTCTGCATTGATGGTGTTGATGGCTGTGGCGCGCGAGGCAGTAACCACCAATTCATCAAGTACTTTATCTTTTCTTTTTGGCGCTACCAATGTAATGGCGCGTTTAAAATTCGAGCGAAGCTCAATGTCTTTTGCTTCAACATCCATATAGTCGGTATTTTCTTTGGTAAATACCCGATAAGTTCCGCTCAAAGAAAGCCCTTTGAAGAGCACCTTACCAAAAGAATTAGTGTGTGAGGTGTTTGTATAACCAATGGTCGGGTTTTCTATCAAGACTTCAAAGTCAGGCAAAGGTTTTCCATCTACTGGGTTGAGGATGTTGACTTCCAAATCGACTTGGGCAAACGCGACAGACGTAAATAAAAAAAATAGCGAAATGGTTATGATTCTATTCATAATAAAGTTGAATTAAAAATTAAAAAAAAGAGTACGAAATCTTAGAGAGCCGGAGGTGCTCGAAGTCCGAAGGTAAATCTTGACTCGGTTGACAGGATGGGACAGGTGAGATCAACAAAAATTATTTTGATGCGCTGAAGGAGCTGCTTCAAGCAATAAAGAAATGACTTGTTTGTGCCTTGATAAACTAGTCTATGCAAATCGCTGGCAGAGTCAACATCAGAAAGAGAATGCAAACAAGAAATTTGCCCACCAAATTCAGCGGCATAATCTTGAAGGTTAGAAAATACCCGACTCGATTTCCAATTTAAATTGGAGAATTTTTCCTTGTCAAAAGTGTTTCTGGTAAGGCCAATCAAGTAAGCCCCTCCATCGTTGGCAGGACCAATCACCATATTATTGAATGAAAGTTTATGGGCTGCGTTGATAAGTAAATCGACTGTGAGATGAGGGCAATCGTTACCAATAGAAATTACTTTCTCGTAGCCTTTGTTGAAAACCTGCTGAAATGCGTGAGAGTAACGTTCTCCAAAGGTGGTACCCACTTGATGATCAGAATCTATGATAAAATAATCAAGCCCTGACTTTTTAGCGAGAGAAATGGAATGGCTTATTAAGCACGATACAATCTTTACATTGAGTTTCCTTTTATGACAAAATGTCTTTGTCTCTACTTCTCGTGAAATAGTATTGGTAAATAATAAAATGGCTGTTGATCGTCTTTTGGACACGTTGGATTTTTTCGCAAAAAATAAAACTAACCGATTTTAACTTTCTTAGCTAATCTACGATGTCGGGCGCACGACTGGGTTAACTATTTTTGCCAAACAATAGGGAAAGCATAAATGTCTCAGCTAAAAATTGGGAGACAGTAAATATTTAGTATAGAAGTCGTCAATTGCTTGTACCGCATCTTCGGGTGTATCAACAAGCACAAAAAGATCAAGGTCTTCGGCACTAATCATTTTTTCAGTTACCAATACTTTCTTAATCCACTCCATCATACCAGCCCAAAATTTCTTGCCCACTAACACAATTGGAAAACGTCCAATCTTCTTTGTTTGAATAAGGGTGAGTGCTTCGCTCAGTTCATCGATTGTTCCAAACCCGCCCGGCATAACTATAAAACCTTGAGAATATTTTACAAACATTACTTTGCGCACGAAGAAATAATCAAACGTTATGAGCTTATCAGGGTCGATATAAATATTTCCCTTTTGCTCATGCGGCAAATAAATATTTAAACCCACTGACTTTCCGCTTGCGCGATTGGCTCCCTTATTTCCAGCTTCCATAATTCCCGGACCACCACCAGTAATCACACCATAACCCTGTTGCACTAGTTGATAGGCAATTTCTTCCGCCATTTTATAATACTGATTATCGGGCTTAATGCGAGCAGACCCAAATATGGTTACGCAAGGTCCAATCTTAGCCAGCTTTTCAAAACCTTCTACAAACTCGCTCATCACTTTAAAAATCACCCACGAATCAGAACTTTTGATTTCAGCCCAATCCTTATCTTTAAATGCCTTTCTGATTCTGTGCTCTTCTTCTAATGCCTTTTGAATCTTATCATCTTTCTGAATTTTTACTGCTTTCTTCGCTGCCATACTTATATTGTTAAAAGTTTGAAGTTAAATAAATGAACTTGCTCTGCAAATCTGAACTCAAATTCTCATGAAATCAATCCAAGCTCCTTTAAAAAGACTAAAATTTATTTTCGTTTTAAGTTTTTTTAACCTGTTAATCATTTGCTGTGCGCCAAAAAATAAGAATGAGACGTGGGCTATACTTCCTTTTACCAAAGTAGATAGCTTAAACCCAATCTTAACGGCAGGAAGCAACGATTTTTTTTGTCCGATCAATAAGAAACTTGTAAAGTGGGAACAGAAAGATGTTTTTAATCCGGCTGCTGTTGTACGACACGATACCGTATTTCTTCTATATCGTGCCGAAGATGTAATTGGAAAATATGCAGGTACTTCTCGAATAGGGTTAGCTTTTAGTATAGATGGCTTACACTTTACCCGATATGAAAAACCAATACTTTTTCCAGATGAAGATTTTATGAAGCAATATGAATGGGAAGGTGGAATTGAAGATCCTAGAATTATTGAGAGTAAAGATGGAATTTACATTTTAACTTACACCGCATACGATGGAAAATTAGCTCGGCTTTGTCTGGCTACTTCTTCTGATTTAATTCATTGGACAAAGAAGGGGTTGGTTTTAAAAAATAAGTATACCAACACGTGGAGTAAATCTGGCGCTATTGTTGGAAAAAGAGTAGGTGAAAAAGTGATTGCCCAAAAAATAAATGGTAGCTATTGGATGTATTTTGGCGATACTGATTTGTTTATTGCAATGTCAGATGATCTGATCAACTGGAAGCCTGTAGAAGAAAATGGAAAATTAAAATCAGTGCTTACACCTCGCCCAAAATATTTTGATAGTCGATTGGTAGAAAGTGGCCCTTTTGCTTTAGTTGGTGAAGATGGAATTGCACTTCTTTATAATGGAATGAATCTGGAGGAGGGCGGAGACCCTTCTCTAGCGAAAGGTGCCTATTGTGCCGGGCAGGCATTATTTGATTTAAAGGATCCTACAAAAGTAATAGGTCGTTTAGAAAAAAACTTTCTTCGCCCTGATCAACCCTACGAGATTAATGGACAAGTAAATCAAGTTTGTTTTATTGAAGGACTCGCTCCCTGTAAAGGAAAATGGTTTCTCTACTATGGCACAGCCGATTCAAAAATTGGCGTGGCCACTTCGCCTCTTTAGTTTTTGTTAAGTAAATCTTCTAGGGCGTTCTCTAAAGAATCAAATTTGAATTCAAAGCCGAGTTGCTTGATTTTACTGGGCGATACTTTGCTGCCATTTAAAATCAGCACAGCCATTTCGCCTACTATAATCTTCATTACAAATGCAGGAATAGCTGGCAAGAGGAGCGGCCTTCTTAACGTTTTCGCAACTAGCTTTGTAAAATTATTATTAGTGATCCAATCTGTAACTCCATTGTAAGCTCCTACCATTCTAGAATCTAAAACTGCTTTTGCAAATAGCTCCACTAAATCTTCTATATGAATCCAACTCATATATTGATTTCCTGTGCCAAGCACTGCGCCCACGCCTAGCCGAATGGGCTTTGCCATTTCAACTAAGGCACCACCCTTTTCGCTTAGCACAATGCCAATTCTAATTTTTACAATCCGAATATCGAGGGAAGAGATTTTATCGACCGCTTGCTCCCACTCTTTGGTAACTTGCGCCAAAAAATCAGTGCCCGGTTTACTTTCTTCTGAAAGTATTTCTTCACCCATGCCAAATCCATAGTAACCAATGGCCGATGCCGAAATAAATGTTTTAACAGAATGATTGCCTTCATTCAAAATTTTAAATAGCAAGGCCGTAGATTGAATACGACTGTCTAATATTTCCTTCTTTCTTTTTTCCGTCCATCGTGTGTCAGCCACGCCTGCTCCTGCCAAATGAATTATAGTATCAACACCTTGAAGAGCTTGCAAATCAAATTTTCCTTTTTCAACATCCCATACAAAAGAAGGAAGTCTTCCTGCCCTACTGCTTCTACCAATATGGGCAACCACATAGCCCTTTGATAAAAGCAACTCTGTTAGCTGACTGCCCACTAAGCCTGTACCTCCAGTAATTAAAATTTTATGGCTCATTATTCGTAATTTTGAAAGGCTATTTATAAAAGTAACAAACCACTCATGATTAAGTTTAATTATCTTTTACTCCTTCTTTTGATTTCAGGATTGGCAACTTCCCAAACCGTAAAAGTAAAAACACAACAACAACGAATAAAGGGAGAAAGCATTGACGGGTTTGCCGTGGATGTGGAAGGGAATAAATCAGATGTAACCTCTTCGCTCACAAAATATTTAAAAGAAACTGGTAAGGTTAAATTCCTGACTTTTGATCCACTGGTGATTACTGATCCTATTTTCAATGGAACGGTTTATCCTAAAAAATCGATTTATGCCTACACCACCGAAAGTGGAAATGTAGTTACCGCTTGGTTGGGTATTAAGGCAAACGAGTGGGAACAAAAGGATGTTGCGCCCATTAACAAACAATTACAGCGAATGGCGAATGAATTTGGCATCAGGTATAATAGAGAAAAAGTACAAGGCCAAATTGATGAAACACAACAAGCATTAGATGCGGTTGATAAGCAAACGCTCCGATTTGTTAATCAAGGAAAAGATTTAGCCACCAAGCTTACCAATAATGAATTAGAAAAAGTAAAATTACAAAAAGCACTGGAGGCAAATGCGCTGGAGAATGCTGTGCTGAAAGTTAAAATTGAGAATAATAAAAAAGCACAAGATTCGGTTGCCAACGCAGCTGTACAAATCAAAAAAGTGAAAGAAGTGCAGTTGGAAAAATTGAGAAAAATTAATTGATCATTCTCATTTAGTTGAAATGCTGGTTTCCTGTTTAGCTTTCGAAAAATAAGTAGGATACAAAAATCTGATTTCTGCCTCTAGCGCAAAGTGATCTGATAAATCAAGATGGCTTTTATTCCAAGGATCTCTGAAAACACGAACTTCTCGGGCTGTAGAAATTATTTGGTTGCCCTGATCGCGAATTAAAATATAATCAATCAAAACTGCCTGAGAGCCGGATTCTACATGCAGATCATTTTGCCCCCGATCGTACGTAAATTTTTGCTCACTGTCTAAGTCACCATCTTTTGCCTGAAGCGTTTGCAGCATAAATAGATATTCTTCTGCCTTGCGACTAATATTAAAATCGCCACACACAATTTGCGGAACGTCTTCTTTCTTAAACGGTTTTAACAACCGATTATAAAATTCTACACATTGACTTTGCCGCACCCAAGCCGGCCCAGAATTTTGCAGATGAGTGGCTGCAATTTGTATATGCGTTTTGTTATTCAGTACTATTTCTATGAGTAGACCCCCCTTGCGCGAGAGTGCATCTATGCCTGACCGATTCTGAAAAATAATAGACTGGCTACTCGCAATTGGATGTTTACTAAAAATCCAGAGGCCACTATTCGTCCGGTAGGAAATAAATTTACGGTTAGCGGGGCCCGCTTGGTAGGGAAAGCTTTCTTTCAGTTGATTGAAAATCCTCTTGCGCGCTTTTCGTTGAAAAGCCTCTTGAAAAACAATCACATCATAATCGCTCTCTTTCAAAATTTTACCGATAGATACTGCGCGCTTTTTCTTACCACCAGGCTTAACCATACCCGGAAGCATGCAAATATTCCACGATAAGATTTTAATTTTTTCTGGCTGTGAGGGAGACGTTATCGGCTGGCTGAAGCTGACGTAGAAGGAGAAAGTGCTCGTAAATAAAATCAATGCTATTTTCATTTACGAACACAAAAATAGCGACTGCTTGTTACTTTAAGATGAAGGGAGAGTTATAACCTTGCGATCACTTAGGACTTGGCCTGCATGCTCATCTCAATTGCATTACTGCTTATGGGTGATGGCTCTTACTCTATTTCAAAATTGTTCTTATGCGAATAGTAAACTTTCAGCATGGAAACTTTGATAGGAAACTACGGGTCCTTCTATTGCATAATTTGGGTTAAAAATTGATTTCTATTCACTTTTCAAAAAAAAGAGGTCAACCTTATTGGTTGACCTCTTCAAAACTAAATTAAAACAATTGAGATATTAATAGGCGTCTCCGTAGTCAGCATTATTAGGATCCCAGTTTGTCCATCCAATTGTCCAATCTGTTCCTCCAAATTTAAATGCCCCAATGTAATCTACTTTATCAAAGAAAGCATCCGCTGCCTTTCCAGTAAAGTTTACGGTTATAGTTGGAAAGCTTCCTGTCTTTGTCGTAATAGGCGATGAACTAGTAGGGAAAAAGCTTGGGTTAGTCAATGTAAACGCGTTTTGAAGTCTCACTCCCGTTTGAGCAGTGTAGAACATGTAATCTAAATTAGTATTGTTTACATCAGCTCTACTTGATCCAAACCATTTATAAGGTCCAGAGGCAGAATTCGTTCCAGTAAAAAATGAAGCATAGGTTACAGAATCTATCTGAGGATTTGTTGTAGTGTTATACGATGGAGTTCTAGAGCGAATATCATTTGTAACCACTACAATGTTCTTATCAAAACTTGCAGTAGCAGCTCCATTAGTAGGAGAAATTCCCCAATAGGTTCCAGTAGCATTAGTAGGTATTCCACCGAAAATACTGCTCTTGAAATCAAATGCATCTGTAATAGCAACAGGATTTGCCTGACCCGCATAACTGTTGGTTGTGGGGGTACCTCCAGAGTATTCATTATTTATTAGCAATCCGGCAGGGTAAGCAATAAATACATCATTATAATAACTCTGACGACTACCTCTCCTATTATGAATTGCCGAAACGAACTGAGGGTCGTATGCCGTTGAGTTTGGATTAACTACACCCCCGATTATTGTTACATTCGAGAATACCGAAGTAGTTGCCTGAGTCTTGTTAGTGGAACCTTGAAAACTGTCTGACTCAAATCCTTTGGAACCTGATTGATCAGCTACGTTTGGATCGCGTAGACCAACTGCAAATTGTACTTTACCTGAGAAACCATTATCAGTATCAAAATCGTCATCTAAACCTCTGTGTGCTATTAGATATTTACCATTTACTGAACCACCGAACCACTCGATTGAATCATCGCCCGCATATGAAACTTGTATATGATCGATAGTAGTTTTGTTACCCACCCCACACAAAGTCAATCCATTGATTTCATTATCTAAGGAGAAAGCTACCCCTCCGAATTCAATTCTAACATACTGTAAAGTTCCTGAGTTATCTGCATCATCCGTACCTCCATATAATGTGCGTGGTCCCCCTTCTACTTGGCCTTGACCTGATGGCACAGTTCCGGTGGTTCCATCTGATTTTGGTTGAGCCATCCAATTTACATTTGCTTTACCACAAAGAATCACACCACCCCAATCTCCATAATTACGAGAACCTTTGGGTTGATTGGATGTAAAAATTATAGGTTTAGACGCAGTTCCTACTGCATTTATTTTTGCGCCTGGTTCAATGATTAAGGCTCCTTTAGAAGCTTTGTCACCTTTTATAATGGTACCAGCAGCGATATTCAAAGTCGTTCCGGCAGTTACATAGACATACCCTTTTAGTAAATATTTTTGATCTGCAGTCCAATTGAGCAATTTAGGATCAGATGTGGGAGTAAGTTCCCCTTGAATAATTGTAGTTGTTACTGGAGCGGCTCCAACAGTGAAGCTGGTACTCGATGTTGCTGTTTGCCCTTTAACAATTACTGTTATAATACCTGTAGTTGCATTTGCTGGAACACTCACTGTGAGTGTGGTAGCCGTTGCAGCCGAAACTGTTGCGGGCGCCCCATTAAAGTTAACGGTGTTATTTGCTGCCGTAGCATCGAAGTTTGTACCCGTAATTACTACCTGATCTCCAGCCTTACCACTAGTAGGAGCAAAAGAAGCAATAGATGGTACTGGAGTAACAGCAGTATCACTTTTACAAGCCTCCATGGTAACTCCGATCAAGCCTAGAAAAATAATGGCTAGGGTTAGATTTAAGAATTTCAATCTTTTCATAAATATTATTTGTTTGCGACAAAAGTAACTTTGAATTATTATGCCAAGATTTATGAAGTATTTCTAAATTGTTAAGGATTAACTTAAAGTGTGAAGCGCAATCCAATATTGAAATATCTACCTCTATAGAATTTTTGAATATTCAAATCATTTTTACCATCTCGTTCAAAAACGCCATCTTGATTAATGTCCTGTACAATTTGAA
The DNA here is from genome assembly GCA_025359125.1 of Cytophagales bacterium. GTDB lineage: Bacteria > Bacteroidota > Bacteroidia > Cytophagales > Cyclobacteriaceae > ELB16-189. Next base: position 10,608 of record JANYHI010000030.1, read on the forward strand.
CGGGTTGATTCAATAAATCCTGCGCGGCAAAAGTGATAGCGACCTTGTGACTAAAAGGGTAGGTTAAGGAAAGATCTATCGTATTTCTTGGCAACTCTCCATAACTTGGATAATCAGTACTACCAACTAAGAAGATCCTTGGACCAAATACATTATACGTCAATGATCCACTGAAGCCCGTATCTTCATTTTGGTAATAGAAACCAGCATTAATAACATAATTAGATTGGCCTTGAAGAGGCCTTACTGCTTGCTGCCCAATACTATTTCCAATTTCAATTTCGCTCTTGATTAATGATGCATTTGCTATTAAGCTGATATCTCTGAAGAAATTACCACCAATAAAATTCAAATTTTTTCTCAAGTCAAATTCTACACCTTCAACAAATGCTGTTTTGGCATTTGCAAAAGTATAAATACGATTACTGCCAGGAAGAATGTATTGCTCAATTGGATTGGTGAAATTTTTATAGAACACGCCTATATGGAAGAGTTCGTTTGCAGAGGGATAAAACTCATATCGTAAATCAATATTGTCAATAGTAGCAACATTCAATGCTTTGCCGTTGCCAGACAATACTGTGGGAAATAGAGATCCAAAAACATTCACGTTAAAGTTGAAATCATAAAACTTAAATGGTGCCCATTCCCTAAACTCTGGCCGGTTCAAAGATCTTCCATAAGCTAATCTAACTAGCGATTTTTTAGTAAAGTTATAACTTACGTTGGCCGAAGGAAGAAAATTGAGCTGCTCTATGCTTGGGCTTACCACTATTTGATTCACTTCGCTAGTCAAAGATTGTACGTTGTATTCTGCCCTAACTCCTCCGATAAATTTTAGCTTTTCAGTAAAAGGTATACTTAACGAAAGGTAAGTTGCAAGCAACTTATTAGTACCTATATATCCGTCACTACCATCCGTAATTTCATTCATAATAAATCCTCCTTGACCCACATTTTTAGGATCGAATATCTGATCGATTGGCAATTGTTTTAACGCCTGATCATTATTGCTGCTTCCTGGAGGAAGTATATAACCCAATGATCTAGCATTAAAATTTCTTGAACGATACTCAATAAAATTCCCAATATTCAGCTCAATTCTCCTGTCGCCAAGATCAAATTTTCTTAAATAGTTATGATTCAAAGAATAAACATCTTCAGTTAGTTTTTGAAAAAATCTTCCTCCATAGCGAGTATCAGCACTGCCAGGTTGAATGGGTGCTTGGAATGGAAAAGTTAACGAAGGATCTTTAAAATAGGAAAGCCTCTTTAGGTCGGGATCGTTTCTATCTGTATGAGAATAACCCAGAGTCCAGGTGTATTCACTTTTTCCATTTTCATTTTCATGTTTCCCCGACACCTGAGAAGATAGAATCCATCGAGATTGGTAGGATTCAAGGTAGCTTTTTTCTAAAGGATTTAGTTCCGTTCCTTCTCGTAACGTTGTTTGGTCGGTACCTATCACGTTAAATAAGTTTCTCCACTCAATCTTGTTCAAAGAATTTAACCTAATGCCAAAATTCTGCATCGCTCCAAGTCTTACTTGATTGGTACTTTGATTATCATTTACTTTAAATTGGGGGTCTGAATCTTGTCGGCTAATATCAAAAACACTATTAGTATTTGAGTAGTTAATAAGTGATACAGATTCTATATTTCTTTTAGCTATTGAAAACGAACTTCCCTTAGTAATACTAAATCTTAAATCCGGCAAAGCGGTCTTACGATTAATTCCCCATGTATTTTTAAATGCGGCTGCTGCCACCCGTTCCGCAGGTAGGTTGGAGGCAATTTTATTGGCAATAGGAATTGATCTATCTCCATTATCAAAACCTAAAAAATCAGTGCCGCTAGTAGAAGAATAATTCATGTTCTTAAAAGTTGAACCATCTCTAAAGCCTTGGGAAATAGAAATATTCCAATCGTTATTGGGAAGAGAAGTTTTCGTATAAATCTTTACCATACCGCCTGCAAACTCACCAGGCAATTCAGGTGAAGGCGTCTTATAAACCAGTATTCTATCAATCACCGAAGTTGGAATAATATCAAAAGAAAATGATTTTTTATCTGCTTCGGTACTTGGGCTTGAAGCGTCATTTAACCAAACAGAATTATACCTGTCATTTAAACCTCTAACTAAAATAAATCGATTATCAAATAACGTCACTCCGGGTATTCTTCTCACCACCTCAGCGGCATCTCGATCTTGTGTTTTTGAAATTTGAACACCAGAAATAGCAGTTACAATTGCCTTAGCTTCTTTGATTTCAGAGATTAGGGAAACTTCAGTACTTGTTAACATTGATGCTTGAACGGTTACTCCTTGAAGAACCATAGATTCTTCAATCAAGTATGTATTTACAATAGTGGTGTTACCATTTTTCACCTCAATATTGTTTATGTTCTTGGTTCCGTACGAAACAAAAGATATTGTCAATGAATACGTTCCCGGCTGAACTTTTGGTATCGTAAATTCTCCATTAATATCTGTAGCCGATCCATTAGTGGTACCCGTGATTATAACCGTTGCACCAATAATAGCCTCCTGCGATTGAGAATCTTTTATAACACCTTTAATTGAACCTGTTTGAGAAAAACCAACAACAGTGATTAAACTAATAGCAATTAAATAGAAAAATTTCATACCAATAATTTTGATACAAAGGTCGGTTGGCCATATTACCTCATCTGGTAGGCAGTGTTATGAAATTGTTAAGGGATGGGGTTTAAATGCTTACAAATTGAGCATTTATAAATCGTAAAATTTTTAAGTTAAGTCTTATCACAACTGAAAATTAACGACTTACAGCAGATAACCTCATAACATTCGGGTGATGGTAACTTAAAGAATGTAATGTTTGGTTAACCTAAAAAATACTTCTAAATAAAAATGTCAGGTAAAAACCTGACATTTTTAAATTCAAAAAATTTTAAAAACACTATTTACTAATCGGCACTTTTTGCAATAGCGCCTTAACAATATCGGCTGTTTTTACATTGTCAGCCTCGGCTTCGTAGTTCAATAATATGCGGTGGTTCATCACATCCAACGCCACCTCTTTAATATCTTCTGGCAATACATAATCGCGGCCTTCCATGTAGGCAACTGCTTTAGCTGACAGGTTCAGGTTTATACTGGCACGTGGAGACGCACCAAACTGAATGTATTGCGCTTCGTGATCAAGCTTATATTCTTTTGGTTTACGAGTAGCTGTAACCAATTCAATAATATATTTTTCTAACGATTCAGAAATTTTTACTTTGTTAACGCCATCGCGAATCGAAAAAATATCTTCTTTGGTAAGCATGGTATTTACTTCATACCCAAACTGCATGTTGGAAATCCTGCGCATAATTTCCAACTCTTCTTCTTTGGTAGGATAGTTGACAAACACTTTCATTAAAAAGCGATCTACCTGCGCTTCGGGTAGCGGATAAGTTCCTTCCTGATCAACCGGGTTTTGTGTAGCTAATACCAAGAAGGGTCTATCTAATTTAAACGTTGTTTCGCCAATGGTAACTTGCTTCTCTTGCATCGCCTCCAACAAAGCAGATTGTACTTTAGCAGGAGACCTGTTTATCTCATCGGCCAAAATAATATTGGCAAAAATGGGTCCTTTCTTTACCTCAAACTTTCCGTCTTTTTGATTGTAGATCATCGTACCAATCAAATCGGCAGGAAGCAAATCAGGAGTAAACTGTATGCGTTGAAAATCTAGGTGCAATACTTTTGCAAGCGTTGAGATAGTTAAGGTTTTAGCTAATCCAGGTACGCCTTCCAACAGCACATGGCCATTCGTAAAAAGCCCAACCAAGAGGCGGTTAACCATGTAGTTTTGCCCAACTACCACTTTGGCAACTTCATCAAAAACTTGTTTGATCTTTTGTTGATGTGATTGGTGAAGTTCTGAAGAAGCTGAGAATGCCATAATTACTTTTTTTTGAGAACGACAAAAATATAAAAAAGGAGTGATTTTGGGGATTTACTTTTTTTGTAATGCTGCTGACAATCTTAGTAGGTAGAAAAACCCATCTTTGCTAAATCCGTGTAATAGCCATCTGAATACTAATCCATGAAAAAACTAGCTTTTTCTTTGTCTCTCATCCTTTTAGTCGGATTATTACTCGCACAAACTGATGACGGTCGCAAGAAGAATTTCAACATCAAAAAAGGCGTTTCTATTGAAGGCTATGACCCTGTCAGCTATTTTGATGGCAAACCTCTAGAAGGTAAAAGCAGCTTAGCTGTTTCTCATCAAGGAGTTACCTATTGGTTTAATCACCCAGTTAACCAGAGTAAATTTAAAGCAAACCCCGAGAAGTATGAACCAGCGTATGGCGGATGGTGCGCCTATGCAATGGGCGAAACAGGCGAAAAAGTGAAAATAGACCCTGAAACTTTTAAGATTTTAGATGGAAAATTATATCTGTTTTATAATTTTTGGGGTAGCAATACTTTAACCGATTGGAATAAGAATGAAAAAGTTCTAAAAGGAAAAGGTGATCATAACTGGAAGAAATTAGTGCCATAAATCCGTTAAACGGAAAACCAGAATATACCTTAAAGTCGTATTTTTGCCATACCCTATCATTATGCACCTTTCAACTGCCTGTAAAGAAATACTTAATCAATTAACTGAATTAGTAAGCCAACTAAACGATGATGATTTTAGTAAGCCATCTAAAACGCTGAGTCATTCAACTATTGGCCAACACCTACGTCATACTATAGAATTTTTCGTTTGCCTAGAACAAGGTTTTGCGAGGGGAATAGTTAATTACGATAAACGATCTCATGATAAGTTGATTGAATCAGATCGCTTTCTGGCTCTTAGTAGCATCGAAAAGATTCAAACGTTTATTGGATCGCAAAGGGAAGATCAACCTCTTCAATTAGAGGTGGGGTACAATTCAGACAGTGAAGAGATGGTAATAATTGAAACTAATTTTTTTCGTGAATTGACTTATAATATCGAACATGCTGTGCACCACATGGCCATTATGAAAATTGGTATCCATGAGGTGGCTCCATATATCTCATTACCAGCAGATTTTGGAATAGCTGTTTCTACCCTTCGCTATAAAAAAGACGAGTCGTTAGTGCATAGTCATTAATCAGATTACATCTTGGTGCTCCGCAATTTCTTTGTCAAACTTTTTAGTTGGGAGTATTGGCCATTTGGCATCATTCAACTTCCTATTCTTTTTTTGTGGATGTGGTATGCGTTGAAAGAGCGATCTCTCTTTTATTTCTCCGCTTCGAATCCAAGTATTCTTACAGGCGGCATGATGGGCGAATCTAAATTTGACGTATTGGAGTTAGTGCCCGAAGAAGTAAAACCCAAAACACTATTGGTAAAAGTGCCAACCAACATACAGGGGGTATTAAAAATAATTGAAAATAATAATTTATCGTTGCCGCTCATCTTTAAACCCGATATGGGCGAGCGTGGTTGGATGGTTCGAAAAATTAAATCTACTGATGATATTGAAAAATATTTGTCTGAGATAAAAATTGATTTCATTATACAGCGGTTAGTAGATTTACCGCTTGAGTTTGGAGTATATTATTTACGATTTCCTTCTCAGCAAAATGGTTTTGTAAATTCCATTACAATGAAAGAATTCCTTTTTGTCGAAGGAGATGGTAAAAAAAATATTCAAGCATTAATTTTCGAAAAAGATCGGGCACGATTGCAGTGGGGAATCTTACAAAAAATTTATCAAAATCGGCTAGCTGAAATTTTACCAAAAGGAGAAAAATTAGAATTAGTATCCATCGGCAATCATTGTTTAGGCACCACTTTTTTAAATGCCAATCATCTCGTCTCACCAAAATTATCTGAGTCTTTTGATCGGATCAGTAAAAAAATAAAAGGATTTTACTTTGGTCGATATGATTTACGATGCGCTACGCTTCAGGATCTAGAAAACGGGAACATACAAATTGTAGAATTAAATGGGTGTGGTGCAGAGCCAGCACACATCTATCACCCAGGCGCTTCGTTATGGAAGGGCATTAGTGACTTAATAGTTCACTGGAAAAATCTGTATCAAATTAGCAAAGAGAATCATCGATTAGGAGTGCCTTATCTTTCATTTGAAGAAGGAAGAGCCATTTATAATCGAGTAAAAAATTTGAAAATGAGTTGATTTGAAAATGTGATTTCTACCAATTTTCAACACTTCAAATTTTCAAATTAGTTCATTAGCTATATTGTACTTTTGCTTCTCATGTGGTTATATCTTCAAGTATTTTTAACGGGGCTCGTTTTTAGTTTTATTGGATCAATTCCTCCCGGCACTTTAAATGTTTCAGTCCTTCAGCTAGGTCTCGAAAAAAAAGTAAACGCTGCTTTACGATTTGCTCTTGCCGTATCTATCATTGAATATCCTTATGCATGGATTGCAGTAGAGTTTGAAAGCTGGCTTACTTCTTCGCCACTCATCATCGAAAATTTTCAGCTCATCACTGCCATTATAATGACGGGATTAGGAGCATTTACCATTTGGGCATCGCGCAAGCCTTCTACTTTTTCAGTAAAGTTTAACGAAAGCGGTTTTAGAAGAGGTATTATTTTAAGTTTATTAAACCCCATGGCCATTCCTTATTGGATGGGTGCCACTGCCTACTTCAAAGCACAAGGCTGGGTAAATTTATCTACGGAAGGTCTTATTCATAGTTATGTTTTCGGGACAGCAGTTGGTGCTATGATATTACTTACTCTGTTTGTGTTTATGGCCAATCGCTTAGCTAAGCATGTGCAGCAAAACGTTTTTATAAAAATGTTGCCGGGCTTTATTATGGTGGCATTGGGCCTCTATGCATTTGCTAAGTATTTGTTTTAAAAATCTTAGCATCTTTGTTACTTAATATATAGCTGTGTCTGACCGATATAACCTACGCGGTGTTTCTGCTTCTAAAGAAGATGTGCATGAAGCCATCAAGAAAATTGATAAAGGCCTTTATCCGAAAGCCTTCTGCAAAATTGTACCCGATCTGTTAGCGAACGATCCAAACTACTGCACTGTAATGCACGCAGATGGTGCTGGCACCAAAGCTTCGCTGGCTTACATCTATTGGAAAGAAACACAAGATATAAATGTGTGGAGAGGCATCGCACAAGATGCCATTATTATGAATATTGATGACTTGCTTTGTGTAGGCGCCACCGGCCCAATCCTTCTTTCCTCTACTATCGGCAGAAATAAAAATAAAATTCCGGGCGAAGTAATCAGCACCATCATTAACGGAACAGAAGAAGTATTGGAAATGCTTCGCTCGCATGGAATGAATATTATCAGCACCGGTGGGGAAACGGCCGATCTAGGAGATTTAGTAAGAACCATTATTGTAGATAGCACTGTAACAGCACGTTTAAAAAGGTCAGAAGTAATTGACAATAAAAATATTCAAGTTGGCGATGTGATTGTGGGCTTGGCATCTTCTGGAAAGGCCACCTACGAAAATGAATACAACGGTGGCATGGGCAGCAACGGACTCACCTCTTCGCGTCACGATGTGTTTTGTAAAGAATACGCTGCCAAATATCCTGAATCATTTGATCCAGAGGTTCCTAAAGAATTAACTTATAGCGGTAAGTATAGAGTTACAGATATACTGCCTGAGTCTCCCTTAAATATGGGGAAGCTTGTGCTCTCGCCCACGCGAACGTATGCACCAATACTCATTTCTATTTTAAAAGAATTTTGTTCTCACATTCATGGAATGGTGCATTGCAGCGGAGGTGCACAAACAAAAGTATTGCATTTTGTGGATCACCTACATGTGATAAAAGATAATCTGTTTGATATTCCTCCACTATTCAAAATCATTCAGTCGGAGAGTGGAACGGATTTAAAAGAAATGTACAAAGTCTTTAATATGGGGCACAGAATGGAAATTTATCTTCCTGAAAAATATGCTTCCGATATTATTTCGATTAGTAAACAATTTGGTGTAGAGGCGCAGGTGATTGGAAGAGTAGAAGCTTCTGAACAAAAACAAGTAACACTAAAAACCGCGCAGGGAGAGTATATTTATAATTGATTATTAGAATAGTTCTAATAATCCCTTTTCTTCATTTGCAAAAAGGCTTCTATCACTTCTTTGTTCTCTACCAATTTGTTAGCAACCTTTAGATTATTAGAGTTGCCAAATCTTAGCCATATTATTTTGGGAGGATATCCATTAATGAGTTGAAGTTCGTAAAAATCTTCGTCAAAAGTTACAATCAACAAATCGTTGGCGAGAGCATACTTATAAATGTCTCTATCTGATTTGGCTGAAAGTCCATGATAGGTAACATGAATGGATTCAGCAAATACTAGATCAATCATCTTTAAAACTCTAAATGAAATATTTTCATCTAAGAGTAAGCGCATACTAAATGGCGACAGTAGCCTTGCGCTCTTTATCTGCCGAATAAGCAAGGCAAGCTAAAATTTGATCTTTGGTGAGCTGTGGGAAGTCTAGAATAATTTCCTCTATAGACATGCCCGAAGCGAGCCAACTCAATACATCATATACAGAAATTCGGGTACCTTTTAAACAAGGCTTTCCAAACCTTATGTTAGGGTCAATTTCTATGTATAATCGATAGTCCATAATCAAAGATAAGTCATTATATTTTAAGATCATCATCCATATCTTTCAATTGAATTGAAAGTGCATGAGTTGAAATTTGAATTTCCCGAAAGGACATACTTAAAGAAATCAACATCGAAATAAGAGAGGATCCAAAAATATATTTAGCAATCAACTCTTCTCCGCTGAAAAGCGAAAACATACAAAGTACACTTAGAAATAGTGCAAAGATGCTGAGCATTTGCATATCTCTTATTAATCGAACGCGCAGTTTCAAACTCTTAATTTGCGCGGCAATATTTTTATCGGGTTCATCTTTATACTGGGCTGCTAATTTGCGAATCAATGCAGCCACTGCCAAAAAACGATTGGTATAAGCCAATAAAATAAGTGAAACCGTAGGGAAGAGTAGAGCGGGTGTGGTTAGCGTAAGTTCCATTTTTTTCTAAAGCGGGGTGGTTTTCCCTTCCTGTAGTTGAATCAACTGTTTTCGACTTCTCCGCGAAAACTAGTTTTTCCGCTAACTCATCCAAATCAAATTCTTGTGGAAAATCTTTATGGTTTCTATAGCCTTCTCTCTGTGCGTAAAAATTAAATTTATAATAAAACTATTACTAACACACTCTAATTATCCTTGCCATCATCCTTAAAATACTTGTCCTCATCAAACTCGGGTTTTTTCTGCGGAGGGCCAATTTCAAGAATCTTAAATTCAGTGCGTCTGTTTCGTTGTCTTCCTTCTGAATTATCCGTTCCATCGGGGTTGCTATTACGTGCAATGGGTTTTGATTCTCCATAGCCTTTTGCCACCAATCGTTCTTGCGCAATTCCCTTTCGAATCAAATAATTCACTGTTGACTCTGCTCTCCGCTGAGAGAGTTCTAAGTTGTAGGATTCTGAAGCCACACTATCAGTGTGCGATCCCATTTCAATTTTTATTTCTGGATTGTCATTTAACAACTCTACTAATTTATCCAATTCTTTGGAAGCATCTGCGCGAATCTCAGCCCGATCATATTCGAAGTAGATATTCTTCAACACAAATATTTTGTTTTTCTCTAAGCGATCTAAAACTAAAATTGTGTCAAGAGTGATGTTAGTGACTAATTCTTTCAATGATTCAAGTGGAACAGATTTGCCTTTAGTGGTATAGCCTTGTCTTTTTATGATATATCCATCATGGTCGCCCAACAAAACATAATTTTCATTCTCATAAACGCGGAATAAAAACTTACCGTCTGTGCCAGTTGTAAACTCTTGCATCACATCTCCGCCCGGATCAAGCAAACTAACTTTCGTATCTGCTAAAATTTCGCGCGTGCTATCTTTGCGCTGATTGTAGGTAACGCCTTGCAAGAAGTAGTTCACCACTTTCAAATTGGGGTCATCATTTACAAACGTATAAATATCATCATCGCCTTTTCCTCCTTCGCGGTTAGAAGTAAAAAACCCACGATCGGGCTTAAAAAGAAACATCCCGAAATCATCGCTTGGCGAATTCATGGGTTGTCCTAAATTTTCTACTTGTGTTTTTCCGTTAGCACGATTAACAACAAATAAATCTAACATACCATAGCCTGGATGCCCATCCGATGAAAAATAAAGTTTGCTATTATCTGCCATGTAGGGGAATGTATCATCCCCTGCAGTATTAATATCTGGACCCAAATTTTTTATTTTACCAAATCTACCTCTGCTATCCATTTGGGCAGAGTATAAATCTAATCCACCGTAACCACCCACTCTATTAGACGAAAAATAAAGTGTTCTTCCATCTGGGCTTAACGAAGGAGTGGATTCCCACGTATTAGGTTGATTGATGTTGATTGGAACCGGTTCTGTCCACGCGCCATTTCTAAATCTTGATAAAAAAAGATCTACATCTGGGCTGCCTTTTTTCTTGCCTGTATTACCACGCGCAAAAATCATCAGCTTACCATCGGGAGAGAATGTGATGCAGCCTGTATTTACGTTGGGTGAGTTAATGTATGATGGCAATGGTTTAAGTGTGTTCAAGTCAACATTCGCAGCCTTTGTATCTACCTGATAAATATCTGTAAATGGAGTGCCTGATGCTTCATAAATGCGAGAATTAGATCGAGAGGAAGCAAAGAACAAAGTACTATTAGAGTAGGCGGGTGCATATTCTGCAAAAGGTGTATTTACAGCCTCCAACTCTTTGGTTCTATAATAACTCTTCTTTTCGGCAAGTTTACTAAGTTGCTTGAGTCCATTTAATTCCTTGTTGGCGCGATCTTTAAGTTTTTCATCTTCGGTAGAGGAAACTAAATCTTCCAATACTTTTTGGGCTTCATCGTATTTAGAATTTGCCTGTAGCGATTTGGCGTAGAATAATTTTATGGAATCTTTTATAGCTCCCGGTCCGCTCGCTTTTGCATAGAAAGGTTCCGCTTCTTTTATGCGATTCGAAAGACGGTAAGATTCCGCAATGAAATAGTTGGCTTTGCCACTGGCGCGATTTTTAGCCAACATGCCTTTGTAGTAGCCAATCACTTTTTGATACTTGGCATACTTGAAGGCCGTCTGAATCTTCTTTTCAGGATTACAGCTACTTAAAAGTGTTACGAGTAAAAGAAATCCAACGGGTATTCTCATGTCTGTTTGCCTTAGCGAAAACGTGCTCAAAAATACAAAATTTAATGGTCTACATGTTTAACGTAGAAGTAGGTAAATATTTTGCCATCCACGACTTTTCTACTACAACTTCCCAATTATTCTCAAACTCTGCCTTAGAAGAAACAAGGTTATTAAATGTAGTGGTAGAAGCTGACAACACGCCAGACGCAAAAACTGATTTCAATTCGAGGCGAGAATAAAGCACAACTTGATCATTTACCAAAAAAGCAATCTTAGAAGGATCTAAAAAATTGATGTTTTTAGCCTGAAAGTTTTTTAAAATACGAACTGAGCCATCGATTGAGCAGCCGCTGGCATTGTTAAAACCTTCATCTACTGAAACGATTAAAAACTGATTTAATAGTAATTGAAAAGAAGTTTTTAGGGGTTGCCCATGCGCCTCCCATTGCTGGCAGAAAGAGTGAAACACCTCGCTTACTAGCGTTGCTTCTTCTGTTGCTAGCTGACGATCGGATTGGTACACCCAAATGCGTGCATGAGGAGGCAGTTGGTTAAATTCTATAAACATAGTTCGATTGTCTATTCTAAATCTAAAATTATTTTAAGGTTCTCTTTGATTTTTTCTCCTACACTATTATCCACTTCTCCAATCTTCTTTACTAATCTTTTATTATCAACTGCACGCATTTGATCAATCATAACATCGCAATCTTCTTTAAGCCCAAATTTAGATTTCTTTAAATGCACTCGTAATATTTCAGAATCGGTTTTTACGTTTGTCGTTATGGGGCAAATAATAGTTGAGGGATGCTCTTTGTTTAGTAAATCAGTTTGTACAACTATAACAGGCCTTACCTTTCCTGCTTCGGTTCCGATTTTTGGATTTAAGTTTGCTATCCAAATTTCAAATTGCTTAATCTTCATCTTTCAATTTCTCAAACTCTGCCAATGCTTTTAATGAATCAGCAGAAACTAATTTTGATTCTTTACTCAATTGTTTTGAAAGCAGATTGCGCCTATGCAATTTATTGTAGAGCTCGATAGCCTCATTGAAATATCGGTTCCTGTTCTTTTTAACTCTCAAAACAATTTTTTCGGTTTCCAAAAAAATATTGTCTTCAAGCTTTAACGATAGGTTTTTCATATTGCAAAATCTTTATTTCAAAAATATATACTTTTTAGGTATACTCAAAAATATGTTTTTATGGAAGAGAAATTAAAATTGTATAAAATTCGTCCAAAACTTCAAAATCAATTTAACCTCCTTTGAATTAATTGGCTGACCAAATCGCAAAACCTATTAGGCGTAAGCGTTCGCCATTGATCGATTTGTAAAGTGCCGCCCATATTTACGTACATATCGATGCGATACTTTTTCATTTCTTCTTGAACGAAATCTGGAAAACAAACAGCGGCAATCCAGCCATCTTCTGCCTCTTCAAACCACTCTTCATAGTAACTATCTTCCGAGCCGTGAAAGTTGAGCACGTTTTCGCCAATCAAGATAAATTTGTTGATGCCTTCTTGCGACAATAACTCAATGCAATTTCTTTTCAACGTCATGATATCATTATTAATAGCATCGTTCCATTCCCCTAAAAATTCAATTACAACATAGCCTTGCTCGTAATCGACATATAAAATTTTTATAAACAGCGTCTCTGATTCAATTGAATCCCAACCCGGATCAATATAGTAGCCGTAAATAGTTTCTTGATACAAATCGTAGTTATAGTCTTTACCGTAAAATTGAGATTGCGGATCTTTAGACGAATCGTAATGTTTAAGCCAGTTGTAATAAGGCTCGATGAGATGCATAGGGAAGATCAGGAAGTTAAATTATCAACACCACATTATTCAAATACGCTGAGCTTGTATTTAGTTTGAGCCCTCACATCTCAATTTTACTTCCTTGCTTTTTTATGGTAATTACTCCCAAAAAAATTGACTCGAAAGTTTTCTGCTAAAGTTGTAATGACTTACTTAATTGCCTCCGCTATCAATTCCGCTAAATCTTTCACCTGCACGGTAGCTTCTTTCTCTTTGTTCTTAACCCCATCGGTCATCATAGTCATACAGAAAGGACAAGCTACCGCAATGGTGGAAGCACCGGTACTCAGGGCATCTTCGGTGCGAGCAATGTTAATATCTTGCTTTCCTTTTTCGGGCTCTTTAAACATTTGCGCGCCTCCTGCCCCACAACAAAGTCCAGTAGTGCGGCATTTTTTCATTTCTACTAAATCGGCATCTAACGCTTGCAATACTTCGCGTGGCGCCTCGTAAATATTATTTGCTCTGCCTAAATAGCAAGAGTCGTGGTAGGTAATTTTTTTTCCCTTGAAGGATCCTCCTTCCGATAATTTTATTTTCCCTTCATTAATAAGTTGTTGTAAATAGGATGAATGATGAATCACTTCGTAATTACCTCCCAGTTCGGGATACTCGTTTTTTATGGTGTTGAAGCAATGCGGGCAAGCCGTTACAATTTTTTTTACATTGTAGCCATTGAGCACCTGTATGTTACTCATGGCCTGCATCTGAAATAAAAATTCATTGCCGGCTCTTCGGGCTGGGTCGCCCGTGCAAGATTCTTCTGTACCCAATACCGCGAACTTAATACCTACCGCATTTAATATTTTTACAAAGGCCTTTGTTACGCGCTTGGCGCGATCGTCAAAAGATCCGGCACAGCCCACCCAAAAAACAATTTCAGGGCTTTCGCCTTGGGCCGTTAATTCTGCAAGTGTGGGTACGTTCATTTCAAGGTTAGTGGTCAATGGTTATTCCAGTTTATTTCTTTACTAAAAAATAATCATACTCCAAATTGTCGGAGGTGATGATCGAGGTGTTTATACATTCCTATTCCCCATTCGCGTGGAGTTAATGTGCCAAAAAAAGGATGGAGGCTTTTCGTGGCTCCTTGCTCACCTCCAGTAGAAAATTTCATTACCAACTCCAGCAATCTTTGTTTCTCTAAATCAAAATCTTTCAATTGACCAAGAGTAACCAACTCCATGCTAGTGGGGCTGTTTTGCTGAAAAGGTATTTCGTTCGAATAATTTTTTCTGAACAACGAGCCGATGATCCGGCCAATGAAAACTCTTTTAGGATGAATCATTCCAGAAGCCATTTCTAACCCAGCTGCAGCATGCGCCAACATTTGAGCCACATTCATCTTACCCCAAGCAGCTTCAGAAGAGGAAGTAACTTTTTCAATGCGATCTAAGATCTCTGTTTGTGTAGTAGGCTCAAAAAGGCTTTTCATAAAAACTTATTGTGAATCTTTTGCCCAGTTGAAACGATCGGCAGGAGAAAATTTCCAAGGCGCAAAACTGGTTTCTATATTTTGAAACATGCTGTTCCATTGGGCAGGAGTTCCTGATTCTTCCATCGCCACATATCTTCTCAACTCTAAAATAATTTCTAACGGGTTAATTAACACCGGGCAGGCTTCTACACAGGCGTTGCAACTGGTGCACGCATTTATTTCTTCCTTCGTAATATAATCGCCTAACAAAAATTTTCCATCGTTCAATCCTGGCCCTCCGTTGGCAATGCTATTACCAACTTCTTCCAAGCGATCGCGCGTATCCATCATAATCTTACGCGGAGAAAGTTTCTTTCCCGTAAGGTTTGCCGGACATTCGGATGTGCATCTTCCACACTCTGTACAAGCGTAGGCTGCAATCAAATTATTACGACTTAAGTCATTAATGTCTTTCGCGCCAAAACGCCCTGGCTCTGCGGGGGCGGAGGCTGCACCTGCAGGAATCAATCCCAACATTGACTTGACTTCGTTGGTAACTACAGGCATGTTATTAATATGTCCTTTTGGCTCCAGCTTGGCGACATACGTATTCACAAAGGCGAGAAAAATATGAAGGTGTTTAGAATAGGTAACGTAAATTGTGAATCCCAATATTCCTAAAATATGGAACCACCACGCAAAACGCTCGAGAATGATGAGTGTTGAAGTGTTGAAGTGTTGAAGTGTTGATGTTAGAAAGGAGCTAAAAAATAGTGTTCCGGTTGGTGTGTAGTGATGATCGCGAGTTTGTAAAATTTGATCGCTGGCATTCATAGATAAGATGGCTACCATCAAAACAATTTCTATAGCGAGAATCAGGTTGGCATCTAACGTTGGCCAGCGAGTCATTTCTACAGCTTGAAAGCGTGTTACTTTCAAAATATTTCTGCGAAATAAGAAGACCACACATGCTACTAACACAGCGATAGCCAAAAACTCAAAGAGGTTCATCAACACATTATAAAAACCACCTAAGAACGGAGCAAAAATTCGATGTGTGCCTGCCAATCCATCTATTATAAACTCTAACACTTCTAGGTTAATAATGAGGAAGCCGGCATATATAAAAAAGTGAAAGAAAGCTGGTATAAACTTCTTGAACATTTTCTTTTGCCCAAAGGCAACGAGCAGAACATTTTTTAGTCGCTCTTGATTGGAGCCGGTCAGCGTAGTCACCTTCCCTAAAGAAATAGTTGACCTGATTTGATTGATTCTTTTTCTGATAAAGAACCCGGCAATGCCTAAGGTTATCAGAAATAGTATTTGTTGTAAAATTGCCATCAGCCAAACTTATGAATTCAGCACCAATGGGGCAATCTTATCCACTTACTAAACCTAGCTTTTTTTTTAAAGTGTTAAATCTTTAAAGATCGATTTGGTTTTCAAATTGACATAATTCTATTACTTTTGTCGCCCTAGTTGTAAAGATTAGGTCAATCACTCAAGGTGACGTAGCTCAGTTGGTAGAGCAAAGGACTGAAAATCCTTGTGTCGGGGGTTCAATTCCCTCCGTCACCACAATCCTGACAGGTTATTCTTGTCAGGATTTTTTATGCCCACTATATTTACATCCTCTAAAGCAACACAATCACAGCCTAACGAGAGTTTCGCCTATAAGGGTGCTGACCGAAGCGTCAGCATTCCCTCAGCCATCACAAAAAGAATTTTTTATAGATTTATAGTAAAAGCCTGTCCTTTTTGGATGGGCTTTGTTATTTTGCACAATTAACAGACATGATTGATCAGGCTATTTTATTCAAAACGATAGCAACGTTTCTCTCTCAGGCGGCAATAGCTATTATCCTGTTTGCCATGTTTCTGCATTTTTCAAAACTGTATCAGCGAAAGGCTCTTTCCATCTGGGCGTTTAGTTGGCTGGCGCTGGCACTCTTCATGATTACTTCTGCCTGGCTTCAGGGCAACTTGAAAGGGAATTCAGGCTATTTTAGAATTTTTATCAGTAGCCTCTCTATTGCTTCGTGTTTTGGGCAAATGGTATTTATTTTTCTGGGCATCTACATCCAAAATCATAATCTTAAATTAACAACTAAGAATCTGCTCTTGCTGGTGCTGATCATTTTCGGACTCTCTCTAGTCTTAGTTCTCATTAAAAATGGAGCACCTGATGAAGCACTAGTAAGGTATACGCTCCGCATTGGCGTTAAATATTTGATTGCAGGAGTTGGATTTTTATGGGCAGGTTGGATGATTCTTGTCAGTCGTTCATTCGGAAAAGGGTTAGGTCAAAGAATATTCTCATTGTCATTAATCGGAATTGGATTAACTGATTTGGGATACTCGTTAATTTCTATTTCAAGTAACTTCCACATCTCGGTTGAAATACCTGCCATCTTTGGATTGATGGAGCTGTTTTTTAATTCTCTCGTGGGTATTGGAATGATTACGTGGCTACTCGAAGATGAAGGGTTAAAGCTTGCCAAAATAAACAAAGAGATGGATAGCTTTTTTTATAGCACTTCTCATGATTTAAGAGCCCCCATCGCATCTATATTAGGCTTAGTTAATTTGGCTAATCTCGAATTGAAAGATCCGACTGCTTTACTTTATTTTGAAATGGTAGAAAACCGGGTAAAAAAAATGGACTCTGTTATTTCTGACATTCTTCAGCTTGCTAAAAGTGCCAAATCAGATTTAAGTTTTGAGGTAATTGATTTTAATAAACTGCTATACGAAGTAATCGCAGATGTAAAATTCAATAAGGGAGCGAAAGAAATAAATCTGAGGTACGCACCTGGCAATTATCTATTATCTTCTGACTACAATCAATTAAAAATTATTCTCTGTAACCTCATTGGCAACGCAGTAAAATACCATTTCATCGATCAGCAAGATCCTTACATAGCGGTGCGATTTGTGCAATCTGAAGTTGCGACATTAATAGAGGTAGAAGATAATGGCACCGGCATCCTAAAAGAACATCAAGTAAAAATATTCGAAATGTTTTACAGAGCCTCCACTCAATCTGAAGGAACCGGACTGGGGCTTTACATTGCAATGGAATCTGTACACAAACTAAACGGACAAATTTCGGTAAAGTCTGAAGTGGGAAAGGGAAGCATCTTCACTGTTAACCTGCCCATTATGAGTAGCTAATGGATTGAGCCGCAACAAATGCGGTGCTCCACGCTGCCTGAAAATTAAACCCACCGGTTTCTCCATCAATATTCAGTACCTCGCCTGCAAAGTATAATCCGGGTATTATTTTACTCTGCATAGTTTCCAAATCAATTTCACTCAACTCTACACCGCCACAGGTTACAAACTCTTCTTTAAAAGTAGTTTTACCTTTTATCTGAAACGGACATCGAATCAACCATTCAATCAATCTATTCATTTCTTTATTAGAAATCTCTCCCCAAATTTTTGCGTCAGATATTTCAGTCAACACAATTAATCTTTCCCACAATCTTTGAGGCAACCCCAGCAGCGGGTTTGTGGCAATTTTTTGTTTACCTCTTACCGTCTTGTGATCCTGTAAAAAACTTCTTAGCTGATCTTCCCCGAATGATCCTGTCCAATTTACTAACACTGTAAAAGAATAATTTTTTTCAAAGAGATACGCTGCCGCCCATGCAGAAAGTTTTATTACAGCCGGGCCACTTAATCCCCAATGCGTAATCAATAATGAACCCCGCTCAGAAAATTTTGTGGAAGCAATCTTAATTTCAACATCGGCCACTGCCACGCCCATCAAATCTTTAAACTTCTTTTCAGAATCATTAAATGTAAAAAGTGATGGCACTAATGTGTTAATCGTATGGCCTGTATTTTCAATCCAGCTGTAATTTAGTTTTTGTGGGTGGCCCCCTGCCGCGACTAATATTTTTTTGGCGCAGTAATCCTTCTTCTCTGTATGAATTAAAAATTGCTTTTCCTTCTTCTCAATTTTTTCAACTCCACAATTTATTTCAATTTGAATTTTGTACTTATCGGCTTCTTGCAAAAAACAATTGATGATCGTTTGCGAATCATCTGTAGTTGGAAAAATTCTGCCGTCATCTTCTGTTGTAAGTTTAATGCCTAGTGAGGCAAACCAATCAATTGTATCCTTCGCATTAAATATTCGAAAGATCTTTTTTAATTCCTTTTGCCCGCGCGGATAATGCTTTGATAGCGGAGTGGCTTCCGGTTCGTTGTATGTAACATTGCATCGCCCACCTCCTGAAATTTTTACTTTCGATAATAGCTTGGGCGATTTCTCAAGAATAAGAATTTTTAATTTGGGATTTTGCTGAGCCGCGTTGATGGCACCGAAGAATCCGGCTGCGCCACCACCCACAACTATTAAATCAAAAATTTCTTTAGGGTTCAATTCAATTGGTTAATCAAAATCGAGAACCACCTGATTACGCAAAAGGTCGTCCAGTGTATCTCGTTTACGAATGAGTTGTGCCTTGCCATTTAACATCAACACTTCTGCCGGCCTAAATCGGGAGTTATAGTTGGATGCCATCGAATATCCGTAAGCACCTGCATTTTTTAAAACGAGTAAATCTCCTTCGCGCACTTCATTTAATTTCCGATCCGATCCAAAAGTATCTGTCTCACAAATATTTCCGACTACGGTGTAAATTTTGTGATCTCCGGTTGGATTGGATGTATTCACAATATGATGATAAGAATCATACATCATGGGGCGAATGAGATGATTCAACCCTGAATTAACTCCTACAAAAGTTACCGAAGGTGTTGCCTTTACCACATTCGCGTTTACAAATAAATAACCTGCCTCGCTCACCAAATATTTTCCAGGCTCAATCCATAGTTCTAACTGCTTTCCGTAACTCTGATAAAATTCTTTAAAAGCTTTTCCAAGCTTTAATCCTAAATCGTAAATATTAGTTACAAGATCTCCCTCTTTGTATGCCACTTTAAAACCACTTCCAAAATCAATAAACTTGAGCGCAGGGAAATCGCGAGCCACACCAAAAAGGATGTCTGCCATTTTTAAGAAAACTTCTGTTTCTGTGATCTCTGATCCGGTATGAATGTGAAGTCCGTTAATAATGATTTGATATTGCTCTACCAATTGCGTAATCTGTGGCAACTGATACACTGATATTCCAAATTTAGAATTGCCGTGCCCGGTAGAGATTTTATAATTGCCGCCCGCCAAAATGTGTGGGTTCAATCGGATACAACATGGATAAGTGCTTCCATATTTCTTGCCGAATTTTTCTAACACCGAGAGATTATCGAGATTGATATTCAAGCCAAGATCCACTCCGGCAACAATTTCGTCAAAGTCTACACAATTGGGTGTAAACATGATCTCCTCATTTGTAAAGCCAGCACCCATTGCTATGTGGGCTTCTTGTATCGAAACCACATCTACTCCTGCTCCATGCTTTTTCAAAAGTTTCAAAATAGAAATATTAGTAAGCGACTTAGCAGCAAATTTTACTTTTACCTGATTTTCTGAAAAAGCATTCTTAAGGCTTTGCAGTTGATTAATTATCTTCTGCCCATCGTATACATAGAGGGGTGTTCCAAATTCTTTACAGATTTCGGCTACATCAATGCCTTGAATCTGATAACTGCCGTTTACTAATTCCATCTTTAAAAATAAAAACTCAAATATACTAGCTTTGGGTTTAATTGATGAGTGTTTTGGAAGTAAGATTTCAACGCGCTCACTTAATCTCTGTATCTTGCACACGACTTCTTTTTACGCATGAATTTATTTTTTCGAAAATCGGGCGAGGGTAACCCTTTGGTAATTTTGCATGGGCTATTTGGCTCTTCCGATAATTGGTTCTCGCTGTCAAAAGTTTTTTCAGAGAAGTATACAGTCTACACAATAGATCAACGCAATCACGGGCAATCTCCGCATAGCAATGAATTTAACTATCGATTGTTAACGGAAGACTTAGAAGAGTTTTTGAAAATTCATTCCATTGAAAATCCTATTGTAATTGGTCATTCTATGGGCGGCAAAACAGTTATGAATCTTGCCATCAAAAATCCGAATGCCATCGGGAAACTTATTGTGGTAGACATTGCTCCCAAATCGTATCCGGTTCATCACGATAAAATTTTAGATGGACTAACCGCTATTCCGCTGCGAAGTATTACTACACGCACAGAAGCAGATAAAATTCTTTCTGAGTTTGTAGAAGAAATAGATGTGCGACAATTTTTGCTCAAGAATCTCTCTCGCAATCATGAAGGGAAATTTGAATGGAAAATAAATTTGTCGGCAATCGAAAATCATATCGAGGGAATTGGTGAAGGCATGCAATATCAAGGCACTTTCACTAAGCCTACATTGTTCATTAAAGGAGCGCGATCTAATTATTTTAAACCCAGAGACGAAGTAGAGATTTTACAATTATTTCCTAACGCTAAAATTGAAACTTTAAACACTGGGCATTGGGTTCAGGCCGAGAGTCCACAAGAATTTGTTGCCACCGTTTTAAATTTTTTACAAGATTAGTACCATGTCCCACCATATTGGAAGATTGTATCTGGTGCCCAACGTTATTGCAGACGACACGCAGTATAGTGTCATTCCTCGGCATGTAATTAGCGCACTCCAATCTATCCAACATTTTTTAGTAGAAGATGCAAGAACTGCACGAAGATATTTGAGCCGTTTAAAAATTTTCGAATCGATTGAAAGTCTTCATTTTGAAGTGTTGAATAAAGATACACCTGCTGCGGACCTTCAAGATTTAATGCGCCCTTTACAAAACGGCCACCATATTGGTATTATTTCAGAATCAGGTTGCCCGGGCGTGGCCGATCCTGGCTCTATGGCTGTAGCGTACGCACATCAAAATAATATTCAAGTGGTACCATTAGTGGGTCCTTCATCTATCTTATTAGCATTGATGGCCTCGGGTTTAAGTGGTCAAAAATTTGCCTTTCATGGCTATCTTCCGGTAGAGGCAAAAGAAGCCGCAAGAATGATAAAAGAATTAGAGCGCGAATCTGAACTCAAAAATCAAACGCAGCTTTTCATCGAAACTCCTTACCGAAACAATCAGGTATTAGGTCACTTACTGAAAACATTAAAACCAGAAACCAAGCTTACCATTGCACTTGATATTACAGGGGCACAAGAAAATATAAAAACCAAAAGCGTAAAAGATTGGAAGACATCTAAGCCAACTTTACCTAAAGCGCCTTGCCTTTTCTTATTTGGGCAGAGCGCATGAGTTAGGTAGCTTTTTTCGCCTCTAAAAATCAAATTATTCCCTATTTTTGCGACTCATAAAAATAAACAAACGAGCAACATGGCGTATTTATTCACTTCCGAGTCAGTTTCTGAAGGGCATCCTGATAAAGTAGCAGATCAGATTTCTGATGCATTGATCGATTATTTTTTGGCGTACGATGCCAATTCAAAAGTGGCATGCGAAACATTGGTAACAACAGGTCAGGTTGTTTTAGCAGGAGAAGTAAAATCAGAGGCGTACTTAGATGTGCAAGAAATAGCCCGCGAGGTAATTCGTAAAATCGGTTACACCAAAAGCGAATACATGTTTGAGGCGAATAGCTGTGGTATCTTCTCAGCCATTCACGAACAATCTGCCGATATCAATCAAGGAGTAGAGCGTAAGAAAAAAGAAGATCAAGGTGCAGGCGACCAAGGGATGATGTTTGGTTACGCTACCAACGAAACTGATAACTACATGCCACTTCCATTGGAGCTGGCTCACTTACTATTACGCGAACTTTCTGTTATCCGCAGAGAAGGAAAAGTAATGACCTACCTACGCCCCGATGCGAAATCGCAAGTAACGATAGAGTATAGCGATGACAATAAACCACAACGCATTGATGCAATTGTAATTTCTACTCAGCATGATGATTTCGACAAAGATGCCATCATGTTAAAGAAAATTAAAGATGATATGATCAACATCTTGGTTCCACGCATCATGAAAAAATTACCAAAGCGTGTACAAGCTTTGTTTAATACCGAAATCAAATATTTTATTAACCCAACGGGCAAGTTTGTAATTGGTGGCCCACACGGAGACACCGGTTTAACGGGCCGAAAAATTATAGTTGATACCTACGGTGGAAAGGGTGCGCACGGAGGTGGCGCATTCTCAGGCAAAGATCCTAGCAAAGTCGATCGTTCTGCTGCTTACGCCACGCGCCACATTGCTAAAAATTTAGTGGCTGCCGGGGTGTGTGCCGAAGTATTAGTGCAGGTTGCTTACGCGATTGGTGTTGCAAAGCCTGTTGGTTTGTATGTAAACACATACGGAACTGCAAAGGTTAGTTTGAGTGATGGCGAAATTGCCAAAAAGATTGAAAAAGTATTTGACATGCGTCCTTACTTTATTGAAGAACGCTTTAAACTTCGCACTCCTATCTATTCTGAAACGGCTGCCTACGGACACATGGGACGTGAGTCTAAAGTAGTAGAGAAGGTTTTCAACAAAGGAAAAAAATCTGAGAAGAAAGTGAAAGTAGAATTATTCCCTTGGGAGAAATTGGATTATGTAGAGCCTATTAAAAAAGCTTTCAAGATTTAAGCTTACAGAAAAAAGCCCCGCATTCGCGGGGTTTTTTTTATACCGTCATAATTTCTACTTCTTTCTTTTTAAGCAATGCATCTATCTTAAGAATCGATTCGTCCGTTAATTTTTGCACAGTTGCTTCACCATTCTTAACATCATCTTCAGAAACACCTTTTATTTTCTTTAAGCTTTCATTTGTTTCTTTTCTAATGCTGCGAATACTTACTTTTCCCAGCTCACACTCTTGACTAACTTGTTTTACCAGCTGCCTCCGTCTTTCTTCTGTAAGCATCGGCACATTAATAATTACTTGCTGTCCGTCATTTTGTGGTGTCAATCCAAGATTAGCATTTATGATTGCCTTTTCAATTTCTTGAATCAATCCCTTCTCCCACGGCTTTATAAAAATGGTGCGCGCATCGGGCGTAGTCATCGAAGCCACTTGCTGTAGCGGGCTCATTGCGCCATAATAAGAAACCATCAAGCCATCTAACATTGACGGATTTGCTTTGCCTGCTCTGATTTTAGTAAGCTCGTGTGATACGTGTGCGATGGCCTTATTCATTTGATCTTTGGCCTCATCAAGGTATAATTCAATTTCTTCCATAACAGATTTTAGATTTTTAGAATTATGATGTCAGATTTCTAATCTTTAAATCAGGAGATTTTCAAATCAACGAATTAACTGATCAATGTTCCAGCTTCCTCGCCCTTCGCAATTCTCATCAGGTTGCCTTTCTTATTCATATCGAAAACAATAATGGGCAATTTATTTTCTTGGCAAAGAGTAAAGGCAGTCATATCCATAATATTCAAATTCTTTTCATACGCCTCTTGAAAAGAAAGTGTTTTATATCTGACTGCATCCGGAAATTTCTCTGGATCTTTTGTATAAACCCCATCTACCCTCGTTCCCTTCAACACCACGTCTGCCTGTATTTCAATGGCACGTAAACTTGCTGTTGAGTCGGTTGTAAAGTATGGGTTTCCTATGCCGGCTCCGAAGATCACAATTCTGTTTTTCTCTAAGTGACGAATCGCTCTGCGCCTGATAAACGGCTCACACACTTGCTCCATTTTTATACCTGCCATTAAGCGCGTGTACATTCCATGTCGTTCGAGTGCGCTTTGAAGTGCCATCGCATTTATTACGGTCGCCAGCATTCCCATGTAATCGCCTTGCACCCGATCGATGCCTAATGCTTCTGCCTGCCCTCCACGAAATATATTGCCACCTCCAATCACAATCGCAATTTGTACTCCCTCATCCCGTAAGGCTTTTATTTCTGCTGAGTATTGCTCTAACACGGCAGGATCGATGTTACTATTCTTGGAACCCATCAGCGCCTCTCCGCTTAACTTTAGCACAATGCGTTTATATTTCATAGGATAGTTTAGTAGAGCTTAACCACGCAAATATGCATCCATTTTCAGGATTTTCCAGAAGACTGAAGCTAACTATTTTCTTTTGAGCAAGACCAGCTGTTCTTTCGAAAGGATGTTTCCGTTCTTATCGATATATTCTTTCTTCACAATTAGATTTTCCTGAGCGCTCACATAAATCCTCATCGCAGTAGAGTCATTTTTTTCTGATTGGTAGCGTGATTTCTCAAATACAAAAACCGAGTCAGTGAATAAGTCATTATTTAATTGAAGCCGGGGAATGATCTGACGAATACAAAGTTTAAACTTCCCTTTGTCATCTTCTCCGTCTTTACAGAATCCTTCTTTGTTTAGTTCGTATAATTCGTTGTTGATGATTAGCAAATTTCTTTTTCGGAAAACAGAAATAACTTTTAAAGATCCTTCTGCTTTCCGGTCATCTTCGGATGCCCAAGCTGTTAAATTATTTCCTTTAAATTTTTTTACTATCAGCGTATAGCTATCGTTTTTCTTTCCTAAGAATTGTTTTTCGTAAGTAGCCTCTTGTATTTCTAATACTCCTTTGCTTAGATAAATCAATAAGAAAGGAATAAAAAAGAAAGTGAACAATAAATAAGAAAAACCAACTAAGCGATAGCGTAAAGTCAACCTTCCTAAACCATTCGCCAAGTTAAGGGGCAGGCTCCTTACATAAGGAATGGGTAAGAAAATCAATACACCAATAAAATTGAATAGGAAATGCGCAATAGCAATACTAATGGCAGCATTAGAATTAAACGTTGCTGCAATAAAGGCTGTAATAGTTGTTCCGATATTCGCACCTAAAATAAAAGGGACGGCTGATTTTAGCTTCACTATTTTTTTGGCCACCAATGGAACTACCAACGAAGTGGTTACAGTGCTGGAGCGAATAGCTGCTGTGGTAAGCAGCCCCCAGACAAATGACTTAAGTGTATTTTTAAAAAAGAATTGCTGGAATTTTCCCTGCGATCCAAAACCTAAAAGTTTTGTAATTATTTTACGGAAAAAAAGAATAGATCCAAAAAGCAAAACAATTGACAGAAGGCCTAAAACAAAACCATTATTAATGGAGTCTTTCAAAAAATCAATTATTTTCTCAAAACGCCCTCCCAGAAAGGAGAAATCAATATTGATATTACCCTTTGGTTCATGAAAAAATCGGGTTGCAATATTTCTGGACATACCCGAAAGAAATCCAAAATAATATTCCAGGGGAAAGAGTATAACGGTTGTAAGGATATTAAAGAAATCATGATACGTGCCCGCGGCAACTGCTCTTTTAAATTCTTTTTTCTTGGTGATAAATCCTAACGAAACAATCGTGCTGGTAATAGTAGTGCCAATGTTTGCCCCCATAATAATAGGAACCGCAGCCTGCAGATTGATAGAACCAGAAGCAACCAACGCAACCACCATTGAAGTAGTGGCAGAACTACTTTGAATAATAGCCGTAATTAAAAGACCGATAAATAATCCGGTGAAGGGATTCGAAGTAGCCAACAAAATTGTTTCGGTAGCAACATTACCAAGTTGTTGCAAGGAAGCGATCATCAGATCGAGCGAAAAAAGAAATACTAAAAGTGCTGCAATAATGTAAGCAGCATTGCGGGCATAGGTCTTCCATTGAACTCTAAGCGGTGACTGATCTAATTGATTGCTTACCGGACTCTCCATGCGTTAGGTAAATATAAGGCATGGGTTCTGATTTTTAAGAATTAATGACAACTCGTTACTGTTATCAAATTATGATTTAAGTAGATCCTTTATCGACAACTCAGAAATAGCCATCCACGCCATTAACCCTGTAGAAAATTTTAAAGCATCTTCGTCAATATCAAAAGTAGGTGTGTGGACATACGATGTAATCCCTTTTGCATCGTTTCTCGTGCCTAGGCGATAAAAAGAGGCAGGGATTACTTGCGAATAGTAGGCAAAATCTTCTGAGCCAAGCGTCAGGTCAATATCAACCACATTCTCTTTACCCATGTATTCTTCCGCGCTCCTTTTTATACTCTGCGTAAGTGCCGGGTTATTTTCTAAGTAAGGATAGCCATGATGAATATCTACTTCGCACTTTCCGCCCATACCATCGGCAATGCTTTCGGCCATTTTTTTAATTTTTTTCAACCCCTCTTTTCTCCACGCTTCATCCAATGCCCGAAAAGTGCCTGCAATGTTTACTTCATCCGGAATAATATTGGTTGCACCATTGGCTGTAATTTTTCCGAATGTTAATACCGTTGGTTGTTTGGGGCTAGCATTGCGGCTGATAACTTGTTGTAATGCTATAATAATATGAGAAGCAATCACTACTGGGTCAATCGTCAATTCTGGAGTAGCTCCGTGGCCTCCCTTACCAATTACTTTCAAATAAATTTCGTCACTGCTAGCCATGTACTTCCCTTCTCGAAACCCAATTTTACCTACGGGCAAAAGCGGAAATACATGTTGACCAATAATAGAACTGGGCTTTGGATTTTCTAATACACCTTCTTTAATCATGATTGATGCCCCGCCCGGATTTTTTTCTTCACCAGGTTGAAAAATTAATTTAACTGATCCTTCAAAGTGATCTTTAACTGCATTGAGAATTTTAGCCGTGCCCAGCAGAGAAGAAGTATGCACGTCATGGCCACAAGCATGCATCACTCCAGAGTTCTTAGATTTATAGTCGACTAGACTTAGTTCGGTAATTGGTAGCGCATCAATATCAGCACGTAAAGCAATTGTTTTCTTTGAAGGATTTTTTCCCTCTATCAATACCACCACGCCTGTTCCGGCAATTCCTTCTTGTGGAGTTAGACCAAACACGCGCAGTTTCTCTGCAATGAATTTCGCTGTATTAAATTCTTGATATGAAAGCTCTGGATTTGCGTGGATGTGCCTACGGAAAGAAATTACTTCGTTCGCGTATTGAGCGGAGAGATCTTTTATTTTTGTGAGCAGCGTCATTCAAAAAGCTATTTTATCATAATACGTTCAGGCACTAAAATAGCATTATTGAAAAGATGCTTTAATCGCAGTAAATCTTTTTGCGCTTCTAGCCGCGTAAAATATTTACCAACTGTAACTCTAAATTTTGGTTGTTGATATTGAATGTTTGATT
Organism: Cytophagales bacterium; assembly: GCA_025359125.1. GTDB lineage: Bacteria > Bacteroidota > Bacteroidia > Cytophagales > Cyclobacteriaceae > ELB16-189. Next base: position 38,111 of record JANYHI010000030.1, read on the forward strand.
TTAAATCGGAAGCCAATTCACTCATACGAGTAGTAGTACTCATTGCATCTTCGCGCTTTTGTCCTGAATAGATTTGTATCGTATAGCCATCTACAAATTTTCGGGTAGCATTAAATCGATCAATACTATCCAGTATTGCATCTACTTTTTGATTCATGGTGAATTGCGGAGTAGTCAAATTAACTTCCTTCTTTACTCGGATGCTATCTTTGGCTTTTTGTTCTTCTCGTTTTATGTTAGGTCTCAGTGAAGTAATATCTTCATAATAAGTTTGAGAGGGTTTCTGAGCTTGGCAGGAAGAAATTAATAAAACACCAAATGCTAAATTTTGAATTTTGAATTTTAAATAAATTGTATTCTGGATAGCAACCTGCAGGCCAGCTAAAATTAAAAATTTAGAATTAAAAATTTTCATCATCCTTCAATTACAATACATCTTCCCGCTTGAATATCTTCTTCCACCTTTTTGTATTTCACATCCTTCATCACAGTGCCGTTCTGATATTGCACTGTTACTTTATCATTACGTCCAGCAATTTTCTCAGATTTAACAGGCATCACTTTCTCTTCTGTTCTTTGCTGAGGTGCGGAAAGCGCTGGTGCACCGCCTTCTTGTAAAATAGATCGGCTCTCTTCCTTTTGTTCGCTCAGCTTTTGTCTTTTCTGTGTTCTGGCTTCCTGCACCTGATCAGAGTCTTCAACGGGAATATCCGCTTTCATCAAGAATGAAATAGTTTCTTCATTCACTTTAGCAATAAAACGTTTAAACGCTTCGAACCCTTCAAACTTATAAATCAACAGCGGATCTTTTTGCTCATACACCGCATTTTGAACCGATTGTTTTAAATCATCCATGTCGCGCAAATGTTCTTTCCATTGCTGGTCGATGATGGCAAGCGTAATCATTTTCTCCATCGCCTTCACCAACTCTACATTCTTAGTATCAACGCACTTTTTCAAGTTAGCAGCAACACCAATTTGCTTGGCTCCGTCTGTAAAAGGGACTAATATATCGTTGATAGTGGCGCCTCTTGTTTTATAAATATTAGTGACAATTGGCATCGCCTTTTCTGCAGCCAATTTATTTTTGTGGTTGTATTGCTTGAGTGCATCTTCATATAAGTTCTCACTTACAACGGATTGATCTTGTTTTGAAAACTCTTCTGCCGAAAGGTTAAAATCTACCCCTAATGAACTCAACACATTCAATTTTAACTCTTCAAAGCTTCCTCCCGATTTTGCATTGGCTACCAAATCTTCAGAAGTATCAAACAGCATGGTAAGAATATCTAACTGAAGACGTTCGCCAAACAACGCATTCTTTCTTCGCTTATAAATTACTTCGCGTTGCGAATTCATTACGTTATCATATTCCAACAACCGCTTGCGAATGCCGAAGTTATTTTCTTCCACCTTCTTCTGCGCCCGTTCTATAGAACTCGTAACCATTGAATGTGAAATGACCTCGCCTTCTTTCAACCCAAGCCTATCCATTATGCGCGCAATGCGCTCTGGCATAAACAAGCGCATCAAATTATCTTCTAACGAAACATAAAACGTAGAACTTCCTGGATCACCTTGACGACCTGATCGACCACGAAGCTGCCTATCAACTCTTCGCGATTCATGGCGCTCTGTACCAATAATAGCAAGGCCACCTGCCGCACGCGATTCTGGCGTGAGCTTAATATCTGTACCACGGCCAGCCATATTGGTTGCAATTGTTACCGTACCAGGCTTACCAGCTTCAGCAATAATTTCTGCTTCGCGCTGATGTTGTTTTGCGTTGAGTACGTTGTGCTTAATTTTTTTCATGGTCAGCAAGCGACTCACCAATTCCGAAATTTCAACAGAGGTGGTTCCAACCAGCACAGGTCTTCCTTCTGTTGTTAGCTTCACAATCTCCTCCACCACTGCGTTGAACTTCTCTCTTACCGTTTTGAAAACTAAGTCGTCTTGATCTATTCTAGTAGTTGGTTTGTTGGTAGGAATAACCACCACATCTAATTTATAAATATCCCACAGCTCTCCTGCTTCTGTTTCGGCTGTGCCCGTCATACCAGCCAACTTGTGGTACATGCGAAAATAATTTTGTAATGTGATGGTAGCGTATGTCTGCGTGGCATCTTCCACCTTTACATTTTCTTTTGCTTCAATTGCTTGATGCAAGCCATCAGAATATCTTCTACCATCCAATACGCGGCCTGTTTGCTCATCTACAATTTTTACTTTACCATCTACAATAATGTATTCGGTATCTTTTTCGAAAAGTGTGTAGGCTTTTAATAATTGATTTACGCTATGAATGCGTTGCGACTTAACCGTGTACTCACGAATCAATCCTTCTTTCTTTTGAAAACGTTCCTCTTCTGTTAAAGAAGCATCTTTCTCTATTTTATTTAACTCAATACCAATCTCAGGTAAAATAAAAAACTTAGAGTCTTCTCCTTCGCCTGTAATCAAATCAATTCCTTTTTCTGTAAGGTCAACACTATTATCTTTTTCATCTATTACAAAAAAGAGTGGAGCGTCTGCCACTGGCATTTCCTTTTTGTTGTCTTGCAAATGATAGTTTTCCGTTTTTTGCAGAATGGCTTTGTTACCCATCTCGCTCAACGACTTAATGAGTGGTTTGTATTTAGGCATTGCACGATAAGCACGGAATAAAGCTACGCCACCATCTTTCTCGTTTCCTTCGGCAATTAATTTTTTTGAATCGTTCAGATATTGATTCACCAACTTCTTTTGAGCTTCGACTAATTTATTGATCCGAGGTTTTAGATCGTAGAACTCATGTTCATCTCCGCGAGGAACAGGTCCTGAAATAATCAATGGAGTACGAGCCTCATCAATCAACACGCTATCCACCTCATCGACCATAGCATAATGATGGCCGCGTTGCACGAGTTCTTCTGGGTCGCGTGCCATGTTATCGCGCAAATAATCA
>JANYHI010000049.1 GCA_025359125.1 Cytophagales bacterium
ATTCACTTTTTTCACCGCCTTCTTAGCTGATCTTACGACTTTCTTAACGAATTTTTTGGCAACCTTCTTGGTAGATTTCACAACTTTTTTAGTCTGCTTTTTAGCGATTTTGTTCTTTGCAGAGGCTACTGATTTTTTAGCCCCTACTTTCTTTACAGGTTTCTTCACTACTTTTTTACGAGCAGTTACTTTCTTTGGGGCTAATGATTTCTTACCAGCAGAAGCTTTCGCTGCTGAATTAGATCCCATCTTATTCAAAGCCGAGCCAGCTTTAAACCATTCAATTTGTGAAGCATTGTAAGTATGACTTACCGAGATGGTTTCCTTCGTTCCGTCAATATGATTGAGCATAAGTGACAAAGGCTTTTCAGGTGCAAAAGTTGTTAAGCCAATAATATCAAAGCGATCGTCTTCTTTAATCTTATTATAATCTTCTTTATTAGTAAACGTTAACGCCAGCATGCCTTGTTTCTTCAAATTAGTTTCGTGAATACGAGCGAATGACTTTACTAGAATTGCTCTTACTCCCAAGAAGCGTGGCTCCATAGCTGCATGTTCACGAGAGGAACCCTCACCATAGTTTTCGTCTCCCACCACTATACTACCAATGCCTTTAGCTTTGTAAGCGCGTTGTACTTTTGGCACTTCGTCATGCTCGCCTGTCAATCCGTTCTTAACGCTATTGATCTTTTCGTTATAGAAGTTGGTTGCGCCAATCAATAAGTTATTCGAAATGTTATCTAAGTGACCACGGTATTTTAACCATTTACCTGCCATCGAAATATGATCGGTAGTGCATTTACCTTTTGCTTTTATTAACAAGCGAAGACCTTTTAAATCTGCTTTTTCCCAAGGTGCAAATGGAGCTAGTAATTGTAAGCGATCAGAATCAGGGCTTACATTTACCGACACCTTACTTCCGTCTTTTGCGGGAGCAATAAAGCCGGGATCTTTTACATCAAAACCTCTTTGTGGAAGTTCATCTCCGGTAGGCGGATCAAGCTTGACTTGTACGCCTTGTTCATTTGTTAAATAATCCGTTAAGGGATTGAAATTAAGATCGCCAGCAATAGCCAAAGCCGTTACTAATTCGGGTGACCCAACAAATGCATACGTGTTTGGATTACCGTCATTACGCGATTGGAAATTTCTATTGAATGAATGAACGATAGTGTTCTTCTCTTTGCGCTCAGCACCCACACGTGCCCACATACCAATGCAAGGGCCGCATGCATTTGCAAAAACTTTTGCACCAATTTTATCAAAAGTATCTATAAATCCATCTCTCTCAATAGTGTAGCGCACTTGTTCTGAACCGGGTGTAATTGTAAAAACCGCTTTTGTTTTCAGGCCTTTAGCAGCTACTTGTTTGGCCAAGCTAGCAGCCCTCGCAATATCTTCGTAAGATGAATTGGTACATGATCCAATCAAGCCCACTTCTACTTTTGTAGGCCAGCCATTCTTAGCTGCCTCTTCTTTTAGTTTAGAAATAGGAGTTGCTAAATCTGGGGTAAAAGGACCATTTAAGTGCGGTTCTAATTCTGACAGGTTGATTTCAATTACTTGATCAAAATATTTTTCGGGATTAGCATATACTTCCGGGTCGCCTGTTAAATGTTCTTTGATTTTATCAGCCATCTTCGCTACTTCGGCACGGCCAGTAGCACTCAGGTAGCGACCCATGGAAGCATCATAACCAAAGGTTGAAGTAGTTGCTCCAATCTCAGCACCCATGTTACAGATCGTTCCTTTACCCGTGCAACTCATAGAAGTAGCACCTTCGCCAAAGTATTCTACTATGGCTCCTGTGCCTCCCTTAACTGTAAGTATGCCAGCTACTTTAAGAATTACATCTTTAGCAGAGGTCCATCCATTTAACTTACCTGTTAATTTAATCCCAATTAATTTGGGGAACTTCAATTCCCACGCCATTCCTGCCATTACATCCACCGCATCTGCACCGCCCACACCAATTGCCACCATTCCTAAGCCACCTGCGTTTACCGTATGCGAATCTGTTCCAATCATCATTCCACCGGGAAATGCATAATTCTCTAACACTACTTGATGAATAATTCCAGCGCCCGGTTTCCAAAAGCCTAAGCCGTATTTGGTTGATACGGAAGAAAGGAAATCGAATACCTCTTTACTTTCTTTATTGGCGAAACTTAAATCGTCTATGGCACCAACTTTAGCCGTGATCAAGTGATCGCAATGAACGGTTGAAGGAACGGCTACCTTCGCCCTTCCGGCAGACATGAATTGAAGCAATGCCATTTGGGCTGTTGCATCTTGCATGGCCACACGGTCAGGGGCAAAATCAACGTATGATTTTCCTCGACCGAAATTTTCCAGCGTTTGATCTGAATGAAGGTGGGAGTATAATATTTTTTCGGAAAGCGTTAGAGGCTTTCCAACTACTTTTCTAGCTTTTGCTATTCGGCCCGGCATGGCTGCATACGTGGCCTTGATCATATCTAAATCGAATACCATAAATCTGTAGGATTATTTAGGTCGCTAATCTACAAAAATAGGTGAGATTTAAAGGGGAAGACCAATAAAATTACTTGGTAGCAAGCCTACCTTTCTAGATTTGGATTACTTCGTGTTAATATAATTCAAAAATTCTCGCTTCACATTTTCATCTTTGAATTTACCTGAGAAAAAGGCAGTGCCCGTTTTACTATTGGTATCGCCTACGCCTCTTGAAGCAACGCACATGTGGTTAGCATCAATTACCACCCCCACATCAGGCGTGTTTAAAACGCGTTCTAACTCTTTGCCAATCTGGACTGTAAGGCGCTCTTGTACTTGCGGGCGTTTGGCAAAATATTGAACGAAGCGATTGATTTTAGATAGGCCAATTACCTTACCAGATGAGAAGTATGCAACGTGAACTTTTCCATATATAGGCACAAAATGGTGCTCGCAGTGAGAGAAGAACGTGATGTTTTTCTCCACCAGCATTTGATCGTAATTATACTTATTCTCGAACAATCGAGTGCTTGGCCTGTTCGCAGGATTCAATCCACTGAATGCTTCTAGTACAAACATTTTGGCTACTCTTCGGGGTGTGCCTTTCAAGCTATCATCGGTGAGATCAAGTCCGAGCACATTCATGATCTCACGAAAGTGATCTTCAATCTTTTCGATTTTTTCATTGTCAGATAATTCAAAGGCATCCTCTCTCAAAGGTGTATCGTGCGAAGAGATAGGATGATCTAAATCTTCCTCATCAATAGATTTAATGGGCAGGATATTCAACGAAATTTCTTTCTGTCTCATACAGTTTTACTTTAAGTTCAAATTTACTGTCGATCAACTGCCTCAATATTCTCCAAATTACTACAACAATGTTCTCTGCTGTCGGATTCAGATCTTTAAAGTAAGCTGTATCTAAATTAAGGTTTTTATGATCAAATTGTTTTATGATATTTTCATTTATAATGTCACTTAATAATTTTAAGTCGAAGACATACCCAGTGGTAGGATCAGTTTCACCAATAAGGGTTACAATTAATTGGTAATTATGTCCATGAAAATTAGGATTGTTACACTTACCAAATACCAGATCATTTTTTTCCATCGACCATTCAGGATTATACAATCGATGTGCGGCATTAAAATGTTCCTGACGGGATACGGATATCTTCATTACTTATTCTTTAACATGATTATCTACAAAAGGTTCAATTTAAAGTATTTTAGGTTACACGATTGGTTAACTGATATTTTTATTGGTAGGCAGATTTGTTGATCGTGAACGAACTGAAATGTGAGGATTGAATGTTAACTTACCAATCTAAATTCTTACTTTTTTTCTTATTTTTTCTTAGATAATTTTCATGCAATTAGAAAACATTACAGTTATTCTTCTTCTCTTGGCGGTAGTTACAGCGCTAGCAGAAATTACCGATCGCATTAAAATACCATATCCAGTATTATTGGTTTTGGCCGGTATTGGCATTGGGTTGATCCCCAATCTTCCATCGGTCGAAATGAGCCCGGAGGTAGTATTTTTAATATTCTTACCTCCCGCTCTTTACTCTGCAGCATGGACAACCTCATGGCCTGATTTCAAAGCGAATTCAAGAGCAATTTCACTATTGGCAGTAGGTTGTGTTTTGTTTACTACTCTAGCTATTGCTGTGGTGGCACATTACTCCATACCTGGTTTTGGCTGGGCAGAATCATTTGTTCTGGGAGCTATTATTTCTCCGCCCGATGCGGTAGCGGCAGGAGCAGCCATGAAAGGGTTAAATGTGCCGAAGCGATTGATTACGATATTGGAAGGAGAGAGTTTAGTGAATGACGCCACTGGCTTAATAGCCATGCGCTACGCAATTGCAGCCACAGCCACTGGGACTTTCATTTTTTGGTTGGCCAGCATTAATTTTTTTTACGTGGCCGGTGTAGGCATTATTATCGGTCTTATCATCGGTCAATTATTTTTCTGGATACATCGCATTACACCAGATAATCCGACTACCGATACAACACTTACCTTCATCGCTCCTTACGTTGCGTATGTAGTGGCAGAGCAAATACATGTGTCGGGAGTTCTTTCAGTAGTTGCGTGTGGATTGTTTTTAAGTCAGCGATCTTCACAAATATTTAAGCATGAGTCGCGCATTCAGGCTTACTCTACATGGGACACCGTTACGTTTATACTGAATGGAGTTATTTTTATTTTAATTGGTTTACAATTACCACATGTATTGGCCAATATTCAAGAGCATTCATTTTCTACTCTGCTTTGGTATGGCGCCATTATCAGTTTAGCCACAATTATTTCTCGTATTGTATGGGTTTTTCCTTCGGCATACATGCCAAGATGGTTAAGTAAAAGAATCAGAACAAATGAAGCCAAGCCAAATGCCTCAAACGTCTCCATCGTTGCATGGTCCGGAATGAGGGGAGTAGTTTCATTAGCGGCTGCTCTTGCATTGCCATTAACTATTGGCGAGAATATGGCTTTTCCGAATCGTGATTTAATTATATTTTTAACTTTCGCTGTAATTTTTGCGACACTTGTTTTGCAAGGAATGACGCTTCCTCTGGTGGTAAAAAAATTAAAAGTTAAAGGTGATGAAGGCGGAAAGTTGTTAGAAGATCAAGCACGATTTACAATTGCTTCTTCTTTGATTGAACACATTGAAGAAAATTATTCTCTTGGTTTACATGATGAAATTCTTAGTAAGATAAAATCCAAGTATGAAATCAGAATTCAACACCTGAGTAAAGACAATAGCCTGAACAAATTGACGGATGAACAAATACAAGAGTTTTTAGATATTCAGCGCAAACTTATAAATCAAGAAAGATTTTTCTTGGAAGATTTAAGAAAGCAGAGAAAAATAGGAGATGAGGCCATTCGTAAAATTGAATATGAACTAGATTTGGAAGAATCCAGATTGGCACTTGAATTAGAAGAAATGAAAGTTGTTTAAATTTTTCTCGATAAAATAGAAAAGGCTTCTATTTTATCTTGGTGAAGTCGCAATTTTAATGCCTCTAAATCGTGAAATTTTTCGTCTAATCGGATTAAGTCTTGGAAATTAACAATTAAAGATTCGCCATAGATTTCTTTATTAAAGTCAAAAAGATTGACCTCAATCACACGCTTGTTTCCGTTTACAGTCGGTCGGTTGCCAATGTAAAGCATACCTTTATACGAAGCACTTTCGTGCGCAACCGTTACGGCATAAATTCCATCTGAAGGAATTAATTTATGTCTTGAGTCAATATCAATGTTTGCGGTAGGGTAGCCCAACACCCTGCCGAGCTTATCACCCTTTACTACTTCACCTGTTAATGAGTAAGCTCTACCTAAAAAATGATTCGCTGTCACTATATCTCCGCTTTCAAGTGCTTTTCTAATTTTTGTTGAACTAACGGCCACATGATCGATGTCTTGTCTTTCAATTTCCTGAACATCAAAGCCATAAGCAGGACCATTCACTTGTAATTGTTCAAAGCTTCCTTCGCGGTTATTGCCGAACCGGTGGTCGTATCCAATCACCAATTTTTTTGTTCCAATTGTATCTACTAAAATATTTTTGATGAATGCTTGAGAACTAATTTGAGAAAATTCTTTTGTGAATGGAATTCGCAAGAGGTGTTGGATTCCCTGCTTTTTAAGAAGCTCGGCCTTTTCTTCAAACGTGTTAAGCACCCTCAGGCTTTCATCTTCTGGCTTAAGAATAAGTCTGGGATGTGGCCAGAAAGTAATCACTACAGTCTCGCCATTATTCTGCGCAGCTATTTCCTTCAGCTTGTTAATGATTTTTTGATGCCCAATGTGTACGCCATCAAATGTGCCACTGGTAACAACCGCAAAATTTAGCTTGGTAAAATCTTCGAGGCTATAATAGATATTCATTTTTTACAACTCAATCAATTTGTTCTATTGTCTTAGCATCTTCTAACTTAAAATTGCCAATTCTGGTTCTGCATAGAGATGCCAAATAAGCACCGGTACCTAATTCATTCCCAAAGTCTCTGGCTATACTACGAATATAAGTTCCTTTTGAGCACACAATTCTGAAATGAACGGCAGGTTTTAAAATAGAGGTAATTTCAAAAGTTGAAATGTGAACTTCGCGAGGTTTTAGTTCTAGATCACTTCCTTGGCGAGCCAATTCATATGCACGTTTTCCAGCTACTTTAATAGCCGAATGAAGAGGTGGAATTTGTTGGATAGTTCCTGTAAAATTTTCTGTTGCAGCAGAAATAGCTTCATTGGTAGCGGCAGATATGTCAACAGCTGTAGTTACTTCCGTTTCTAAATCATGGCTAGGTGTTGTTTGCCCTATAATGAAGTGGCCGGTGTATTCTTTTTCTTGCGCCTGATATTCATCAATTTTTTTTGTGAGTTTACCTGTACAGATTATAAGAAGACCTGTAGCTAGCGGATCTAGCGTGCCGGCATGGCCTATCTTTTTAATTTTTAATTTATGCCGCAGTTTGTTTACCACATCAAAGGATGTCCACCTGTAGGGTTTATCAACTAGCAACAGTCGTCCTTCATCATTAGCAGGATTAGCCATCATTTAAAGAGTTGATAGCCGGATGCCAGAAAAATAAAGAGCTAAAATAATAATGCCTACAATTATTCTGTAGTAACCGAATATTTTAAATCCATGTTTAGTAAGAAAACTAATAAAGGTTTTGATGGCGAGCAGAGCAACTATAAATGCCACTAAATTACCTATTGCTAAGGCAGAGATTTCTGTTGAGCTAAAGCCATTTCCTTCTTTATAAAATTTTAAAAGCTTGTAGCCTGTGGCCGCTGCCATTGTAGGTACTGCAAGAAAAAAAGAAAATTCAGCAGCGGTTTTCTTAGTTAGCTTTTGAGTTAAGCCGCCAATAATGGTGGCTGCAGATCTGGATACACCTGGTATCATGGCGATGGTTTGAAAAAAACCGATCTTCAATGCCGAAGAGTAAGTTACTTCTTGAAAACCAGCTTCTTCTGTTTGCCTAAAAAGTTTATCAATAAATAAAAATAAAATTCCTCCGGCAATCAACATGATAGCAACAACTTCTACTTTTTCTAAAAGTTGATCGATATAATCATTCAATAGAAATCCGATGATGGCTGCCGGGAGGAAAGCAACGAATAATTTAAAATAGAAATTTGCTGATTGGAAAAATCGCTTCCAATATAAAACCACAACGGATAAGATTGCACCCAATTGAATAGCCACCGTAAATACCTTGGTGAAAGATTCATTGGCAATTCCCAGCAATGAAGATATGATGATCATATGCCCAGTAGAGGAAACAGGCAAAAACTCCGTAATCCCTTCCACTACAGCAAGGATAATAGCCTCAATAATTGACATGACTAACTATTTATTTTCTTTAGGAGTATGCAGAATGGCAGCGATCTCTAGAATAAAACCTGAAACTACGATGATCGGCCCCAAGGTTAAACCTAAGAAACCAAACCCATATGGTTCTTTGTCCATTGCCATAACAGTAAATCCTACAATTAACGTAACGATACCGATTATCATCCACTGATAATTTTTCTTTCCGAAAGGTAATTTGCTCATGGTTAAAATAATTCGTCTAAAGATAATCTTAAATATTTTGCAACAGCTCTATAGGTACTGGTGACTGCTACCACAATTCCTAGCATCACTAATGATCCGCCCAGTAAAAACAAACGATCTGTATTTTGTAATAATGCTAAATCTTCAATTCTGCGCGTGGCAATGGAAATTAACCCAAAAAGTAATAGCGAAGCCAACATACCTGCAAGTGCACCGTGCCAGGAAGCCTGAAAAAGAAATGGACGTTGAATAAACCAGCGCTTAGCACCTACCAGTTGCATACTTCTTATGATGAAACGCTGAGAGAAAAGGGCTAATCTTACCGTATTATTAATTAATAAAACGACTGTTAATAGTAGTAGTGCAACCAATCCCATAAGAATCAATCCTATTTTGGTTACATTTTCGTTAATGGAATCAATCACATTTTCCACATAATAAACCTGAAATACACCTTGAATTTTTTCGGTTTCTTTTTTGATTTTAGAAAGGCTAACCTTGTCGTGATAGGCTTGATCAATCTTTACCAAATAGGCATCGCGTAATGGATTTTCGCCTAAAAAATTCTTAAAATCTTCTCCTGTTTCTTTGATAAACTGTTGGGCAGCTTCTTCTTTTGAAACAAACGCAATTGATTTTTCAGGGTTGGATTTAGTTACAAAGTTCTTGTCTTGTAGTTGCTTTTTTATATTCTGCGTTTGTTGGGCAGTGAGCTGATTTTTGAGATAGACCTGAATCTTAACATTATCGCGAACGGTTCGCTCTAGTTCTTTTGAATAAATCACGAGAGTGCCGAAAACGCCTATGGCAAACAGCGCGAGCGTGATGCTGAACACTACACTGATGTAGGGGTAAGTTCCGAGTTTCTTTTTGCGGAATTTTGGTTTAGAAAGCTCACACATTTGAGCGCAAATATAACACAAAAAAAGAGGCTGTCTCAAAAGTCTGAGGCGGTCTTTTTTTGTTTAGGAGTTTGAGGGTAAGATTTTAGTTGAAAGAAAAAAAAGGGAGATCAGCTTAGGCTGCCCACTTCGCCAGATTATGTGCCAGTGCGAGTAATCCTGTT
>JANYHI010000083.1 GCA_025359125.1 Cytophagales bacterium
AGGCAGTTTCTCTTTTTTGTCTTTCTCTTTGAAATAGGTAGCAATATCTTCTGGTAAAGCACCCGCTAAGCTTTTCCATATCTTAAACTTCTCAATGTCCATTGGGCTTTCTGGGTTCGGCCTTGTTTCAAAGTGAGAGGTCACGGTAGTGTTCTCGTCAAGGTATTCCTCGAAGCTATCGTTCAGCAGTTCCTTCAATAAACGTTTGATCCTTTCGCGTTCTTGCTGGTTGTTCGTATTTGCTTCCGAAATCTTTGCGCGTTCCTCCATGTTCTTCTTCAAATCTCTGCCAAGTTCAATGTGAATTTCATCTGGCTGGCCATGCTGTTTCCAAAGATCTTTAACCAAGAAGAGTGTCTCCCGTACAATTTGCTCTACCAATGGATTCCTCAATGAATTATTAGGAACAAGTTTCATTACGTCTATCTGATCGTAGGAAGTATATTTTTCTGTATTCAAGCTTTCTGAATGCCTGTCATAGATTACATAAGCGGCCATCCAAGTGGCCAACCCTTGTACTTGTTCAGTTCTAAAAAATGGTTTTTCATTGACGACCTCTCCAGTCTCTTTGTTTATTTTATCCCACCCATCTTTAACAATCTTTTGTATTTTGAGTTGGTTCTCGGTTGTAATGTTCTCCCACTTCCAATATTTTCCACATCGCATCAAGGGCAGTAATTTCTTGATCGCCTTTGTAGATAAGGATGCGTATTGCTTCGTTACTTCAGGGATTGAGGTTAGGGTCTTAATTGCTTCGTCTGTGAAGCCAAATTTTATCTTTGGATTTCTAAGTGCTGTCTCAATTCCTTTTTGTGACTTGCTCGAATCGGATGAACTGATGGAATAGAATATATGCCAAAGCCTATTAAACTTTTCAGGATTGTTTAAAACCAATTCCCCTTCTGCATCTGCATTCGCTTTCTCGAAGTACTTTCTGAATAGTTTTTTTGTTTCGTTTCCTTTGACTGTAACGTCCTTTTTATAAAACAGACTTATCCGATATGTTTCCTTTGTTAGCTTTGCCGAATGAGTTTCATTGATAGACTTAAACACTTTCTTTTCATCAACTTCTCCATTGCTATCAAATAGTTCGAATAATTTTTCTTTTGTCTCAAAGCCTTTCGGGTCGTTACCCAAGTATAATCCGGTTACATCTACGTCAATCCTTGAATGGCCATCAACGTACTGCTCCTTTTCATATATTTTGATATTATGTATAGTTTGCCAAATCCTAAATTCCTGAAATTCTGGAGATGTTCTAGGTGCAACCTTAACTCCTATTTTAATTTTCTCATCATTTCTTTCTATATCCAATTTCTCAAACTGGCAGCCGCTAATAAGGCTCTTTTGCGACTTCAATTCTCTTTGATAGTAGATGATGTCATTGGCAATTACATGATATAGATCATTGCTTAGAATTTCTTTTGATTTTGATGACCCTGCTTTGGTTTGAGTAGGATACAAGACTTGAGAAATTTCAAAAAGCTTTGACTTGTCCTTTAATTCGGGATGGCAGTCATCTTGCGATTGCCGATCCCAAATCGCTTTGAGTTCATCTTGATACCTTTTTCTTTTTACTGTCTGCTGACGTATTTTGTAGTTTTTATCATTCGCCAATTCATCAAAGAAATACTCACCGACTTGTTTTCCAGAGTTTTCAATTAGATTATCTAGTGCTGTTAATAACAAATCATAATCATCTTCCTTTGGTGTTTGTGGTTTGTTCTGCTTTCCATTTTTCACAGTAATCAACAAGGTAAAGGTTTTGCCTTCCCACTCTGGTTTTTTGAATCGCAATTCTTCCCATGGCTCAACTGGTATTTTCGCATTGCTGTTATCTGGCACTATTTGAAATTTAAACTTTCCATTCTTATCCTTTTCTTGGCTTATCTGCAAGACATGCTTAATAGCAAGGATTTCAACACGCTTTTTCTCGACAGTATCTTCCGTTACATCTTTTAAATCTTTTCTCCCACTTTTGAATCCTCTCCGCTGATTAAACATGTAGATAATCCTAGTCAACTCGCTTAGGTTTATCTTTTCAGTCAATGCTTTCTTCCGTAGGTAATAGATAACCCAATCCTCTGAACAAGCTAACTTTCCTTCTTTATTTTTAACACCTAGGAGTTTAGTAGCCTCATCGATGGAAGCTTGTTCAAATGGTAAATAATCACTTATATTGAATTTGAATTTATCCTCTTTTCTGATTTTCTCTTTAAAATTTTCTGGAAACTCCGTATTCACCCAACCTAATATTTTAAGCACTTTTAAAAGCCTTGTTCTGCGTAAAACATAACGTTGCTTTAATTTTCTTGAACCTCGTCCCTTTGTCCGAAAAGCAGCTTTAGTCTCCACTTCGGAGCCTGTCTCAAATTTTTTAAGATAATCTCCATCTACTGGTATTATCCGACTTCCAACCCATTCTATTCTCCCTTCTTGCCCCCAATCTTCAAATTTATCAGGAAGCGTTAGTAAGCCTCCACCTACTGAGGTTACTCCTAAATCCAGTCCAAGTACTTTCATTTTATTTGTCGTTATGAGTTATTTTCTAGTATGTTTGTATCGAAGCAAATCACAATAAGGATTATTCCGTAGTGAGGTTCGCCTCGTTGGTTCTGCCCTCGTCCTTATCGGGGGCTTTTTTTATGCCTTAATTTAAATTCCTTTAATTCCGTTGTGAAAACTTTAAAATAGCCCCGCCCACAAGCGGGGTTGTTTTTTTTAAAACCTTCTCCTGCAAAATATATCAATCTGGCAAGAGTTGTCAACGGGGTTTTTCCCGTATTTTTAAAATAATTTTAATTAGCGGTCCAAAGCCCCAATAAGCCTTTTGAATGTCCTAAGTAGCCGCATGTTAAATGTAACCTGCTGAAAAGTGCCCTATAGAATTTTGTTTGGCCAACTCTAATTTAATTTAAACAAAAAAAGCCGACCAGTTTGGTCGGCTCTTAAAAAAAATCTAAGTAGAAATCAATAAGCTCTTTCTACCGAGCCTGATCCGTAAACTTTCTTAGTTACGTTTTTGGTATTGCCTTTATGTTTTAGTACTCCGCTGCCGAGCACGGTAGCTTCCAGGCTATTGGTCACGTTTAGTTCGCATGTGCCTGAGCCGCTCATTTTAATTTTCGCATTTTCTAATTCACAGGTAAAGGCATTCACATTTCCACTTCCACTCATCGAGATATCGTTGGCGGTTGCATATCCTTTTAAAGTTATCGTGCCTGAGCCGCTCACCTCTGTTTTTACATTGTTGCCTTTTATATCCAAGTCAATACTTCCGCCACCCGCTACGCCAAGGTTTAAATAATCTGATGCAATAGAATTTTCAGATATGATTTTTCCATTTCCATTTACCTGAAGTTCGGTAATGTTTTTCATGCTCACCATTAATTTCATATTGGGTTTAATTTTGATGTCATCAATCTTAGCCCAAATGCTTTTGTTAGGATTATCTGGTTTCCTTTCTACATTAATCAGCAATACGCCATTTTCAACTTTAATGGTAGTTAGCTCATAAATTTCAGTGAGGGCATCAACAGTTACTTCTTGTTTGTTAGTTTGTTTTAGATAGACTGCGTAGTTGCTATTTACATAGACACTTTTGAATTCGGGAAGTTCCAGTGTTTTCTTTGTGTTTTGAGAAAAACTAAGTGACGCAATGCAAAGCAGCGCCAACGAAACGAGGATAATGATAAATAGGGAATTGATTCTTCTCATAGGTATTTTATCTTGTATTCCTGAAATGTCCATGATGTATATCATAATTTTGATGTTGTTTCGCTAAAGATACTAACAGAACGATAAAATGCCCAAAATCAACTTTAGTTATTTTGGCTTGTTAGGTTTAAAAATTGCCCGAAAAACCAATATAAAAACGAATAGGCCAATACATAGCATTAATAAGACCCCAGGCGTAACAAGTTTAACTGCGTGCATCTAAATTAATTTTCGCGTGTTAAGATACACTTAAAATCTTATCCTTACCTGAAAACGAATATCGTTTTGAGTATTTCCGATAATGGTATTGCCTCCTGATCCAATCGTCTCCTTATTGGCGTAATGTGTTTGCGACCATCTAATCCAAAAGTCTGTATTTTTATTTAGTCGATATTCTAAAACCAAATATTCCCGAATTCCTTTTCCAAAGTAAGGTGGAAAAGTAAAGGCGAGCCAGACATCTTTTTCGTATGAATATATTCTGTTATCAAAATCATCAGTATCAAAAATCGCATATCTGCCCGTTAGGGTAAATCTTTTCCAATTATATGAAGCGTCTTGAATGATAGCCATGCCGCTGGTATTTCTATTTTCAAATTTTTGATCACTAAATTGTATTCTTGTTCTAAAGCTAAGATCTTGTGAAGCCGAATAATCCATATTAATCCAATAGCTTTTTTTAGTAATTTCCTGTGGTTGGTAAAGGTTTGTTGTGGCTGATGAATTTCTGCTTTTGTTTTCTTCCCTTACTTGTACGAATAAATTTATTGTTTTAGAAGGTTTATAATTGAAACGGATGAGCCATTCACTTCCTTGGGTAGGCGCATAGTTTCGATATTTTAGCCAAGGAAATTCAAAAAGGTCTACATAGCCTGATGTAGAATATTTCTTGTTAAAGATATATTTCCATCCCCAATATAAACCCGATTCATTTTGGGGAGTTGAATTTTCTGAAATGGCGTTGCTATAAAAACTATAAAAGTCGCGATCAAATTTTCGATAGACTAAAGAGACATCTAATTGATTATTTAAGCTGGTTAATAATCCGATGATGACGGCATTGCCATGATTTATTGTATGACTGAATTCGCTGAACAAAGAAATGTTACTGAAATGGTAGTTGAGAAAGCCTCCAATATTTTGGTTTCGATTTCCTGAAAAATAAAATTGATTATAAGCTGACGGATTTCTGTTTAAATCTTTATCGAACAAAGTCTGGTGCAACAAGATTCCGGCATCTAAAGATTGATTTTTATAGTTTAAGATAAAGCCAAGATTACTTTCTTGAAAACTATTTCGACTCTCCATTTCCGTAGGAGTTCTGTGAAGACCAGTGAAATTAAAGGATGAAATGGAACTGTAAGAAGAATCTTGCTGCAAGTTTCCATCTCTGCCTTTAGATGAAATGAAGCTGTGAATTTTTATATTCTTAATAAGCTCATAGGAAATAGCTAGCCCTCTAAAGTAGCCGGCTTCATATTGTGAAGTGTAGGGAAGGAAACCAAGATTGCTTCTTCGCATAGTTGTTACCGCTTCTGCATTTTTACCAATTCCAAATACCGATCCAAGAGTTAAACCCTGACCAAATTGCGATTGAAAATCGCCAACGATTAAGTTTTTAATTTTTCCTTTATTCAATAGCTGCGTATGGAAAGAGATAAAATCAAAACCATAATATTTTTTAGATGGATTCCACTGTATAGGTTCACCTGCATCTTTTTTAACCGTAAACCCTACGCTAAAGTCTTCTGTTTTGCTGGTGCGAAACCGCGTATAGAAATCTCCTGGTTTGCCCATAAATCTACTAGCACTATCAGTTTTGGCTGAAAACCCTTTTTGAGTTTCTAGCGTCTCCGTATAGCGAATAAGTAAATAATTGTTAGGCTCTTTTAAAATTCTATTTAGTAAAGATTTATTTAACAAGGAATTTTCTTCTACGACAGTAACAAATGGAATTAACTTCAGAAATACCTCTTTTGTAAATTCTTCAATTAATTGAAGCTCGTAAATTGATAGGATACGGCCAACTTCTTTTCGGTAATTGATGAAATTTTGAATTTGTTGCGAGCTAAGAATATAGAGCGAGCTTAACTGATCTGCCGTTGCGTAATTAAGATCCAATGGATTGGATATAAGTTGCGCGTAATTTTCATACAGATGTTGATAGTTAAGCCCACCTCCTTGCACAGAAAATATTTCATCGGTTAGTCGCGCTAAATTTATTTCTCTTCGGGGATAATCCTGAGCAGATAGGTTTATAAAACTGAGCAGTAGTAGGAAGATCTTGCAGGAATTCATTTCTTTTTTACTTCTGGAAGGGTATAGCTTGCAGACGCCTGATGGGAAACACCTAGTAAATTTTGGTAACGAAGGGCATAATCGATTTTAAGATTTTTCTTTTTAATACCAAAGCCAAAGAATCCTGCATTGGGATTTAAGTTATACCCCGTACGAAAAAACACACTTTTATAAATGCCCATTTCAAATCCTGTTCTCCACATAATGGGGAAATCGAGATCTTTTTCAATCTCAGTTGTTATTAAGATTTTTTCTGAAGGTGTATAGCCAAAACCTGCTACTAATCTGGTAGGTAATCTTTCTCCTGATGATGAGGTAAATGAAGCCTGCGTAATATTTGTGATGTACAAGCCAACACTTATTTGTTGAGTTAGTTGAGTAATGCTTCCAATATCTAAACTAAAAGCAGTTGATGTACCGAATCCGTCTGCCCGGTATTGATTGTAATTGCCCCTTAAACTCAGTGATGAGATGCCAATTTTGTTTCCTACTGCAATCGAAATTCTACTTTCACTGTATAACGCATCACCGAATCGAAAGAATCCAACTCCTGAATTGAACCATTTAGTAGGAGTATTCAATGAAGCGGCAACTCTATTTCCCCCGGCTATGCCGGGCGTTAGATCATACGCAAAACCAACACTCCTTTGTTTGAGGGATGAAATGCCGGCCGGATTATTATGAATAGACCAATCGTCAGTTAATGTAGCAGAAGCGTATCCTAACCCAGCCTGTCGGGCACCCATGAGTGTATTAACGCTTTGGGTATAACCCAAATGTGTAGTAAAGGCGTATATCAAAACTATAACGAAATTTTTCATTCCGAATCAGCTGATGATACACTAAAGTATAAAAAATTAGAATTCTTTTTTAAGATTAACAAAAAAACCTTGCGCTCCTTGACGAGTGTAAGTATACTCTAGCCGAATAACTACATCATAGGGTACAACAATATCTAACCCTGTACCATACCCCGCTAACATTGTATCGGCTAACCGTGTGTTTTTATTATTTTCTGAATAATAAGGGTAGTTTTGAATATACCCTAAGTCAACGAACCCTTTCAAGTAAACGGCAAACGGCAGATGCCTGAATTGTTCTATTGGCATATTTTCCCATCTCCATACTTTAGAAAATATTCGTTTTTTGAAGGTAGTCTTATTTACGAAAAATTTGGGCCCCTCAATCACATAGATTTCGTAACCTCTTACTATTTGGCGTTGATAGCCGAGTGCTCCATACAAGTTGTAGGGCTGATTGGTGGGGTCGCTTATATAAGCAGAAGTAAAATTAGAGAGGTAGTACCCTTTTCTAAAATCGTGGTGATAAGCATAGGTTAGATTAGCAATCCATTGATTTACCTTTCCATCAAAACCTACTCCATTGCGCTGTAAAGTTGCTGAAAACTGATACCCTTTCAGTGGATACATAACAATATCCCGATGTTCTGATCGAAATGAATAGGATAGTGACGTATAATTTTGTTGATCATCGCCAAAAAGATAATTAATATTTTTTTTGTAGACGGTATCAGCAATTTTGGTGCTTCTATAACCAACTGAAAAGGAGTGCGTCTCATAAAATGATTTACGATAAGTATAAGTTAGTTGCGCACCTGTTGAAATTCGGATAGGTTCTTTTTTTTGAATAAAGAAAAGCACATGATCTTCAGTGGCTGCGGCCAGATTCTTTGGGTTGCTATAATCGAAATTAATGATAAGGCCCTGTTTTTGTTTTTTGTCAAGATACGGTATGGTATAACTCAAGTCGAATTTTTGGTTGAATCCGAATTGTGCTGTTAATCGCAGTGTTTCATTTCTTCCACGCACATTAAATTGATCCAGCTTAATTCCAAAATTTACTCTCCCAAAGTCATGATTATAGTTTTGCCACCACTCGTTAAAGTTACGATCAGAGAGTTCAAAAATAGGAGAGGGCCAAGTATACCATCGTTCTTCTACTTCCACTAAGAGATCTATTGCCGATGAAGATATTTCTAAACTGCGAATGGTGACTACATTAAATAAACGAAGGTTGTATATTTTTCTTCTGTCCCATAGTAATGTCTCGGCTAATTTATCTGTGCGAATAGTATCTCCTGATTTTAAAGATAATTCTCTGGAGATGATTTGATCTCGCGTTTTTTTATTGCCAATAATTAAAACCCGATTGATAGTTAATAATCTTGTTGTGTCTAAAACAACGATAGTATCAGATTTAACTTGGTCAGGTTGTACGTCAGTTGAGGTAGTAATGCCAAATAGAAATCCGAGAACTAGCAGTAACATTTCTAATTTTTACACTAATACTTACTTGAATTATTAACTATTGGCCTCTTTTTGTTTGAAGGATCGAATCAATATATAAACTCCCACCAGCACAAGTGGTATGCTTAATATTTGCCCCATGTTTAAGGTAAGATTATCTTCAAAGGCTTCTTGATTTTCTTTGAGAAATTCATAGGCGAACCGTAGACTCCAAAGTAAAATCATAAAAATTCCAAAGATCCTTCCTTCAGGTAAATTGAGTTTTTTCTTTGACCAATACCAAAGTAAAAGTGCAAATAGAACAAAGCATGAAATGGATTCATAAAGTTGTGCAGGATGCCGGGAGACAGCCATGATATTGACTTTTGCGGCATATGTGCCAGAAGCTTCCATAGTTGTACTTGAACTCATCTGACTGTTTGAGATATCTACGAATTCATTCTGACTAGCTAGAATATTTCGTACTCTCCAGTCAACAAACTCATTCACTTGATTTTCGGTAGTACCTGGTTTAAAGAATAAATAAATAGCAAGAGGAACTCGCCCATTTTCATCTACTGTTTTTTCTTCATCTTTTTTAAATTCGATAGATGAAATTGGATTAGTGCCATCTTCATTATAAAGAATCCTTTCCGTTACCGGGTTAATAAAGACTACCCCTAGGCTACTATCCGTTGGTTTTCCAATTATTTCCGAATTAAAATAATTACCCATCCGTATTAATCCTCCCGTTAAGCAAACCAGAATAACGATGCGATCTAATATCTGGAGATAGTTTTGCCCGGGTTTTTTCTTTCGGCTGTATAGCCACAATGCAAATAGAATTCCTATCGCTCCTCCATGACTGGCCAACCCAGTAAAACCTGTTAGTTTAAATGGCCATATCTGAAACGGAAGAAGAACTCCAAGTGGATCTGTCCATAACATGGATGGTTCGTAAAAAATGATATGCCCTAATCTAGCTCCAAGAATAGTGGCAACAATCATGTAAATAGTTAACGTGTCTACATCTCTTTCGGGTTTGCCTTCTTGTTTGTAGATGTAATACAATATTTGCTGACTGAGAAGAAAGCCCAACGCGAACAAAAGGCCATAATAGCGAAGAGAGAAAATGCCTATTGAAAAAATTTCAGGGCTGCCATTCCAGATAATGTAACTGATCATAGTTTGTTCGACTAAATGGTATAAGGATAAGTTTAAAAGCAAATTAAATAGTAAAGATAAGGCATTGACATTAATCTTAACTGAGTTTATCTAACTCCGCCAATTCTTCTTTAAAACTTCCGGATAGAATAGGAAACCGGCACCAACTGCGCGGGTCTACATTTATATCATCTAAATGAAAAGAAGGAGCCAGGCGCTCTCTTTTCCATTGGTTACTAGACCATAATCTGAAAAATTTCTTAACGTATTCTTTAAGGTTGGTATTATTTTCTGTTTTAGATAAAATCTGGTAGACCTCTATGGGTGATTTTCGTTGCTGAATAGCTAGTTTTTCGATGTTCACCAATAACGCATAAGGCATTAAATCTTTTTCATCCGTTTGAGTTTTTTCCAGTGGCCTTAGTTCTGCAGTTGGTTGCAGATTATTAACATAACTAAGACCTGTATAGCCAAGCTCCTTTTCTGCCCATTTCAACCATTGAATGATAAAGGGTTTATCAAGCCCTGCAATAGGGGCAAGGCTTCCGCTTGTGTCGCCATCCATAGTAGTGTAGCCCACATCGCCTTCACTGCGATTAGAGGTGGTAAGCAATACTGCTCGGTTTATATTGGCAAGCATCCAAATAATTGGCGAGCGCGACCTGGCCTGAATATTTTGTTTGGCGATGTCATCTGCCTCCCATGTCAAACTTCTTCCTAAAGCTTTTTCAATTTTCTTCTCGTAAGAATTTACGTCTTCATCAATTAGCCAATGATGAAATGTTGCACCAATCGATTCGGCTAATTTTTGCGCAGAGGTAAAAGTTGTGGCAGATGAATTCATCGTTCCCTGATAAGCACATGTTAGAATTTTTGAAACGAGTTCTCTTTCATCTTTATGGGCAGTGAGTCCTAAAATTTCAGCTACCGTATTCAACCCTAATTCTTTGGAAGCTCGTCTAATCATTTCGGCTACCAGCACCGCGCACAAAGAAGAATCGGCACCTCCGCTTAGGCTTAGTACAAAACCCTTTGCTTTACTCTTTCTTAAATAATCGAAAAGCGCCAGAGACGCTGCGCGTGCCAACTCCTCGTTTCTTTTTTTGTTATCTGTTATCGGATAAATTTGAGTAAGCTCGGGTTGATCAAAATTTATTTCACAAGCTTGTAGATTGAAAGACTTGAATGAAAGTCGCTCGTTTACTTTTACTATTTCCCCATTTTGGCCAAAAACAATATCGCCATCATAAATCATTCTTCCGGCTTCGTTGCCGAGTAGATTGGTGAAGACGTATGCGCAATTAAATTTTGCAGAGCCCTCTATTACCACTTCCTTTTCGCGAAGCTCACTTTTACCCATGGCAAAATGACTGGCACTAGGATTGAAAATTAAATCAACACCTCTTTCGCAAAGTTTATAGCCTGGCCGTTTTTCTTTGCGCCAGGCATCTTCACAAATTTCAAATCCAAATTTGATCCCATGCATTTCGTAAATCAAATCGCCCACCGAAATAGCTTCACCTCCAATAGTTACTTCTTTGATAAGTCCAGAAGGCCAAGCATCAAACCACCTGGGTTCATAGTGCACACCATCGCGAGCGAGATTTTGTTTTAATGTTATTCCAAGAATTTTTTTATCGGAGATAACGCACGCTCCGTTGTAAGTAATGCCGCCAAAACGTATTGGTAAACCTACGCAAGCGGTGATTGACTCGCAATGAGGAATAATTTCCTGCAGATGTGTCCACGCTTTCGCGGAAAGCCAGTCGCTCAAAAATAAATCTTCGCAGCCATATCCCGTAAGGCATAATTCAGGTAAGCAAAGAATAGCTACTTTTTCTTTTTTGGCTGCTTCAATAGCAGCTATAATGTTGGTGACATTATTATTCCAATCAAGTGGTGTTTGATTTACCGTTGCGCCTCCAATTTTCACTATTCTGCTCGCTGCCATTTACAAACGGGTTTGGAATTGCTGCAAGGTAGAGCTTTATTACTTGCTAAATCTCTAACAATTCACACGTTTTTTCAGCCGCACTTTGCTCTGCTTTCTTTTTGTTAAACCCATGGCCAATCGCATACGGTTCAGATTCTATGATTACCTGTATGGCAAATTCTTTATAGTTATGGCCTGTTTTTTTAGTATCCAACAGTTCAAATCTAATTTCCTTGCCCTTGCTCTGTGCCCATTCTATCAATTTACTTTTGTGATTGCTGTTGGAGCCTATCATTACTTCTAAATCGAAGTAGGGCTGTATTAATTTATCGATCACGAATTTTTTGGTCCTCAGATATCCTTTATCCAGATAGATTGCCCCCACCAAAGCCTCTAAGGTATTTCCCAGTATTACATGTTGAAGTTGAGTGTTCTTTTGATCAAACCGAACAATTGATCCAATGCCAATTTTTCTGGCAAGATTATTTAACGATTCGCGATTTACAATGCGCGATCTTATTTCGGTAAGAAATCCTTCATTTTTGAACGGATATTTTTTAAAGAGATAATCTGCAACTGCAGCGCCTAATATAGCATCTCCTAAATATTCCAGTCGTTCGTTAGATTCTCTGTATCCGTCTGTTTCTTTTGATTTAGAACTGTGAAGTGTTGCCAGTTGGTAAAGAGCCAAATTATTGGGCGCAAAACCAGCAATGGTTTTTATAGCAGTAATTAATTTTTTGTCTTCTTTGGAATTAGGCTTCGATAAGGTCAGTAAATTCCACACGCTAGGAGGGGCTTACTCTACCTTTTTGATGATTACAGAAAAGTTGTGTCCACCGAAGCCAAATGTATTGCTCAATGCAATTTTCACATTTTTCTTTTGCGCCTTATTGAAGGTAAGATTAAGACGAGGGTCTAGTTCGTCATCGTCAGTAAAATGATTGATGGTAGGAGGGATAATTCCTTCATTAATAGCCAATAAACATGCAATTGTTTCAATAGCACCGGCTGCACCAAGCAAATGGCCGGTCATCGATTTGGTAGAGCTAATGTTAAGCTTGTAAGCATGCTCGCCAAATACTTTTTGAATAGCTTTTATTTCTCCAATGTCACCAAGCGGTGTAGAAGTTCCGTGAGTATTGATATAATCAATTTCTTCTGGTTTGATACCAGCCTCTTCTAAAGCATATTCCATTACTTTGATAATACCAGCGCCCTCCGGATGTGGAGCAGTAATATGGTAAGCATCAGAAGACATGCCACCACCAATAATCTCGGCATAGATTTTAGCTCCGCGTTTTTTAGCGTGCTCATATTCTTCTAAGATAAGTGCTCCAGCACCTTCACCTAATACAAATCCATCTCTGTCTTTGTCATACGGTCGCGATGCTGTTTCTGGAGAATCATTTCTTTCTGATAAAGCTTTGAGCGCATTAAAACCACCTATACCCGCAATGCAAACGGCTGCTTCTGAACCACCAGAAACCATTATATCTGCTTTCCCTAATTTCAAATAGGTGTAAGCATCATAAATAGCATTAGTTGAAGAAGCACAAGCAGAAACAGTTACAAAGTTGGGTCCCCTGAAGCCGTATTTAATAGAAATATGCCCTGCACTTAAGTCAGGTATCATTTTTGGAATATAGAATGGATTGAATCGTGGTGTTCCATCACCTTTTCCGAAAGCAAGAACTTCTTCCTGAAAAGTATAGAGGCCACCAATTCCAGATCCCCAAATTACGCCAACACGATCTTTATTAATTTCATCCAGCGGAAGGTTGGAGTCTTTAATAGCCTCGTCAGCTGCTACCATTGCATACTGAGAGAATGGATCCAACTTTCGAGCTTCTTTGCGATCCATAAAATTGGATGCATCAAAACCTTTTAATTCACAGGCAAACTTTGTTTTAAAAAGAGTAGTGTCAAAACGAGTAATAGGGGCGGCTCCGCTTTTACCTTGAGATAAACCATCCCAATACTCGCGAAGGGTATTACCAATAGGAGTAAGCGCACCCGCCCCCGTTATAACAACTCTCTTAAAAGTCATAGTTAAGTTCTACTGTAAACGACTTGAGAAAACTTATTTCTTTGCGTTTTCTTCTAAGTAAGAAATGGCTTGACCCACCGTAGCAATGTTCTCAGCCTGATCATCCGGAATAGAGATATTGAATTCTTTTTCGAACTCCATGATCAACTCAACAGTGTCTAGTGAATCAGCTCCCAGATCATTGGTAAAGCTTGCCTCAGGGGTTACTTCAGATTCTTCAACACCTAACTTGTCGATGATGATTTGTTTTACTTTTTGTGCGATTTCGGACATGATAAATAAGGTTTAAGGATTCAAAAATCAGGTGCAAATAAAGAGATTTAGCACAATATTGACAAACTTTATAATGCTATCCTTAGCTACAGTACTTTTGAGTAACTAGTGAAAATGAAGAAAAAGCGGCTTGAGATTGAATATTCTTATGATTTTGAGCTAATCGGAATTATCTCACCGCTAAAAGGCTATAAAATTGCTTGGGAGATAAATAACTGGTTGGATGTGAAACTTGTAAGGGAGCCTGATTTACAAGTTACTTTTAAAAAAAATGTGGAAGCTACCTTTTCATATTATAGCTATCATTCAGAAGCCAGTGTGCTTAAATTATTTAGAAATAAACCAATTGAATCTGATCAGAATAGGAGCGTGTTAGTGTCAGAATTTCCTCATTACGATTTTATTTTACTCAATCAAAGTGACGATCCTGACAAGAGCAATCGGTTGCAGGAAGTCTTACGCAACATCCCTTCCGTAGAATTGGTTGCTTTTATACCTTTGAGCGCTTTAAAAGCGAAAGATTACTTTATTTTCTAAACTATATCCATGGAAAGAATCTCGTACAACAAAACAAAAATCGTAGCAACTGTAGGGCCTGCGTCTAACAATAAAGAGATGCTTCACGCATTGATCAAAGAAGGTGTTGATGTATTTCGCTTGAATTTTTCACACGGCAAACACGAAGATCATTTGAAGGTGATCAATTTTGTGAGAGAGCTGAATAATGAAATGGGCACTAGCGTAGCATTGCTTCAAGATTTGCAAGGCCCAAAGATTAGAGTGAACGAGATGCAACCCGGAATTGAAATAAAGCAAGGCCAGGAATTAATTATCACGACACGAGAAGTACTGGGTAATAATGAACTAATAAGCACCTCGTACGAAGGATTGCCTCGCGATGTGAAGAAAGGAGATATGATTTTGATTGATGATGGCAAGATCGAATTGAAGGTGATGGAGGTGAGAGACGTTGATGTGGTATGCCAGGTAATTTATGGTGGACCGTTGAAATCGCGCAAAGGCATTAATCTTCCTTTTTCAAAAGTATCGGCCCCCTCTCTTACCGATAAAGATTTAGAAGATTTAGAATTTGGGCTTTTGAATAAAGTGGATTGGATAGCACTATCATTTGTAAGAAAGGCAACTGATATTGAAATCTTACGCGATATCATTAACAGAAACAAATCCAACGCGCGCATTATTGCAAAAATTGAAAAGCCAGAGGCACTTGAGAATATCGATGCGATTTTAGCGGCTACCGATGCCGTGATGGTTGCGCGTGGAGACTTGGGAGTAGAAATTTGGATGGAAGAAGTGCCCATGGTACAGAAGATGTTAGTGGAGAAGTGTAACAAGCTAGCGAAGCCAGTAATTGTGGCTACTCAAATGATGGAAAGCATGATTGAGAACCCACGCCCAACCCGTGCAGAAACAAATGACGTAGCAAATGCAGTGATGGATGGAGCGGATGCGTTGATGCTTTCGGCTGAGACAGCTGCTGGTAAATATCCAATCGAAGTAATTAGAAGCATGGTGCGCACTATTGGATCGGTTGAGAAATCGGGCAAAATTTTTTACAAGTTTAGAGACGTAGATCCACAGGCTCCGGGTTATTTTACCGATAGCTTAATTTTAACAGCCTGTAAATTAGCGAAGGATGTAAATGCTAAAGCAATTGTAGGGATGACGCAACTAGGATACAGTGCTTACAAAGCAGCATCTCATAGGCCCGATGCCAACATCTTTGCGTTTACCAGCAACGCTGCAATCATCAACACAATGAATTTGGTGTGGGCAACCAAAGCCTATCATTACGATAAAGCAGCTTCTACCGATGCTACCATTGCGGATGTGGAAGAAATTTTAAAACGCGATGGTCATGTGAAAAAAGGTGACGTGTTTGTGGTGCTGGCATCCATGCCGATACAAGAGCGTGGCCGTTCAAACATGATTAAAGTTCACGAAGTGCAGTAGGCTTAGTTAATGGTTATCAGTTATTAGTTGATCGGGCTAGAGTTCCTGATAACTATTAACTGATAACTACAACCTAGGTATAACCATCATTACATTTTCTTTCTCTACCACTACCGCTCCGGCAGGATCTCCTTTTCGTTTGCGAACGAATTTTTTAGGAGTAAAAGCAACGGGGCAAAGACTATCTGTTTTTCTTTTGGAATTGTAAGCCGCTAATTCAGCAGCTCGCTCAATTACATCTTTCGGAAAATTTTTTCCGGATTGATGTTTGATTAATACGTGCGAACCGGCTACGTCTTTCGCATGCAGCCACAAATCTTCTTTGAAAGAGTTTTTCAAGGTCAGTTCATCATTTGCTTCTGCATTTTTACCCACCCAAATTTGAAATCCATGATATTCAAAAACATGATAAGGAAGTGCTTTCTTAGAATCGGCTTTTGTTTTTTCTGATTCTACCTTAATGAGTGGCCGCAACGATTTAAAATCTTCTGCTGCGCTAACATGATGAAGTGTTTTAATTAGCACTTCTAATTCTTTTTGTTTTGCCTGAATAGATTCCCACAGCTTGTTAATTTCTATTTGCTGATTTTTGGATTTTCTATAAAATGCTTCTGCATTTTGTTGCGCGTTTAATTCGTTTTTTAATTTTATTTCTTCTGGCTTGTTGGTATAAAAATTAGTGAGTGTAACTGTTTTCATACCCATTTTGATATGATGCATGTTGGCCATAATTAAATCGGCCCATAATTGGTAATGGGTATCTTCAGTGATTTCGGTGAGCTTTAGTTTATTTTTTTGAAGGTAACTTTCTATTCTTTTGATTGACTCAGACAAAGATCGAATGCTTTTTAATTTCTCTTCTGAAAAGGATTGAGTGCTGGTATAGCGGAAGAAGAAATCATTGATTGCTAAAATAGGATCGGTGAATCGAGCCAATTCATTTTTAATAGGTAGGAGTGAAAAATACATTTTGCCTTTCTTTTCAGCTATGTAAAAGTCAGATTGATCTAGTTGTTTGAGTGTCTGCTGAAACAACTTCCATTTTTCTTCTAGCGAGTTTGCGTTGCGAAAAGAATCTTCCAAGTAATTGCAAACTTCTTTGCCAAACGTAAAATAGGTTTGAGCTAGAGTAGAATAGTTAGTCTGAAAATTTTCAACACTCCAGTCAATTGTTCGATTGAGTTCTTCCAGTTGAATGTTTAAATCTTCCTGAAATTGGTTTCTGAAAATTGCAATGACTTTGTCTTTTTGTAACAAAACGATGTTGGCAAGATTGCCGTGCATCTTAACGAGTAAAGTAAAGTCATCTTGAAGTTGGATGGAAAAACTTCTTTCATTGGTAAACTGTCTAATGGTAATTACTTTTTTTAAAATGATTTCATTAAATAGATCAATACTATTTTTTTTGGCTCGATTAAAAGAGGAAGGAAATGATAAACAACAAAACGAGGGTTGCAGACTTGCCTTTATAAAAAATGAATCTTTTGAATTATTGAATTCTAGAATTAACTCCTCTTTGTTTTGACTAAAGCAAGAAACAAGGGTATAGCCCGTCAGCTTTGTTGCAAGGGCCGTGCTAAGATGTTTAAGAAAGTAATAGTTGTTATGCAAAGTTTATAGCGTAAGCGAAAGACCATCGTAAGCTAAAGCTATTGATTTAGGTAATTCTTTCTCAATATTTTTGTGGAGCCCTAAGCGGTGGCTCATGTGCGTAAAGTACGTTTGGGGTGCTCCGATTTTTTGAGCTATGTTAACAGCCTCACTCAATGTGAAATGAGAAGGATGACTTTCTTTTTGTAAAGCATTTAATACCAATATTTCTGTGCCCTTCAACTTCTCAAAGGTTTGTTCCGGTATTTGGTTGGCATCGGTGATGTAACTAAAGTTTCCAATTCTAAAGCCAAACACCTGCATGTGCAAATGAAAAACAAGTAGCGGTGTTATTGTCACTCCGTTAACAACAAAATCATTCTCATCAATTTCGTTAAGTTGGATTTGCGGTGTGCCCGGATATTTTAAGTCTTCAAAGGCATAGTAAAATTCTGATCGAACTTGATTTAGTGTTTGCTTCATACCATAAACAGGCATGTCTTTTTTTTGCAGGTAGTTGAAAGCACGCACATCATCTAACCCGGCAAGGTGATCTTTGTGGCTGTGAGTTAGTAAAACTGCATCGAGTTGGTTAATCCGTTCGCGCAGCATTTGTTGCCGAAAATCAGGCCCTGTATCGATCACAAAGCTATTTCCACTAACTTCAATATGAACAGCTACTCTTAGACGCTTGTCGCGGTAGTCCATCGACTGGCATACCTCACACGGGCAGCCTATCATAGGAACGCCCTGAGAAGTACCAGTGCCGAGCAGTGTGATTTTCAAAACTGAGATTTGCCGGTTTTGGGTATTATAATTTAACTTCTGATTGCACCAGTTCTTCGTAAAGCTTCAGATTTTTTTCGCTGAACTTGGAGGTGTTGAGTTCTATATTTTTTAAAATATCGAGCAAGGCATTGATCTTTCCTTCGGTGGCAAAGAATTTATTTAAGATCATTATCTTTTGCTCTTTAAGTAGGCAATAGCCAGATTTGAAGTTTCCCTTCTCGTAGCGAAGAATATAATCAGATTCTGCAATTAAATCTTCTAGCTTGGTCAGAAATTGTGTGGTGTATTTAATCATTCGTAGTGGCGAATTTTTGTTGGCAAGATACGGATAATTTGAAGATTAGATAATTTGAAAATGAACCTATGAGGGCTATTCGCTATCTATAAATTGAAGGAATGTTTTTTGTGTAGCCTGTATTTGCGAGCGAACTTTCGGCCCTGGATAGGAGCGGCACCCCGCAGTAGCAACGGCACGTGGGCGGCACGAGGAGTATAGCGGATAGCCAGTACGGCCGCCAAAAAAAATTGATTATCCTATTGTCTATTTTTGGGGTTTATTTTTAGGCGTGAAAAAGAATACTCTTGTTGTAATTGTTGGGCCAACCGCTGTGGGAAAGACTGCCGTAGCCATAGAATTGGCTGAGAAATGGAAGACGAATATCATTTCTGCTGACTCGCGACAAATATTTAAAGAATTGGAGATTGGCACCGCCAAGCCTACTCTGGCGGAGCTTAATAGAGTGGAGCATCATTTCATTAACATCAAATCAATTGAAGAGGAGTATGATGCAGGCAAGTTTGGTGAAGAGGCACGGATTAAGATTGACGAGTTATTTGAAAAATTAGACGTGTTGATTTTATGTGGAGGCTCTGGACTTTATATAAAATCGCTGCTGGAAGGTTTTGATGAGATGCCTGAAATTCCAATGGGCATGAGAGAAGCGATCATTAAAGAATATCAACAGAAAGGTTTGAGTTGGTTGCAGAAAGAATTGCAACAAATTGATGTGGAATACTTTGATCAGATTGATCAACAAAATCCGCATCGGCTGATCAGAGGGATTGAAATTAATAGAGCATCGGGTAAGAATGTAAATGAGTTTAGAATTAAGTTGAAAAGAGAATTGCCTTTTGAGGTAATAAAAATTGGTCTTGAGTTACCTAAAGAAGAACTTAATCAGCGCATTGACAATCGTATGGATGAGATGATTGCGAATGGATTATTTGAAGAAGCCGAAAGATTTTATCTTAAAAAAGAATTAAATGCTTTGCAAACGGTTGGCTACCAAGAGATTTTTGGATATTTAGATGGTGAGTACGATCGCGAAGAGGCCATTAGACTGTTGAAAAGAAACTCTCGACATTATGCGAAGCGACAGTTAACCTGGTTTAAAAAAGATAAGGAGATACAGTGGATGCAGCCAGCGCAAGTACTTCCATTGCTGAATTCTAATTTTTTGAATTTTGAATTTTAAATGATGACTTTTAAGATTGAATGTGCAGCCCTTGAATAAAGTACTCATCATCACTTATTACTGGCCACCCAGCGGAGGAAGTGGTGTGCAGCGGTGGCTTAAGTTTGTAAAGTACCTGACGATATTTGGCTGGGAGCCTTATGTATTTACACCAGAGAACGCTTCGTTTACTATTCAAGATTCTTCTTTGCAAAAAGACATTCCTAGTTCAGTGGAGGTAATCAAATTTCCCATTTGGGAACCCTACGATTTATTTTTTTCTATTTCAAAATTCTTTGGTAAGAATGAAATTAAGCAAAGCGATTTTATCTCAATCGGTAAAAAAACTTTTTTTCAAAAGGTAAGCTCGTTTATTAGAGGTAATTTTTTTATTCCAGATGCGCGGATTTTTTGGATAAAACCATCGGTAACTTTCTTGCAAGATTTTATTAAATCCAATCAGATTGATAAAATAATAACTACAGGGCCACCACATAGTATGCACCTGATTGGTCTGAAACTGAAAGAGAAAAACCCATCACTGATATGGGTAGCAGATTTTAGAGACCCCTGGAGTGAATGGGATTTGTTAGATACACTCTCGCTTACCTCCTTTGCACGAAAGCGGCATCAATCGTTAGAGAGGAAGGTTTTAACAAAAGCAGATCATGTGATTACGATTGCCCCTTATCATGTTCAGCGGTTGGAGGCAATTAGCAAACGAAAAGTAGAATTGATTACGAATGGGTTTGATGAAGATGACTTTGCGGGCATCACGCATATCAAGACTAAAAAATTTACGCTGCGGCATATTGGTGTGGTGGATGAGCTGCGCGATCCCAGACCGATTATGGAAGCGTTGAAATTAATTTGTGAGGACGATTCCGGTTTTCGCGAAAATGTAGTAGTAGAATTTGTGGGTAATGTAAACTCTGCCTTTAAAGAATATGTGAAGGCAAACGACATCTTGAATTTGATCACCAATTTTGTAGATCAGATTCCGCATGATAAATTAATTAAACTCTATGGCGAAACAGATTTGCAATTATTAGTGCTGGCTCATACATCTATTGCACCCGGTAATTTACCTGGTAAATTTTTTGAATACCTCGCCTCGAGCAACCCAATTTTGGCAATTGGCCCCATAAAAGGCGATGCAGCAGAAGTGTTGAGTAAAACCGAAGCAGGTAAAATATTTGAGAGAGGAAGTCAAGTTGAAATTGTAAAAGCACTCAAAGAATATTTCCTCCATTGGAAAAACGGTGTTCGGAAATCGTCAGAGTTGGTGGCTATCTACTCCCGAAAAAATCTAACACAGCAGTTGATTCGTATCTTAGCATCCAAATAGATATTCCATTGATCAGTAAAAATTTTATTAAGAGCTCCTTCATCTACACGTTGGCGGGTGCATTGCCGATGGCAAGCGCAATTATCTTAATGCCGTTTTACAGTAAGTTTTTAACTGTTGAGGTTTTTGGTGCGCTCTCTATTTATTTCGCTTTTGCTTTACTCGTACAAATTGTAGTCGCTTATAGTTTTGATGCATCGCTGTATCTCAATTTTCATGAATACAAAAAAGACGAGAAGCAGCTATCAATCTTTATCAGCAGCGCATTTGTCTTTATTTTACTGTTGAGTACGGCTGTAGGTTTATTACTGGCGGTAACAGGTAACTTAATTTTTGAATGGGTTTTTAAAGATGATGAAATTTCATTTTTGCCTTTCGGAATACTCTCGGTGGCTACAGGAATTTTTCAGGCACTTTTTAAAGTGAACAATAGTCTGCTGCAAACCCAACAAAAGCCAATAGATTTTTTATGGTCAAATGTAGTATCATTTGGTTTGATAGCATCCCTCACCATTTTAGGTTTATATATTTTTCCGAATTCGCTGTGGGGCCCAGTAGGAGGAAAATTAGTTGGCGCATTAATTTCCGCTGCCTGGGTGTTGAGTAGAATTTTTAAACAGTTTGGAATTCATTTTAACTGGCATCTTCTCAAGTCTACTTTTGTTTTCAATAACTCCTCGTTGATTTATCAGATTCAGCAGTGGTTTATTAATTATTACGACCGCATTTTAATATTGGCACTCATTTCTAAAACTACGGTAGGGTATTACGATCTATCTCTTAAATTATTATTAGCAATTGATTTTGTGCTGACTGGTTTAAATTCATCGTTTCATGCAAAAGTGATTGGCAAAGTGAATGAGCAAAAACAGAAAGCGAGCTCAATTGAAATCAATAGATATTATTATGGATTAACGGGTATTTCTATTTTGGCAGTGGTAGGTTCTATTTTGCTTTTCCCACCGATAATAGAATATTTTTTCTCTGCACCGTATCATGCCGCCATACCTTTACTACCATTTGCGGCACTTGTATATTTATTACGCCCGCTACGCTTGTCTGTGGCCATGCCTTATGCCGCACTTAAATATTCGAGGCCATTGCCATATTTTTATTTATGTATAGCACTCATTAAGATTGGATTGCTGTACTTTTTTATTCAAAGATGGGGCGTGTTTGGTGCCATAGCCTCTACATTAGTTACCTATGTGATTGAAATTATAATTTTGTTTGTGGGGATAAGGAACCAATACAAGTTTAAGTTTAATTCTTTTAAGTTGGTGATAGCCCCTATGCTTGTTGGTTTGAGTATTATTATTTTAGAGCCACTGTTCGGTTATAATTTTACGTGGTTGGTTCATATTTTTTATTCTATACTGGGCATTAGTGTTTTACTTTGGGCGTATAGAAATGAAATCACCTTAGTGAAATTATAATTTTATAGAGCTTAAATTCTGTTAGAATTATAATGGGTAATATCATCCTTCACACAAAGTACGTGACGGGTTGCGTGAGGGATTGAAGCGAAAAGCCCACTAGGGTTGCGCCACGCGATCTGCCTACCTGACAGGCAGGCTTGTAGCGAAAGCCCTACCCGAAAGCGCGCGCCCAATTAAAGGTTCTAATGATGATGGCAATATTTTTCAGAGGCTGCTTTCTCGAAGCATTCTTTTCCTTCTTGATAGGAGAACCACGCAATTCCTGCTGTGCCCAACGCATCGGCATAAGCAAAATCGGTAGCTTCGTAAATGCCGCTAGATAGAAGGAGAACGATAGACATGTAAATACAAACTTTGGTGCAGCTGGCATCTGAAAGTATTGCTTCTGAATGTAACTGTTTACCCACTTTTAACTTTGCCCTTAGTAAAACGATCATTACAACAATGGACACCAACGAAATTCCAATTCCCCAAATGGTAGTAGATGGCTTGTGAGAAGTTAGTAAGCTTATGATGATGGAGACTATCAATCCCGCTACTAATAAATAAAAAGATACACCTGTTGTTTTGAGTGCAAGTTTTTCAAAATCCGATCTATGGCTTGATGAATTGCGCTGTATGCGATACACCATTAGCAAGATGCCTACTCCTGAAATTAATTCGATAAAACTATCTACGCCAAAACCAAAAAGTGCGAGTGTTTCATCTTGGTAGCCAAGCCAAGTAGCAACAATGCCTTCAACAAAATTATAGAAAATGGTGAAGATAGCCAGCGCAGAAACTATTCTGTAATTTTTCTTCTCTTGTGTTATTGAACTATTCACTTATTCAAATTTAGTCGCCACCCGCTCTTATCAAATTGATTTCTGGTAAATCTTATTTAGTTGCAACCGGGCTACATCAATTTTATTTTTGTTGCAACCTAGCTGTCAATTATTCTTACATAATTCTAATTATTTGGTTAATCGTCACACTTTGGCAGCTTTTACTTTTTTCAGTTTTAGATGGGTGTCTTTTTGGCTGGGAACCCGAATGGTATGTGGATTGTTAGATAGCTTGAAAATAAAAATCGAAATGAAGAATACCAATATAATTCCACAAGAATTGTTGCATTCAATCGATGTGGCAAATACCCTAAATGGCGGAACCAGCCAGCCTATTTTAGAATTGCAACAACATGTAGGATATCGGGAAGTTAGGTGCTCCGTTCCGGGATTACTAGAAAATTCGCTACAGGTTGAGATTCACAATAATATTTTAAGTATTTATTATAAGCAGTGCTTTCAATTTAACGAGACTGAAATAGAAATCCCTCGGGTGGTATATCGTAAACCTATTCCTTACTTTATTGATGTAATTAATATTTCTGCAAACGTAGAAGATCGTTTTCTGTCAGTCCGTCTTCCATATAACGAGTTAGCAGATGGATATCACCGGAAGGTAAATATTGGATTGTAAAAGTGTGATGGATAAGAATTCCAGCATTCTGCGAGATTTTTTTTCCGTCAACTCGGTATTTATTCTTGTGCTTGAATAAAGTGATTTAACTCTTGTTTCGTAAATCCGAGACGCTCTGCAACCAATTCAATCAAGTCTAGTTCAGCCTTGCAAAATTCGCCATCTACTTTGGCAAACCGGATCATCTCTTCCAGTTGTTTTTCGCGTTCAATGGTATTTTGCGGAATTAAGAATTGGTATTCTTTAGCTTTACTGATCATCACGTTC
Organism: Cytophagales bacterium; assembly: GCA_025359125.1. Taxonomy (GTDB): domain Bacteria; phylum Bacteroidota; class Bacteroidia; order Cytophagales; family Cyclobacteriaceae; genus ELB16-189. The sequence continues at coordinate 24,001 of JANYHI010000083.1, forward strand.
ATACGATCCATCGGTATTCCCTTTTCGTAGGCAATTTTGGACAAAGCTATCCGCTCGGTATCTTCCACTTTTCCATCGGCTGCCGATAAGGAGATGAGATTTCGAAAATGTTCAATTTCTGTTGTCATGAGGAATGATCAATCTATCGAAGCTAAAGAAAATATTTGTTTTCGTATACTATCCTGTCTCATAATAAAAAGAATTTTTTTACAGACTGGAATTCTTATCTCACAGGTATTTATTTATGTATTTTGTATTAAAAATTGTAAATCGTATTTCGTAAATCTAAAATTGTAATGTTTGATCCAGCTAAAATAATTGAAAAAGCAAAGCATTCGGTCTTTTATCTGAAAGTACTCAATTGGTCGTTGTACCGCATGGTACCTTTTAATAAACCGCATGGCTTTCGTATTATAGAAATTGAGGACTTCAGGTTAAAGACACTTATGCCTTACAAGCGAACTAACTTTAACCACATTAATGGATTACATGCTTGCGGCTTGGCAACCATCTCTGAGTTTGCTACAGGGTTCTTGCTGCTGAGTAGTGTAGACATGAAGAAATACCGAATGATTTTACAACGACTGGAAGTTGATTATTTGTATCAGGGAAAAATGGATGCAACGGCAGAATTTTCAATCTCTAAAGATTGGGTAGCAGAGAAAATTGTTAAGCCCTTGCAAACGCAAAATACTGTAGTTATTCCTTGCGAGGTAAAAATTCATGATACAAAAGGAAATCATCTTACAACCGCCATTGTTCATTGGCAATTTAAAGAATGGGACAAAGTAAAAACGAAAGCTTGACAACCTAATAAGTTTAAAGTAGATTTAAGTTGCGAACAGTTAATTATGAAGATAGTTTCTATCACAGAATTTGAGTATGAAAAATTTAGACTTCAACTAATTTGGTAAACCAATGAGAAAGATCGATTTACTCCTTGCCGAGTATGGCGAGAGCCACCAAAATGAAACTAATAAAGCAATTCATTGGATTTGTGTTCCCTTAATTTTTTTTAGCATCGTAGGCTTGATTGCATCTATTCCTTCCGGATTTGTAAGTTCATTGGTAGGCGAAAATTCTTTGTATGCTAATTGGGCAGCTGTGATGTTGGTAGCTGCGTTGATTTATTATATCACGCTCTCAATACCACTCAGCATTGGCATGTTGGTGTTTGGGTTGTTGTGTTTGTATTTTGTAAATCAGATTGTATTAGCCAATGTAGCTCCACTATGGGTGGTAAGCGTAGCAATCTTTGTGTTGGCATGGATCGGCCAATTTTATGGACATAAAGTGGAAGGCAAAAAACCATCTTTCTTAAAAGACATTCAATTTTTGATGATCGGCCCCGCATGGCTCATGCATTTCATCTTTAAGAAAATAGGAATCCCTTACTAATTTATTTGCTTGAATAACTTACATTTTGTTTGCGAGAAAGTAACAGATGCCAGTCCCAGCTTTGGGACTTTTTTATTTAACCAGAAGCAACACCTTTTTCTACAATCAAAAAGTGGCTGGTGGTGTTACAAAATAAAAAAAAACTTGCTGCAAACAGGATTCATCTATCTGAATATAAACGGCAAAAAAGCATGCAGTCCGGTAAAAGCTCCATTTGGTTCGTTCGACATAAGTAAGGACGTAGCTGGTAACGAATTTGAAAAGTGGATTGATTTTATTTTGCAGGATTTAACCGAGAAAGGAGTAAGAGAAATAGCCATTAAACATTACCCATCTATCTATCAAAAAACTCAAACAGCTCAAATTAAAAAGTTACTAGCTAAGAAAGAATTTAAAAGGAGCAAAGAAATTGCAAGTGTAATTGCTGTTGATAGAAGTACTTTTGAGAGTAAAATTGTAGTTGCCAAAAAGCAAAAGCTAAGAAAATGTTTAGAGCGATTTACTTTTTATCACAATCATGTGAGCCAACTTAAAAAAAATTACACTTTTATATTTAATACTCGTAAAGAGAAAGGATTTAAGTTATCTATGACTTATTCTGATTTGCAAAAAACGGTTAAACAATTTCCTGGAGACTTTCTTCTATTTGCGGTGAGCGATGCCGAAACTGTAATAGCAGCCAGTATTTGTATTAAAGTAAATCAAGAGGTGCTGTATACTTTTTATTACGCTCACGATAGTGCTTATAATAAAATTAGCCCGATAGTTATGTTGCTGAATGGAATCTATGCATATGCGCAAGAAAATAAATTCAAGAAATTAGATTTAGGCACCTCTCAGTTGGGTGATAAAATAAATATACCGCTGCTTCATTTTAAAGAGAGCGTAGGAGGGAAGCCTTCTGCCAAATATACATTTACAAAAAGCTGGTGATGGAAACTCCGCTAGTCACCGTTCTTTGTTTGTGTTATAATCAAAAAAAATTTATTCAGGAGTCGATTGAGTCTGTCATTAATCAGACATATAAAAATATTGAGTTGATTGTGATGGATGATGGAAGCACCGATGGTAGTCAAGCACTCATTGAATCGTTTTTAAAGAAACATCCTCAGGTAAAATTTATTTCGCATTCGATAAATCAAGGGTATTGTAAAACACTTAATGAAGGAGTTGAGTTAGCCAACGGAAAATTTATTATTGATTTAGCAGCAGATGACATTCTCTTGCCCGAGCGTGTGGCGGCAGGGGTAGAGTCTTTAATGAATTTACATGCTGGTTGTGATCTTCAGTTTACCGATGCAATATTGATAGATGAAAATGGGAACTCGATTGGGTATCATTCAGTTAGATTCCCGCATAGATTAATTCCCCGAGGAGATATTTATATTAATTTGATTGATCGATATTTTATTTGTTCGCCTACATTAATGTTTAAAAAATCTGTTGTTATTGCCATAGGTGGATATGATGAGACATTAGCCTTTGAAGATTTTGATTTTTTAATTCGCGCTTCACGCCAATTTAAATTTTGCTACTCTGCTACACCATTAATTAAAAGACGAATGGTTAAAACTTCTATGTCGAGTAAGCAATTTGTAAAAGGAAGTGACCAGCGATGGTCTACCCTAGAAGTTTGTAAGAAGATTTATAACTTAAACAAGACGCGAGCAGAGCATGCAGCATTAAAAAGAAGACTTCGCTATGAGATTTTACTATCCATTAGAATGGCGGATATAAAATTGACGATTGCATTTTTTAAATTTTATTTTCGGTTATCTTCTCCCAACACCATGCTTTTGTAGCTATGGTATCTGGCTTCTGAAATTTTCCCTTCCAAAATTCCTTTTTGAATGGCACAGCCCGGTTCTTGTAAGTGCAGACATTTAGATCCGAATTTGCAGCTCAACCTCAACTCCCGCATTTCAATAAAGTAATCCGAAATTTCCTGCTGCTCCATATCTACCAATCCCCATTCTTTTACACCAGGCGTATCGATTAGAAAACTAGATTTATTTAACCGAAACATTTCTGCAAAGGTAGTGGTGTGAGTTCCCTTCTGCGAAAAATTAGAAATTTCTTGTGTGGTCTGTTGAAATTCTGGAGCGAGCTTGTTGAGGATAGTTGACTTGCCAACGCCCGAATGACCAGCCATCAATGTTATTTTATTTTCAAGAAGCTCTAGCAGTTCATCCATCTCCTCATTGATGGCGGAAAGGCATATAGAATGAACTCCCAATGAATTGTACATTTTTTGAAGTTCACTCTGTTCTGTTAGTGCTTCTTGGCTCAGTAAATCAGATTTATTGAAAACGATAAGTTGGGGTATTCTAAAAGCTTCTGCTGAAATTAAAAACCGATCGATAAAGCCCAACGAAGTTCTGGGCTGTTTGAGCGTGACAATTAAAAGTGCTTGATCAATATTAGCAGCTAAAATGTGTGAGTGCCCCGATTTTTTTACAGCTTGCCTGAGTAGATGATTTTTTCGCGGAAGTATTTCGCTGATTACTCCATTCACATCTTCCAATTCGTAAGTAACATAATCTCCAACGGCAACAGGATTTGTTTCGCGAACGCCTTCTAGTCGTAACTTTCCTTTAATTCTGCATTGAATAATTTGTTCATCTTCAGTAAGAACTTCATACCACGATCCGGTAGATTTAAGAACTGTTCCCCTCATGCCGTAATAATTTTGGTGCAGTAGTTCATGATCTTTTTCGCAGCTCCTAAATTCTCTTGCACATAGGACTTGGTTACTTCACATGCCAATAAAAAATTCTCTGGTCGATTATTCAATAACTCGTACTTACTTTTCAGTTCTGCATAGCCATTTATTTCAAAAGCGCCCCCTCTCATAATCAGATCATTTGCCTCTTGGTACTTTTTATAATTCTGATCTCCAAAAAATATAGGAACACCAAAGCAAGCCGCTTCCAAAATATTATGGAGCCCATCGCCAAACGCGCCACCTACATAAGCAAATTCTCCATACCGATACAATTGAGAAAGCATTCCGATATTGTCGATAATGAGCACCGAAAATTCTTCGACATTATCTTTAGCTGCTGAATAGCGAATTGATTTTACGGAAAGAGAGTTTTCAATTGACTTAATATAATCCTCAGAAATCTCATGAGGAGCAATGATAAATTTTAGTTGCAAATGGTTATCGTTAATAAATGGGCAAAGCACATCTGTGTCTTCTTTCCAGCAGCTACCGGCCACCATTAACTTTTGATTGTTTTTAAATTTTCTAGCAATTTCAATTTCGCTTCCAGATTGGATAATCTCATTGACCCGATCGAAGCGTGTATCTCCCGCTAAGGTGCCATTGATATTTAATGAAGCGAGTAATTTAATAGTCTCTTGGTTTTGAGCAAAGAAATGATCGAAATGAGAAAGAATTTTTCTGAATAGTCCGCCATAAAATTTAAAGAATATCTGATCGGGACGTAAAATACACGAAATGGAAATAAGGGGAATGTTTCTTTTCTTCAACTGATCAGAATAGTGATACCAAAATTCATACTTCACAAAAATGGCCAGCACCGGATTGACGATATCAACAAATCGTTTCGCGTTTTTGTGCGTATCCCACGGCAGATAGAAAATGGCATCTGCCTTGTCGTAGTTCTTTTTATTTTCGTATCCGGAAGGAGAGAAAAAAGTCAACAGTATTTTTTTATCAGGAAATTTTTCTTTGATGGCCTCAATCACGGGCCGGCCTTGTTCAAACTCACCTAAAGAGGCACAATGAATCCAAACTACTCGATCCGTTGTTTTAGCAAATTTTAAAAGCCCTTCGAATATGCCTTTATGACCAGCAGTAAACAATTTAGCTTTCTTATTGAATAGTGCCGCAAAGCGATAAATAAACGATAATAACTGAATGGTTAAGTTGTAAACAATCTTCATAAGCATCGCAAAAATATTAAAAAGAGGTAGGACACTCGGTTTTATTTTAGAGATTTGCTGTTTGTAATAGATTACCAAACAGTATTTTTTTGGATACAATGATTAAAATAACTTTTATGAATAAAAATTTTGTAAGAAAACGAATGTTAAGCCTAGCCTTCGGATTACTTTTTATAGCAGCATTGCCTGCCTACTCTCAAAATGAATCGGATCTTGCAAGTTTCCTAAATGGCGGAAAAGAAGACGCTTCTAAATTAATTGGTGCCTACATAAGCCCTTTAATCAATGCAACTTCCTATGGTATGACAAGTGGCTGGTACCACACAGCCAAAGCGCATAAAACATTAGGCTTCGATTTAGGCGTTACCGTGAGTGCTGCCTTTACCCCTTCATCTGATGATACTTTTACTCCTTCGGCTTTGGGGTTAAAGGTTTTAACTTTAACAAGTCCTACTGGGCCAAACGCAACTGCGCCAACTATATTTGGAGCTAAGACACCAACAACCTATACTGGTGTTTATGATCCTGATGGCACTGGCCCTATACCAGGAAAAGCAGTTACAGTCAATGGTCCCGAGGGGCTAGACTTTCGGAATAAGATTGGTTTCAGTGCAGTGCCTGTTCCTATGATTCAATTAGGCATTGGCATTGTAAAGAGTACTGATTTAAAAATAAGATTTGTGCCTGAGCAGAAGCAAGGTTCGAGCACTTTTAGCATGATTGGCTTTGGTGTAATGCACGATATTAAGCAACATATTCCTGGAATTAAAAAATTACCTTTTGATCTTTCGATGTTGGTGGCCTACAACTCTGTTTCGGGTTCTACTAGTTTGATTAATACAAATCCATCAGATGCTATTCCGGATAATACAGATGGTAAATTGAATTACAAATTAAATTCCTGGGTAGTACAGGCTCTTATTTCTAAAAAGGTTTCGGTACTTACTTTTTATGCTGGTTTGGGTTATGGAACGGTAAATAGCACTGTTAATGTATTGGGTACTTATACGATTGATCCAAATCCACTCTTTCCAAAATTGGTAGATCCCTTCTCAACAGAATATTCTAACAAAAGTGCTAAACTTACGGCTGGACTGAGATTAAAGTTGGGTCCAGTATATTTTAATGGCGATTATACATTGCAAAAATACAATGCTCTTACTGTTGGATTTGGATTTGCAGTTCGTTAACAGTTTCTAGCATCAAAAAGAGGGTCAAAAAAATAATTCTTGACCCTCTTTTTTATTTGTACCAATGCAATAGTTAGATTCTACTTTCCCTTATACTCTGGCTTTCTTTTTTCAATAAAAGCTTTCATGCCTTCTTTCTGATCTTCGCTGGCAAAAGATAGATAGAAGTTTTTTCGTTCAAAGGCGAGTCCTTCGTCTAATTGAGTTTCAAATGATCGGTTGATTGCTTCTTTTGCAAGTTGCACCGCAATGGTAGACATCTGCGCAATTTCTTTTCCTAGCTGTAATGCTTCATGTAGGTACATTTCAACAGGAACAACCTTATTAACAAGTCCATAAAAGTGTGCTTCTTCCGCAGATAAAAATCTCCCGGTTAGAATAAGCTCCATTGCTTTTGCTTTTCCTACTGCTTTGGTTAATCGCTGCGTGCCTCCTGCTCCGGGGATCGTGCCAAGCTTTATTTCGGGTTGGCCAAATTTTGCTGTCTCAGACGCGATGATCATATCACACATCATGGTTAGTTCACAGCCTCCGCCTAAGGCGAAACCACTCACAGCGGCTATGATTGGCTTTTTCGTTTTTCTGATTTGATCCCACGTAGTAAAGCGATCCATCAAATGCATTTCAATAGCAGTTTTATCTGCCATCTCTTTAATATCTGCACCGGCTGCAAAGGCTTTTTCATTACCGGTTAATACAATTGCTTTTACTAAATCGTTTTTGTCAAGCTGTTGCAACGCACCAAGTAACTCGGTCATCAATTGATGATTCAGTGCATTTAATTCTTTAGGCCGATTAAGCTCGATAAGAGCAACGCCAGGCTCCCTTTGTTCGGTAACTTTAATTAATTCCATAGCAAATAATTTTAAAGATCAATATTAGCCACTAAGCCACAAAGGCACTAGGCTTCGGCTGTTTTTTTAAATCCGCGTAAATTCAATTTTGCCACTGATTACCCAGCTGACCATAGATTTTTTTCTCCTGTATATATGAAATCCTATTAAAAAATGACCACACGTAACTTCAATTAAATAATTCTTGTCTTTGAGATAAAAGTTGTGTGTAAAAAAGAAAAGCCCCTTCTCGTTTGAAGGGGCCAGACTTAACCAAAAGGCGTACTTGTGTACTATGCATTTGTATATTCGCTGAGGTTGTTTCAAGTAACCTTTTTGTCTGGTATTTTTGGGTATGAAATGGCCATTAACAACAGGTACACCCAACTGAATGATATTTTGGGCCATTCCATGTGACGACTAAAAAAAATTACTAACACATGAATATCTTGTTTGTATGCCTTGGTAATATTTGTAGATCACCAATAGCCGAAGCGATTTTTAAGCATCAAATTGAAAAGCTGGGATTGAATGACCAATTTTTTGCAGATTCTTGTGGAACGGCCAATTACCATGTGGGGCATAACCCCGATTATAGAACTATTAAAAATGCATTGAAAAATGGTGTGGAAGTTCACCACAAAGGGCGTCAAATAGCCCATGCGGATTTAGAAACATTTGATTTAATACTTGCCATGGATAACCACAACCTTAATTCGATTTTAAAACTTTCGGGTGCTGAAAAGTATTTTGATAAGATTAGGTTGATGAGATCATACGATCCTATTTCTGTAGGAGATGTACCCGATCCTTACTACGGAAGTGAGCAGGATTTTCAGGAAGTATTTGAAATACTAGATCGTTCTATCAAAAATTTAATTCAAAATCAACTCATTAAATCTTAACCAAGACTTGTAAAGTAGACCGAGACGATTGCTCCAAAATAACTCCTTTCATATTTTTAAATTCGGCAGAAGTTTTTGCATCGTAATTTTTGATTGTAATTAATGTAAGGTTGGCATTGTAATACACTTCAAAACTTTTGCTCAACTCTTCAATTAACTTCAACACTTTGTCTTCGCGGTAATCAATGCAAAATGAAAAAGAGATAGCTGAGTTTTGCATCACATTAATTCGAATGTTCAAATCTGTAAGGGCTTTAAAAATAACCCCAATCTGCAATTCATCCACGAAAGTATAATCCAATACTTTGCACGATACTAGGCATTGATTTTCTTTGTGCACGATTAGTGGAGGAAGCTTATCAACAATGCACTCATGAATTTTTGTACCCATAAGTGTTGGGTCTAAAAAGCATTTTACTAATAAAGGAATTCCTTTATTGGCCAACGGCTTAATTGTTTTAGGATGAATAACAGAGGCGCCATAGTAAGTCATCTCCGCAGCTTCTTTGTAGGGCAGCTCATCAAATATGATGGCGTGAGGCCTGCGCTTGGGGTCTGCACTCATTACTCCTGCTACATCTTTCCAAATGGTAACAGAAGTAGCATTCAGGCAAGAGCCAAAAATAGCAGCCGTAAAATCTGATCCTTCACGACCCAGTGTGGTTGTTTCTTTTTTAGCAGTAGATCCAATAAAACCTTGTGTTATAAATAATTTTTCGCTCGATTTTTTAAGTTCATGTATTTTACCCTCCGTTTCTTTCCACAGCACGCGACCCTCTCTAAATGTGTTATCTGTCTGAATGTAGGTGCGAGCATCTAGCCAATACGGATGGAGCCCACCCGCTTCAAAAAAAACCGTAACTATTTTAGATGAAATGATTTCGCCAAAACAAACAATGCTATCGTAGAATTTATCTCTATCGGTAATTTGTAAAGCCGTATTTTCAATTTCACTGAACAACTCATCAAGTTGTTTTTCAATTAAATGGATGATCGATAAACCTTTGCAAAGATTGAGGTGATTTTTTTTCAGATTCCCTAGTTCCTTCTGAAAGTTCTTTTTATGATAAGCAGCGTTTACGATCTCTTCCAGCAAATCTGTAGTGTCGCCCATGGCAGAAACAACTACCAGTAACTTCTCTTGTTGGTTAGCAGCTATAATATTTCTAACCCTAATTAGGCGATCAGTATTTTTTAAAGCAGCCCCGCCAAATTTAAAGATATCCATGTATTCCGTTTATTTCAATCGTTTGCATTCGTATATTTACAGCCAAATTTACACTCAAAATTCAGTTTATTGATGGAAGCCTCTCGTATTGCATTGCCAATTGGTACGGCACTCGATCGTTTTATTAAAAATAACCAGGTTCAGTTTCAATATGCCAGCGGTGAGCTCTCTCAACTATTGAGAGACATTGCCTTAGCTTCCAAAGTGGTGAACCGTGAAATTAATAAAGCAGGTCTGATTGATATTATGGGTGCCTTGGGTTCGCAGAACTCTACAGGAGAGCAGCAACAGAAATTGGATGTGCTTGCTAATATTCGTTTTACCAGAGCCTTAACTAAGGGAGGAGAAGTGTGTGCGTTAATCTCAGAAGAAACAGAATCTTTTGTGGATTTGAATAACGATGGAAATTATGTGATTGCAATCGATCCGTTGGATGGTTCATCTAACATTGATGTAAACGTTTCCATCGGTACGATATTTTCTATTTACAGAAGAAAAAGTAAAGTCGGACAGCCGATCAACGAAGCCGATATTTTACAAACGGGAGATGAGCAGGTGGCAGCCGGTTATATTTTATATGGATCTTCTACGATGTTAGTTTATACCACTGGGCACGGGGTAAATGGCTTTACGTATGAGCCAACACTTGGCGAGTATGTACTTTCTCATCCAGATCTTAAAATGCCTGAGTCAGGTAAAATATATTCTATCAATGAAGGTTTAACCAGCTCATTTTCTGAAAATGTAAAATCATATCTCAATTTCTGTAAAGACAGCAATTACACGGCAAGATATATCGGCTCATTAGTAGCAGACTTCCATCGCAATATGCTGAAGGGCGGGATTTATATTTATCCAGCAACTGCAAAAGATAGTAATGGCAAACTTCGCCTCATGTATGAGTGTAATGCGTTGTCTTTTATTGCAGAGCAAGCAGGTGGAATGGCGTCTGACGGCAAAGGAAGAATTCTGGAAATTAAACCTAAGAGCTTACACCAACGAACACCTTTTTATGTGGGCTCAACTAAAATGGTAGAAAAAGCAATTAAAGGCTAGACTTCTTTTGCTTTTGTTTCGGGTTTACTTTCAAAAGCTTCGGGGGCTTCTTTCAAAAGAATAGAATACCATTTTACTAATTTCTTAATATCAGAAACGTATACACGATCTTCATCAAACTCGGGTAATACCGATTTCAAGAAGCCTTTTAATTTAGCGGAATCAGATTCGGGAGTTACGCCTAAGTCTGTGCCAAACTTGGTTTTGATTGCATTCAAAACATCGAGCAATGCAGCAGTACCATCTTTGGTGGTAGTGTAAATGGAAATTTCGCTCAACAGGGACATCCGTTGACTTCCTCCTGCTACTAATTTGGTTTTAGCAGCATCTAATGATTCAAGAATAACACCTGTTTTACCTGGCTTAACAATCTTAAATAAGCCGCCCTTTCCACTTATTGATGCAATGTCTTTTAGCTCCATTTCCAGTTTTTTTTACCGCGCAAAACTAATCATTTTCTACTATCAATAGCAGACTGAATAAAGTCCAATACTTTATCTCTTCCAGATTTTTTTACCGCAGATGTAATGAAGATAGGAGGTAGCTCTTCCCAATGATTGAGCAGCGTTTGTTCAATAGTCTTTCTGGATTTTGCCAGTTCAGCAGCTTTGAGTTTATCGGTTTTGGTAAGTAATATGGCAACAGGTAATTGTTTAATGCCCATCCAATTGATAAAGTCCAAATCAATATTTTGTACATCGTGTCTTGAATCTATTAGCACAAATGTACAGTACAACTGTTCTCTATTCTGAAGATAGTTCTCAATCATCTGCCCAAAGTTCCACCGAGCTTCCTGGCTTACTTTGGCAAATCCATAGCCTGGCAGATCGACCAAGTGCCAGCTTCCGTTTATTAAAAAATGATTGATAGTCTGTGTTTTGCCTGGTGTTCCAGATACCTTCGCTAACTCTTTGCGCTGTACTAACATATTGATTAGGGAGGACTTACCTACGTTTGATCGGCCTATAAAAGCAAACTCAGGTTTGAGCGAAGGAGGGCATTTTTGGTAGTCGGTATTACTTATTACGAACTCAGCCGACTTGATGATCATAGCTTAAAGTATTAATTGAACCGCAAATTACTAATAATGTAAGAAACGTGTTAGTTATGTTTGTGAATCGATCCTTTACTTTTTAGAAGATTTTGCTAAATTGCCCTTCTTGAACTGATTTTTTAACGGATTGAAACCATTTTTTAATATGTCCAGCCTTTCAAGGGTAGTATTGTTTTTAGGATTATTAGTACTTGCTGCTAAATCTAGCCTCCTCGCTCAAGAGCAGGACAAAGAGCAAGCAAAGCTATATTATGATCAGGCAACAGAGATTCTGGCTGCAACCAAGGCGGAAGACTTGGCTCGCGAAATAATGGTGACTGCTGCAAACTTCGACACTACTTTTATTAAAGCAAATTTTGAAGCAGGCCATCTATATTTAAATACAATCGGAAAAGAATTAGCCGTTAAATATTTTTTGAGAGTTTATAATCAAGATTCAGACTATCGTTTTGATCTTGAATATTATATAGGCACCAGTTATCAGTATGGCTTAGCCTTTGATAAAGCAATTGATTTTTATACTCGGTATAAATATAAACTTGTTAAACGACCTAGCTATCAAGGAAAAGACAGGGTTGAGATGAAAGAAGTGGATAGAAGAATTGAGGAGTGCAGAAATGGAAAAGAATTTGTCGCAAACCCTAAGCCTTTTGCAATCAAGAATATCGGTAGAGAAATTAATTCAGAGTTTGAAGATTACGCTCCGGTATTAAATGCAGAAGAGAACGAAATTGTATTTACCACCCGAAGACAAGATGGGAACACGTACGAAAACGTGGCGGATGATAACAAGCCTTACGAAGATATTTTTACCACTAAGAAAAGCGGAGGCACTTGGCAGAGTGCTAAAAATATCGGAACCGGCATTAACACAAGATTCAACGACTCAAACCTTGCTTTTTCTCCAGATGGTAAAATACTTTTTATTTATAAGGATGAAGGAAATGGAGATATCTATTATACGGAACGAAAGAATGATGGATCTTGGAGTGAATTAGAGGCACTGCCGGGCATTATTAATTCATCCTATAGAGAATCTTCTGTTTCTATAACTAAAGATGGCAACTATCTCTTTTTTGCTAGCGAGCGCCCAGGAGGTTTTGGCGGATCGGATATTTATATCTGTACAAAAGATAGTAAGGGTGAGTGGAGCAAGGTAAAGAACTTGGGTACCATGATTAATACCGAGTATGATGAAGATGGACCTTTTATAGATTATGATGAAACAACACTTTACTTCAGTTCGCAAGGAAGAAAGGGGATGGGTGGTTTTGATATTTTTAAATCAAACTTTTTAGATAAAGATAAAAATGAGTGGAGTGAGCCCGAAAATATGGGTTATCCAATTAACACGCCTGACGATGATATTTATTTTTCTGGAACGAAAGATGGTAAGCGTTGGTATTACTCATCGGTGCGAGAAGATGGAATGGGTTATTCTGATATCTACATGATCGAACCATCTACAGAGGAAAAGAAAGCACCACCTGTAGCAGCGAAAGAACCAGAACCAGTTAAGGAAACGCCTAAACAACCAGTAGTCGTCAAAGTTGATCCACCTAAAGAAGAGCCTAAAGTCGAGCCAAAAAAGGAAAAACCAATTAATAGACCACTTAAGTATTTAGTTAAAGTAATTGATGTGGATACTAAAAGCCCGCTAGATGCAAAGGTAAGGTTGCAAGGTTTGAAAGATAAAGTTGTAGTAGGAGTAGTTAATCAGGGTGCAGGTTCTTATGAGTTTAATATTACTGCCATTACCGCAAAAGAATATCAATTGTCGGTAGAAATGGAAGGCTATGTTTTTCAAAACTCAAAGGTTAAAATTCCGGGGGCAAGTACTAAAGAAAATACAATTACCAATACGGTGGAAATGCGCAGATTGGTAGTAGGTGTTGTCTCTATTCTAAGAAACATTTATTTTGATTTTGAAAAAGCAACTTTTAAGACAGACTCTTATGGAGAACTAAATAAATTAGAAACCATGATGAAGCAAAACGTAAGTCTGGAAGTGGAAATTGGTGGCCATACCGATAGCGTAGGCGATAATGCCTTCAACAAACAACTCTCGCTGCGCAGAGCCAATGCTGTGAAGGCATTTTTAACAAGCAAAGGAGTTGACACCCGAAGAATTAAGACGGTTGGGTACGGAGAAACACGCCCTTTAGCTAGCAATGATGACGAAACTGAGGGAAGGCAATTTAACCGAAGAGTTGAATTTAAAGTGTTAGGGAAGTAACAATTTCAAGATCCTGTATGTTGAGAGTTTAGTTATTTCTAAATACTATCTTTACACCAATTAATTTCATTGCATTGGAAGTAGTTCCCTATAAAAACGATTCTGCCAGTAAGAAGGAACAGGTCGCTAAAATGTTTAATTCAATCAGTGGCAACTACGATTTTTTAAATCATTTTTTAAGTTTTGGAATTGATATTGGCTGGCGCAAAAAAGCCATTCAATTATTGCAAAGCGAAAAGCCACAACTAATTTTGGATGTGGCCACCGGCACGGGCGATTTCGCACTTCAGGCCTTGGCACTTAAACCGACAAAAATTATTGGGGTAGATATTTCTGATGGAATGCTGGAAGTGGGTAGAAAGAAGATGATAGACAAAGGCGTAGAGCAAATTATTGAGCTTAGAAATGGTGATTCAGAAAATCTTCCCTTCGAAGAGAATAAATTCGATGCCATCATCGTTGCATTTGGAGTGAGAAACTTTGGTGATTTGAAACAAGGGCTTTCAGAAATGCTGCGTGTGCTAAAACCCGGAGGGCGAGTGATTATATTAGAATTTTCTAGGCCAACTTCATTTCTTTTTAAGCCATTGTATAATTTTTACTTTAGGTTTATTACGCCAACTATTGGCAAATTCTTTTCTAACGATTCGCAAGCCTATTCATATCTTCCAGAGTCGGTAAATGCCTTCCCTGACGGAAAACTTTTTACTGATATACTCGATCAATTAGGATACAAAAACACTTCATGCAAACCATTAACTTTTGGAGTAAGCTCACTTTACTCCGCTATCAAGTAGCGGTTATCGTCTGCTTTGTCATGAGTATTTCGTATTCTCACGCCCAGTTATTTCGCTGGGCGAAACAAAACAATCCTAACTATGATGGTAGAAAAATTAGTTATGGATTTTCAATAGGGCTACATACATCTGGCTATGAACTAAAATATTCAGATCGTTTTGTAACCAAGAAATTTGATACCGTTCAATCAGTGCAGCCAGAATACATACCAGGCTTCTCGCTTGGCTTTTTAGTTAATTACCGATTGAATGAATTTTTTGATTTGAGAGTTATGCCCAAAGCAGGGTTTTATTCTCATCGCCTAACGTATTACTTTACTGATCGCACTACCAAGACGCAGCAGATTGAAACAACTATGGTAGAGTTTCCTATTCTCATCAAATATAAATCAATGCGAAGAGGTAATGTAAGAATGTATATGGTAGGAGGGATTACCCCTGCTATCGAAGCCTCAGGAAAGAACGATATTTCGTCTTCTTCAGTGGGAGATGCGCTTCCTATTTTAAAAAGAAACCTAAGTTTAGATGGCGGAATTGGTTTCGATTTTTATTTTCCTCTTTTCAAGTTTTCTCCTGAGCTTCGATTCTCCAGAGGAATACTTGACATGCTGGGTGATGGGCAGAGTACTTACAAAGATCCACTCTCAAGGCTCAACACCAATACAGTCGGCATTTATTTGATATTTCAATAGACATACTTTTTTAATGATGAATAGACGAATTGCTTTTATTACCGGTGCAACTTCAGGAATAGGTGAGGCAACAGCCAGGCTGCTAGCAAAAAATAATTTTAAGTTGATTCTATGTGGCAGAAGAGAAGATCGACTAAAAGAATTGGCTCAGGAATTAGAGTTAATTACCGCTATCAAAACTTTATCTTTTGATGTTAGAAATCAAGCTGATGTAAAGAAGGCAATTGAATCATTAGATTCGGAGTGGAAATCAATTGACGTTTTATTAAATAATGCTGGTAATGCTCATGGGTTGGATCCCATCCAAACAGGAAGTACGGACGACTGGGATGCAATGATGGATATTAATGTGAAAGGGTTGTTGTATGTTTCAAAAGCAATTATGCCCGGCATGGTTGAAAGAAAAGCAGGCCACATTATCAATATTGGTTCTATTGCAGGTAAAGAAGTTTATGCAAATGGCAACGTGTATTGCGCCAGCAAATTTGCGGTAGATGCCCTTACTAAAGGTATGCGAATAGATTTAAATCCATTTGGAATTAAAGTTACGGCCATTCACCCCGGCTTGGTAGAGACAGAGTTCTCTGTTGTTCGATTTAAAGGAGATGCAGAACGTGCGAACAAAGTTTATCAGGGGTTTACTCCCTTGTATGGATCTGATATTGCTGATTTAATATTATTCACAATTACTAGACCTTCGCATGTAGTTTTGGCTGATATGGTTGTGTTGCCGACTGCACAAGCAAGTGCCACGGTAGTGAAGAAAGAAGTTAGTTGAAAGCAAGCGTTAACAGAACGTGCAGATCAATTTCATGTCCACCATCAAACTCCATTATCTTTGGGTTTAATTTTAACTTCTGATTCAGCTTTTCCATTTCGTCTATCTTCTCCTTTGTAATGAATGGATCTTGCCTTCCTATAACCTGAACAATTTCTTTTCCTTTCAAGAGATAATTTCCTTTTTCAAAATTCATATCAGTAGGAAATAAGCCTGCCCAAAGAATACCTTCTGGAGCGATGATGCAAACTTTGTTTTCAGCTAACGATTTAAACTTCTGAATAAAGAATTTACCCAGTTGTCCATATCCATGAAGAACCCACCAAACTTGTTTTGTTTCAGAGTTGATCTCTCCAAGCTTATAGTATTTGGTTTTATAATTGAATTCCAGCTCTTTTTCCATAAGCGAAATGTCAAAAAAAAAACCTTGCTTTTGGCAAGGTCTCTATTCAAGTTTAAATGATCTATCGTTTGAAACCTAGTGCGCTGCCTCCGCATTTCCCGGTTGAGCCGTCAAAAGTATATTGTATGTAATAGATGCCGGTAGCATTGCAAGGATAAGCTATTGCGGAAATGAATTGACCATTGATTTTACTGGTAGCCACCTTGTTTCTTCCAGAATCAAATAGCGTAACTACAATTCCATCGGTGGCAGCACCATTTGCACAAAGATTAATCATGTATTGAGTGCCTTTGGTAAAAACGTAGCTGTATTCTACTTTTTCTTTTGCTCCACTCTCGCCATCAACTTTATAGCTTTTCAAGAAATTAAAACCCGATGCTAGTTTAGGAATGCACGCATTGGCAAAATTATCTGGGTTACACTGTCCATTAAGCTTAATCGTGCCAGCACTTAAGATGGATGCAAAGAAGGTTATTAAAAGAGCCTTTTTCATATAGAATTTCGAAATTTTAACCGATTATTTTGTTTCTAATAATGTTTGTGAGATTCTTAATATTCTCAACATCTTGATTAGTAATATTAATAGTAGTAGTGCTGTTATCTTTAATCATTGCCACTCCGTTCACCACTTCCATAGTAGATTCTTTGTAGGTATAAGTAATATTAATCTTATCAAATGCAACCTTCAATGTTTCCATGTCATTCAATAAAGATGCCATGTTTGCATCATCCTTGTAAAAAGAAAGAAGCAATACAATTTGTTCCAGAATAATTTTTTGTTCGCCTACTTTTTCCTGTAGTTCTTTATTCTTACTGTCTTTAGCGGCTACCTGACAAGTTATTTGCATGGCTTCTACCCATCCGCCAACGAGTAAAAGAACACTTAAATTAGCTCTGCTTTGGGTTTGCAAATAGTGATTGATGCTATTGAAATTCTGAGTAGTTATCAACAATAAGGAGTCGAGATTTTTGCTATTAGTGGCAAGTCTTCCAATTGTTTCAATATCAAAGAATTGGCCAATATTTAAACCATCGGCTAGTGACTTGATAGAAGACAGATATTTAATTCCATCCTGATTTTGCTCATAGATATTGGTATATCCCAAATCTGTTCCGTAAACCCCCAGATTGAGGGCTTTCTTATAATTGCTGTTATACTTAGGCAGATTATCTGATGTATTTAAAAGAGCAGAATTGTACTTAGTGCCGGACTCTTTTAATAGTACAGAGATCTCCAGAGGGCTTGGTATCTGCTGCAAAATACTGTTAATAACCTCCTCATCAATGGTGGGTCCTGTTTTGGTAGAATCCAAACTGTTAAGGAATGCTTGTTCATCTGGCTTCTTGCTTGATCCACAGGCAGATAGGAATAGTGCAATTAGTCCAATAGATAAAAGTCTCATAACTATTCTATTATTATTTACAAAATTAAGAATTCGATACACGTAACCAAGCCTTCTATTTATCTCTTTTTAAATGGTATTGATACCTTATCGGGGATGCTAAACTTACCAAAAAAATCAATTAACTTCTTCAGCCATTCATTATAAAGAGAAATGTAAAATAATAAGCCCATCATCCAAATAATAAGCAGGTTAAACCAGAAAGTACTAACAGTGTTACCCAACAGATTTTTTTCAGGCACAAAGAAAGGTGCTCTGTAATCAAATAAATTCGTAGGCTTGGGCTCTTGAAAGATCGGGTTTATTTGTTGGATCAATTTTCCTTCATATTCAAGCAATCGATCTTTTGTATTTACATTTTTTACAAGGTCTGCTAAGCTCTCGTTGTAATAGTTATTCTTTTCATCGTTGATGTTATGGCCAGCCTTTTCATCAAATGCCATGCGCTTTTCAATCAGCAAAACATTTTCATTATAAATGGTTTGATAATGCTTTTTATAATCTTCGAAGTAGTTATCGAGAATGCCACCCCTTATTTTACTATAATTCTCTGGCAAGAAATCTTTAGATAAGTCAACTTTTTCAAAACCTGGTTTGTACGGTTCGGCTTTTAAGCTAGTAATCAAAATATTGAGATTGTATGCCACTAATTTCTTGATGGAATCATTTTTGGATTCGAAATTTTGGAGGACAAATAGATTTCTTCTTTTAAGGTTATCGTACAGGTAAGCGGCTTTGAAATCTGCCTTGGCTTCTTCGCGTTCATATTTATAATACGTGGCCTCGTATTCATTCGATGTAAACTGATGCGTGGCCAAGGCTTCGTACGCCCAACGAGAAGCCATAAAGTCTGCCACTACCGGCACTTTTCCTTTTGTAGATATTAGATTATTTAACTTATCGAAATTGAATAGCAGCCCACTCAAAATCATTTGAGGGATTAACAATAGCGGAATCATTACGTAAACAGTAACTGCCGAATTAAAGGCAGATGAAATATTCAGCCCAAGAATGTTGGCAAAGCATGAAGTTGTAAAAAGAACAAACCAAAATGCAAATGTCATTCCGTGAATTTCAAGAATGAGATTTCCCAATAACACAAACGTGAATGTTTGAATGGCCGACATTAAAAATAGAATAGCCAGCTTAGAAAGCAGGTAGCTATTCCAACTTAAATTGAGGAATGATTCTCTCTTTAAAATTTTTCTGTCGCGAATAATTTCTTCCGCGCTCACCGTTAATCCCATGAAGAGCGCAACGATTATCGACATCAATAAAAAAGCGGGAAAGTTATCATTGAATCTAAAAATGTATTCTTTTCCTCCTGGCGCACTTTTGTATTTAATGATGAAAGCAAGAATGGTAGCCAGCAAAGGAGCTTCCAATAAGTTGATGAGTAGATATTGCTTATTGCTGAGCTTAGAAAGAAAATCTCTTGTAGTGAAAACTGCAATTTGTTTTAGTTTCCCGGGAATATTTAATGTGCTAGGAGGTTCTTCTTTAACATCTTCAAGGCGATTAATTTTGAAGCGCTCTTTATACATCTCATGCCACTGCGGAGGAGTAACTTTTCTCTTACTGGTAGGCTGACCATATTCATCAACCACTTTTGCCTCAATAATATTAAAAATTTGTTCTGGGTTTACGTTACCACAGGTCTCGCATTGTCCGCGATTGCTATCAACCTGATGAGTTGCTTTCTTGAAATAAGTAACGGCTTCCACAGGGCTACCATAGTAGGAGGGAAACCCGCCAGTATCCATGATTACCATCTTATCAAACATTTTGTAAATATCTGATGAAGGTTGATGGATAACCACAAAAATTAATTTGCCTTTTAAGGATAATTCTTTTAGGAGGTCAATAACATTTTCTGAATCTCTGGATGAAAGACCTGATGTGGGTTCATCTAAGAAGAGAATTGCTGGCTCACGAATTAATTCTAGTGCTATATTTAATCTTTTGCGCTGCCCACCACTTATTTTTTTATCGAGTACACTTCCTACCGTTAAATCTTTGCGCTGATCCAGCCCCAGATTTTCTAGTGTGGCCATTACCCGCTCGTGCAGTTGTTGTTCTGAAAAATCTGCAAAGCAAAGTTTAGCGTTGTAATATAAGTTTTGATAGACAGTAAGTTCTTCAATCAACAAATCATCTTGCGATACAAAACCAATTACGCCTTGAATTTTATCTTTTTGAGTGTTGATATCAAATCCATTAATCAGAATTTCGCCTTGCGATGGTTTCTCTAAACCAGCAAGCGTAAGTAGAAGAGTGGTTTTACCTGCTCCACTGGCACCCATAATTCCAATTAGTTTGCCAGGCCCTTCAGCAATGAACACATCGCGCAATCCTATCGCCCCATTCGGAAATTTAAACTCTTTAACATTGGCGTTGAATGATAACTTAGTTGTCTTAATCTCCTCATTGAAGTGGGCAACTAAATCGCTATAGTAGAGTGCATCACCAGCCTGAGTTTTAATAGTGCTTCCATGCGAGAAGAGGTAAACACGATTGGGCTGAATGATGAATCCATTTAGGATATTGGCTTCTTCGCCTAAATATTTTGTGAAATACATTTCAACGCTACTCACCCTCATAAAAATAAGGTTGCCTGTTATATGGCCATGAGTATGTTTTTGAAGTTCTGTGGATTTCTGTTGAGAAGAATTGAGAATAAGAATGTCTTTAAAATTCAAGTCTTCAACTTTCTCTGACGTAATAAATGATTCAATGATTTTGTACTCTTCCTGACCGATATTAAAAACAGTAGAGACTGTATTGATAATTTCAATTCGTTGAGGTGTAAAATTTTTATCTGAACCAACCAGCTCTAATAATTTGATGAGAACTACTACTTTTTGCTTTTGAGTAAGGGTCTTATTTATTTTTTTACAGATACCGAGTGTCTTAACAGAATCTTTTACGGAAGTGAGTTTATTTTTTTCATCTCCGGCACTTTGCTTATTGTATCCAGAAAACTCATCGTAAAGCTCTAAGTATTCTTTAATTGAATCTTGATCTAATTCTGTTTGGAAGAAATTGATGACAAACTGGCGCTCATTGACTGTTACACCACCATCTTGTTTGGTGATAATAGCAAATAACTGCGTTAGCGCCTTTAGAATTTCTTCACTCATTCTGCGAGAAGTTAATTGCTAATAACTGTTAACGGGTAACTAGTAAGTTTTGAATTCGAACGGAATCTCTACCAATTCAGAAAACTCTTGGCCTGCTTCTTCCATATCTTCATCATCATCATGAAAATACCAGATTACTTTCACGCCTTTGATTTCTTCGAGGGCAGAAAGCACGTCTAATATCAATTTAGAAGAAGCGGTGTTAAAATATTCTAGTTTAAAAGCAAATTCAGTGGCAGGATTAGCTGCTGTGGCATATGTGTTTATCCACTCAATCACTGGCTTATAAAACTCAGCTGAGTCTTCTGGCAAAGAGCGGCCACTGATTTCAAAAATTCCATTCTTTTTGTCAAGTAAAATGGTGGGTGTATCTTCAGTTCCTTTAAGATTTAAGATTTCCATGATGGTTCAGTTTTATTTTATTAATTATTCTTTTTCACGAGAGATATTTACTTTCAAGCAGAAAAAATCGTACTCAGCGTCCATGCTGCTGAATGAGAATTCTAATTTCTCCCCCGATTTTCTGGCCATATCAACAAAGCCTAAACCGGCACCTCCCTTTTCAGAAATTTGCGTGTTCTTAATAATGTCTTTATACATTTCTTTGAGTCCCTCTTTGTCTTTGGAGTTCAGATCTTCTAGATTTTTAGTAAGCCCTGCAACTTTTGATTTAGGAATTGGATTGCCTGTCATTACGCAATAGCGTTTATCATCTTTGCTGATCATAAAGATGGCGCTTTTGCTTACGAGAGATCCAGCCTGTAATCCTTGTTCGCTGCTGTGCTTCACAATATTTTGTAATGCCTCAACCATTACGTTAAAAACCTTACGCTTAGTGCCTGAATCTTCGCCAGAAGAATCGAGGTTACGCTCGGCCATTGACAGAATAGATTTGGTAGTTTCTTGCGTGAAATCGCCATCGTATACCAAGATCAGTTTCTGGGACATCATGGTCCGGTGCAGTTCGTAGATATAATTCATTGCTTTATTGTTTGGGTTCCGAATTTATGAGTTTTAAGCTAAAGTATCCTATTAATTTGATGTGTAATTAGCAATTAAGAAACGATTCTTCAAATGTTTTAGAGTTTAATACCGATTAATAATACGTCATCTGTCTGTTTGTGGTCTGCCTTCCAGCCTTCCCACTCGGCATCAAATACCTGCGCAGCTTCTACCATTGGTTTGGTATGTACTCGTTCAATAATCTCTCTCGTTTTCTTAGGGCCAAACTTTCGTACCTCTGGGCCTCCGAACTGATCAGGGAAACCATCTGAGCTAAAGTAAAAGGAGTCTCCTTTGGCAAGCTCAAGGCGCGTTGTTGTGAAGTTGGTTTGGTTTTTAAAAATGCCACCACCAATCGGGAATTTATTTCCTTTCACCTCTTCCATCATCCCGCTCTTCATGATATACAAAGGTCGATGTGCTCCCGCATACTCAACTGTTTTAGTTTCTGTGTTGATGCGGCAAAGCGCAATGTCCATTCCGTCTTTAGTGGCCGAATCTTCCTGATCTTGGCGAAGTGTTTGAGTTACGCCTTCATCTAATAAGTCAAGTATTTTTCCGGGCTCCGTAATCTTTCTGCTTCGAACAATATCATTCAATAAGAAGTATCCGATCAACGAAAGTAGAGCGCCTGGAACTCCGTGCCCAGTGCAGTCTACGGCAGCTATGAAAATATCATTCTTAATTTGAACAAACCATGGAAAGTCTCCACTTACCACATCTCTGGGTTTGTATAAAATGAAGGAGTCCGGTAAAGCTTTGTTGATCAATCTTGTATTTGGAAGAATAGCATTTTGAATTCTTTTTGCGTAGTTGATGGAATCGTTGATCTTCTTATTCTTATTCTGAATTTCAAGTTCAATCTCTTTTCGCTCTGTAATATCATGAGAAACTACCAATACAGATTCAATGTTTTCCTGATCATCATATTCAGGAATTGCATTCACCTGCATTACTCGCTGTCCTAATTCAGAAGGGAAATCCATCTCTACCGAAACCTTATCATTCGTGTTATTTACTTGCTCCACAATAGATAGCCATTGATCTAAAATGATGGTATCCAAATCTGCTTCTTTGACTTTTTTATTGATGAAGCGCTCTGGTGATTTTCCGGTATAAGATTCAATAGTAGGGTTGATATAGGAAATAGAATCGTGCTCGAGACGGGTAATGATATCTAGAGAGTTTTCAGATAACGCCTGCATCTTACTGCGCATCCGCTGCTCTTGCTCGGCCAATCTTCGTTCTGTAATATCGCGTGAGTTGAGAATAAATCCATGAATGGCAGGATTGGACATGAAGTTAGTTCCTGTAGCTTCCAACCAGATGTAACGATCGTCTTTCGTTTTATACTCAAGCTGCACGGTCATTTTTTCATTAGGATGAGAGCGCAAGAAGTCAAATAATCCTTTTGCTACTTCCAGGCTATTAGGGTGTACACGATCTAAATCGCTTTGGCCTTGTAATTCTTTTTGGTTGTACCCTAAAATGGTTTCTACAGAAGGAGAGATGTATCTGATTTTGCCGTCTTCTTCATAAATGGTAATAACCTCAGAAGCGTTTTCCAGCAATAGCTGCATTCTGTTTTGTGTGCGGTTAACTTCTTCAATTTGCTCTTCTAACTTAATGTTTGAGCGTTGTAATTCTTCTTGTGTGGCACGCATCTCTTCCGCATTTTGGCGCAACACTTCTTGTTTTTCGGTAAGTTCGGCACTCAATGCTTGAGATTCTCCCAATAGTTTACGAGTGCGTTCATTTACTTTTATGTTAAAGATGGTACGCGCCAGAATCACACTTAGTTCTTGCACAAACTTTACTTGCGATGAGTCGAATTTTTTTAATCCTGCTAACTCTACAACTCCATAAACTTCTTCGTTAGTAATGAGTGGTACAATAAGTATGCAATTGGGCTTTTGGTCTCCTAAAATACCTGAGGTAAGTGTTACATATTCATCCGGTATTTCAGTCCTCAGAACATAATCTTTCTCGGCTGCCGCTTGCCCTACCAATCCTTCGGCAAACCGGAATGAATTCTTTAAGTATTTTTTTCGACTGTATGCAAAGCTAGCTCTCAATTCAATCAGCTTTACTTTATCATCATTTACCACATAAAATGCACCTTGCACAGCGTTTATTTTTTCGATGATGAATTGGATAATATCATCTCCAAGTCCATCGATAGTATCATGTAGCCTTAATATTTCAGCAACTTCTGCCACACCTCTCACAATCCAGTTGCGTTCTTTATCTCTGCGTTCGTTTTCAATCAGATTTTCGCGCATGTTCAACAGCGCTAACCCAAGCGTATCATTTTCGCTGGCAGGTTTATAGGCTGCATTAAATTTACCTTCGCCTACTAATCTTGCAAACTGCGCACTTCCTTTCAAGGTTTGAACTAACCCGTCAACCTTATTGGCCATCTGACCAAATTCATCGCTGCTGGTAGCTTCAACTTTGTCTGGTAAAATTCCATTAGATACCATTTCTAATGTATCTCTCATGGTATGAAGCGGCTGAGTTAGGGAACGTGCAAAAAGAGACGCTGCTCCAAAGGCAATTAGGATGATGGCTAATCCGCTAAACAGATAGATTCTTTTCAAATCGCTTCCCTGACTGTTAAGCTCATCAGTATCCATTTTAACAATTAATGCCCAAGGTGCTTGACTGATTTTTCTATAGGCAGCTATAACTTCTTTTTTTCTGTAGTCCTTGCCTGTGGCCAATCCATTTTTTCCCTCTAGAGCTAAATTAATTTCGTGTACTTCTTTGCTATCCTTCTCAAAGAATTTTAAAAAAGCCCCGGGATCATTGCGGAGTGGACTTGCCAAGATTACTTTTTGAGTAGTTTGATCAATCAGTCCGATAAATGCCTCGCCCGTATTGCCCAAACCGATTGGATCTTCGAGCGATTTATAAATGGATGATAAGTTGATTGTGAAAATAATGATGTGGTTGTGAGCAGGTGCGCCTACATAAACGAAATAGCTCTTATCTATTTTCTTAACTGTGCTGAAGTAAAGTTTGCTTGCTGCATTTGAGAGGAAGGCTCCATCGGGATCAGCAAAATGCCCCATGGTTTTATTGGATGAGTTTGCTCGTATCTCAGCTTGTTGATTGATGATTGTTATCTCGTTTAACTTGAATTCATCTTTTATTTTAGAAAGACTTGCTGCTAGTGAATCGGGAGAATTAGTTAACAATTTTTTAAACTCATCTGAATTTTGAAAGAATGAAATTGTGGAGCCAATATGATTGAGATAGGAATTGATTTGCGCTGCTCGGTTGTCTGCAATCACAGACAGATTGACACCCAACTTTTCTTTTGCAGCATTTTCATTAATATGAAAAGTGAAGAGAGAAATAAGGAGTACTGTAACCAATGAAATGATTACAATTAACCCAGTAATCTTAGTGCTTATTTTTATATTCTTAAACATGCTATTTCGGCATTATTTGTTTACATCTTTTCAATCAATATAACGGCTAATTCTTCTGCTTGCTTTCTGGTATTTTCACCGATAGGTGTGAAGGTTGCAATTTCGATTACACCTAAAACATTATTTTCTTTTTTGATAGGAGCCACATACAAAAACTTAGGTGCGGCTGAACCTAATCCACTGACAATTGCATTGCTATAACCTTCGGGCAATTCATCTAAATAAATACTTTTGCCTGAAGCTGCAGCTTGACCTACCAAGCCTTCACCAAATTCAAATGTTATTTTTTCCGATTCGCCCAACAAGGCAAATGATGCTTTCATTTCTACCATTCTTTTAGAATTTGAAGTAGTCGCTTTATACAAAGCACCTTGCCCTGCATGTAGCAGGTCGCAAATAGAATTTAAACCTACTTTAGCAACTTCTCCTGCTTTGGCACTAGTAAGGCTTGTTAAGAAAGTTTGTTTATCTAATGTAATAGCAGCTGCATCTTGTTCACTTTTTTCATTAGCAGAGTCAATACTTTTTTCTTTAAATACGATAATTTCTTTCTTTATGCGCTGCAATGCATTGATAGCCACTACCCCCAATGCGAAAGTGATAGCAAGTACAATAAACACTTTAGCGTATACGGCAGTAGCTAAACCCGATGAAGTCATGCCACCTTTAAATTCTAAATCATGCGGGAGTGTGAATAAAAAATAAATTGAGAGGGCGATGCCCACAAAGAAAAGTGCTGCAATTGCCAGGCTGCTTTTCTGAGGATCTTTAAATGATTGAATAAACCTTTCCATTATTTATAGTGCTTATCAAGTTCTGTTAAAAATTCTACTATCTGATCGATTTTCATAACATGATCAATCTGGGTAAGCGAAAGTGCGGCCTTTGGCATGGTATCAATCATGCATTCTGTTGGTTCTTGAACGATCGTTAAGCCTCCCTTATCCTTAATGTGTTTCATGCCCAATCCACCGTCTCTATTGGCACCCGAAAGTAATATGCCGATTAGCTTATCGCGATACACATAAGCTGCTGTGCCCAGTGTAATATCAATTGCTGGGCGTGAGTTATTAATCATTTCTTCTGTTGACATGGCAAAATAGTTACCTAATTCTACTGACATGTGGTAGTTAGAAGGCGCCAAATAAACACCTCCTTTTTTAATTTGATCCTTATCATTTGGTTCTACCACTTGCGCAACACTCTTAATTGACAATGCTTCCACAAACCCGTTACGCACATGCTTTAATCGATGCAAGCACATGATTATGGGAAGGTGAAAGGTTTTAGGTAACTGCGAGAGAATCCGGGTTATCCCCTGAAAACTTCCGGCCGAACCACCGATCACTACTGCCTTGTAGCTATTATTTAAGTTATACTTGTCCATGGCAGTGTGCACCTAGTCCTTTACCTTCTTATAAACCTTTTCTTCGTTGTTAACCACTAAAAATTTGTTGGCTACTTCGCACCAGATGAGAGATTCTTTTGATCCGATGGCGAGGTATCCATACTTAAACATGCTATCATGAAACTTCTTCAACACCTCATTTTGCAGACTCTGATTAAAATAGATCATCACGTTACGGCATAAAATCAGATCGAACTTGTTAAAGACTTCGCCCTTTACCAAATCGTGCTTTCTAAAGATTACGTTTTGCAATAGCTCTTTATCAAAAACTGCTTTTCCGTTTTCTTCCTGATAGTATTCTTTCAAAGATTTTTTTCCCTCGTACCGGATATAGTTCTTTTCATTCAACTCCATGTTCTTGATCGGGTAAGATGCCAACTTTGCTTTTTCTAAAATGGTAGTATCCAGATCAGTAGCATAAAGTTGAACGTCTTGAAGTATGCCCATCTCTTTCAATGCGATTGCCATAGAGAGAACCTCTTCTCCCGAAGAACAGCCTGCATGCCAGATCTTAAAGGTTTTGTGGTTGAGCAATATGCCGGGTATAATTTCATCTCTGATGATCCTCCAAAAGCCCGGATCGCGAAACATTTCAGTAACATTAACAGTAAGCTCATCTAAAAAGTCATCCATAAAAGCAGGCTGCTCGTTTAGCTTTTTAAGCAATGTTTCAATAGATAAACTTTTTAGCTCAAGTATTCTTAGCATCCGTCTTTTAAAAGAGGACATGGCATAATTGCGGAAATCGTAGCCATACTTACTTTGAACAAGTTCTGTGATCTTCTTAAGATCGGCAATATCAATGTCTTGTACCACTATTAACTTATTAAGGCTATATCAAAGAAAACAAAAATATACTTTCATTATGCTATCAAGTAACTTATTCTATCACAAATATTACATAGGTCTCATGTTACCGATAAAGTCATTTCATTTTGCGTAAAAAACTACTTGTACTAAAATTGTATGCATATTTTCAAACAGTTCAAAATTAGGCAGTTAGTCACTAAATCACATTGTCTTTTTTGAAACTGAAGGGTAGCATAGAGGCGGCACTTTTGTTATTGACCCATTCATTTGCCTCGGCCATATAAATAATTTCCATCGGCTTTCCTTGTCGTTGCTCAAATTCAAGCATCACTTGCCGGCACGCCCCGCAAGGAGCAGCAGGGGTAAGTTCTTTGTGGTTTTTCTTGTGTGCCACCACGGCTATTTTGGTAATGGCCTTGTTTGGGAATTGAGATGCCAATGCATAGAGGGCTACCCGCTCAGCACACATACAAAGAGGATACGATGCGTTTTCCTGATTGGCTCCTGAAACAAAGGTGCCATCCTCTAACATAATGGCTGCCCCCACTTGAAATTTAGAATAAGGTGAATAAGAGTGTTCCGTTGCTTCCTTGGCTTTATGAACCAAGTATCTGGATTCCTGATCTAATTCTTCTAACGAGTGAAACACTTCAAACTCTTTCATACAAAAAAATCTAAGTAGGGATTGTAAGGTAACAAAGCTGCTCGAAGTTTAAAAAAAGATGGCAAAATAAGTTTGGTAAAAGATGTTGTTGCTGTTAGGATTGCATTTTTCGGTTCTATGTTTTAGTTCTTAGATTTGAGCTGGTTAAAGAAATTTGCATCATGTTAAAATCAATTCTTATCCTCGGAGCGGGGCGTTCATCATCTTCTTTAATCAGCTATTTACTTGCCGCATCCAAAATAAATAACTGGAGTATCACGGTAGGAGATTTTTCGATAGAAGCAGCCAGAGACCGGATTGGAAGTGCTACAGGGCAAGCCATTCAGTTTGACATTACCAAGCCAGAGAGTCGCGAAGCTATTGCTAAAGCCGATGTGGTTATTTCGTTAATTCCGGCTAACCTCCATCCTTTAGTTGCCAAACTTTGCTTGCAAGAGGGAAAGCATTTGCTAACAGCTAGCTATGTTTCTGATGAGATGAAATCATTTAGCAAGGAAGCACACGAAAAAGGATTACTCTTTTTAAATGAATGTGGATTAGATCCAGGTATCGATCACATGAGTGCCATGCAAGTGATCGATAAAATAAAAGCACTAGGCGGAAAACTTTTTTCATTTGAATCTTTTACGGGCGGGCTGATCGCCCCTGAAACAGATCCACAAAATCCGTGGAGGTATAAGTTTACTTGGAACCCCCGAAACGTAGTGACGGCCGGACAGGGCACAGCAAAATTTTTGCGAGACGGTAAGTATAAGTTTATTTCTTACCAACAATTATTTAAGCGAACCACTCCGGTAAGTGTTCTGGGCTATGGCGAATACGAGGGGTACGCAAACAGAGATTCACTAAAATATTTGGAGAGCTACGGACTATCGGGAATAAAAACCATGATTCGTGGCACGTTGCGCAACAAAGGTTATTGCGATGCCTGGAATGTGTTAGTACAATTAGGTTGTTGTGACGATACGTATGTAATTGAAAATCTAGATTCATTCACACATTTAGATTTTTTATCACTTTTTATGGATTCAAATTCAACCTCTGTAGAGAAAACTTTGTGCACTCGATTTAATTTATTGCCCGATGGTGAGGAGATGAAACGCCTGCGTTGGAGTGGTTTTTTTACTGATGAAAAAATTGGATTATCTCAGGGCACGCCAGCGCAAATGTTAGAACATATTTTACAAAAACGATGGAAGCTTGTTGCCAGAGACAAAGATTTTATTGTGATGTGGCATCGCTTTGGATTTGAACTCGGTGGAAGGAATCGAGTGATGGAAGCTTACCTAACCTGTACAGGCATTAATGAAAATAATACTGCAATGGCGCAGACTGTAGGATTGCCGTTAGCCATTGCAGCCAAACTATTGATGCAAGGCAAAATAAAAAGCAGGGGAGTAGTAGTTCCTGTTTCACCCGAATTTTACAAGCCAATATTAGAAGAACTTGGAACGCTCGGAATTAAGTTAGAAGAAAAGGAGCGTTAAAATTTATTCTCATTTGGTTCGATTAAATCCCACAGATTTCCGTAGAGATCTGCAAAAACCGCCACAGTTCCATAGACTTCAGTTGAGGGAGGTCTTACAATAGTAACATGCTTATCAATTAGGTTTTGATAATCTTTTTTAAAATTATCTGTATTTAAAAATAAAAATACTCGACCTCCTGTTTGATTTCCAATTCTGCTTTTTTGTTCCTCGCTAGCTGCTTTGGCAAGTAACAAATTGCAACAAGATGATCCAGGAGGCGAAATTAATACCCATCGTTTTGTGTCGCTCAGCTTAGTGTCTTCAACTAATTTGAAATTTAACTTTTCAGTATAGAATTCAATGGCAGAATCATAATCCTCTACTACCAATGCTATGTGCGCCAATTTTTGAGTGCTCATACTTCCTCTTTATGCTCTTCGTACCAACTATCTGCTGCCAGATTTTTTCCTTCTGCGGCCATTACGGCCAGTTGGTCGCACCGCTCATTCTCAACATGCCCTGCATGCCCTTTTATCCAAACAAATTTAGGTTTGAATTTATGATGCAGTGGTATGTATTGTTTCCACAAGTCAGGGTTTGCTTTCTTAGCGAAATTCTTTTTTTGCCAATTCCAGATCCATCCTTTCTCTACAGAGTCGACTACATATTTTGAGTCAGAGTAAATCGTTACAGCTATTCCTTCTTTTTTAATTGCCTCTAACCCTTTAATAACTGCCAGTAATTCCATTCTGTTATTGGTTGTTAACCGAAATCCTTCTGAAAGTTCTTTCTCATGTACACCAAATTTCATAATCGTGCCGAAACCACCGGGCCCAGGGTTGCCTTGAGCTGCACCGTCAGTATAAATGCGAATCATTAAATACTAAGATTGCTTTTGAAAATCTTTACTGCAATAGACAACAGAATAACACCAAAAACTCTGCGAAGTACTGCGAAGCCTGATTTACCAATTTTCCGTTCCAGCCATGAACTCGATCGAAGCACGATATAAACAACGACCAGATTTAATACGATGCCCATTAAAATATTGGCTTCATCGTAAACAGCTCTAAGCGATAAAATAGTAGTGAGCGTTCCAGCACCTGCAATCAATGGAAAAGCAATCGGTACGATAGAGCCAGTACCTTTTGCATCCGGATCATCTTTAATAAGCGTGATTCCTAAAATCATTTCCATGGCAATGATGAACATAACGATCGATCCGGCCACGGCAAATGATCCAACATCTAAACCAAAAAGATTAAGAATAGATTGACCCAGATATAAAAATAATACCATTAACGCAGCAGCAATCAGTGTTGCTGTTTCCGCATATATTCTTCCTTCTCTTTTTCTAATAAGAATGATAAATGGGATGGAACCCAAAATATCGATTACGGAAAATAGAATCAGTGTAACCGAGAAGATGTCCTTACTATTCATAGAATATTTTTTTCAAAAGTACCGTAAATATATACATGATTTAAGTAGGTAATGATTCGATTATGTTTTTTTTAAAATCATCTTGTCAAAAACAATTTGAAACAGATAAAAATTTAATGTATCTAGTCTTAAATTATTTTTAAAACTAATATGAAACCATACGAAAAGCTTTTGATTGAAAACAAGCAATGGGCAAAAGAACGTGTTGAGTTGGACAAGGATTATTTTTTGCGCTTATCAAAACTTCAAGCTCCAGAATTTTTATGGATTGGCTGCTCGGATAGTCGAGTGCCTGCAAACGAGATTACAAACACCGCCCCTGGCGAAATTTTTGTTCATCGTAATGTTGCCAATCTAGTGGTGCATACCGATCTTAATTTACTTACGGTGCTGCAATATGCGGTAGAGGTTTTAAAAGTACAGCACGTAATTGTCTGTGGCCATTATGGGTGTGGAGGAATTAAAGCAGCAATGGGCAACCAGAATTTTGGTTTGATAAATAAATGGCTTCGCAATATAAAAGACACGTATTACTACAACAGAGCAGAATTGAATGCCATTACTAATCTAGACGAAAGAGCCGATAGATTAACGGAGTTGAGCGTGAAAGATCAAGTTATGAATTTGGCGCACACGTCTATTATTCAACAGACTTGGAAGACAGAAAATAGACCCACTTTGCATGGATGGGTTTACAGTCTTGAAGATGGAATTTTGAAAGACATTGAAAAGATAGTGCCTAACTCGCCCATGGATCCTATCTATCAATACAAGGTGTAGAAAGTTCTTATTCCTTATTTTTTGTTCATCATATAAAGTAATGCGAGCGCATATCCCTCTAAGCCAAAGCCTGTAATTAAACCTGCACATTTAGAGGTGATCAAACTTTTATGCCGGAATTCTTCGCGCGCATAAATATTTGAAATATGAACTTCTACTACAGGAGTTTTAATGGCTCCAATTGCATCGTGAATAGCAATAGAGGTATGCGTGTAAGCACCTGCATTGAGAATGATTCCATCATAACTAAACCCAACCTCCTGTAGTTTATTTATTAATTCGCCTTCTACATTAGATTGGAAATAATCAATTTGAATACTGCTAAAACTTGATTTTAAATTTTGGAAGAACGTTTCAAAATCTGTGTTTCCATAAACTTCGGGTTCGCGCTTGCCTAATAAATTTAAATTGGGGCCGTTTATAATTTGGATTTTCATTATTCTGATGAGCGTAAGATTTTTAAAGCAACTAGTTCAGCTAAGTTAGTAAAACTTTCGGCTGTGATGGTTCTCTTTCGTTTATTTAAATTCTTTTGCTAATCCATATTTTAATTAAATGCATTTTTGTAATAAAATATTTTTTTGGTGAGCTGGCAATCCCACATAAAACAGTTTGGCGACTATTTAAAATTAGAGCGATCCTTATCGGCCAATTCGATTGAAGCCTATGTTCGGGATGTTGAAAAACTGAATCAGTTTGTTGATTTAAATTTTAAGGGTTTCAGTCCTTTGGCAATTTCAAGCAAGCACTTGCAGGGTTTTTTGCAATTCATCAATGAGCTGGGCATGAGCACGTATAGTCAGGCAAGAATCTTATCCGGTTTAAAAGCATTTTATAAATACTTGCTTTTTGAAGAATTAGTAGACAAAGATCCTACCTCCTTAATTGAAGGGCCGAAGATTGGCAGAAAACTTCCGGATACCTTGGAGTATCTTGAGATAGAAAAATTACTAAGCGCCATTGATTTATCTAAAGCGGAAGGGGCAAGAAGTCGTGCCATGATTGAGGTTCTCTATAGCTCTGGGTTGCGGGTTTCAGAGTTAGTAGAATTGAAAATTAATAACGTCTATCATGATATCGGATTCTTACGCGTAATCGGCAAAGGGAATAAAGAGCGACTGGTGCCTATTGGTAAAGAAGCTCTTAAGTATCTTAAAATATATATTGATGAGATTAGAGTTCATGTGCTGGTAAAAAAGGGTTTTGAGAGCCATGTTTTTTTGAATAACCGAGGAACCAGAATTTCTCGCATTACCGTGTTTACCACCATCAAAAAATTGGCAGCTATTATTGGATTAAAAAAATCTATTAGTCCACATACTTTTCGTCATTCTTTTGCTACCCATTTAATTGAAGGTGGGGCGGATTTGAGAGCGGTGCAAGAGATGCTTGGTCATGAATCGATTACGACCACCGAGATTTATACTCATCTCGATCGCGATTATCTTCGACAAGTAATTCAAGAGTTTCATCCGCGAAGTTGACGAACCTCTCAATTCGCTTATCTTTGCAGAATGAAGTTGTTTTTTCTGTTTTTTATTTCAGTTAGTTCCTTTTCTGTTTTTGCTCAATCTATTGATGTGGAGTATGACAAGAACAGAGATTTTACAAAATACAAAACATTCATGTTTGGTGAAAGCCAGATCACTACCCCTGTAGATCAGAAGCAGGTGGACGATGCCAAAATGGATAAATGGATTGTAGATGCAGTTACCGAAGAGTTGAAATTGATAGGTCTTGAAAGAAAAGATTCACTCGCAGATTTGATTATTACCTATGCCGAAGGCACGCTGGCTAGAACTGATTCAGAGAGGTTGGGACCCTTGGCGTTAACGCCAGGTTCAAATCCGGATAGGAATTTCACTTTTCAATACAGACAATCAAGTTTGATTATTGATATGAATGATCGAAGTGGTAATTTAATTTGGCGGATCAACTCCACTACTAACATAACCTCCACAGAAATTGAAAGAATGGTAGATGCCATTGTAGAAAGAGGTTTTAAAAAATTTGGTCGCCTTTATCATAAAAAGAAAAAGTAAAATCTGTGTACCGATATTTCATCCGCCCGTTTTTATTTCTTTTTGATCCTGAACAAATTCATCATTTTACTTTTTCATTATTAAAAATTGCCGGAAAAATACCGGGTCTTATAAGTTTAGTCAAGAAATTCTTTGTAGTTGAAAACAATAAATTAAAAAGAGATCTATTTGGAATTCAGTTTGATAACCCGGTAGGTCTCGCAGCAGGTTTCGATAAAGATGCCAAGTTAATTGATGAGCTGGCTTGCTTTGGCTTTGGCTTTATTGAGATCGGAACTCTGACCCCCAAGCCTCAACCAGGAAATGATAAGCCGAGATTGTTCCGCCTGCCGCAAGATCAAGGCTTGATTAATCGGATGGGTTTTAATAATGGAGGTGTTGCGATAGCTGTTGAGCAGTTGAAAAAAAGAAAATCAAAGGTGATAGTAGGAGGGAACATTGGAAAGAATAAAGTTACCCCTAATGAAAATGCTTTTGATGACTATAAAATTTGTTTCGAAGAATTGTATCCTTTTGTAGATTATTTTGTGGTGAATGTTAGTTCGCCTAATACGCCCGGCTTGCGCGAACTACAAGAAAAGGAACCACTCAAAAAAATGTTGGCAGGTGTGAAGCAACTTAGTTTATCAAAACCCAAACCCAAACCAATTCTTTTAAAAATTGCACCCGACCTAACAGATGAGCAGCTTACTGACATTGTACAGATTTTGATTGAAACTAAAACGGATGGTGTGATTGCCACAAATACAACCATCTCACGTAATGGGCTTGCTACTGATGTAAAAGAGATTGAAAGAATTGGAAATGGTGGATTGAGTGGAAAGCCATTGACCAAACGATCAAATGAAGTTATTTCATTTTTGCGCACACGCCTAGGAAAAAATTATCCTATTATTGGCGTAGGCGGTATTATGTCTGTCAATGATGCAGTAGATAAGTTAAAATCTGGTGCCGATCTAATTCAAATTTACACCGGGTTTGTATATGAAGGGCCTGAATTTATTAAAAAAATTAACCAGGCTCTCTTAAAAACCCGTTGAAGAATGATTGTGATTATTAAGCACATCCATCGAAAGTGCTAAACTAATTTCATGCGTGTTGAAGTTGAGCGATGAACTTTTACCGGGTAGTTCAAACACATACCCTAATCTTGCATTCTTATAAACCCCTTGAAGCAGCACTCCATATGTGTTAAAGTTTCTAGCCTTCATCTGATCCTGTAATTGTATGTAGCATCAAGATACTATTAATTTATGTAAAGAAGAGGCTTTGAGTTTTTAATACGATGGCATCGTTTTGTCAATCTCATTGGCCCATGCCAAAATTCCCCCTTTCAAATTGTATAGGTTGGTAAATCCCTGGTTGGTCTCAAGCCATTTTACCATGTTGCCACTGCGTGCTCCGCTGCGACAGTGGATGATCACTTGTTTGTCTTTAGCTATTTTATCAATGTTATGTGGAATGTCTCCTTGCGGAATAAGCTCGCCCTCTAAATTACAGATGTCATACTCATGCGGTTCGCGCACATCGATCAACTGAAAATTGGCTCCGCTATCTTTCAATGCCTTTAATTCTTGAACGGTTACTTCTTTCATACTTTTATTTTTTTTAGAAGATATATTACAAAAGTCATCATAATTGATTAGACCCAAAACCTTTTCTCTCTGATTTTGATTAGGAATATGAATCATTTGTGTTTCCATAGAAGCGGAATCTAGTAAAAACAATTTTCCTGCGAGAGGAATGCCAACACCTGTTAGTACTTTGATTGTTTCATTGGCCTGCATGATTCCAATAATTCCGGGCAATACACCTAACACTCCACCTTCTTCACAAGATGGAACTGCATCTGGGGCAGGAGGGGTAGGGTATAAATCTCGATAGGTTGGGCTTCCCTTGTAATTAAATACTGCGACTTGCCCTTCGTATCGAAAAATAGAACCGTAGATAAAAGGGATGTTTAGTAACACGGAAACATCATTGAGTAAATAGCGAGTTGCAAAATTGTCGGTGCAATCAACTATTACATCAACACCATTTAATAAATCGAGTGCGTTGTGGAAATTTATTTTTTGTGCGATAATATGAAATGAAATATTTGGATTAAGGCATTTTAATTTTTCGGCAGCGATGGTTGTTTTTGGTTTATTTAGATCATTGATTGAATAAAGTATTTGGCGCTGTAAATTTGAAAGACTGACAACATCGTGATCGATGATTTTTATTTCGCCAATGCCCGCAGCTGTTAGATATTGTAATACGGGGCAGCCTAATCCTCCGGCACCAATCACAGCTACTTTTGATTTTTTTAATTTTAGTTGAGCTTCCGCACCAAAATCTGGCAGTACGAAATGACGACTGTAGCGTATGGATTCTTCTGGGGAGAAGGGGGTGGGCATTTACTTGTAGAGTTTAAGCTTAGGAATAAACTTAAACTCTTTTGTGTTGTAGGTGAAGAATTCTAAATTAGTCTTAAGAACTGTGGCCGCTATTAGACAATCGGGTAGCGCAAGGCCGTGACTAAGTTTGTATGTTTCAAGTAGCTCGAATGATAAATTTGTAATGGTAGGATCTAGTAGTATGACGCTAAACCTATTTAGCTTTTTCGTGATGGTAAGTAAATCCAATTTAGTAGTAGCGCCAGCAATCAGTTCTAATTTTGAAATGGCAGATAGTATTACATTCTCTAGGCGTATCTCTTCTTCAAGTTTAGTTTTGGTGATGCCATGGCGTAATGATTTTAGATCGAAGTAATCGATCATCACATCGGTATCACAGATTATTTTTGTCTCTGCCATGCTTCTGCTCTCAATTTCTTAGCATCAAGATTTTTGCCGGTAAAAATTGTGTTCAATTGTTTTATATCAATCGAGTTATCACCTAGGACTACTGGAATATCATTGATATACTCGTATCTATTTTTTTTTGCTGAAGACTTCTTAGCAGAAGTAATTGAAAAATCAAAATACTTTGCCAAGCTTTTCAATACTTCTAATGTTTTAGAGTCTTTATACTTTACGATTACTTCTTTCATTTTTTTGTTTTAATATATGCTTGCCATTGCAATCGGATGGATTCATGGTAACACGGGATAATAGAACTTCCATAGCTTATCAAAGATAGTAAAAAAGTTTCTTCGTGTTTTCGCACGAAATTTACAACCCTCTCAAACTCTCCTCCAAACTTTTAATCTTCGCTTCTGCATCCGCTTTCTTCTTCCGCTCTATTTCAATTACTTGTGGCGGAGCACTATTCACAAATTTTTCGTTGGAGAGTTTTTTATCAACTGATACCAAGAATCCTTTTTGATATTCGATTTCTTTTAAAATTACTTCACGCTCTTTGTCTTTATCTACTTTGCCGGCTAGCGGTACAAAAAATTCCATAGTGCCAACTAAAAAGGAAGTGGCGCCCGTAACTTTTTGATTTGAATAGGTCAACTCTTTTAGGTTAGAAAGTTTCTTTATGACAGAAGCAAATCCATCAATGGTTTTCTTAGAATCTACTTTAGCAATAAGCATGAATGCTTCTTTCGGAGAAATACCTTTTGCATTGCGCAAGTTTCTGATTTGAGTAACAATCTCGAAAGCAAATGCTCCTTCTTCAATAATTTTAATATTAAAAGATGCAGGTAGTGGAAATGATTCTATGATTAAACATTCTTTCTCTTTGCGCTCGTTAAGCTCATGCCAAAGTTCTTCGGTAATAAATGGCATAAACGGATGAAGTATTGTTAACAATTTTTCGAAATACAAAACGGTTACTCGATAAGTTGTTTCATTAATTGGTTTTCCAAATTCAGGTTTAATAATTTCTAAATACCAAGCGCAAAAATCGTCCCACACTAGTTTGTAAACAGTATGCAACGCATCAGATATTCTGAACTTGTTAAAATGATCTTCCAATTCGGTTAGCGATTGATTTAGCTTTTCATTAAACCACTCAATAGCTATTTTATTTTCTTGTGGTTGTTCTGTTGACACTACCTCCCAACCCTTTACGAGCCTAAATGCATTCCAAATTTTATTGGCAAAATTTCTTCCTTGTTCACAAAGCTTTTCGTCAAACAATAAATCATTTCCTGCGGGCGAACTGAACAACATGCCTGTGCGCACACCATCGGCTCCAAAGTTTTTTATTAGCTCTAACGGATCAGGCGAGTTGCCCAAGCTCTTCGACATTTTTCTTCCTTGCTTATCGCGAACAATTCCTGTGAGGTACACATTCTTAAACGGAGGTTGCTTGCGGTATTCATATCCGGCAATAGCCATACGCGCCACCCAGAAAAATAAAATCTCCGGAGCTGTAATCAAATCGTTAGTAGGGTAGTAGTAGTTTAAATCTTTATTGCCTTTATTATTTGCATCGCCAAACACAGTTGGGTCAAACACAGAAATCGGCCACAACCAACTCGAGAACCAGGTGTCTAGCACATCATCATCTTGCTTCAACTCATCGATGTTGAATGTTTTATGCTGCGCGGTAAATAGTTCGGCTGCGTCTTC
Source organism: Cytophagales bacterium (assembly GCA_025359125.1). Classification (GTDB taxonomy): domain Bacteria; phylum Bacteroidota; class Bacteroidia; order Cytophagales; family Cyclobacteriaceae; genus ELB16-189. The sequence goes on from JANYHI010000083.1 coordinate 62,586, forward strand.
TTGTGTTTTAGCTACCACAAAACTTCCATCGGGCGCATACCATGCAGGTATGCGTTGGCCCCACCACAATTGGCGAGAGATACACCAATCGCGCACATTCTCCATCCAGTGCTTGTAGGTGTTCTTAAACTTTGAAGGAATCAATTGGATGGTATCGTTCATCACATTTTCTAACGCAGGCTTGGTAATGTCTTTCATTTTCACAAACCACTGCAATGATAAGCGCGGCTCAATCACTGCATCTGTTCTCTCGCTATGGCCTACATTGCTGGTGTATTCTTCTACTTTTAAAAGAAATCCTTTCTCGTCTAGCTCTTTGCCAATTTTTTTGCGCGCAATAAATCGGTCTTCGCCAACATAAATTTTCGCGAGGGCGTTTAGCGTACCATCCTCATTCAAAATATCAATTACCTCTAGGTTGTGTTTTTGGCCGAGTGCATAATCGTTCTGGTCGTGTGCGGGTGTTACTTTCAAACAACCCGTACCGAAATCCATTGTCACGTAGTCGTCTTCAATAATCGGTATGGCGCGGTCTATCAACGGAATCAAAAGCTTCTTTCCTTTTAAATGTTTGTAGCGCTCATCGTTTGGATTAATGCACACTGCTACATCAGCCATAATGGTTTCGGGGCGAGTAGTGGCAATCGTCACAAACTCGTTACTTCCCTCAATCGGGTAATTGATGTAGTATAATTTGGAGTTTATATCTTTGAAATTTACCTCGTCATCTGATAGTGCGGTCTTGCCAACCGGATCCCAGTTTACCATGCGCAAGCCACGGTAGATGTATCCCTTTTTGTAAAGATCAATAAATACATCAACCACTGCCTCGCTCATGGGTGGGTCCATCGTAAATTTGGTACGCTCCCAATCACAGCTCGCGCCAAGCTTCTTCAACTGTTCTAAAATAATGCCACCGTATTTTTCTTTCCACTCCCACGCATATTTCAAAAATTCTTCCCGCGTAAGCGAAGATTTTTTTATTCCCTTTTCGCGCAGCATGGCTACCACTCTTGCTTCAGTGGCTATAGATGCGTGGTCTGTTCCGGGCACCCAGCACGCCTCTTTTCCTTGCATACGTGCCTTGCGAATGAGCACATCTTGAATAGTGTTGTTGAGCATGTGACCCATGTGCAACACACCTGTAACATTGGGTGGAGGAATTACAATGGTATACGGCTCTTTGTTGGGGTTAGGCTCCGAGTGGAAGAAACCTTTCTCCATCCAATACTGATACCATTTATCTTCTACTTCTGCAGGACTATACTTCGTTGACAGCGACATAAAACGTTTAATATAAAGAGGACAAAAATAAGAATTCTAATTGATAGTATTTAGACGTGAGATGTGAGTACTGAGTAGTTAATTATGCGGCCTGCCCAAGCGAGACGCAAGGGCATCAGGCTTTCGGCACTCGCCATCTTACCCACATTCTATTTCGGGCTCAAACAAATGCCTCAATCCTTGGCCGAAGACTTGCACGGAGTTTTGTGCAAAATAAATTTTGGTGTTCTTTAACAAGCTGTTTGACTTTTGCAATGTCGAACGAAAGATGTATTGGATTTTAAAAATCCGAGTTTATCTGGGTTCGCGATTATAAATCGCGAAAAGCTATATAAGCCAATGACTTCAAAACAATAATCTTAAAGTCATCATCAGAAGCTCATCTTTCTTATTTACTTTAGCATTATGTACAAAGCACAACTACAACCAAAAAACAAACTCCAAGTAGATATTAGCGAACAAGACATATTGCACACCATCGAGTTTGAAACAGCGCATTTACTTCAGTTAGAAAAATTATCAATTACGGAATTAGAGAATTTTAGATTTATACTTCCTTTTGGTGAATACATGTTTGAATTTGCCGATCCTAACTTTGTGAAGCAAGCCTTGAAGGATAATGCGTTGAGAGTAGAATACTATGACATCTTCGAAGATAGTATAATGATTCGAAGTGGAGAGGGAGATACGAATAGTGCCAAGTTGATTGAAGTCGATCCATAGTTGAAAAGTGAAGTTATGTTTTGGAATAGCGAAGAGTATCAACATAAAGATGAATACTAAGGAGTACGAGATGTTCAAGATGCTATGCGACTCATGTCTAAAGACAGATGAAAAGGAATTTACAAATCTATCTATACCTTACTGATGTTGGCGTTACTCCAAATAATTCTTTAAAGGAGCGACTAAAGTGAGAGGGGTTTTCAAAGCAATTCCGGCCACTTTCTTACGAGTTACATTTGTTGTTTGGAGTGATGTACAGTTGAATTTATAAGTTGTACGAAATTTTTCGTGCGACTTATTTTTATGTTGCGCCTGAAGGTCTTACTTCGGTGCCTACAGATATTAGATAGTTTTTTTAGACCTGTTCTTTTAAGAATTTTGTAGTAACAATGGTTGCAAACTCTTCATTCAAAGAGGCCAATGCAGTTTCGTGAATCAGTTCAGCAGTAAAATATTGTCCATCTGTGCCTCTCTTGTTAAAAGTAGCCGTTGCATCAGAAACTAAATAGGTTTCGTAACCAAAGTTTCCAGCCATTCGTGTAGTGGTAGATACGCAGTGGTCGGTTGTTAACCCAACTATTACAAGCTTCCTAATTTTTAAATGATCTAGTCTTTTTTTTAAGTCAGTACCAATAAATGCACTGTTTACATTTTTCTTAATTACTTCCTCACTCTTTCTAGGTTTAACTGAATCTTTAAATTGATTTCCCTTATGAGTAGCATGCAGTAATGAGGTTGGATTAGATGAACAATGTTGAATGTGAAAAATAGGGAGATTAATTTTTCTCCATAGTTCTAATAGCTCACTTGCATTTATTTCAGCATGGGGATTGTTTCTTTGCCCACCCCAATATTCAATGTTATCGAATCCTTTCTGGAGATCAATAAGAATCAATGCAGGCTTGTCTGCTTTGGTAATAGTCATTAATTTTTATTTGCTCTGCAAGATCTTATAAATAGGATTACAGAAGTTTTTCCATGTACCCAGCTATCTTATTTTCTTTATCAACAAAATGAATTTCTAAAATCCAATGCCTTTTATTTCCTTTTGCATCTAGTAAAAACATATCATTATGATTATCTGGATGAACGTCAAGGTCGAAGCTTTTTGGGTCTAGTGGTTGCTCGTGTGGGTATTCGCCTACTATATGACCAGCAATTACACCTCCGAAGGTATAACCGTATGTCTCTGTCTTATCCACTATAAATTTAAAAAACTCCGCACCTGTTAATCTTGTTTGCTTTAGATACCATGCTTGTGTTTCCAGCCAAGCTTTTTCAACATCATTTTTTAGTTTTATTTTCTTAGCATTGTTTCCAATTATATAAGTTTTGGCAAAGTCAGATTCCCAACCATCTACAATTATTCCGAAATCTATAAATAGAATATCGTCTTGTTGTATTATACGATTAGTAGGATTGTCGTTGTAGATTGATAATGTATTGATACCCGTTCTCACAATTTTTTTATGCCAGTGCCTCTGGACACCAAATTTTTCTAACGCTAACTTAGTTACTTCATTATTCAGCTGTTCTTCTGATTTGCCGGCTATAATTAAATTATTTTTCTCAACCATTTCAAATAATTGATTGGCGATTTTCTCTGCTTCTAATAGTTTCATTTTTGTTGTTTTATCTTTTTCATCTTCAGTCAATGCTACTAAGTTGATTTCTGCAGTGCAAGTAATCATTTTGTCAGAATTTTTACGAGAACAGGACAGGGTTACAATGGCGATCAAGATCAGGATGATGATTTTTTTCATACGTTATTTATTGAATGCACTTGATGCTGTAGATGAGTATGCATGCAAAGAAAAAGGAATAATGTAAGCCGAGAGTTAATCTACATTAACTTGGCCTACTTTTTTTTTCAATGTGCTTAAGAATTGAGGAGTAACCCCCAGATAAGAGGCTATGTCCTTTTGAGTAAAACGCTTCTCGGCATATGGCTTTTTCTTACAAAAGAGAATGTATCTTTCTTCTGCCGTTGAAGATAGGATGTGGTTGATCTGTTCCTTTTGTGCGATGTAGGCATTTTGAAAAAGCAATCTAAAAAATCGTTCAAACTTTGGAATTTTTTGATACAAGATTTCTAAATCATTTTTATTTATTTGTAATACGTTCGTATCTTCAATTGCTTTAATATTTGATTTGGAAATAGTTTGTGTAAGAAAGCTATATAAATCGTCTGCCCACCATTCTTCTATCAAAAAATCTAAAATATGCTCAAAACCATTTCCATCTTCACGATACGATTTTAAGCACCCCTTGACTACAAAAGTTTCGTGTTTACACACTTCTCCTTCTCTAAGTAAAAACTCTCCACTTTGTATTGATTTAGCTTTTACCAAAGAGGTAAAAAATTCTATTTCATTTTCGTTGAGTGAAATGCGTTTTAAAATATTAGCTGTTAGGAGTTGAAAGCTCATGTTTTTATACTGTACTGTTCTGCAAGATAAGTACGAACTTAAGTGTTAAGAAGATATTTGCAAATACTTACTTTAGACAAAATGCTGCTCCATTTTCTAATGTAGGTATAACTATTTATATTCAAAGCCCGTAAACGTTATCACTTACAATGGTAGACTTATTTGAAATGAACAACTAATAAAAGAAATTCATGCAGAGTTCAATCAGCGCAAAGGCAATCATGTTTATAAATCCTATGCACCCGCTGGCTCTACTCTGGTGCCTGCTGATGTAATCAAATAGAAAAAGTTGCGGTTAAATTTTTTTAATAACTACTTTCTCCAAGAAAGCTTAGTTACATTGTCGCCAATTGTCGATCCTTGAGCAGTTCCTACTTCATTATCTTGGCGAGTATGTATTCCTCCAAGAAATCTACTATACGCACATTCTTCTGCTGTACTCCAAATAGTTTTAAACGATCGAGATACATATGGAATACTTTCAAATTCCGCATTGCGATTTTCATACGTATTATCTACGAATGGTTTGCTGTTATCAAAAATGCTCATCAAAGCTTTTGCTGTTGCAGCTGATTGGGTGGCATGCCCAGATGAGAATGCAGGGAATGGAGGCTCTGGCCAAAAGGGCTTGTATGAAGAATCGATATATGTAGAGATGTATGGAAAGGGGCGCTCGGAATGATAATGGTACTTACACTTCCAGCAGTTAATAAAAGCATCGGCAACAGATATGCCCACTTTTGCGTAGGCTTCTGCTGCAACAAATAAATCTTCTGCTTGCGTGGAGAGGAGAACCGTAACTAAGTTATACGAATGCCCTGAGGGAGATGCCGTTTGTGTCGGGTCATCTGCCCACCAAGCAGAAATCTTTTTTTCTTCATCGGTTAAACTATTTCTCTTTTGATAAACCTCAAAAAAGTATTGATAATATACAGAGGTTGGGCTAGTGGAGTAAGGGGCAATAGTTGGTATAGGCAATGCACCATTATCAGGTACAAAAGTTCTGTTATTACCCCAGTGCGGGTGAAGCGGAAGGGGAGAAGAGGATTGCCCAGCAAACGGAGCTCTCCAATAACCGGGACCTGAAGGAAATACATAAGCGGGATCAAAATTATGCAAGTATCCTTGATCGCCACCATCGGTTACAGACCAATTATAAATGGCACTTGCTATTGCTTTTCCATATTCTTGCGATCGAAAGGCTATATCAATAGTAGTGGTGGCTAACTCTTTCTTGTAAACAGTATCTTCAAATAGCTGAATTGAATCTGCGACAGTTGTATGTGGATATAATTTTTTGATGATGAAAGATTGACCTGAATTAAGTGCGATGATCCAATTGTATTCGGCCTGTTCAGGCAGTGGCAATGTTTGAAGGCCGTTCAATTTTCCGACTAGCGATTGATGTAGGTTGCTTCCGTGTACTACAGATTCATACATAGTAAGTCCTATGTAGCCTAAACATCGGGAAGTATAGGTTGGCAATTTGGAAAGCTTTTTCGTATCACATAAAGAGTTACATCAGCCCATTGTAAGGCAATTCCTTGGTGAGCAACTAATGAAAGTGGTTTAGGATCTGGACTTGAGCAGGTATAAGACAAGCTTGTTGCTAACAATAGAAACAATACGATTGGCTTACATACCGTAAATCCGTTACTTGTATTCATACACAGAAAAAGCCCAAGGCTCCATTGTCCATTCTTTGCTAACCTTTTCCTTAGCAGATTTAAATACGTTGTTGGCTTCTACTAGCAAGCTTTCATCTTTCAAAGATATTTTTTGGGGCGAAGCCGATAAATTTAAAACTACTAATACCTTGTTGATACCCTGCTCTCTGGTAAATGCATAAACTGCTTTGTCGTCACCAGCTATTACTTTTTTAAATGATGCATTAGCAGCTAATGCAGGATTGTTTTTTCTAAGATTTAAAAGTGTTTTATAAAATTCTGCACGTTCAAATTTTTCAAGTGAATGGAATCTTTTTCAAAAAATGGCAATGGTCTTAACAAAGGTTCTTCTTGCCCACTGTAAACGAGTGGTACACTTCCGGCCATTGTTTGGGTAAATACTGCGAAGGGTGCATGCACTTCGCCAGGAAAGGTTCCATAGTCAGATTTGTTCCAGCTATTTTCATCATGGTTGCTGGTGAAGAATAAATTGATGGTGTTGGCTGTGAACAGCGTGTCCATACTCATCTTAACGCTATCTAGTGCGGTTGCTACTTTTTCTCCTTTCGCCACTTTTATCATTACCCCAAACATGTGCCACGGGTAGATGGCATCAAACCCACTCTTTGGTAAATAACCTTTGTCGCCCTCGGCCAACATGAAAACATTTTTAATTTTCTTTAACTCGGGAATGCACTTGTTCCAAAATTCTGCTGGCACATTCCAGGCAACATCTACGCGAAAACCATCAATGTCAGAAGTGGTTACCCAGTATTTCATTGCAGCGATCATGCTGTCTTGCATGGCTACATTTTTATAATCTAGTTGTCGCGTATCTGTCCAGTCCATCATTACTGCTGGTTTCCCGTCTTTGTCTTTAAAATAAAAATCAGGATGTTGAATAAGCCAACGATGATCTGCCCCAGTGTGATTGGGTACCCAATCGATCAACACCTTCATTCCTTTTTCATGAATACTCTTTACCATACTTTTCCAATCTTCCATGGTGCCGTATTCTGGATTGAGTGAGGTATAATCTGATACGGCATAATAACTTCCGAGTGAGCCTTTACGATCTACTTTGCTAATTGGATTAAGGGGCATAAACCAAACTGTTTGCACTCCCATTTCTTTTATGCGATCTAAATGTTTTGCAAAGGCATTGAGTGTTCCTTCTTTAGTGTACTGACGCAAGTTTACTTCATAAATATTGCCCTGCATGATCCAAGCCGGATGACCATCAATATTTTCAGCAATAGTTTCTTTTTCAGGTTTGGAACAAGCTAAAACTGCAAGTAACAATAGGAGGTAGTAAATAGGCTTCATAAGGGAACTGATTTTTGAGTGCAAGCAAATGTACTATTTTCCTTTTCACATTAGCATTCTAAATTTGAGAATTTGCTCAATCATTTTTCTTATCTTTTCTCAATTGAATACCACTAAAATCAAACCATTAATTGATCAATTAGACAAGATACTCTAAGGTTGGATTACCTACCTAGACGAGTATAGTACCCATCAGCTGCATGCTAAACCATCTCTAATCAGTTGGTCTATCGGGCAACTGTATTTATATCTTATTGAGACTACAACCTTTCATCTGGACCAGGTAACAATTTGTATTTCGGTAAGTGAGAATGAAAATGAAGTGGCTGCTCCTGAAGCGGTGAAAATGTTTTTAAATAATGAGTTTCCTGATATAAAAATTGTTGGCTCGCCCTCTACTGATAACACTCGTCAACCAAGTAAGGAAGAATTGGTAGAGCATTTTATGAATTTGCGTGCTCAATTGGAAGTCATCGAAGATGATTTTTTAAGAGCTCCTTCTCGGGGCAAGACTAGGCATCCTGGCTTGAAATACTTTAGTGCTTTAGAATGGCTTAAGTTTTCAGAAATGCATCTGCGCCAAAAGATCAGACTCGACCTATATTTAAAACAATCAGGTATCTATTAGCCTAAAGAGAGACTAGCTTGAATAAATGGTTTATCATCTCTAAAAAAAAAATCCCGCCACCGATACTATTAGTGAGCGGGATTTTATAAAATTCTGTTAACTACTTTTTCTTTTCGTCTTTCTTAGGAGCTTCAGCTTTCTTAGCATCAGCTGCGGCAGGCGCAGCAGCAGGAGTAGCGGCAGCAGCACCAGCAGCAGGCGCAGCAGCGGCAGCAGACTCTTCAGCCAACTTAGCAGCACGAGGTACTTCTACGTTTGCAATCGCAGCAGCTGGAGGATCGATGAATTCTAAATTAGGCATTTTCATATCTGCAACTTTCACGGCATGATGAAAATCCAACGCTGAGCAATCAACATCAATATGATCTGGCATATCTTTAGCAAAGGCAAATACCTTAAGAGTTGCACGTTTACGAACTAGAGTTCCTCCTTTAGCAACACCTGGAGAGAGTCCAACTAAACGAACAGGAATTTCCATTTTAATTTTGCGGTCTTCACTGATTCTTAAAAAGTCGACATGAAGAATGATTTCACTCACCGGGTGAAACTGAACCTCTTGCATGATGGCACGGCACTCCTCGCCCTCAATATTTAAGTGAACAAAGTGCGCTTCGTTGGTATATACTAAGTCGCGGAATAAAATAACTGGCGAATAGAAATGAACTTGCGTGTCGCCTCCATAAAGTACACACGGTACATTACCTTCTTGACGAACTTTTTGCGAGTCATTCTTGCCGAGATTTGCTCGTTTATACCCTATAATCTCGATGGTTTTCATAATTGTTTATTGGTTTAATTTAAAAATTGATTTACAAACGGATAAATAATGAACTGATTGATTCGTGATCATGAATTTTACGAATGGCTTTCGCGAACAAATCAGAAACAGTAAGTACTTTTATTTTTGAGATTTGCTGTTTCAATGGAATGGTATCGGATACAACTAACTCTTCTAAATCAGAATTTTGAATATTCTCGTAAGCATTGCCTGAAAGAACGGGATGAGTGCAAATAGCTCTAACCGTGTTAGCACCTTTTTCTTTTAGTAAAGCTGCGGCTTTGCAAAGTGTACCACCGGTATCTACTAAATCATCTACCAGAATTACGTCTTTGTCTTCTACCTCTCCAATCAATCGCATCGATTCTACCTTGTTGGCTTCTTTGCGATACTTATCGCATACGGCTAATTCTGCATTGAAGAATTTGGCAAAACTTCTGGCTCTTTTAATTCCGCCCACATCGGGCGATGCAAACATGATGTTAGGAAGATTCAGTGCCTTTAAATAAGGTACGAATATGTAGTTCCCGTCAAGGTGATCTAATGGAATGTCAAAAAATCCTTGAATCTGATCGGCATGCAAATCGCACGTCATAATTCGGTTAGCACCTGCTGCAGATAATAAGTTGGCAATCAATTTTGCAGCAATGGCAACTCTCGGCTTGTCTTTTCTATCTTGCCTAGCATAGCCAAAATAGGGGATGATAACGTTTACATTCAAAGCACTGGCGCGCTTAGCTGCATCAATCATCAGCAAAAGCTCCATAAAATTATCTGCAGGAGCAAAGGTAGACTGAACGATAAAAACATCGTGGCCCCGAACGGATTCTCCGATATATGGAGACATTTCTCCATCGCTAAATTGTTGATAGTCAACTTTCCCAAGCGTTTCTCCATAGGCATGGGCAATTTTCTCAGCCAAGTAAGTAGTAGCGCGACCAGAAAATATCTTTACTGCCATCTTTTAATTAAAAACCCGCACCAATTTGAGCGGGTTATGTTTGGTTGTCCTACTAGGATTCGAACCTAGAAAGGCAGAATCAAAATCTGCAGTGTTACCCTTACACCATAGGACAATCTATCTTTTAAAAAGGTGTGCAAAGGTAAAATTAATTTTGAAATCGAAAACCCAAATTTCGGGTTTTTTGAGATTTTAAACAGATTGCGTAAAGTGCTAAAGTTCTGCCGATTCTTTAGGCACTTGCCCCTCAACAAACCCTTCGGCCCAGAAACGATACTTATCTAAGATAGAAATTACTGCATTTCTTAAGTGACGCTGGTTGTTAAAATCGATTCCTCCATATAAAGTGGTAGCATAACCTTGCCAGATAGATCTGTTTTGCCGTCTGTCGTAAAGTTGAATCAGGAGTGTGCCGCTGCTCATATCTAACTTTTTAGGATTATAGTCGGTATCCAGCCTCTGGCTTTTTACCCAATCTTCAATTTCAGGTTGATTGTAGCCATTGAATTTAAGGCTATCAGAAAACATTTTGAATGAAACTATTAAATGTGGCTTTGTATCTGAAAGTTTATATCCCAGAAATTTCATTCTTGAGATAATAGATTTTTCAATTACTTCATTACTCATCGTAGTATCCAACAAGCCTATTGGCTTCATGATATTGAAAGTCCGGTATCGTTTGAAATTGCCATGATAGCTATAATCGTACTCTACGGGCAGTTCTTTATATCCAAAGCAAGAAGATAGAAACAGAATAAACAGAAAGTAAAGACACAATTTCTTCATAGTTCTTGATTTTAAGTAAGAAAAGTTAAGGTAAATTGACGCCAACTGCAAGCGACAAGATTATGATTTTAAGAACACCCAGATCATTGTTTTGTTGGCTTTACGAAAATCAATAATATAATGACAAATACCACCTACGATCAACTAGTTGCTTCTCGCTTTCATATCTACAATAGTTTATTCTTAAATCTGCCATTTAGCAATGTTAGTCGCACTGGTATTTTATTGCCGCTATTGCAACAGTATTGTGCCACTGGTTTTGCCAAAGGCAAATCAGCCAATGATATTTTGAAAGTCTTTTTTAAGGAGATGGTACCCACCATAAATGAAGAAGAACAATTTGACTTACTCTTCAACTTTATTCAATACATCGAGCGGCAAGTTGCTTTGTTTGATTCGGTAGAAGATGCCGCTTTTGAACAAGTGCATAATTTGAATGGACGAGGAACATTGCCCGCATTATTGCTTCGAACTAAAATTGAAAAGAAGGAAGCCGAACTTAAATCAAAACTGGAACAATTCAGCTTGCGAATAGTACTTACCGCTCATCCAACTCAGTTTTATCCGGGCAACGTGTTGGGTATTTTAACGGATTTAGAAAATGCCATCCGCGAAAGCGATCTCACTCAAATTAATTTATTGCTTCAGCAACTGGGTAAAACCGGATTTATCAATCAAACTAAACCAACACCTTACGATGAAGCAATCAGCCTTTGCTGGTTTTTAGAAAATGTTTTTTATCATTCTATTCCTGAGATTGTTGCTTCTATCGCTCATGAGTTAGAGATTCCTTTACCCGAATGGAAAAATGATAGACTTATAGTAATCGGATTTTGGCCAGGAGGCGATCGAGATGGAAATCCATTTGTTACCAGCGAAATCACCTTAAAAGTAGCCGCAAGATTACAAGAGTCAATTTTAAAATGTTACTATCGCGATTCGCGGTTGCTTAGAAGAAGATTAACTTTTCAAGGTGTGGCAGATAAGATTGTAGCGGTGGAGCAGAAGATTTACGGATTAGTTTTCAGGAAAGAAAAAAATTATTTACAGGCCGAAGAATTGTTAGTTGAATTGAATCTCATCAGAAGTATTTTAGTTTCAGAACACGATGGTTTGTTTTTGGATATTTTAGATTCTTTTATCCTTAAAGTGAAAATCTTTGGATTTCATTTTGCGGCTTTGGATGTACGACAGGACAGCCGTAAACATGATCAGGTTTGGAAATCCATTTTAGACAAACTGCATGCCGATCGTAAAAGTATTTCTTCATTAGAATTTGAAAACCTATCTGTAGAAAAAAGAATTGAATACTTACTTTCCTTAAAAGCTAATTTAATTTTTGTTGACTTTGATGATCCGCTGGTGAACGAAACCATTCAAAGTATTTTAGTGATAGCGAAAATCCAAAACGACAATGGAACGGCCGGTAGTCATCGCTATGTAATCAGTAATTGCCAAAGCGCTTTGCATATCATTGAAGTGTATGTGTTGGCTAAATTACTGATTGGCAAAGACGAACATCTTGAATTAGATGTTGTTCCATTATTTGAAACTATAGATGACTTAGCGAATGCTCCTGTAATTATGGAGGCGTTGTATTCCATTCCCGAATATCATAAACATTTAGAACGGAGAAAAAATCATCAGACTATTATGCTTGGTTTTTCGGATGGAACAAAAGATGGAGGTTATCTCAGAGCCAACTGGTCTATCTTCCGAGCAAAAGAAAATTTAACGGCAATTTCGCGAAAGCAAGGTTTGAAAGCATTGTTCTTTGATGGAAGAGGAGGGCCACCGGCACGAGGCGGAGGAAACACACATGACTTCTATGCTTCGTTGGGCGAAACCATTGAACACGAAGAAGTACAGATAACTGTGCAAGGACAAACGATCAGTTCTAACTTTGGAAAAATTGCATCTAGCAGATATAATTTGGAACAATTGATTTCTGCCGGTTTGGAAGGCTCTGTTTTTAAAAGGACAGAAACGCAGATGAATGATGCGGATAAATCTTTGTTAGACGAATTAGCAGAGGAAGGTTATAAATCTTATCTCGATTTAAAACACCATCCCAAGTTTGTTCCGTATTTGAAAAAGGTAACGCCCCTTTCTTTTTTTGGAGATACGAATATCGGCTCGCGTCCCGTAAAAAGAAGTGCCACCGAAGGGTTAAAGTTTGAAGATTTGCGTGCTATACCTTTTGTGGGCTCGTGGGCGATGATGAAACAAAACATTCCTGGCTTTTACGGGGTAGGCAGTGCGATATTGGCACTTGAGAAAAAAGGTAAAGGAGAACAGATAAAAGAATTGTATCAAAATTCGCTTTTCTTTCGCACACTAATGGGCAATAGTATGATGTCGCTCACTAAAACATTTTACGAGGCAACCACTTACTTAGGAGAAGACTCAGAGTTTGGGGCATTTTGGAAAAAAATGTATGATGAATTTTTACTTTCAAAAACAAAAACCTTGGAAGTTTCCGGATTGAGTGAGTTGATGGGAAACAATCCAAACAGTAAGCAATCTGTTCATCTGCGAGAGCAAATTGTATTGCCGTTGATTGCCATACAGCAAACTGCTTTAATGAACCTTCGTATGTTAAATGACGAAAACAAAAAGAATGAGCTGCGCTATCGGAAGCTAATTATCAGAAGCATGTTTGGAATTATTAATGCAGCTCGTAACTCTGCTTAATTGGTTGCTGGTGGATAGTTGTTAGTTTCTAGTCACGTTTTCGTGATAATAATTTTATAAAATGAATTTAGAAAAGTTCAATAAGGAAGCCAAGCGTAAATCTGTCGAGAACAAAACATTTCTTCAAAAGCTGAAGAATAAAGATCCACGCAAAGTAGACGATACCTTTCATCAATTACATGAAGAAGTATTTGAAGAGATAGATTGCCTTACCTGCGCTAACTGCTGTAAAACTACTAGTCCTATTTTTTACCAAACTGATATTGAGCGCGTGGCAAAATCTCTGCGAATAAAGCCTGGAGATTTCATTGAAAAGTATTTACGTATTGATGAAGACAAAGATTACGTCTTAAAATCTTCTCCTTGCCCCTTTTTAGATGCCGAAAATTATTGCTCAGTTTATAACGATCGCCCAAAGGCTTGCAGAGAGTATCCACACACCAATAGAAAAAAGATGGTACAGATTACAGACCTAACTTATAAAAACACGTTGGTTTGTCCGGCTGTGTTAGAGATAGTGGAGAGATTCAAAAAAAAATAGCCAATGATTTTTACCATTGGCTAAAATTTTAAGACTATTAAAATACTTACTAAGCTACTTGAGCTTGTAATTTACCGGCTAGTACAGATTTAGGCACAGCGCCAACTTGTTTATCTACAATCTGACCGTTTTTGAAAACTAACAATGTAGGGATTGATCGAACTCCAAATCTTGCAGTTATCTGAGGGTTTTCGTCAACGTTTAGTTTTGCAATTACCGCCTTGCCTTCGTAATCGTTCGCTAGTTCTTCTACTAGCGGCCCAATCATTTTGCAAGGCCCACACCATTCTGCCCAAAAGTCAACTAAAACAGGTTTATCGCTTTTTAAGGTTTCATCAAAAGTTGCATCGGTAAGTTCTAAGGTTTTTCCCATTGGAGTATTTATTTTATAATGAATTTTAGATTTCTACTTCTTCCAACACAAAGGTAGGAGAAAATGTTCCAACCTCCGGTTTTTGTATCAGCTTTGATACTTGCTCGCTCAGCCAGCGAACTTCGAGCTTATCGGTAACTACACCAACCTCTACCAATCGTTTAAAATCACTGATTAGTTGATTAGTAGGCTTTATTCGAGCCGTTCGTGAAAGTAGTTCTGATTGGATCGACTCGCTTTCATCTTTTAGGTAAAATCTCAAGGCAGCGTTTCCCGAATTCTTTTTGCATAGTTTGTCTAGCGTATCAATAAATTGGATGGTAACATCTTGTACATTAAAGCGAAGTGCCAGACCATGAACTTTTTTAGAGGCCAACTCATTTAATAAATCCATAGACCGGATTTTGAATTCCAGATTCTGTTCGCCCCAGGATTTCCGGACAATGTTTCCTTCAATAAATAAAAACAAGCCTGGCATTAAGAACGATTTGAATTTTAAATAGTCATCGCTCCAAAGTACGATCTCATTTTTGCCGCTATAATCTTCCAAAAATAATTTCCCGAAAGGTCGGCCTGTTTTAGTCATGCGGTGTTCTACCGAAGCTACAATGCCACCCAGTTTGCATTCTTTACCTTCATTGCCCTCTAATTCGGTAAGAGAAGAAACGGGAGTATTGCAGAAAGTCTCCATCTCAAATTTGAAATTATCAAGGGGATGTCCAGATATGTAAACCCCCACTACTTCTTTTTCAAAATGAAGTTTCTCGATTTCACTGAATGGCTCGATGACATCTACTTTCGGCAATGGCATTTCCGTGCCAGTTGAACTTCCAAACAAACTTGCTTGTGCGCTCTGCGATTCTTGCTGCATCTTTGCAGAGTACTTGATCACTTTTTCTGTCAGTGAAATGTCACCCTCTTTTGCAGCAATGTATTGCCTGCGATGATATTCTGGAAAACAATCAAATGCACCTGAAAGAGCGAGGCACTCGAATGTTTTTTTGTTTACTGCGCGCTGACTTAGTCGCTTCGCGAAATCGAAAATATCTTTGAAAGAACCATGTGCATCTCGTTCCAAAATTATCGACTCAACGGCAGCATCGCCTGCGCCCTTAATCGCGCCAAGACCAAAACGAATTTGACCCTCTTTATTTACTTCAAAATAAACTCCCGATTCATTTACATGCGGCCCTAATACGTCTATATTTTGTTTTCTACAATCTTCAATAAAATAAGTAACACTATCTAAATTGCTTTGCGAGTGTGTGAGCACGGCTGCCATGTACTCTGCCGGATAATTGGCTTTTAGATAGGCGGTGTGGTAGGCAACTAGCGAATAGCAAGTTGAGTGTGACTTGTTGAAAGCGTATTGAGCAAAGGCCTCCCAATCTTTCCACACTTTTTCGGCAATGGCTTCGTCATGGTTATTTTTTTTGCAGCCTTCAATAAACTTGCTCTTCATTTTGTCGAGCACGTCTTTCTGTTTCTTACCCATTGCCTTACGGAGTACATCGGCATCCCCTTTCGAAAAATTGGCAAGCTTTTGCGAAAGCAACATAACCTGCTCTTGATAGACCGTAATTCCATACGTGTCTTTCAGGTACTCTTCCATCACAGCCAGATCATACTTAATAGCCTCTCTGCCGTGTTTACGAGCTATGAAATTGGGAATGTATTCCATTGGCCCAGGACGATACAAAGCGTTCATCGCGATTAGATCTTCAAACTTATCCGGCTTCAAACTTTTGAGATATGCTTGCATCCCGTCCGATTCGAATTGAAACGTTCCAGTAGTTTCTCCTCGCTGATAAAGTTGATAAGTCTTTAAATCGTTGAGCGGAATTTTATCAATGTCGATGTGAATACCTTTTCGTTTTTGAATATTACGAATGGCAGTTGTTATAATGGTAAGAGTGGTTAACCCCAAAAAATCCATCTTCAACATACCTGCATTTTCTACCACACTGTTATCAAACTGCGTAACCAACATGGCAGAATCTTTCGAGGTAGATACCGGAACAAACTTGGTTAAATCGTCTGGAGTGATGATGACACCACAAGCATGGGTGCCCGTGTTGCGTAACGATCCTTCTAAGATGATAGCTTGCTTTAATACTAATGCTTTAAGATCCGTTCCTTTTTTTACATCGTTGAGTTCTTTGACTTCTTCAAATGCTTTTGCCAGCGTTGTGCCTGGCCTTTCGGGAACTAGCTTAGCTAAATTATTGGATTCTGTTAATGGCAATTCCATCACCCGCGCACAATCACGAATGGAAGATTTTGCCGCCATAGTGCCGTAGGTAATAATCTGAGCTACCTGATTGTGGCCATACTTTTGAATCACGTACTTCAATACTTTATCCCGACCTTCATCGTCAAAATCAATATCAATATCAGGCAGGGAAACACGATCGGGATTTAAGAAACGCTCGAAAAGTAAATCGTAAGCAATTGGATCAACGTTGGTAATTCCTGTACAAAAAGCAACTACCGAACCAGCAGCTGAACCACGACCAGGCCCAACAGATACTCCCATCTCACGTGCTTTAGAAGTAAAATCCTGAACGATTAAGAAATATCCCGGGTAACCGGTTTTTTTAATAGTCTCTAATTCGAAATCAATTCTTTCTTTTATTTCTGCTGTTAATTCAGGATACCTCTTCTTCGCGCCCTCATAAGTTAAGTGGCGTAGGTAATCATCTTCCGTTTCAAATTCTTTAGGAATACCAAACTTGGGAAGGAGAACATCGCGCTTCAATTCGTACTTCTCAACTTTGTCTGTAATCTCACTAATTGTTTCGATGGCAGCTGGCAAATCGCGAAAGAGAGACTTCATCTCGTCTTGCGATCTGAAATAAAATTGATTGTTGGGTAATCCATACCGGGTTCCCCTGCCAGAACCAATTGGTGTGGATTGAAATTCTCCTTCTTTAATGCACAATAATACATCGTGTGCGTTCGATTCTTCCTTCTCCAGATAAAAGCATTCGTTGGCCGCGAAATATTTTACATTGTATTTATTTGCAAACTTTAGAAGTGTTTCGTTCACTCGGTCTTCTTCTGGCATTCCGTGCCTATTCAACTCGATATAAAAGTCTTCGCCAAATAATTGATGCCACCATTTAAATGCTTCCTCCGCTTGTCGTTCTCCTACGTGCAAAATCAAATATGGGATTTCACCCGATAGACTTCCGGTAGTGGCAATTATACCTTCTTTATATTGAGTGATTAATTGTTTGTCAATGCGCGGATAAATCCCGTAGAGGCCTTCGATAAAACCTATTGAACTTAGTTTGGCTAGATTTTGATACCCAGCTTTGTTTTTCGCCAATAATACTTGTTGATATCTTTTATCGGGGTTGTCTTTTGTAAACTTTAATGTTTTTCGTTCTTCAGAAATAAAATATTCGCAGCCAACAATAGGCTTGATGTTATGCTTCAGCGCTTCACTTACAAACTTAAACGCACCATACATATTGCCAAAGTCTGTAAGGGCAATAGACTCCATGTTATTTGCTTTTGCTTTCGCGATAAGTTCTACCACATCTGGCACGGCTTGCAAAACGGAATACTGTGAATGTACATGCAGGTGAATGAAAGGCTTGTCGCTACTACTTATTTTATCGCTGCTGCTATAATCAATTCCTTTTGCCTTGGTTCTTTTGGTTGAATTGCCTGCATTTAATGCAGGTGCTTCGTACTGAATTTGATCTAAAGTTGATGGGTCAAATGGAGCAACTACTCTATTCTTTATAAGGCCGAAAAAAGATTTTGCGGTAGCATCTACATCATACGCAGCATCGTGGGCATCTGGAAATTTGGTGCTAAACAATTTCTCATATAGCTCTGAAAGCTTTGGCATTTTTAACTTACCGCCTATTCCCCCTTGTAGTTGACAAAACTCGATAGATGAAAGACCTGTGTCTAGTCTAGGTAAATTAAGAAACCGCTCAGTAGTAAGATGGGCTCTTAATAATTCTGACCCAATGATTGAAATATCAAACTCAATATTATGCCCAACTAATTGCTGGGTTCTTTCCAAGTCTTCGGCAAATTCTTGAAGAACTTGTTTTAGATCTTGCCCTTCTTCTAGCGCTCGCTGCGTAGAAATTCCATGTACTTGCTCTGCTTTAAAAGGAATATCAAAACCATCTGGCTGAATGATAAAATTTTGCTGTGATAAAAGTTTGCCCTTCTGATCGTGAAGTTGCCAGGCAAGTTGAACCAGTCTGGGCCAATTTTCAAAATCTGTTAGAGGCGCGTTTTTATTTCGTGGGAGGCCGGTGGTCTCCGTATCAAAAATCAAATACATGAATTACAATAGTGGTTGAAAGCCGTAAAAATAGAATATACCAGTCAAGTCACCAACCCGTCCCATTTCTGGAATAGTTGAGTGATAATGGTACTTTTTTAGCTTTTTGAATTCTTTAAACATCTGATAATCAGGGTTATTTTAATTTGGTGCTTTGTTGGATTATAGAGAATCATGTTCAATTTAATCCTTATGAAATCCCTGTTCTCTAGAGTGCTGACTTTTATCCAAAAGGAGTGGTTTCTCCTTATTATGGTAGCAACGATCGCTTTGATCGTGACTCTCTTCGAACTTCTCTGATAGATATTAAAGAATGTATTTTGGATAAGCCTGTCTAGGCTTGGTTTGTTTAGGTATCGGGCTCTCGGGCTCGGTACCTTTCAAAAAGCATGTCTTTTATAGTCATATCCATAATCATTTGCAATGCGCTGAATCATCTAACTTTAAAAGAGTATTGTTTCGTAATTCTTTGCGGAGTATTTTTGATCGTATCAAAATATTTTTTTTTGCGAATGAAATCTCCCCACCTTTCTCTCACACATAAGAATGATACTTCATGTGGAGATTTCAGGTGGCCACTAAAAACAAATTATTAACACATGAAATGGTTTATTGATCTCTTTTCTAGTTCGATTGGTCGCAAAGTAGTGATGGCGTTGACCGGCCTGTTCATCATTTTATTTTTAGCAGTCCACCTGATTGGTAACCTTCAGCTTTTAAAAGATGATGGAGGCGAGGCGTTTAATGTATACGCCTATTTCATGACACACAATCCTCTCATCAAAACAGTTTCTTACGTTAATTATGCTTTCTTTATTTTTCATATGGTTTGGGCATTAATGCTCACCCGAAAAAATAAAGAAGCACGTGGATCCGAAGGATATTCCATTAAAAATGGCAGTGCTATTTGGTCTAGTCGTAACATGGGTATTTTAGGAACGATCATTCTGGCTTTTTTAATTGTGCACATGAGGCAGTTCTGGGGCGAAATGCACTTTGGTTCGATGCCTATGAAAACGTATGATGGTCACGAGGTGAAAGATTTGTTTACCGTGGTAGGCACTGCTTTTAAAGAATGGTGGTATGTATTGGGCTATTGCATTGCCATGGCTGCTATTGCTTTCCACTTATGGCATGGTTTCGAAAGTGCTTTTCAAACGCTTGGCTTAAACCATATGAAGTACAATCCTGTTATTAGTTTTGTTGGAAAAGCATTTTCGATAGTGGTACCAGCATTGTTTGCGTTGATACCTGTTGTAATGTTTTTTGTTTAACAGATCTTAAAAAATATTTCTAAAAATTAATCACTTATCATGAAGCTTGATTCAAAAATTCCGGAAGGCCCTTTAGCTGAGAAGTGGACTAAACACAAGTTCAATTTGAAATTGGTAAATCCTGCTAATAAGAGAAAGTATGAAGTGATTGTGGTAGGTACTGGTCTGGCTGGTGCTTCTGCTGCGGCCTCACTAGCAGAGTTGGGTTATAATGTAAAGGCATTTTGTTTTCAGGATAGTCCTCGTAGAGCGCACAGTATTGCCGCACAGGGTGGAATCAATGCTGCAAAAAATTATCAGAACGATGGAGATAGTATCTATCGGTTGTTTTATGATACTATTAAAGGTGGAGATTACAGAGCGAGAGAAGCTAACGTTTATCGACTAGCGGAATCAAGTGTAAGTATTATTGACCAGTGTGTCGCACAAGGTGTTCCCTTCGCCCGTGAGTACGGTGGCTTGTTAGCTAACCGCTCATTCGGTGGCGCGCAGGTTTCAAGAACTTTTTATGCTCGTGGCCAAACCGGACAACAGTTATTATTGGGTGCATACGGAGCATTGAATCGTCAGATTGCCAACGGCAAAGTAAAAATGTACAATCGTACTGAGATGTTGGATGTGGTTCTTGTAGATGGAAAAGCAAGGGGAATTATCACACGCGATTTGTTAACAGGTAAAATTGAGTCTCATAGCGCGCATGCTGTATTGCTTTGCACCGGAGGATACGGAAACGTATTCTATCTTTCTACCAATGCGAAAGGTTCAAATGTAACAGCCGCCTGGCGCGCACACAAGAAGGGTGCTTTTTTTGGCAACCCTTGCTTCACGCAAATTCACCCTACGTGTATTCCTGTTTCGGGAGATCATCAATCAAAGCTTACGCTGATGTCTGAGTCCTTGCGCAATGATGGGCGTGTATGGGTGCCTAAGAAAGCAATGCCTGGCTTGAAAGGAATAGACGCAATGAAAGTACCAGAGGCAGATAGAGATTATTTCTTAGAAAGAAAATATCCCTCGTTCGGAAATTTAGTTCCACGCGATGTCGCTTCTCGCAATGCAAAAATTGTTTGCGATGAAGGAAGAGGAGTTGGTTCTGGCTTGGCCGTGTTCTTAGATTTTACAGATTCGATAAAGCGTGATGGTGAAGATACCATTCGAGCCAAATACGGAAACTTGTTTGATATGTACGCTCAGATTACGGGCGAAAACCCATACAAGGGTCCAATGATGATTTATCCTGCTGTGCATTATACTATGGGCGGCCTTTGGGTAGATTATAATTTAATGACTAACATACCTGGTCTTTACGCATTGGGAGAAGCTAATTTTTCAGATCATGGTGCAAACCGACTAGGCGCAAGCGCTTTGATGCAAGGGTTGGCAGATGGTTATTTTGTTATCCCCTACACTATCGGAGATTACCTCGCCAATATTGGCTGGGCAGATAAAATCGGAACAGATCATCCTGCATTCAATGAAGCCATGCAAAGTTCTACCGATAGAATGAATAAATTGGTAAACATCAAAGGCAAAAAGACTGTAGATGAATTCCATCGCCAGTTGGGTTTAACCATGTGGGAGTACTGTGGCATGAGCCGCAGCGAGCAAGGATTGAAAAAAGCGAAGCAGATCATTCAGGATATTAAAAAAGAATTCTGGACAAACGTAAACGTGTTAGGAACTTCTATGGAGCTTAACCAAGAATTGGAGAAAGCTAATCGTGTGGCCGACTTTATTGAGTTGGGCGAATTGATGGTGGACGATGCGCTGGCTCGAGGCGAATCTTGTGGTGGACACTTTCGTGAAGAATCACAAACGCCAGAGGGTGAAGCTCTGCGCAAAGATGACGAGTATGTGTATGTGTCGGCTTGGGAATTTAAGGGCGAAAACCAGCCCGAAGAATTACATAAAGAAGAATTGAGATTTGAGAATGTGAAACTTACTCAACGAAGCTATAAATAAGTTATAGTTATTAGTTACTCGTTGAATAACTAATAACCAATAATAATCATTAACTGACAACCAATAACCAGATGAAAATCAAACTCAAAGTTTGGAGACAAAAAAATAAAGACACGAAGGGCGCATTTAAAACCTATAATGTAGATCACGCTTCGCCCGATATGTCATTTTTAGAAATGATCGATGTATTGAACACCGACCTTATTAGAAAAGGAGAGGAGTCAATTGCATTTGATCATGATTGTAGAGAAGGTATTTGTGGAATGTGTAGCATGTATATCAATGGACATCCGCATGGCCCTTTGCAAACTACAACTTGTCAACTTCACATGCGCACTTTTAAAGATGGGGAAACAATAACTGTAGAGCCTTGGAGAGCGAAAGCATTTCCTGTCATTAAAGATTTAGTGGTAGATCGTTCCGCGTTTGATCGCATCCAACAAGCGGGAGGTTATGTAAATGTAAATACAGGTGGCGTGCCTGATGCCAACGAAATTCCAATTTCAAAAAGAATTGCAGATGAAGCCTTTGATGCTGCAACTTGTATTGGCTGCGGTGCGTGTGTGGCGGCTTGCAAAAACGCATCCGCAATGTTGTTTGTGAGTGCAAAAGTTTCTCAGTTTGCATTGTTGCCGCAAGGCCAAGTAGAACGTATGGAGCGTGCTGAGAAAATGGTTGCTCAAATGGACGCAGAGGGTTTTGGTTCTTGCACTAACACCTATGCTTGCGAGGCGGAATGCCCGAAAGGAATTAAAGTTGCCAACATCGCTCGTATGAATAGAGAATATTTAGGTGCGATGATAACTTCGTATGATGCGAGCTCTGGCGGAGGAGGAGAGTAAATGAGAGAATTATTTCAACATAAAAAAACCAGCCTAGCTGGTTTTTTTATGAGTAATTGAATTGAACCCAGATTATATGTTAGAAAAAATAGCCCCGACATTTATGTCTGGGAGAAAATAAAAAATATATGTGGCTTTATCCCAATATAATTTTCACAAAAGCCAACTATCTTTCTATTTTTTTACCCCAACCTGACGGTTGAGGCGATTGCATAATCTGGTTTTAAGACTATACTCTAAAAATTTTATTGATTTTCTTTTGCAACAAAACCGAGGCCGGAACAAGTGGAAGCCTAACATGACCATTGCTAATATTCATCTGCTTCAGCAAATATTTCAAACCAACCGGATTCCCCTCTTCGTACATGGGGCCGTTAATTTCTAAAAGTTTGAATTGTTCGGCTTGAGCTTTTTTATAATTTTCCGCGAAAGCGTATTCTTTAATTTTTTTGAATACCAGCGGATATGCATTAGCAAGAACAGAGATAACGCCTACACCACCAATTGCGTAAATTGAAAGAGTGAGCATATCATCGCCAGAGATCAATAGAAAATCTTTGGGTTTGTTTTTTGCAATATTCATGCACTGCTCTATGTTTCCCGATGCCTCTTTAATGCCTATAATGTTTGAATGCCTCGCCAAACGCAAAGTTGTTTCAGCAGTAAGATTAGAAGCGGTTCTTCCAGGCACATTATATAAGATGATAGGAAGTGGACTCGCATCAGCGACTGCTATAAAATGTTGATAGATTCCTTCTTGAGAAGGTTTATTATAATACGGACTAACAGATAAAAGAGCGTCTACGTTACCTAAATCTGTATCTCTAATTTCATCAATTACGTTATGGGTACTATTGCCACCGATACCATATACAATAGGAAGATTCTTATTATTATTTTCAGTCACAAACTTCAATACACTTTTCTTTTCATCTTTCGATTGCGTAGCAGGTTCTCCTGTTGTTCCCATCACTACCAAGTAGTCCACACCTTTTGAAGTATGGTTAACCAATTTCTTTAATGATTTAAAATCAATGGATCCATTTTCATTGAAAGGAGTTACTAATGCCACTCCGGTTCCGAATAGTTTCTTTGTATTAATCACAGCTATCGTATTTGCTTAGAATATTTGTACATGGTTTCTATCAAGCCTTTGGTAGTTCCATTTTGCTCAATCATAAATTCGAAGAACTCACTTTCTAATTCATTATAGCGTCCTACCCGGCAATGTGCTTTGCTGTTTGCTAACAAGTTTAATACAAGCTGGTTGGAAGTAGTATCGATGTAGAATAAAAAGTCGAAAGGTGTTTGTGCGAAATTTTGTGCCTGATCAGAATTGATCCTTCCCCAGAAAGATAAATCTTCGATCGAAAAAAAGTCAAATAGAAATTCATAGTTCTCTTTTTTCTTGGGAAGAAATTCAAGCACTCTTACCTTTTTTCCGTCTTGCTCGAGCAGATGAATTAGTTCTTTAATATCAGTGTGTTTTTGTTTGTCTTCTACTGTAAATAAGATTCCAATAGATTGTGCTTGTTTGTAAGGAATACTTGCGCGCAAATTTTCATTTTTTTTCAAAGCCGAGGTAGTGCGCATCTTTAAAAAACTCATCTTTAACATAAGATTAAAAATTTTTAAATTTTGAATGATGAATTTTGAATTGAAACTGTATTAAACACCATCTTGGTTGCGAAATTCAACATTTAAAATGCAACATTCAACATTAATTTTTGATCATCGTTTCGAACTCAGATATACTAATAATTTTTACTCCCAGTTTTTCTGCTTTTTCTAATTTCGAAGGCCCTACACTTTCTCCGGCCACTAGATAATCTAATTTACCAGATACGCCCGAGAGAATTCTTCCGCCATTGGCCAGGATGATATCTTTCAGTTGATCTCGTTCATAATTTTCAAAAGTGCCTGAAATCACAAATGATTTTTCAATTAGTTTACTGCTAACTTCTTCAGGCTCTTTTTGATCGGATTCCATTTTTAATCCGGCTGCTGTTAATCTTTTTACCTCACGCAGATTTTCCGATACCTGAAAGAACTGAACCACACTAGCCGCGATTTTTTCACCTACTTCGGGTGCTTCTACTAATTGTTCATAGGTTGCCTTTGAAAGTTGATCCATCGACTTAAAATAGTGAGCTAATTTTTCTGCCACCGTTTTTCCGACAAACCGAATTCCAATAGCAAATAATACAGACTCAAAAGGTGCGGCTTTAGAGGCTTCTATACCGGCTAACATATTTTGGGCAGACTTTTCTTTTACTTTGTCAAGTTGTAAAAGATTTTCTTTTTTTAAATCATATAAATCAGCAGGAGTTTTTACCAAACTCAAATCAAAAAGTTGTTTGATTGTTTGCTCGCCTAATGAATCAATATCCATTGCTTTACGCTGAATGAAATGTTCAATTCTTCCTTTGATCTGTGGTGGGCAACCATTTTCATTGGGGCAGTAATGATTAGCTTCTCCTTCTTTTCTGATTAAGGCCGTTTTACACTCTGGGCAAGAAAAAATATAAGTAACAGCTACACTAGATTTTTCTCTTCTAGCCAAATCAACTCCCGTTACCTTAGGAATAATTTCTCCACCCTTCTCTACAAATACATAATCACCAATATGTAAATCTAACCGAGCAATTTCATTCGCGTTGTGGAGTGATGCTCGCTTCACTGTTGTGCCTGCCAATAAAACAGGCTCTAACTCAGCAACGGGCGTTACAGCACCCGTTCTACCAACCTGATAGGTGATTCCATTTAGTTTAGTGGTGATGCTCTCGGCTTTGTATTTATAAGAAATAGCCCAACGTGGAACTTTGGCTGTAGCACCCAATCGTTGCTGCTGTTCCAGACTATTGATTTTGATTACTACTCCATCGGTTTCAAGTGGAAGCTCTCTTCTTTTATTTTCCCACAGATTTATGTATTCTAATACCTCCTGAATTGTTGAACACTTTTTATAAGTAGGAGATACTTGAAACCCCCAAGATTCAATATTGTGAATTGCTTCTTCGTGTGTTGCCGCTTTTAGATTTCCCCCCAGCAAGTAATAGAGATAGCAATCTAATTTTCGTTTGGCGACTACAGCACTGTCTTGCATTTTTAAGGTGCCCGATGCGGTGTTGCGGGCATTTGCATAAGTATCTTCACCAATATCTTCCTGTTCTCTATTCAGTTGCTTAAAAATTTCCTTTGATAGAAATACCTCTCCGCGCACTTCAAACCTAGACGGAATTTTTTTTCCATTTATTCGAAGTGGAAGTGTGCGAATGGTTTTTGCATTGGCAATTACATTATCGCCCCGCACGCCATCTCCTCGCGTAATAGCTTTGATGAGAACGCCTTCTTCATAAATTAAACTGATCGAGACGCCATCAAATTTTAATTCGCAAAAGTATTCGTAAGCCTCTCCACCTAAACCTTTAGCTACGCGACCGTCAAAATCTTCTAGTTCCTCTTTAGAATAGGTATTTCCTAATGATAGCATCGGGTATTGATGTACTACATTTTCAAATTCTTTTGCGATCGAGCCGCCTATACGTTGAGTAGGGGAGTCGGGTAATTTTAAATCTGGGAATTGATTTTCAAGATCAATTAAATTTTTCAAAAGCTGATCAAATTCAAAATCACTGATCTCTGATTTATTCTGATTGTAATACAGATCAGTATGGTAATTGATCTTGTCGGTTAATTCTTTAATGCTGGCTTTAGCTTCTTGAGAAGACATTTTTATATAAAACGTGTATGAGGCCGAAGTTAGAAATTCTTTTCTAACTGTTAATAATTTGTAAAGTGTGGCAAGCAACCAATCCTGCGGTTTCGGTTCTAAGCCGATTGCTTCCCAAACTTATTTTCTTAAATCCATTACCAATCGCGCTAGCTAGTTCTTCTTTTGAAAAATCTCCTTCTGGGCCAATTAGCACCAGATATTTTTTTTGTGGAAGAGCTAAAGATTTTAGTGAGATGGAAGTGGGCTCATCCACATAGCCAATAAATTTTTGATCGGCCCCATCTTGAATGAGTTCTTTAAAGGGCTTAATTGAATTTAGTTTTGGAAGCCACGCTTGCTGTGATTGCTTTAATGCGCTAATGGCAATCTTTTCAATCCTTGCCAGATTAATTGTTTTGCGTTCAGAGTTTTGACACAGTACAAAGCTGATTTCGTCAATTCCAATCTCTACTGCTTTTTCTACAAACCATTCTATGCGATCGCTATTTTTGGTGGGTGCAATGGCAATGTGAATGCTGGAATCTTTTTTGGGGATTTGTTTCTTTTCTAAGATTTCAAATGCGCATTTCTTTGCTTTAATGCTGGTGATGCGTGTTTGATAAAAGAATCCTCTTCCATCGGTGATGGTAAACTCATCTCCTGGCTCCATACGAAGTACTTTAATTACATGACGTGATTCTTCTTCGTCAAGGTATTTAACTCCTGCTGAAATAGTGGGTAGGTAGAAGAGGCTCACACTAATGAGAGTGAGAAATATTTATGAATAAGCTTCTTGCAACTTGCTCATGAGCGCTACATAGTGCGCCATTGCATCTTCTTTGCTAATACCTTTTTTGCCAGCCCATGCATCAAACTTGGCAATGGCTTTAAAGTCAAAACCTCCCGACCTGTCTCCGGTTACATCGCCCTCTGTAGCTTGTTTAAAAAGAGCGTAAAGATCCAATAGCTCTTCATTGGATGGTCTTTTGGCTAGTTCTTTTGACTTAGATACGGCTGTATTGAAATCTTCTAGTAATGCCATGTTTTTTTAGAGTATTTAAAAGTCCATGAATGACCCTGGACTTTTAAAATAGTATTATCTTTTTTCGATTGGAATATAAGGCCTTAAATTTTGGCCTGTATAAATCTGGCGCGGGCGACCAATTGGTTCTTTGTTTTCGCGCAACTCTTTCCATTGAGCAATCCATCCCGGCAAACGGCCCATGGCAAACATTACCGTGAACATATCTACCGGAATGCCTAATGCACGGTAAATAATTCCCGAATAGAAATCAACGTTAGGATACAACTTGCGTTCGATGAAGTACGGATCGCGCAACGCCACTTCTTCTAGTTTCAATGCGATTTCAAGAACCGGATCATTCACCCCAAGTTTATTCAATACATCATCTGCAGTTTTCTTGATGATTTTTGCACGAGGGTCAAAGTTTTTGTACACACGGTGGCCAAAGCCCATCAGGCGGAAGCCGCTGTTTTTATCTTTTGCCTTGTTGATCCATTTCTCAGTATCGCCACCATCTTTTCTAATCGCCTCCAACATTAAAATTACTTCTTGATTGGCACCACCGTGAAGCGGTCCCCAGAGTGCATTAATGCCTGCTGAAATGGAGGAGTAAATACTAGCCTTTGAAGAACCAACAATACGCACCGTAGAGGTAGAACAGTTTTGTTCGTGATCTGCATGAAGTATCAATAATTTATCTAGCGCATCAGCCACTATGGGGTCAACTTCATATTGTTCTGCTGGTAATGCATAGAGCATCTTTAAAAAACGTGAAGTATAGTTGAGTGAATTGTCAGGGTAATTTACCGGATGCCCCATTGCATTTTTGTAAGCCCATGCTGCAAAGGTTGGCATTTTAGCTAGTGAGCGAACGATGCTTAAATAAACGCCTTCGGCAGATCGGTTAGGATCTAGTGATTCAGGATAAAAAGCAGTTTGCGCGCAGAACATCGAAGCCAACACCCCCATCGGATGTGAAGACGAAGGAAATCCATCCAAAATTTTCTTGATGTCCTCATGCACCATGGTGTGGAGCTTAATATCATTAGAAAATTTATCGAGCTGATCTTTCATGGGCAACTCGCCAAAAATCAATAGATACGCAACTTCTAAGAAACTTGATTTAGCGGCCAGGTCTTCAATGGAGTAACCTCTGTGACGTAAGATTCCTTTATCACCATCTAAAAAAGTGATGGCGCTTTTAGTGGCTCCTGTATTTTTATAACCTAGATCCAGCGTAATGGTGCCAGTCTCTTCGAGCAGATTACTTATGTCTAATGCTACTTCATTTTCAGTACCCTCAACAATGGGCAACTTGTACGATTTTCCGTCTATAATTAGTTCTGCTGTTTTGGCCATAAATTCGGAATTTACTTTTTGTTAAATATATGAGACGGCTAAGTTGGATGCAACTGATTTTATTATTTTGATTCTATTTTTTGGATTCGCTGTTCATGGTTGTCAAGTTTTTGAATGAGTGTTTCTATATTCTCTGAGTGCTTTATTAACACTTGCAGCATCGTATCCATTCGCTGTGATTGGCTCATTAAAAATTCCTGTTGTTTATCAAATTTCTCTTCCATTTTTACAAATTTCTCTTCCATTTTTACGAACTTCTCATCCATTTTTCCCATCCGCTCAAAGGATTGATCTGCCCTGATGATGTATTCAGACAAGAGTTCGATAAGCCGCTGTTCGTTTGGTATTGCCATAAAATTGCTTCTAACAAAACTATCTAAAAACTTTCAACTATTAAATTAGTTATTACCTAAGATCAACGGCATGCCATCTTTGCCAGAACCGATTACTATTACTTTGGTATTTGGAGATTTGGAGAGTTCTAAAGTTGCTTCTATTCCCCTCATTTTTAATAGTTTATCGGAAAGGCTATTATTTATAATATTATTTGCGCGCGATTCTCCTTCTGCGGCAATTCTTTTTCTTTCAGCTTCACTTTTTTCTTTATCCAAGCGGTATTGGTACGCTAAAGATTCTTGCTGCTGCTGGAGTTTATTTTCAATGGCTGCCTTAATTTGCTCTGGCAAAACAATAGAACGGATAAGTACAGCCGTTGCTTTAACATTATTGGTATGTAGAATAGTTTCGGTTTCAGTAGTAATAGCGGTTTCAACTTCAGCACGTTTAGTTGAGTATATTTCTTCTGCTGTGTATCTACCCATTACTTGCCTTACGGTTGATCTTACTTCCGGAATTACCAGCACATTAACATAGTCTTTCGTGAACTGTTCGTGGATGAATCCGATTTTATTTGGAACAGGATAGTAACGAACGGTTACATCTACATGGATCGATAAACCATTTTTATCTAGTACATCCATGTTTTCATCAGAAGAAGTCTCGTTGACTTTATAAGTATAAACATCATTCCAGGGTGCTTTCATGTGTGTGCCTGGGCCAATCACATCATTCTTGTCTAGGCCATTGCCAAATGGGTAGAAGATGATTGCCCGCTCCGTTGCTTCAATGGTAAAAAATAAGCTGGATGATAAAGCTAGTAAGACGAAAAAGGCAATAATGCCTAAAATGATGAAGGGTAGTTTACTGTTATTCATATTGGTCGGTTAGAGTGTTTAAGATTTAATTTCTTCTCTGGGTAAGCCTAGCAGTTTGCCAATTATCAACATTCCGTAAAGTCCGCCCCAAACTGCTTCAATTATACTAATGTTTCTAATGAGTCTACTTGGTTGCAAGCCCGAATCGACACCGCCAAGTATACTAAAACTGTAAGTTACACATTCTGCATAATTGGGAAAGCCCAATTCAAAATCTCCTCCCAAGCTACCGGGTCGCGCGATAGAGATTAAATCGTAAAGACTGCCGAATGAGATGCCGATCATTAAAAAGATGCAGGCAGCACCCCATAGTTTGTCGGGTGTCATAAAGTTTCCTGAAAACAGATCACTAATGGCAAAGCAGATGACAATTACTTCAATCGGAAAAAGAACGCTATGCAAAGTTAATAAATAGGTTTGGCGATCAGGTATTTCGATGAATTGATAATAGGGAAACTCGCCCAATATTCCAACCACTATAGTCAGTGAAAGGGCAATTAAGATTCCAATGATGAGGGGTCTGCTATTGGTAAAATTTCTGAGCAGATCCCATTGCAGAAAAGCATAAGTAGCCGCAAAAAAAGAGAAAATCGAGATTATGAGTTTTGATTGCTCGCTTTTGGAGTTTGCTAATACAGGTTCGGAAAGTACAAGCCCCGCTGAAACAATAATTACCTGAATGATTACAATATTGCGATAGTCTTTTGCTTTTTCTCGTTGCAAATCGGCACGCGAAAGCAGACTTTTAAGGCTAAAATTACTCATGGTTCAGATCAACGAAAGTTAATGCTTTTGTTTGCAACATCATAAGCAACTATAAAACAGATTTATACATTGAAAAAATATGAATCCTTCTATTTCTCATTTCTTTGCTTAATTTAAGGTGGTGAAAAGTTGGCTAAGTTATCATTGGGTTGTTCTGGTCTTTCTTGGTATGGCAAGATCGCTGTACGGGCAAGTAGACAGAATAGATAGTTTAAAAACTTTATTAATTACTGCCAGAGATTCTCAACAACGATTTGATACTTACTGTAATCTGGCTTATGAATTGTTCGACTCTGACGATAGTCTGGCACTTCACTACGCTACCGCTGCAAAGGCCGAAGCCGAAAGGGCAAATAATTTAGCGGGCATTAGATACGCCAATACTTTAATAGGAATAGGGCTTTCAGGCATGGGTGACTATCTGTTGTCGCTTGAAAGCTTTAAGAGTTCTAAGAACGGAAAAGGACCTGTAGATCCTGTAAAGGATTCTTATAATTTGATGTTGATGGGAAATTCCTTTCGTGACTTAGCCTTCTATGACTCGGCCACTTATTATTACAAGGAGGCCATTCGTGTTATTGGTAAAAATGAAAATACTGCACACCTCGGTTCTTATTTAAGATGTTTAGCAACCATAGATATGTTGTTATGGAGAACTAATCAAGCCTTCGCAAATCTTAAGCGAGCGGAAGAGCTGACCCCAAATACTTTGCGGAATTCTGGCCGATTGAAAGAGTTGTGGTTTATTTATAGCATACTCAATAAAAAAATTGGCCGGTATGATGAGGCTAAGAAATATTCAGATCGAATATGCTCTTCTGCAAAGAACGCTGATTATTTCTATCAGATAAGATGTCATTTAACGCAGGCAGAAGTCTCACTTCGTCAGGGTGAATTGAAGGACGCGCTAGGCCAAGCCTTTGAGGCACTCAAAATTTCAAGGATTTATAAATTTCCACAAGAACGAGTTTGGATTTACGGAATGATTGCTGAAATCTATTCTGAATTATCTCAATTCTCGTTGGCTTCGCAATATTATTTCCAATCGCTCAAAATAAGTGAAGAACATAGTTTAAGGTATGAAACGGCTAATAATTTAACGGAGATTGCTTGGGTGTACAAACAGTTGAATAATTTTCCGCTTGCAATAGAATATTTAGATAAATCAAACCGGATCAATGAAAGAATTGGAAATAAGGATGGATTAGCCAAAAATAAAAACATACGAGGTCTTATTTTCTTGCTTCAAAAAAAATATAGTCAAGCACTCGATGAATTTGATAAGGCTCTTGAATTGAGAACAATTATCGACAATCAAATAGGCATTTCTGCAGTTCTTTATAACAAGTCTCTTGTTTATGAATCGTTGGGTGATTTTGAAAATGCGCTAAGAATGCAAAAGCAAGCTTTGCTAATGGAAGAAAAGACTGATAGCAAAATAGATCTAGGAATTTCTTGTAGCAGCATTGCTTCTTTGTTGATCCGATCGAAAAATCTTTCTGAGGCACAAGTGTATTTAAAAAAAGCGCTTGATCTGGCCACGCACACAGATTCTAAAATACTGAAGAGAAATACATTATTACACTATGGCCAGTATTATGAATTGAAGGGTGACTTACAGAGCGCATTGAGAGTTAATAAAGAAGTAATGCAATTAAATGATAGTATCTATTCGGTAAATAGCAGTGTAAAACTTGCAGAAATGCAGGCGCTTTATCAAGTCGAAACGAAAGAGCAGCAGATTCAATCTCTAGCTGAGCAAAGAAAAATTCAGGAAGCTGAATTAGCTTCAGAGAGATTAAGAACCAAGCAGCAAAATACAGTTATTGTTATTTCGCTAGTCGCCATTGTGTTATTATTTATCGCGGGAATTATTTCGGTGAGATACGCCCGCCAAAAAAACTTAGCGAACGAGCAACTAAAAAAGTTAAACAGAGCAATTCTCGAACAGAAAGAAGAAATTCAAGCGCAATCGGAAGAACTTATCGAAGCATCTGAAACAATAAGAAGTATAAATAAAGACTTGGAATTGCGTATTGAAGAAAGCACCTCTGAGCTGAAGCAAGCCTATAAAGAGCTAGATACTTTTTTCTATCGATCATCACATGATTTCAGAAGACCCATCACAACATTTTTAGGTTTGGCCGGTGTGGCAAAAATTACTGTTAAGGATCCAGCGTCATTAGAACTTTTTGAGAAGGTGAGCGAGACGGCCACCAGCCTTGATAAGATGTTGCAAAAACTTCAATCGATAAGCGACTTGGGGTCTCAACAGATGATTTATAAGGAAGTACTATTGAAAGAATTGGTGCGCGAAATTGTGGATAGTTATTCTCTTCAAATATCCAAAGCAGGTATTTCTATACAATTGGATATCGATGATCAAATTCCCTTGATCTCTTATCCAGCCATGCTTAAGATAGTGCTCGAAAATCTGATTGAGAATTCTATTCACTTTTCAGTTGGGGAGAGCCCTCGAATTAAAATAAAAATTAAAGTAGAGCCGGAGTTAGCTAAAATAGAGGTGAGTGATAACGGACAAGGTATTTTAGACGAATATAAATCTCGCGTGTTTGAAATGTATTATCGAGCTAATGAAAAGTCAAAAGGAAATGGACTAGGCTTGTATATTACTAAGAAGGCTGTTGAAAAACTAAACGGTAAAATTTCGTTTGAAAGTAAGCATGGAGCGGGCTCTACTTTTAGTGTAAACTTGCCGAATACAAGGGCATAAAAAAAGCGATGCTTTCCGCATCGCTTTCAAAAAACTTATTTCGTTCGCTGTTATATAGAAAAACCAGATCCTCCTTCTGAACCAGAGGTGGAGTTGTCTGTCATGGGGGGAGTTGGAGGTGTTGGTGCTGGAGGAGGAGGCATCATGGGTGCAGGTGCAGCCGGAGCAGCCACTACTTTTTTTGGAGCTACCTTCTTTTTCGGAGCTTCTTTTGTAGAAACTTTTTTCTTAGGAGCTGCTTTCTTTGCAACCTTCTTTTTCGAAGCCGCTTTTTTCACGGCCTTTTTAGCTGTTTTTTTTGTCACTTTTTTAGCTGACTTTTTTGCTGCTTTCTTGGCAGGTTTTGATTTCTTTTTGGTCGCCTTCTTTGCTTTTTTTGCCATAGCACAGTTTAGTTTAAAGTGGGTTGTTTCGTTTTGGTTAAAGGATGCTATCGGAATAGCATTTAAATTTAAAGAAAGTTTATCGCTATTAACAAATAGTTTGAAATAAATTATGCTTTAATAATTCGCCTATCCTAAATTTTTGTAATTATAAATTCAGGCTATTCGGTTAAAAGCGGTGCTTAGTGGTTATGTCTGGCGTGCCCTGTTTGCCTATCTTGCACTTACCTAACCACGTTCTATGAAACGACTACTAGCTCTTCTTTTTTTTCTGCCGCTCTTAACTTTTGGCCAACCCGATTACTTTTATCCATCCGCGAAAGCGTTGAATAAAAGCATCCCCTCTCCACAAGATTTTTTGGGTTACCCGGTGGGCTCACATCATACCCGCCACGATAAGATTGTTGAATACTTTAAGCTATTAGATCAGTTATCGGATCGGGTAGTGGTAGACGAAATTGGGGAAACCATCGGCCACAGGATTCAAGTGGTAGCAAAGATTACCTCGGCTTCAAACCATAAAAGACTAGAGGAAATAAGGAAGAAAAATTTAGAAGGCAGCACTGACATTCCTTTAGTTATTCAACTAGGTTATAATGTGCACGGCAATGAGCCAAGTAGTTCGGAAGCGGCTATGTTAACAGCTTATTATTTAACCGCCAGCGAGGATGAGGAGACCCTCCGTTGGTTAAACGAAATGGTTATTTTGGTTGATCCCGTTTACAATCCCGATGGCCGCGATCGGCACTCTCATTGGGCAAACATGCACAAAGGGTCGCCTTTGGTTGCCGATCCGCAAGATCGTGAGCACAATGAGGCTTGGCCTGGTGGCAGAACAAACCATTATTGGTTCGATTTAAACCGCGATTGGTTTTTGGGGGTACATCCTGAGAGCAGGAATAGAATTAAATTCTTCCATCAATGGAGGCCTTATGTAATGACGGATCATCATGAGATGGGCACCAATTCTTCTTTTTATTTTGACCCAGGAAAATACGCGAGTAACAACCCAGTTGTGCCTGCTTATTTGTATGATGTAGTACATCCCAAGTTTGCTGAATATTTTTCTAAAGGAATGAACTCGATAGGCTCTCTGTATTTTACAGAAGAGGCATTTGATAAATTGTATCCGGGCTATGGGTCCAGCTATGTAAACTTCTATGGAGGTATTGGATTTTTATTTGAACAGGCAAGCTCACGTGGACATTTGCAAGAGACAACAACTATCCCAATCAGTTTTAGGTTTACTATTCGTAACCAGTTTACTGCTTCCTTAGCAACTATTCGCGGGTCAATAGGAGAGAAGGATTTATTGAGAAAACTACGCCAGAACTTTTACTCGTCTGCCATGGCACAAGCAAAGGCCAGCACCATTAAAGGATATGTTTTCGGAGATCCGAAAGATGTAACGCGCACCAATGCGTTTATCAACCTGTTACTCATGCATCAAATAGAAGTATATGAGTTAGGGCAGGTGATAACAGCCAACGGAAAGACATTTGAAAAAGGTAAGTCATACATCGTCCCCACTGAGCAAACCAATTACATAATGGTGCGTTCGGCTTTTGAAAAAGATATTACCTATCGCGATAGTACTTTTTATGATGCTTCAACTTGGTCGCTAATACATGCTTTTAATATGCCTTTTGCGGAAGTAAAAGCAGGTTTTACAAAAGGAAATTTGATAAAAGAAGTTACGGCAAAATCGCTTAGTGCAACGGTTAAAAGTAACTATGCCTACCTCGTAGATATTTCAGATTACAATGCACATAAAGCGATTCAGCAGTTGCAATTAAATGATGTAATTGTTCGCACAAGCTTCCGATCTTACGCAATGAATGTAAATGGAGAAGAGAAAATTTTCCCTCATGGTTCATTGGTTATTTCTGTTCAACAACAAAAAATAGATGGAGACAAACTTTTCGAGGTCATTAAAAAGGTAAGTCAATCTACATCCATTGAATTTTTACCGGTTGAAACAGGCTTAACATCTAAGGGTATTGATTTAGGTTCGGGTTCTATACGCACGGTGTCTATTCCGAAGATTTTAATGCCAATAGGAGCAGGGGTGGCCGCTTCGGAAGCTGGAGAGGTTTGGCACTTGCTAGACCAGCGTATTGGGTTGCCTATAGCAAAAGTTGATCTTCAAAATTTTGGTCGTGTTAATTTGAGTAATTACAATGTGATGGTGATGGTGAGTGGAACCTACCCTACAGATAAACCAACGATCGATAAGGTAAAAGCGTGGGTGCAAGCAGGGGGAACGTTAATCACTTTTAAAACAGCATCAGAATGGGCGATTAAACAAGGATTGGCAAAAGAAAAATTGGTGACTATTGATACTGTTAAAAATCAAAAACGAATTGATTATGAAAATGCTGCCGATACAGAAGGTGCGAAACAGATTGGTGGGTCAATTTTTCAGGTCGACTTAGATATTACCAACCCAATAGGATTTGGATTTTCGGATCGGAAAGTTTCGATTTACCGAAACGGGCGTACGTTTTTAAAACCTAGTAAAGTGCCTTATAATACAGTTGCACAATACACTGCTAGCCCGCTGATTGGAGGTTACATTCACAAAACAGATAGTAAAAATGTCGCTAATTCGGCTGCCATCATTTTTAATGCAGATGGTGCTGGTAGAACTATTTTATTCTCAGACAACCCCAACTTTAGAGGCACTTGGTATGGCACAAATAAATTATTTTTGAATGCGTTGTTCTTTGGGCCGCTGATTTCTTCTCCCTCTAATTTTGGTGAAGAGTAACTTACATTTCTGGCATCTCGCCCTTTTCTTTTGTAGGAGCCTATAAACGAGTTTAAAAAAAGCGAAATGAACTTTATTAGGGGTGGGGTGAGGTTTGAAGGAACAGTTCATTAGAGAAGGGAAAGCGTTGAGGTAGAAGGATAAGGTTTTTAGAGAGCTTATTTATATAAAAGTTAAAAAGTTAAAAATGATCAGGATATTATTCATCGTATCGCTTACACTGCTTTACACTTCATCATTCGCCCAGCTATCTAAAGTCGAAAAAAAAGTAGCAGCGTCAGTTGATTCTCATCATGCGGAAGCAATCAAATTTTTAGAGCAAGTAGTAAACATTAATAGCGGCTCTATGAATTTTGAGGGTGTCTACAAAGTCGGCCAACTATTCAAAGCAAAATTTGATGCCCTTGGTTTTGCTACTAAATGGATTGATGGCAAACCGTTTGGAAGAGCTGGACATTTAGTGGCAGAACACAAGGGAAAAGGAAAAACACTTTTATTAATAGGGCACTTGGATACGGTATTTGAGTTAACAAGTCCATTTCAGCAATATAAAATGTTAAATGATTCTATTGCTTCTGGCCCTGGCGTTGGTGATATGAAAGGTGGCGATGTGGTGATAATTCAGTCACTGATAGCCTTACAAGAGGCAGGATTATTGAAAGACATTAACATTATTGTGGTGATGACAGGCGATGAAGAGCTAAGTGGACACCCTCTTGAATTGGCTAGGTATGATTTGATTGAAGCGGCCAAGGCTGCCGATATTGCCATCGGTTTTGAAGATGGATCGGGTAATCCTAAAACAGCTGTAGCCTCTCGAAGAAGTTCTTCGGGTTGGCAGCTCAACATTACTGGGAATGCCGCACACTCTTCTCAGATTTTTACAGATAAAGTAGGAGCAGGTGCCATTTATGAAGCCGCTCGAATTTTAAATGACTTTTATGAAGTGCTTTCTAAAGTACCCAATCTTACTTTTAATCCCGGTCTGATATTAGGTGGAAATACTGTTGAACATGATGAAAAAATGAATGGCGGTAATGCCTATGGAAAAGGAAATATTGTTTCGAAAAACGTGCTAGTCACCGGAGATATTCGCGCAATCTCTCCTGAGCAACTAGCCAAAACTCAAATTATTATGAAAGAGATTGTTGCTAAACATCTTCCGGCAACACAAGCAGAAATAACTTTTAATGTGGGCTATCCACCATTGGCACCCACCAAAGGGAATTATCAATTATTAAAAATGTTTGATCAGGCCAGTAAAGATTTAGGTTATGGTTCTGTGGTAGCAGTTAATCCGCGCGATGCAGGAGCAGCAGATATTTCATTCACGGCTGCTTATGTAGATATGGCTTTAGATGGGTTGGGTTTAGGCAGTAGCGGTGGCCATACCGTAAATGAACTAGCCAATTTAAATACGCTGAAGATGCAAGCCAAAAGAGCAGCAGTGCTCATACATCGGTTGGCAAGTGCTCCAGTAAAAACTAATTCTGACAGATAGTATTAATTTAAAATAGTACTGTAAATTTTATCGATCGTCTTTGCGTTTATTTCATTTAATGGACTTTCTGTTACCGTTCCTAAATTAATTCCTAAAAAGACAAATACATTTTTATCCGGAAAAAAATACAGTTGGCATCCCGCACCAATTCCTCCACCGCTGTGGCCAAAGGCTTTGTATCCCACGAAAGTGGCGTAATCTAACCCAAGGCCATAAGTAGAATTTCCTTTTCGATCATTTACCCAAGATTTCATTAGTTCAAGTGATGCATTTGAAATCAACTTTCCTTCCATCAACGCTTTTAAAAAAATAACTGCTTCCATGGGTGTTGTTACAATGCCGTCATCGCCCACCAAAGCTTTTACATTATAGTTTTGAAGAACAGACGCATTTTCTAGTATGCCGTTGCTGTTTCTATCCCAATAAGAATTGACTAGGTTTGAATAATTTAGATAGCCCGAGTCGCCACTGTAAAAAGTTTGCTTCAACTGTAGTGATTTAAAAATACTTTCGCGAATATAATTGGCATGGTTGCCAGTGATATAATCTCCCACTAAAGAAAGCAAAAGGTAATTTGTATTTCGATAGGAGTATTTGCTTCCGGGTGTAAAATCCAGCGGTTTGTCGTGAATATATTTCAAGTAATCTTCGGGCTCATAATAATGGGCTGGGTGTTGGAGTAAATAAGTAATGTAAACTGGCTGGCTATTGTATTCGGGTATGCCAGAGGTGTGATTGAGCAACATCTTAATAGTGATTTTATATGCATTAGAAATATGATCGCTTATTTTTTGTGGAAGATATTTTGTGATCGGATCATCTAAATTTATTTTCCCTTCTTCATGTAATTTCAATATGGCCACGGCCATGTAGGTTTTTGCTATACTTTGAATGTATTGCAGATGGCATGGCTGCATCAATGTTTGGGTTTCAATTTTGGCAAAGCCTGCAGAAGATTGCCACCAACCTTCTGAAGAATAAACTGCCATTGCAATTCCTGGCACACCATGGCTTACCAAATTATTAAGTACAGTGTTGAGCTCGTTGGCTTTGGTATAATTTTTACTTGAGTTTTCTTCATTCCAGTTGCAATAAGCAGGAAACTCTTGTGCCTGAGTGCGCAGCGTAATCTGAAAGAATAAGATAATAAGAGCGAGTTTCATGGAAAAATTTTAAGGTTGTATGTGATATTTTTAATGAATTGCCGAGCCTGCCTGAATTAGCGTTTCAGGAACAATAGGAATACTTTTATTGTAATTCTTCACTAAGAGAAATTGGTAGCTGATAAAATTAGACATGTAAGCGTTAGTAGATCTTGAATTGATTCCTGCGGAAATACCAACCGGAATTGCAAGCATTCCTTTTCCTTTCCGCCCTACAGAAATCCATTTGCCATTTACTTGTTGATAAGATTCGGATGGGCGGAATGAGTATAGATAACCAACGCCACCTTTTATTTCGCCAAAAGCGTTTGAATTAAAATCGGGTCGCCATACGCTTTGGGTTTGCAATAGTAAACCATTACCCATTGCTTTATTATGATACCAAATGGCCTGTACTTGCTGCACGCCAGTAGAAGATGAACCGGTAAAACTCACTTCGGTTCCAACACCAATTCCGATATTAGAGAAATTAGCTTTTATATCCCGAAAAGGGAGAGCAAAGGCATGGAAGTTGAGTGTGATAATAATTGGGAAATTTGTGTAAGTCTTCTGCTCTTGGCCAGATGCTTCGATAATTAAACACAACAGTAAAATAAATGATAGACAGACAGGGCGCATAATTTTTTAATTGGTGATGCAATTTTACGCGTTGCCTTAAAATCGAGTTTATTTTTTTGATCGTATTTCTGCGAAGTGTAGCAATAACATCCGGCAACTGTTACAAACTGGGTCGAAACCAGTCTTTAAATGCAGGTGCCTTCAATCGGCTCACGGCAATTTCGGTGGGTAGAGATTCTGTCTGATTTAAGAGAATGATTATTTTTCCGTCTTCTGCTCGCTTGAATCCGGAAATAATTTGGCGATGGAGGATAAACTTGCGATTTACCCGGAAGAAAGTTGAGGTGTCTAATGTCTTTTCTATTTTGTCCAGCGACTGATCAAGAAAGAATTTTTTGCCATGCATATGATTGACCATTACATACTCTTCTTCCACTGAAAATCCTGCAACTTCATCGAACATAAGTTTTAGATTCTGCTTTCCGTTGCGCACCATTAGCCCAGACACTTTTAATTGGCTTTCAGCCTTTCGCTGCTCTTCTGATTTTTTCCAGAGATTAAAATAGTAGAGGCCAACATAAACTCCATTTATAAAAAAGAACCAAATGCCTATGATGAATAAATCCACTGTGTAAAAGCTAATGGGTGCAGATTTTCCTTTTGCAATCCAACTTACCAGCTCCGTAAGCAAGCTAATAATTGTTAAGCCAATCAGCATAGAGCCGATGAGTTGCACGATTATTCTCTTGAGGCCGGTGTCATAATTCAATTTTTGATCTAACCAAAAAATGAAACGCCTTACAGCCCACCATGCGATATAGCCTTGTACCGTATCAATGGTGAACGTGAGAATGAGAAAGTAACTGAGGCGAATTCCTGAGTACGTGAGATAATAATTGATAGCACTAATGAAGGGAATGAGAATAAGAAACAAGGCAATATCTGGGTGATAGGGATTAACTAATTTGTTTCTTATTATTTCCATTGCACCACAAAATCTAATGAATATTAATCTTCTTCGATAGAGTTAATCATAATTTGATTAAACTGTTTCATGAGTCTGTCATAAAGACCATCTTCTCGTGTGTAGCCAATCATTTTAATACTCTCTTTACTCGAGAATTTATTAGTTACAGGCGGACTCATGTAAGTTACATTCATACCCACTTTTTGCATAGCATAAGTGGTGTTAGAAAATCGATTGTCGTTGGCGGCCATGCCCCACACTTCAAAGGTTTTCTTTGAATCATCCCGAATAACCAACCAGCATTTAGAATACATAAGTTATAATTTTTTATTTTTCGATACAAAAGGAGCTAAAGAATGGAATATTGATTCTCTAATTCAAAAAACACAATCGATCACTTTGCATTTCGAAACAAGGTACATATTGGAATCATCAGAATAATCAAAATTATTAAATAACAATAATTTTTGAGAAGCTCAATTTGAGGAGCTTACGCTATCGAGAGACGCTCAACCGTTTATCTGGCTTTATGAAATCATATAAGGTGCAGATTTATTTTTGTCGCCATGCTTGCAGGAGGAAAGAAAATCAGAATTAGAAAAGGTATTTCCTCCTCAAATTTTTTTCGTCTTGTGTTGTTAAAATAAAAAAAGCACTGACTTTACAATCAGTGCTTCGTAGTTTAGGCTAAACCAGAAACTATTTTTTCTTTTTCTTGGCGACCCTCTTTTTAGCGACTTTTTTATTCACTTTTTTCACCGCCTTCTTAGCTGATCTTACG
>JANYHI010000004.1 GCA_025359125.1 Cytophagales bacterium
CCTGGCGGGTTGCTCCTCAGCATTGCCCGCTTCCGCTTCATCCGGTAATCAAATGTAAAGCGGTTTCAGGACTAACTAAAAAGTGTAAATTTGAACCAGGACTTTTAACCAAATTGTGTAAACTTTTTTCAGGACGAGACATACTTTAATTTAAACAAGGTTGCTATCGGTTTATAGTTATTAGTAAATGGAACTATACCTGTAACGGATAACAAATAGCCAAACTACATCTTCTCTGGAACACTAATCCCCAACAACTTCATCGAGCCCTTTAGCACATCAGCCACCACTTTAGAAAAAGCAATTCTGAATTTTAGTTTGGCCGGGTCACTTTCATTGAAGATGGGAATGGCTTGGTAGAATTGATTGTACTCTTTCGCTAGTTCATAGGCGTAATTTGAAATTACAGCAGGAGAATATTCGCGCGCAGCTTCTTGTAACTTATTGTGATAGTCGTTAATTCTAAAAATAATTTCTCGTTCGATCGGCTCTAACAACGAAATGTTTTTAAGATCAGCCGCATCGATGTTCACATTGATGCTTGAAGCCTTTCGCAAAATTGCTTTGATGCGTGCATGTGTATATTGAATAAATGGACCGGTGTGGCCTTGCAATTGAATGGATTCATTCGGATCGAACATCATCCGCTTTTTTGGATCTACCTTCAGTAAGAAAAATTTAAGCGCACCTAATCCTACCATTTCAGATAACGACTTAACGTCCGCATCCGTCATTTCATCTATCTTGCCTAGTTCGCGTGTCTGCTTCTCTGCTTCTAGCACCATTTCCTCCATTAAGTCATCTGCATCTACCACCGTGCCCTCGCGACTTTTCATTTTACCTGAAGGAAGATCAACCATTCCGTAAGAAAGATGGTAACACTTCTCAGCAAAAGCATACCTCAACTTTTTCAAAATCAAGAACAACACTTTAAAGTGATATTCTTGTTCGTTGCCTACGGTATAAACTTGTCCTTCAATTTTTGGGAAATCGCGGAAACGCAAAATGGCTGTGCCAATGTCTTGCGTCATATAAACCGATGTGCCATCCGAACGCAGCAAAACTTTCTGATCTAATCCATCCGAGGTTAAATCTACCCAAACAGAGCCATCTTCTTTTTTGTAGAATACACCACCTTCTACTCCTTTCAGCACCTCTTCCTTTCCAAGCAAATACGTGTTCGACTCGTAGTATAATTTCTCGAAGTCAACACCCATGCGTTTGTAAGTTGCATCAAAGCCAGCATAAACCCATCCGTTCATCGCCTTCCACAATTCAACAGTCGCTTGGTCATTTGCTTCCCACTTCAATAACAGAGCAACTGCACCCTGCATGATTGGCGCTTGCTTTTCTGCTTCTTCTTTAGTTAAACCCTTTGCCTCAAGTTCTGCAATCTGAACTTTAAAATATTTATCAAACTCCACATAATATTTTCCCACCAGCTTATCGCCCTTCAGTCCCGTGCTTTGTGGTGTTTCGCCATTGCCAAACAGTTGCCACGCAGCCATACTTTTACAAATATGAATGCCGCGGTCGTTGATGATCTGTACTTTGTGAACAGTGTAGCCTAATGCTTTGTAAATCTCTGCAACGGAATAACCCAAAAAATTATTTCGCAAATGTCCTAAGTGCAAAGGTTTGTTGGTATTGGGTGATGAATATTCAACCATCATCTCCCTTCCATTCGAAGGAAGTTGGTTGAACGACTCATCGGTATAGATAGCTGTAAAAACATTCGCCCAAACCGAATCGCTAATGGTCAAATTCAAAAAGCCCTTCACCACATTAAACTTGCTTACCAACCCAGAGTTAGCTTGCAAGTATTCACCAATCAATTTGCCCGTTTCCTCCGGTCCTTTCTTCGACATCTTTGCCAATGGAAAGCACACTAAGGTGTGAGAGCCTTCAAACTCATCATTGGTGGGTTGTAGCTGCAACTGCTCTACACTTTGGTTGAAAAGAGTAGAGAGTGCTTTTTGTATTTCGGTGCGAAGAGATAAATCTAAATTCATATAGCTGCGAGCTGTAGCAGCGAGCTACGAGCCATGAACACACAGCTCAAAGCTTGAAGCTAGTGGCTCGTGTCATTTTTTTACATATCCAAAATATAGGCAAACATCAAAGGTGCAACAATCGTAGCATCGCTTTCTACAATAAACTTAGGCGTTTCAATGCTCAGTTTTCCCCACGTAATCTTTTCGTTGGGCACTGCGCCCGAATACGAACCGTAGCTTGTAGTGCTATCGCTGATCTGACAGAAGTAACTCCAGAACGGCACCCCATCTCTTTCCAAATCTTGGTGCAACATGGGCACCACACAAATCGGAAAATCTCCTGCAATACCTCCGCCAATTTGGAAGAAGCCAATACCGTGTTCGCCCGCGTTGTGCGTATACCAATCGGCCAGCCACACCATGTACTCAATACCACTCTTCATGGTGCTCGCTTTCAATTCTCCCGTAAGGCAGTAGCTAGCAAAAATATTTCCCATGGTGCTGTCTTCCCAGCCCGGCACGACCATCGGCATATTTCTTTCTGCGGCAGCAATCATCCAACTATTTTTCGGATCGATCTCGTAATATTGTTTGAGCACACCACTATTAATCATGCGGAACATAAACTCATGTGGAAACAAGCGCTCACCTTTGTCTTCGGCATCTTTCCAAACTTTAAATAAGTGCGCCTGCAATCTTCTAAATGCTTCTTCTTCCGGAATACACGTGTCGGTAACTCTGTTCAAATGATTTTCCAATAAACCCCACTCCTGCTCTGGCGTAAGATCGCGGTAGTTAGGAATGCGCTTGTAGTGCGAATGCGCAACCAAATTCATAATATCTTCTTCTAAGTTGGCTCCGGTGCAAGAAATGATGTGCACCTTATTTTGGCGAATCATTTCGGCAAAGCTGATGCCCAACTCGCCTGTGCTCATGGCGCCCGCCAGCGACACCAGCATTTTCTTGCCTTCGGCAATGTGTTTTTTATAGCCTTTTGCTGCATCTACCA
The DNA here is from genome assembly GCA_025359125.1 of Cytophagales bacterium. Taxonomy (GTDB): domain Bacteria; phylum Bacteroidota; class Bacteroidia; order Cytophagales; family Cyclobacteriaceae; genus ELB16-189. The sequence continues at coordinate 3,004 of JANYHI010000004.1, forward strand.
AAGCTGCCGCATTAAAGTGTAAATAGTTCTTTTCAATAAAATCAGAAATAGGTCTGTTGCTCATGATGTGTGAAATAAATTTTGGTGCGAAGATAAGTTAAAAGTGCAAAGTTTAAAGCTGAAAAGCATAAAGTCCTACAAAGGGAAATGCTGAACGCATAGCACTTCTACTTTGGGCGTGCCCGTTGTGCCTCAGCTCGCGCTGTCGCTAGTCGCCATCCGCGCTTCCATGGCTCAGCTCAATCATACCGCTCCATCGCTCACGCGAGCTGCTCAAGAAAATACTAGCATTTGAGCGAAACAGCCGATGAGTTTGCATAAAAGGTTTGGAGTGTGTTATTTGCTCGCAGAGATTACAAAACTTGTTCATCAGTTGAAAATTATTACCA
>JANYHI010000070.1 GCA_025359125.1 Cytophagales bacterium
CCTGGCGGGTTGCTCCTCAGCATTGCCCGCTTCCGCTTCATCCGGTAATCAAATGTAAAGCGGTTTCAGGACTAACTAAAAAGTGTAAATTTGAACCAGGACTTTTAACCAAATTGTGTAAACTTTTTTCAGGACGAGACAAATGATTAGATTACTTTTTTTATCTACTTTATTTTTATTAGTGATAAACTCTTTTGGACAAACTAAGCAAGACAAAAGATTGTCAAAAAGCCATTGCTTTCAATTATGGTTCGTTTCAAATCACAAAAAATTGATTTCAATGGTGACTTCCCACTTGCACAATTTATCGGGACAGCCCGAGATCGCGGGAGAACCAACCAAACCTAATGGCTTCTTCCATCCGTGTTGGTCTCCAGAGGCAGGTGCTCAAAAAGGGTACTAATTTTTTAGCCTTTTTACCCTAATCGAGAAGCACTACAAAAAAAAATCCCACGACCTCATTTCTGAAATAGTGGGATTTAAAATCGAATTGCGACATTTTACGGTCGCCATCGGAAGAACTTTAGCGACTACGGAATAGTCGTTTATGGTTCACTGTGGAGCTGCAGGGAATCGAACCCTGGTCCAGAGAAGATAAACGTGTACCTTCTACATGCTTAGTTACCTTTCATTGTCGGAAGTGCCAAGGCAGGCAACGGCCTAAAACACATCTTAGCCACTGTTTTCTCAACCATCACGCGTGGCGCGTGACGGCCCAGTTTAAGCTGTCGACACCGCTAATCCACACCCGCTCAACAGAGGTGTGGGCGATGATGGCCTCCCACTTCTTAAGCGGAACAAGCTAATCTAACAGTACGTCAGATTAAGCAGCCATGGCGTAAGTATTTTCGCCAAGTAAATTGTAGGACTATCTTTCAAGGCTCTCATCCTACGAGCCTGCATGCTTACTCACACCCTCACGCATCCTGTCAAAACCGGTCAGCCCCAATTTAAAAGTTAATTGTTAAGAGTTATTTGTTAACAAAAAATCTGGGCGGCAGCCGGGCTATCCGTTACAAGTCCATCCTGCGCACGTATCTACGCACTTCGGGCTTTCCACTTCTATCCCTGCCGCACTCTATCGCCAAAAGTACATCAAAAAAAGTTCAACTAGTTTGTACAAGCAGCTCAATTCTTAGGGAATCTCTTACCCTTGCCCGTAACAGCCGAGACATTAAAAAAACCAACAGCAGGTTTTTCTTGCGGGTTTGTATTCACAATGTTAGTCGGCACATTGGCAATGGGTCTTGCAAATAATTCAGAGAATCCCCCCGGGCGATTTGTTTGAATACTCACCTGCTGCAAATAATTAAACGCCTCTACAGTTATTGAATAAATTTCTACATATACCGAATCTCCCGGCACATACGGTGAAACTGCTTTATCATTTGCGTCTTTGTCATTCGGATTAATTCTACCACGGATTGGCGGAATAAAAGTAATTCCATCAAAACTTCCCCCTGCCGAAAAGCCTGCATCATACGCCACATTAATATCAGCCGGCTTGTTTAGCAATACTGAATTTTTAATGGCTCTTATCCAGTAGGCATCTCCCCTACCCGCAAAATCTCTTGCATAAAATTGCGCTCTATAAAAATCAGGGTTAAGTTGAGTTGTCTCATTCTTCTTAATAGTTAAACTATCTATTTCAGGGCTCCTTCCCATTTTTGTAGACGATTGATATACTTCTCCTTGAAGTTGAATGTTGAGTGTATAGGAATTACCAATCGTGCCAAATACTTCATTCGCAATTGGTTTCCATATGTACTTGCCAGAGCTGGCAGGCTCTTCATTGAAAGGAAATACTTTCCCTTTATTATCAGTAATACTTACTATTGCCCCTGACACAGCCGGGGGCAACGTATTATCAAAATAAGATTGTGTTTTAGTCAATACAATAGTTTGGTTACCCGACTTGTTTGTCAACCATGCATCCACAACTAAAATAGGATCTGCATTTTGTAACTCAGGATTAATTTTTTTCTCACAAGAAATCAATCCTAAAAAACCAATAACTAAAATTGAATAGATAATAAATTTATTTATTTTTTTCATCTGACTCAAAATTTAAAGTTGTAGGAAATAGAAGGAACTACGGTACCTATGATGGCCAACTGTGTTGCCTGCGAACTAATTGCCTGACCTGCCGGCACACGCTGATCGTTTTGCGAAAAATATATGGAAAACGGATTTTGACGCGCATATAAATTATACACACCAAATATCCAATAGTCACTGTTCTTGCGCTTGTGTCCGTTCTTTTCCTTTTTTCCTTCAAGCCTGAACGAAACATCGAGTCGGTGATAATCAGGCAACGTTACATTCCCCCTGGAATTAGTCGCATTGTAAGGAATTAAAATTCCCTGGCTTACATAACGAGAAGTGGGAAAGGTTGCAGGCGTGCCTGACACATAAATAAAATCAGCAGAAACAGACCAGCGCTTATTGATTTCGTAAAAACCTGCAATCTTTAAATTATGTGTTTGGTTGTAGCGAGTGGGGTACCAATTTCCATTATTAATACCATCTACTTTCAATTCCGATCGCGCCAGCGTGTAACTTATCCAACCCGTTAGGCGGCCAGTCTTCTTTTGAAAATAAGTTTCAATTCCATACGCTCTTCCCTCGCCTGAAAGTAAATCTCCTTCCAGATAGCGATTCAATAAAAGGTCGGCTCCATCAATATAGTCTACTTGATTTTGATTTTTACGATAATATCCTTCTACCGAAATCTCGTACGCTTTCTTATTTCCTAAATCTCTAAAATAGCCTACCGTAAATTGATCACTCAATTGTGGCTTTACATTTTTAGTGCTTGGGTTCCAAACATCTAATGGATTAGAAGCAGTGGTATTAGAAATCAAATGAAGGTACTGCACCATTCTGTTATAACTTCCTTTAATAGATGCTTTATCAGTAGCCTGTACTTTAAAAGAAAACCGTGGCTCAAAATTATCATAAGAGGCAATCACATCTCCACTCTTATTATACTTTCTGACAATTGGTATTCTTCGAGTTCCAGGCTTTTCATTGCTATAAGTATAAGTAGAATCCGGGCCGAGGTAGTGAAATAGTGAATAGCGCAAACCATAATCAACAGAAAAAGACTTCGAAATTTTTTGTGAGTTACTTAAATACAAAACATTTTCAAGGTTATATTTTTTTGTAATACTCACATCCGTAGGCTGACCATTGCTTACCCCCGTTGCATTGGCTGGTTCAAAATTGTAAAAGATGGCTTCGCCACCAAAAGTCAATTCGTTATTGCTGTTAATAAAGTAGGTGAATTGAGGTTTGAAGATGTAGTTTGAAATAACGGAGTTCCATTTGAACGAATCTTTATCATCTCTTCCAAACTGCAACATGTAGTCGTAGTTGCTGTACACAGCGGTAAAATTTGAAAAAAGACGATCATTGAAAATATGATTCCACCGTAAAGTGGCGGTTGAATTTCCCCAACTGAATCCCTGATTCTTATCAAACTTAAAATTATCTCGACCAAAATATCCAGAGAGATACACTCTGTTTTTTGGATTGATATTATAATTTGTTTTGAGCGTGATATCGTAAAAATTAAGTGCACCACCATCTTGTAATAACTTAACAAAAGGACGAGCTAAAATATCGATATACGATCTTCTCACCGCCACAATAAAAGAAGCTTTGTCTTTAATTATTGGAGCCTCTATAGCCACCCTACTAAAAATACTTCCAATACCGCCCGTTACTTCTAGCTTCTTACTGTTGCCTTCTTTCATACGAACGTCTAGTAACGAAGAAAGTCTTCCGCCATAGCGGGCAGGTATCGCACCTTTATAAAGTTTTGTGTCTTTCACAGCATCCGGATTAAACACGGAGAAAAAACCTAAAAGATGGGATGAGTTATAGACCGGAGCCTCATCTAATAGAATCAAATTCTGTCCTACACTCCCACCTCTCACATTAAAACCACCCGCTCCTTCGCCTACTGTACTAACGCCTGGCAAGAGTTGCAAACTTCTGATAATGTCAACCTCGCCTAAAAAAGAGGGAAGCTTTTGCATAGTCTTCATGTCCATCTTATTCGTACTCATTTCTGTATTCTGTACGCTGGCCTGTTCTATCTCTCCTTGTATAATTACCTCTTGAAGTTGTTCAGCCTCCGCTGATAACTCAATATCTAATCGTTCATTCTTAGTCAGTTCTTTAAATTTGTAAACCGAAGCATACCCCAGGTAGCTGTAATGCAAATTGAAACTTCCCTGAGTAACCGTTACGGAATAGAATCCATATTCATTGGTAACACCACCTGCACCTGTCTCTTTAACGTAAAGTGTAGCACCTATTAATGCTTCACCATTTGCAGCGTCTTTAATATACCCAATAATGGTAACTTTATTTGATTGAGCAGAGAGAGAGCTGGCTGAAATAAGTATGAGGAATAAGGTAACTTTCATTGGAATATTGATAAGACTTACTTAAAGCGTAAATCGAAGCATTTTGTTACGCCTCCATCGAAAATAAATGAAAGATGTAACAAAATGATAATACGATATAACGCTTGATTAATTGACGGAATCGATTCCGACTTTCTCGATTACGAGGTAATCTTTTTTGGAAATAGATTGACGAGCTAATAACTCTGCAAGAAATCCGGTTAGAAAAAGCTGAACACCCACCACCAGTGCTACTAGTGCCAAATAGAAAATAGGTTGATCTACCACATCGCGCTTAAGCGGAATTTTTGAAACGAAGAGTGCATCAAATTTGTCCCAAAATATTTTGATAGTAAAACCAATGCCTACTAAGAAAGATACAATACCCCAGGCGCCAAAAAAATGCATAGGGCGCTTGGCAAATCGGCCCACGAAAGTAATCGTCAATAAATCTAAAAAGCCTCTAACAAATCGTTCCCATCCAAATTTGCTATGGCCATATTTTCGCTCGCGATGCTCCACTATTTTTTCAGTAATCTTAGTAAAGCCCGCCCACTTTGCTAGCACCGGAATGTAGCGGTGCATTTCGCCATAGACAGTAATGTTTTTTATAACAGAATAATGATAAGCCTTTAAGCCACAATTAAAATCATGAAGATAGATGCCCGAAATTTTTCGGGTGATGTAGTTGAAGAATTTAGAAGGAATTGTTTTTGAAATCGGGTCGTGGCGTTTTCTTTTCCAACCACTTACCAAATGAAATTTTTGTTCTTTAATTAATTTGTACAGCTCAGGTATCTCATCGGGGCTGTCTTGCAAGTCGGCATCCATCGTAATTACAACCTCTCCCTTTGCAGCTTTGAAGCCTGTGTGCAATGCAGCCGACTTACCAAAGTTACGATTGAATTGAAATCCTTTAAAAGATGAGTTAGAGTGACTTATTTTTTTAATTTCTTCCCACGTGCCATCAGTACTGCCATCATCAATAAAAATTACCTCATATGAAAAGCCGTGCGTTTGCATCACACGGCTTATCCAACTACTTAGTTCTGGAATTGATTCTTGCTCGTCTTTGGCAGGAATGATTAGAGAAACATCCAGTCTATCAACCATTGAATGGATCTGGATTTTGCTTTTGAGTAAAAATAGAAATTATAAGTGCTACAATAAGAGTCATAATAATTCCGCCTACGATTCCAAAAATAAGGATCATTTCTGGTGTCATAAATTTAGCTGTCATCTGCATGGCTGTATCAATCTGCTCTTCAGAAAGACTTTCGTTTTGCTCCATTACCTCGCGTTGTTTATCCATCATCTGTTGGATCCAACCAGTATCAATAAATTTAACATAGATGTAAGTGAAAATACTTGAGATAACAGAAGAGATTAGGCCAAGCCAAAAGCCAATTCCAACTCCTTGCCCATAAGACATGAAGCCACTGCCTTCATCTTTAAAGTATTTATGTGCCAAAAAAATGGCAGCTGCAAAAAATATCAAACTTCCCCAACGGCCAATGCCTTGGCTCATATCTACCCCTGCAATATTTAGAATTACGAAATAGGCGATCGAAACTACTGACATAATTAATCCGTAGCGAATTCCAACTGCCATGGTTGTTTTGGGTGTTGCGTTTGTTTCTTCCATAGTTATTCGAGTTTAGGTTGACGTCTTAAAATTACTGATATTATTATGCTAATAAAAAAACTGATGATAAAGCTTTGGCCACCGTAATGTTTGGCAATGGTGTACCCATTAGTAACCGAAATGGCTTTTAAATTACTCTCATAAACTTCTTTTCCCATTTGGGCAATTACTTCTGCGGAAATAGACATCATTTGCTGGGTGGCGGTGGTAATATAATTAGTCAGAAAAGCGGGATAACTTTCGCACAAAATCCAAATTCCAAAAAAAGTAATGAGCACAAATAGAAAGGTAAAAATTAAGTTGGCTATCATGCCCTGCCAAAAGAAAATAATTCCATCCTGATAGCTATCTCTGATTTCTTTCAGTGTAAGCACCATAAAAATTCCAAATAGTACAATGCGGAAATCAAAAAAAATCATGAACAGAAACGGATGCTTGCCAATGAAGTAGAGCGCGATTAATATAAAAAATCCTAACAGTCCGGCAATGGCTCCGTTTCGAATGGAGATAGAAGCGAGAGGTGGTAAATTTTTAAACATCCAACCAGTGTTTGTTATTATTAAAAACTGCTACCGCTTTTCCTTTTAGTTCCTTACCCAACCAAGGCGAGTTTTTGGACTTTGATAAATTTTCTTTATGTGTAAAAGTCCATTCTGCATTTGGATCGAATAGAGTGAGGTTAGCTTTTTCGTCTACCGCTATAAGAGGAATTTCCATATTCAGAATTTTGCGAGGAGCCGAAGTAACTTTTTCAAGCAACACATCAATATCAACAAATTTAGATAAAGAAGTTATTTGTGAGGCAAAAGTTTGAAGATTGATCATTCCGAAATCAGCCTGATCAAATTCTAGCAATTTACTTTCATCGTCTTGCGGAAGGTGGCCAGTAGTAAGAATATCTATCGTGCCGTCTTTCAGTCCTTTAATCAACGCTTCGTTATCTGATTTTTCTCTAAGTGGTGGATTGAGCTTGTAATTCGTATCAAAGTCGTTCAGTAAACTATCATCCAGTAATGCTTGATAGCTTGTAATATCACAGGTAACATTCAGTCCTTTCTTTTTTGCTGAGCGAATCATATCTACCGTTTTGGCTGTGCTGATTCTGCTAAAGTGAAGTCTACCTTTTGCATATTCTAACAACTCCAAATTTTTTCGGGTGGCTACTTCTTCTGCAATGCGCGGCATCCCTTTCAGCCCCAAAGATGTGCTATTAATTCCCTCATTCATTTGGCCAAATAAATTCAACCAATTATCTTCTGGGTGATCGATTAACAAGCCATCAAATTTTTGCAAGTATTGGAGCGACTTTAAAAAAATATCGGTATGCCAAACAGATTTCAGTCCGTCTGAAAAAGCAACGGCACCTGATTCATGCAAATCAATCATCTCGGTAAGTTCTTCGCCTTTGCAATTCTTCGTTACTGCGGCCATCACCTGCAGTTGCACCAATCGGGTAGCATTAGACTGAGTGATGTAACTGATTTCGTTCTTCGTTTGCACCGTTGGGTGCGTGTTCGGCAGCAAAACTATTTCTGTAAATCCACCTGCGGCTGCCGACTTACCTACCGATATAAGATCTTCTTTAAACTCTAAACCAGGATCTCCTGCATACGTGCCTAAGTCCATCCAACCAATGCTTAACAACATGCCATCGGCATCAATTACTTTATCTGCCTGATAGTTCTTGTCTCCTATTTCACTGATCCGCCCGCTTGAAATTAAAACATTTCTTTTTTTAAGATGATGAGGCGAACCTTTAGAAATTATTTTAACAGAATGTATGAGTATTTTCATAATTGAATTTCGCGCAAAGAACGCCAAGGAAACCAAAATAAAATTGAGTGATTGATTGAACTTGGGCAATTAAAAACTAAAATGATTTCCATTATAAGTTTTTCCATGCTTTATCTTCTTCTGTTAAATCCCAACCACGAGCTAGTACTTTCTCGGAATGGTTTTGAAGGTTTTTTTTAATCTCTTCACTTAAAATATCTCTAGTACACATATCTCAAAATTACTTCAAAAATCGTATTAAAAGTACTTCTGCTAATAAAAAAAGCAGCGCCAGTATCAAGGCATATTTCCACAATGGGGTGCCTACATATCTTTCTTTTATTTCGTTGCTAAAAGCCTCGGTGTTACCCGACTCAAAAATAGAAATTGACTTACCTCCTCCTAAGCGTAGTTTTGCTTCTTCGGCAGATAAACTGGTTAAAAGAGATTCGGACTTATCCAAATTGAAAGCAACTACATTTAGCGTATCTTTCTTATGCATGAGGGTATAAAATCCTTTGTCTAACAAAAATTTAGGAATCTCTAGCACAATCTGATTTCCGTTTCTTCGCTGCATCGGAATTACTTCTTGCTTGCCCAGCATTTTAAGAGGCTCCTCGCCTATTAAACTATCGGCTGCAAATGAAATAAGCGTAGATGATAAGTTGTAGTAAGGTCTTTGCTCACTCCGACTGCCTAACACGGCCAATCGATACATAACCGGAACAAATAAGGCGTGGTTATAAAAATCCGTTGCTTCTTTTACTAATGGGCACGCCAGCAAATACACATTCCCAAACTGCGATAAAAAAGGTCTGCCATCTTTTAATTGTAAAATAGCTGAACGATCTGCGCCCCACTCTACTTGTTTACTTCCTGTGGGCATGGCCATAGACACGTTTTTTTCTTCAAACACATTTTGAAAAAGCGGGTTCTTAAAATCTGGTATGCTGAGTAGTTGTGGCTTCTCTTCTTGATTGATTCCTAGTTTTGTTGAAATTAAATTGCCATACGATTCTGCATCGGGTTTGATGCCCGGAATCACTAAAATAGAATGATCATTTTTTAAGGAAGATAAAGCGGATAATAACGAGGTCTCAATTTTATCTAACTGATTAAGCACAATTAAATCAGCAGCACCTAACACACTATAATTTAGGTTCGAGGCTTTGAAGCTAGAGAACAAAAATAAATCTTTGTTTCCATACACCGTAGCAACTGAAACGGCTTCTTTCGATCCGGTAATTTCTACCACCTTCAACTTTCCTGTATAATTTAGGGTAAAGAAAAACTCATTATCAAAACTTACCGGGTAATCACTGAACGAAAGTTGTGCTTTGTTTATTCCTTTATTGATGGATGTGATATCAAAAGAAATTGTGTTTGAGCTATTCGGCTCTATTGCAACAGTTGCAGCAGAAGCCTGCATTCCGTTGATGGTTAATTTAACTACCAACCCCTCCACCAATCTGTTTCCATCATTCTGTAGTTTTACTTTTACAGAATTTTTTTCTCCCCCATTCACTAACGGATTTTCTAAATAAACGGTATCAATCAAAACATTTGAAAGCTGCCTAATTTTTATGGGAGATAGTTTTATCTGTAGCGATGAATCTATTTTAATAAGGTTGCCAAAAGTAGAACGCTGTAAATCTGAAATCCAAAACAGCGATCCGTTCTTTTCTAATAACCGATTAGTAATCTCGTTGGCATCTCTGCTGATGGACGAAAGTCTTATCTGAGAAAGAAACTCTAACACTTCTGTCTTTGTCTTGTAAGAATTTGAGAATGGAGCAAAGTCATTCGTGATAAGCTGATAGCGCACATCCGATGGAAATAAATTGATTATTTCGTCCACCATTTGAATTCCGGCATCCAAGGCGCGGGTCTTCTCTCCTACCGGAGCTGACATACTAAGAGAGTTATCTAAATAGATAGCTATATTTTTTTGAGATCCAATTTGCTCTTTGGCAGGAATTAAAGGTTGAGCAAAGGCCAACACCAAAAATGCGAGAAAGAGTAACCTTGACGCCAACACCAAATACTGCTTCAGCTTTCTCTTTTGGGTAGTCTCTTGTTTTACCTGCTTTAGTAATCGGGTGTTGGAAAAGTAAATGCGTGTGGTTTTTCTAAAATTGAATAAGTGAATGATAATTGGGATGGCGAGTGAGCCTAGCGCCCAAAGGAAAGACGGATACTGAAAAATCATTCGGGCAAATTTACAATTTTAAAAGTTGATGGAAGATGTTTTTTATGTTGAATTGTGACCAAACCTAGCTGGCTGCATTGAAGAATATAAATAACCTAAGCCAATTATGAAAACAAACCGACCCACCGCAGAGGTAAGCACCAGTTCGATGGCAGATATAGCCTTCTTGCTCCTTACCTTTTTTCTGATGACCACCGTGATTGAAATACATAAAGGTATACCCATGATTTTACCAGAGCTAACAAAGAATGACCAGCCCTGGAAAAGCAGAAATCTTTTCACCATTCGGGTAAACGGAGAAAACAAATTTTTGGTGGAAGGTGAGCCAAAAGCAAATTTAGACGGCATACGAGAAGAAATAAAAGAATTCATTTTCAATAAGAGGGGTAATTCTTTAATGGCTGAAAGTCCGGTAAAAGCTGTGATTTCTGTAAAAACTGACCGAGCTACCAAATACGAAACATTTGTAAAAGTACTTGACGAAATTATGGCCACTTACTATGATATCTATGCTGAACGGGTAGGTATGTCGCCTGTCGAATTTAGAAATCTTGACCTTACCATTGAAAAGAATAAACGCCTCCATGATTTGGCCAAATCAGAAGTTCCTATGAACATTTCAATTGCTGAACCTACTGTGGTTAAGTAAACTAACTACTAGGCATAAGGGGGTGAGTGACCTTAGAAAGATATTTTGATAATTCTTGTCACGATAATAAAAAAAAGAGCCAACCCTTGGGTCGACTCTTCAACTATCCACAAAAAGGTTGGAAACTACCGTTGAGGTTTTCCTCCTAGCATTACAAAGTCATTTACGTTAATCTCGGTAATATACCGCTTATCACCTTTATCTGTCTCGTAGTTGCGATGTACCAACTTGCCCTCTACGCATACCTCAGAGCCTTTTCTTAGGTATTGAGCCGCAACGTCTGCCAGTTTACCCCATATTACAACGTTATGCCATTGGGTGTCTTCTACCTTCTCTCCTTTGGCATTTTTATAGGATTCTTTTGTAGCAATTGAGAAAGAAGCTTTTTTCTTTGCTCCAAATTCCTTTACTTCGGGGTCTTTACCAAGATTACCGATTAGTTGAACACTGTTTCTTAAACTTTTCATTTTTGTAAGGTTAAATAGTTAAACATTAGTTTGTAATACGCCAACTCAATAAGTCAACGATTGATGAGGCAAAGGTGAGGAGAGTAGGACATCCGAGTCGTAGTTTAATTAATTACTTACGGTTATATTCGTTTGTAAACGTTTACAATCGGAAAACATGCCAAAGACAGAAGAAAAAGCCTGCTTAGAGTGCGATGAGAAAATCATCGGAAGAGCCGACAAAAAGTTTTGTTCAGATCAATGTCGTGTTTCTTACAACAACAAGCTCAATAGTAATGAGACCAACTACGTGCGCAATGTGAACAATACACTACGCAAAAACAGACGGATCTTAATTGAGTCAAACCCAACGGGTAAAACCAAAATGAGTCGTGAAAAACTCATTCAAAAAGGTTTTGACTTCAATTACTTCACGCATGTATACCGCACGAAGGAGGGCACGACCTATTACTATTGTTATGAACAAGGCTATCTGCCAATTGAAAACAATTGGTATTTGTTAGTAGAACAAAAATAAAACCCGTAAAAATAAAACCCGTAAATTATGTTAAACAAAAAACAAGTAAAGTTGGCTGCTGGAGAGAAAATCTCACTGCTGCCATTTCGCAAAACCCCCAAAGGCTATCGGTATGCCGTAACCAACCATGGTCGCGTTATCAGCTATACCGATACACCTAAGACAGGTACCTTTCGCAAGCCTACCAAACTATCTGGCTATCTGGCTGTGGCCGTTCGCTCTAACAATGTTAATAAGAGCTTCTACATCCACAGATTGGTGGCACAACAATTTTTAAAGCAATCGAGCAAGCAAGCTAAGTTTGTTATTCATCTGAATTACAAAAAGGAAGACAACCATTATAAGAACTTGAAATGGGCAACCCTAGAACAACAGTTTGCACACACCAAGAAAAATCCTGACTATAACAATAAGGGAGGAAACTTCAAACTCACTGAAAAGAAGGTAATTGCTATTAAACAATTATTGGCTAAAGGAAAGTATTCATTGAAAGACATCGCTAAAAAATACGATGTGAGTGACATGCAGATTTTCCGTATTAAATCAGGCGAAAACTGGAGTCATGTTAAAATTTAATATTCGGTAGTTACATTATAAGGTATTTCTAAAAATGACTCATCAAGTATTTTTTTGACTGATGGTCAGGATGTCTTGGTTGGCTTAATCATTTATTAGAAATACCTTTTACATTCTCACGCTAACCTATTTTTTATACTATGATCAAGCAAGGGAAAATAAAACTTCTGGTGAAAAGATAGTATACTATCATTCAATAAATCAGCTACAGGATTACGCTATGCTTTTACTTCTGCCAGAAGGATGCTAGGCAAGATAGAATTACTAAGGCAAGCAATTAAAACGGATATCTTGGTGTTGCCATTGGTAACAGAAGCTATAATGTACACCGGTTAGTTGCCAAGCTATTTCTGAAGCAAACTACCAAGCATAAAATCGTTATTTATTTAAATTATAAGAAGATGATAATCGATCTAAAAATTTAAAATGAGTAACTTTAACAAAGACCTTTATCCATACTCCACAAAAATCCAAATTATAAAAACAGAGGCGCAAGCAAATTGACTGAGATCTAAGTTATGAACATTAAAAAACTGTTACAAAGAGGAAATCTTTCTTGGAAGGCCATCGCACAAAAGTATCATGTGAGCGATGAGCAAATATTCAGAATCAAATCGGGTAAAAATTGGGGGCACACAAAAATTTAAAATATGTGGACACTGCAAGGTAAAAAAGCATTGGTTACTGGAGGAACTAAAGGAATAGGCTTAGCGATTACCAAAGAGTTTTTAGAATTAGGAGCTGAGGTTTTGGTAGTTGCGCGAGATACTAAAACCATACAAGGAAAAGTGAAGAACTCAGCTAATCTTTTTACGATGGATGGCGATGTTACCGATGCTTCTTTTAGGAAGCAGTTGATTACGCGCATCGAGCAAAATTGGGGTAAATTAGATGTGTTGGTCAATAACGTGGGTACCAACGTTAGAAAAAAAATGGTTGACTATACCGAAGAAGAATACCGCAAACTTTTTGAGGTAAATCTTTTTAGTATGATCGAAATCAGCAGGCTTGCACATCCATTGTTACAGAAAGTAACCCATGCAAGTGTTATCAATATTGCATCAGTAGCAGGCTCTTTCGATTTACAAACCGGCCCGCCTTACGGGATGACAAAAGCAGCCATCATTCAACTTACTAAACATTTAGCCGCAGAGTGGGCAGCCGATAATATCAGAGTGAACTGCGTTTCTCCTTGGTATATTGAAACGCCTTTGACAGAATCTGTTTTATCTCAACCAGAAAGATTGGAAAAAATTTTAGCAAGAACTCCGCTTAACAGAGTTGGCCAACCAGAAGAAGTAGCAAGTCTGGTTACTTATCTGGCAATGGATAAAGCCAGCTACATTACAGGCCAAAATATTATGGTAGATGGCGGAATGAGCATTAAAGGATTGTAAAATTTATAGAGACATCCAGACCTAATCAAGCCCGCACATTCCCAACGTAGCGTGATTTGTTATCGATGAAAACTCAAATTTCAAATATCGTCTACCGCATTGTACTCTACTTTGCGAAATTAGAGACGCATCCAGCAATTATGATTTCTTGTTTCCTTTTCCAGCATAGTCTCCCACAAGGAACGAGAAGGCTAAGGCTACAAAAAATATCTTCTTAACTTTCATAAAATTCAATTCAATGAAATTTCTACCACTCCTATTGCTGACCTTACTTGCCTCTTTCTTACGTGCGCAAGACAACTCGTTGCCGTTTTATGAAACCCCTGCTGATCCAAAAAGTTTTAGTGCCGGTACTGTGGCTGCGCGGATGATTGATGGCTTGGGCTTCCGGTACTATTGGGCTACGGAAGGATTGCGTGCGCAAGACCTCGCCTTCAAACCCTCGGCAGAGGCACGCACGGCAGAAGAAACGGTTGCGCACATTTATGAAATGTCTATCCTTATTTTAAATGCTACTACTAAAACTGCCAACGTACCTGGCCAAGATAAGCCGTTGCCCTTTGCTGAGATGCGAAAAGTTACACTCAATAACCTATGGACTGCCCGCACTAATTTGGCTACCGCCATCGATGAGCAACTAAAAGAATTTTATTTTTAAGACTACCCCGCAATCTGTTGTTTACCCTTTTTGGAATATGATTAACCGGCCGATTGAGGATTGTATATGGCACGTAGGGCAACTGGTATCTTTCAGAAGATCATCTGGCAACCCATTTAACAGCCAAGCAGAAATGTTTACCGGGAGACTAGCGAAATGATTTTTATTATACGCTGTTGGAGGAGAGCTCCAACACGGCAGGATTAGGTAAGAATTTTTTGTATGCTTACTAGAGTAACAAAGAAGATTACTTAATAGCATCGGCACTGCGTTCGTCATGACGGTAATAAATTAGTTAACTGAGGACACCTCGCTTAATACCTGCACGAATTGCGCCAGGTATGCATCTATCTCTAAATAAAACGGCTCGTTGGTTAAGTGGATAACGGCTCGGTTCATTACCTGCTGGGTGATGGTATTATAGTTGCCGAGATTCACCGATGATTTTTTTAGATCCAACAATCGGTCTTTCAAATTCTCGACTAACTGCTTAGTGGGCTTTACATCAAATTTGTAAACCAAGTAGGTGGGCAAGTCACCTAACAGACGGTTGATAATCAACTCGCGGTGTTGCTTTAAAATTTCTTGAACCTGAAGCAATAGCACTTCTGGATTGGTATCGATGAGGGACTTTGCTCCGAGTAGTGCCGATTTGATTGTTTTCATTTTTGTAGCAGCAGTTGATCAATTTCTTGAAGGAAGGGTACGTTACTTAACTTAACAGTGGTGCGCGTCTTTATTTGTTCTACGATAAAGGCATAGTTCATCAAATCGAGATCACGCTTTTGTAGGGCTTCCAGTTTGCTTTTGATTTCTTCCAGCTCTGGTTCATTGGCGCAGGCGTGGTATTTAATCGCGAGGTAAGATGGAATGTCTTTAAGCAATTTAGTAATGAGGGAATCGCGGTGCTGGTTAAGTACCTGTTTCACCTGAAATAGTCTGGCGTTCTTATCTTTAGCTGTAATCACGCGCTGCCCTAAAATTTGCGATTCGATGATTTTCATAAGCTGGCTTTTTTGCTTTGGCTAGTCAAATATGATTAATACTAAATTTATTAGCAATAGTAATACTAATTAAATTAGTTTTATTACTTCAATATGTTGTTTATCAGTATTTTAAATGTTTCAATTTTGTTCATTATTTACTTCCAAAGATACTTCAGTTCACACTTCGGGCTTGGTATTGATCAGCGTATTGAGCCCTTTATTAAGATGCAGAAATGAGGGAGTTTATAACAGAGGATGTGTGCTGATAGATGTGAGGCATTTGTGGTTGTAGATAAAGCCTCTGCGTTTACTTGCAGAGGCTTTTACTGGATGCTCGTTGCCATCATTTAATTAGTTTAATGAAACGTATTTTATTTACTTCAGCAAAGGCACTGGTACCGCCAAACGTTGCTCTCACTTGTTCTTTCACTGCCTTCGCTGTCTTGATCAAGTTACTATCATCTTTGTAGAAAAACGCATTGCGCTTGTTGCGTGCATCACTAAGCGAAGCATGAGCGTATACCACTCCCGTGTTTCCAATCCGAAGTGTTTGCAGGTAATTGCTTAGCGCATCTACTTTCAAGTCGACAATGTTAGGTTGGTAGGCCGGCTCTGCCGAGATGGTTTGCACCAACTTTTCAAAGTGCTGTGCCCGACTTCCATAGTCAAGACCTCTAGCTGTGCGCTTACTGGCAACCGCATTTGTAGCTGCAAATGCCGCAGCGACCGGGCTTGAAACTGGCAGACGGTTGCTGGCACGATACCCCGTAATTTTGTGTACCATGCTATTGGCATCGCTTACCGTTTGTATTTTAGGATGGAAGTACATGTTAATCTTCCTCCACTAGATTCTTCTTCTTCGATTCAACAATTCGTCCAATCTTATAACTAAAGCTTGCCTTTATTACAAAGTTTACCAGGGTGTTAGTAGTTGTTTGATTGAGGTAGGCAGAGTTTAACACTGAATGAACTTGATAGGAAGGCGTAGCAAAATTATCTAAGCCCAAGGTAAGAGAGCCATTATTGCCCCAAATGTTTTTCTTCACACTAATACTATGCGAAATAGGATTGGTTCTGTATCCTTGAAGATTATAATTTCTTCCCTGAAAGGTGCTGAAGAATTGAGCACTCCACAACTTATTAAAATTATACGAGCCAGAAATTCTTATGTTTGGCGTTACACCACTGTTGGTGGCATTTAATATGGGGTCTGTAACATTGTTGCGCAAGATTCTGTAAAAAATATCTATTCCACCATTCAGCGTGAATTTATCATTCACCGGAATGTTTACAAAAATAGATGCTCCGTAGTTTTCTTCCGTACCTATATTTTGAGCAATTGCAAATATCGTATCGTTCCTTACGAATCTGGCTGGTTGAATGTCGTTGGAGTTGTAACGCACATAGGTTGAAATATTAATGGTGGCATCCTTAATATTGGTTTTGTAAGACAGATCATAGGTATCGGCATATTCGGGCTTTAGGTAGGGATTACCGACCGATACATTCTTAGAATTTGATCCTTGAACGTTGGGATTTAAATCGCGTAAACCTGGTCGCTGAATTCTTCTGGTGTAAGAAGCTTTAATCATCTTGCCGTTATCGAGCTTACGCGAAAAGTTAATGCTTGGCACAAATGTGCCGTACGATTGTATTGCAATAGTTGGCTGATTATTAAAGTGTGCGTTAATGTCGGTGTATTCGTACCTTCCTCCCGCTTTTAGTGTATAAGCATTTATTTGCATTGTATATGCAACGTATGCTCCTGATACTGTCAGGTTGTAGTTGAAACCGTTTGGCTTACGAGTAGGATCGATTGTATAAGCCCCTGCATCACCCGTTGCCACATAATAAGAATAGTCACTGATTACGTTGCGGATGGTAGTCTTTGCGCCAAACTCAAGCAACTGACCGTCTTTTACTGGCTCTTGATAGTCGGCTTGTAGAATAACTTCCTGCGTGCTACCCGGGTTATCGTTCTTATTGCGGGTTAACACACTAAAGTCTGCGGGAAGTAGTGAATTGATCACGTAGCCATTGGTTTGATTATTCTTACTCACGATACTTAAAAAATTAAACTCGCGCTCTTTTTTATCAAATCGTTTGGTGTACGTGAGCGATGCATCGTAGTTATCGCCTACGTTAGTTGATTTAACGTTCCGCAAGGTTTGTTCAGTGACAATATCTTTCTTGGTCGTAGTAGTAAGTAATTGATCTTGATATGAATTTTGGTTTTGATACCCTACCCTAGCGCTCACTGTAATGAAATTATTTTTGTTGATATCATAATCCCAGCCGAAGGTATAGGTTCCGGTTTTTCCATCGTTACGGTTACTAGCCTTTTGGGTATTGAATGCAGTGTCTGCTGAGAATGTTTTTTGTTGATTCGAATAGTCGCTCAACACATTGTATGTTTCCCTTAAAAAGCTGCCTACTGTAAAACCCATTTTACCTTTTCGGTAAGAGGCATTTACGCCTAAATTAGATCCCCTGCTACCCGCTGTTGCATCAACTGATAAAAACATTCCATCCAATGTGTTTTTCTTTAACACAATATTTATAATCCCACCCGAACCCTCCGCATCATATTTGGAAGAAGGCGATGTGATCACCTCCACTGTCTTTACCATATCAGCAGGAATTTGCTTGAGCGCATCTGCCACACTATTGGCAGAAATAGTTGATGGCTTATTGTTGATTAACACTTTTATATTTTGGCTGCCACGCAACGAAACATTGCCATCCGCATCTACCGAAAGCATCGGCACACGCTTTAATACATCAGTAGCATCGCCACCTTTAGTTGTTGCATCTTGTTCGGCATTATAAATAGTACGATCAACTTTTTCTTCGACTAACGCTTTCGCTCCTTCAACGGTAACTTCATTTAACAACTCTACTAAAGCTGCTAATGAAATTGACCCTAACTTAATTTCGGTTATTTTATCGGTCAGTTCTACTGGTAATTTTCGGGTAGCATAGCCCACGAAAGAAATTACCACCTGATAGCTCCCTTTGCTTATTTGTGTGACCACAAATTTTCCATCAACACCACATACGGCACCATTTACAGGTTTATTTGTAAGAGGATCTATTAAGGATACATTGGCAAACTCTACAGGTTTTTGTGTGAGCGAGTCAATAATAATTCCTGATAGCGTACCATTCTTTAATTTTTGAGCAAATGACGGAAACGAAAGAATAACTAAAGAGAGAACGAGAATACTTTTCATGAGTAGAATTTTGTGCATTAGACAATGAGTATGAGAGGATAATTCCCACTGGGTAAAATTTGTTAGTCATACATCCTAACTTTTTTACAAGTGGGGATTAAACATTATAAGCGAGATTTTAATAGCACTCAGTAGTTAATGTATGTGCAGATGGCCTGATC
>JANYHI010000082.1 GCA_025359125.1 Cytophagales bacterium
AGTGGTGAGACTATCTCGATTAAAAACGGAATACCTTGGAAAGTAATATGGACAGTAGAACTCAGTTCAAGAGCAGAGGCCATGAAACTTGAATCCAAAATCAAAAAAAGAGGAGCCAAAAGATTCATCGAAGACCTATCGAACAAAAATTCTACTTCATTCCACCTTTAACATAAGACCAACCACCTTCCTGTTTCAATGCGAGCTCGATAATAGCAGACGGAACAACAACGGCTTGCGAAAGTAAATCTTCCTTTTTCACATTTCTATTGCGCATGGTGTTATTGCAAGCTGCAAAGATTATGCCCTTGGACGTCCAGTCCGCAACAGAGCTACTCGCTTTAGATTTTGCAGTTATTAGCATATCAATCCCTCCCCCCTGACAGACTACTTCGATCTCTGCATTCGGCCATGCCGCGCGCACATTTCCTACTTGCATATTCATACGTACTTGTGATGCCGAATCAGCATCCATGAACTGAAATACAATTTTATGTTTTTTCATATCAAGAACCTCTGATCCTTGTTGTGCTTTTATTGCTTGTGGAGTGATTAACAATAGAACAATTACAGGTATGAGAATAGATTTCATATTGAGTTGGATTGTGGGTGGAGTGTTTGATTTTAGAAATAACACATACTGAAATTAATAAAAGGAAGGCATTCCATCAAATGTGGGACAAACAAGATGAAGCCA
This sequence comes from Cytophagales bacterium, assembly GCA_025359125.1. Taxonomy (GTDB): domain Bacteria; phylum Bacteroidota; class Bacteroidia; order Cytophagales; family Cyclobacteriaceae; genus ELB16-189. Next base: position 698 of record JANYHI010000082.1, read on the forward strand.
CTTTGATAAGAGAATCTAAAGCCCTTATGGTTTGCCAATCTAGCCCACAATCTCGTTATTTGTAAATTATAAACTACAAAAAGTGGCTTGGTTTAGAGATATTAGTTGGGTAGAAATAATCTTGATTACACTCTTTGTTGCGTTCTATGGTTTATACCTGTTAAAGCTACTTCGAATAAGCAAAATACTGCATACTACTTTTTATACCATTTTAATAAAACTGATTGCACGGACAGCACTATTTGCTCTTCTACTGATTGCCTTTCTTGGCCCCTCATTCGGTGGCTCAAAGAAAGAAATCAAGTCTGTAGGTAAAGACATTATGATTTGTGTTGATCTGTCGAAGTCAATGGATGCGTTTGATATTCAACCTACTCGCCTTGAGAAAATTAAATTTGAGATGAAGAAAATTGTTGATGCGTTTAGCTCTGATAGAGTGGGTGTAATTATTTTTTCTTCAGAAGCCTTTATGCAATGCCCACTTACATATGATCAAAATGCGCTAAATCTTTTTATCGAAACCATGAACACAAGTTTAGTGCCCTCCAGTGGTACCGACTTTGGCCCGGCTATAAAGATGGCACTAAAGAAACTAACAGAACAAGAAGGCCCTAGCGGGCAGCAAAAATCAAAAGTAATTGTGCTAATTAGTGATGGCGAAGATTTTGGAGAAGAGACGAACGATATTGCCAAAGAGGTAGAAGATAATAATATCAAGCTCTTTACCTTAGGAGTAGGAACCGAGCGTGGAAGTCAGATTCAATCGGGAAGAAATTACAAAACAGACCAAAAGGGAAATACAATTATATCAAAATTGAACGCCAGTTCGTTAAAGTCTTTGGCGAGCAAAACAGAGGGACAATATTTTGAAATCAACGACTCTAGAAATGATGTGAATCGATTGATTAATACCATTGGCAAAATTGAAGGAGAATTAAGAGATGCGCGTGTAGTAGACGTTTCGGCTAATAGATACTTTTATTTCTTATTAGCTGCGTTGGTTTTATTGGTATTAGATATTCTCGTTAGTATAAGAACAGTAAGTATATGAAGGGTATCATTTTATTTTTAGTTGCCTCTCTTCTCTTTACCGATTTAGATAAAATTGGTAAAATTAATTCCGCGAAAGCAGAAGCAAAAAAAGCTTTCCTTTCGGGAGATTTTAAAACCGCTATAGAAAAGTATTCTTATCTGGTAGATTCATTAGGTGTGAATGAAGACGAGGTGCGCGCCAATCTGGCGAGTGCATATTTTCAGGCAAATGACACTACCCATGCTCAAAGTACTTATCAACAACTATTGCAAAGTGCCAATAAAAAAATAAAATCAGTTGCCAATCAGCAGTTGGGTGTAATGGCAAATAATCAGGAGAAGCTAGAGGAAGCTTTGGAGTATTTCAAGCAGGCACTCAAAGCCGCTCCTGAAAATGAAGAAGCCAGATACAACTATGAGGTGGTTAAAAAGAAATTAGAAGACAAGAAAAAACAAGATCAACAGAAAAATAAAGATCAGAAGGATCAGGATAAGAAAGACGAACAGAAGAAAAATCAGAAGGATCAGAATAAAGACAAGAAAGATCAAGAGAAAAAAGATCAGGAGAAGAAAGAACAGCAAGACAAAAAAGATCCTAAAGACCAAAAAAATAAAGAACAACAAGACAAGGAGAAAAAAGAAAAAGAGCAGAAAGAGAAAGAACAAAAAGAAAAAGAGCAGCAGGAAAAAGACGAGAAAAATAAAGATAAGAAAGATATTCCTCCTTCTGTAAAAGATAAATTGAAGGATATGCAAATGAGTGAAGATAAGGCCAAAATGATTTTAGAGGCTATGAAAAATCAAGAGGTGCAATACCTGCAACAAAATAAACGCAAGGCAACCAAACCAAAAGATAAGAGCAAGCCTGATTGGTAATCTAATTCTTAAGGTCATCATGCGTATACAAAGTTGCATGCGCATATTTTTACTCAATCTATTTTTCTCACATTAGCCAGTGCGTAGGAGCATGCTCGCACCTGTGCTAGTTTTAAATAAAAAGCATCGTCTCCAAAACAGAGACGATGCTAATTTTTACTTCTTAATGTTACTTGTAGTCTCTAATTATTTTGTGAATTCGTAAGCCACCACTTTGTTTTTAAAGAAGGTTGGCACAAGCAATAATTTTTTCTCGGCAATAAATTCAATATCAGCAGCACTTACAGAATCTTTGCGTGTGTCTAGTAATAAATTATTTTTAAAATCGGCACTTACATAATTTACCATTCCGTTCCAACTAGATATCAAATAGCCACCATCACCCACCGCTTCAATTCCATCACCATTGTCGATACTATCGCTTAGCATAGTCGTTTGCTTGTTTGAATCAATGCGACTGAATACACCACTGGAAAAGGAAACCATTTCCATATTATTTCCTTCAGCCAATAACCCGTTTACACCTGCTGGCACATTTAACCATACTGATACTTGTCCGTTTTCAAGTAAATGAATATTGCCATTGCCAGTATCGCTGATGTACACTTTGCCAGTTTCGTCTACCGTAACATCATTTAGAAATTTGGCACTGTCTATCACATGTGTTTTGGTTATTTTACCAGTAGCGATATCCACCTCATGAATTCTGTTGATATCGGCTACATATAAGGTGTTATTAAAAATGCCAAGGCCTTTTGGTGCATCCATATTAATTGCCCATTTCAACTCTGTGATCTTTCCGTCAAGACCTAGTTTAGAAATAAAGCCGTTGCCATCTTTTCCATCGGGTGCTCCGTTGATATTGGCTACATATAAAATAGCATTCTTGCCATCATAAATAACCGATTCGCAAGTAGTTAGTAACGTATCTGACTCCCATACTTTAGTAAGTTTTGGAGTGGACGTTTCCATAGTTTCTTTTTTTGAAGGCTGGCAGGCCCAAAGAGAAACCAAAGCAATAATCGAGATAAATGTAAATTTCATAAGCGTTTAATTGTATTTAATTTTAAATATATTTCTATTAAAATTGGGTACATGATTTTTGTTCACTGTCTCTATCACCAAAATAAAAAACCCGAGCATTCCGCTCGGGCCTCTCTAATTTGCAAGCAGAGAGTAAAAATTTAGTTTTTAGATAATAGTTGCTAGTGATTTGTTCGCTTCAACAACCAGCAACCAATAATCTCACTTTTTAATATCTATAATAATCTGGCTTGAATGGGCCATTCACCGGAACGCCAATGTATTTGGCTTGCTCGGCTGATAGCTCTTCTAACTCCACTCCTATCTTTTTCAAATGCAAGCGGGCTACCTTCTCATCTAAATGCTTTGGCAACATGTACACTTTGTTTTCGTAGTTCTTGGTGTGCATCCACAACTCCAATTGTGCCAACACTTGGTTAGTAAATGAGTTGGACATTACAAACGAAGGGTGGCCTGTAGCGCAACCTAAGTTTACTAAGCGTCCTTCTGCCAATAAAATTACCTGGCGTCCATTTTTTAAGGTATACAAATCTACTTGTGGCTTCACTTCGTCTTTCTCTGCATTTTTATTCAACCAAGCCACATCAATTTCATTATCGAAGTGGCCAATGTTACACACAATGGTTTTATCTTTCATGCTTTCAAAGTGCTTACCCAAAACAATGCCCGAGTTACCGGTAGCACTTACCACAATGTCAGCCTCTTTTACTGCATCACTCATTTTCTTCACAGCAAAGCCATCCATCGCAGCTTGTAGTGCACAGATAGGATCAATCTCGGTTACAATCACGCGAGCACCTGCTCCACGCAACGAGGCGGCAGAACCTTTACCTACGTCTCCATAACCTGCTACAACAGCAACCTTGCCCGCCATCATTACATCAGTAGCTCTGCGTATCGCATCTACTAGCGATTCTTTGCAGCCGTACTTATTGTCAAACTTCGATTTAGTTACTGAGTCATTGATGTTAATCGCAGGCAGCGGTAATTTACCAGCATGCATTCTTTCGATTAAGCGGTGTACGCCAGTGGTAGTTTCTTCAGAAATTCCTTTGATGCCATTTACCAACTCAGGGTTGCGATCTAACACCATGTTGGTAAGATCTCCACCATCATCCAAAATCATATTCAATGGCTTGCCATCTTTAAAAGCATAAAGTGTTTGCTCGATACACCAATCAAACTCCTGCTCGTTCATGCCCTTCCAAGCATAAACGGGAATACCCGCGGCTGCAATAGCGGCCGCTGCATGATCTTGTGTAGAAAATATATTACAAGATGACCAAGATACTTCTGCGCCTAATTCTATCAATGTTTCAATTAACACAGCAGTTTGAATAGTCATGTGAAGACATCCTGCTATTCTCGCGTCTTTTAATGGCTTTTGCTTGCCATATTCTTCACGTATGGCCATTAAGCCAGGCATTTCGGCCTCAGCCAATTTAATCTCTTTGCGGCCCCAAGCAGCAAGCGACATGTCTTTTACTTTGTATGCAGGTTTTTCAGCTACGGTCATAAATATGTATTTACTATTGATTTTGATTTACATAAACAGCAAAGTTAACACAAAGTTTGGAAGGTAATACCGAAACTTTGAGCGTGTCCCGCCCTCACACAACCCCCGCGGAGTCGGGCTTTACGCGCCAAGTCCGGCCACCCTCAACCACCTCGCTCTCCGGGCTTTCCAATCCCTCACGCAGCAAACACACCAGAACTAATCAGTATAATTTTTAGTTTAGGTAAAAATAAATAAGATGACAAAGCCTAAAATAAAAATAGATGTAGTTTCAGATGTGGTGTGCCCTTGGTGCTACATCGGTAAGAGAAGATTAGAAAAAGCTATTGCGCAACCTAAAGCAGTAGTTTTTTTCCATACAACTTGTGTGCATTGGCCGCATACGCCCCCTTTGCACTTGCCTGAATTCTCATCAAAGAATTCTATTTCTGAAGCGCAGGCGTCAACAATTTTTTGAGGCGTATAAGTCTCCCATCTGACCAATATAAACTTCTTAGCAATATCAAGTCAAAACCAGGCGTCTGACAGCTAAGAGCACTCGGACGCCTATCAATTTATTTCTTAATAAAATTTACGTAATAATTTTCTGTAGCAGTGCTCACCCGCACTAAATAATAACCGGCTGCATAATGGCGAACATCAACGGTTGTCTGATTTTGTTCGGTAGAAGTACCTTCTTGCAAACCACCGTTCGGATTAAAGATGCCGATCTCATTCTTGCCTTCTCCCGGTAAATTCATCAGAATGTAATCACTAGTAGGGTTCGGACTGATCTCCAATGCTTTGCGATGTAGCCTGTAATATCACCCGTAACAATAATCGGGAAGTCTGATGATCGTGCACTCTTGCATGTTTCCACTATAGACTATAGACTCTACACTATACACACCTGCTGCAGTAACACTCAGGGTGGCGTTGGTAGCGCCACTGATAGCCGTTCCATTTATATACTATCGGTTTCCTGCAGCGGCACTCGAAGTTAGCGTAGGCGTTTCGGTATTCCGTTAGAAATAGTAATAGTGAGCTTGGCCGGATTAATGCAGAAAGTTTGCTGGACTTGCGGGGCAGCATTGTAATTAGCATTACCGGCCTGGTCTGCACTAATCGTTACACTCCCAGCTTTCACGTAGAGCTTTTTAATGGGCATCACAAAGGCAGTTTAGCCTTACTTGCGCATCTTTATCAATTCAACCTTTAGCATTTCATAAGCCTTTGGCAAGCCTACGGTTTGAGAGTTGAGTGTGTATCTGTCACAAACTCGCTTGATTTCTTCATCATCCAAAGTACTTAAAGTCTTTAGCACATCACGGGCATTAACCAGGTCACTTGCTATTTTATAATTTACTACTTCAGTTGGATACGGAATTAAATCTTTGAACCCATGTCCAAGTCCTCTAAATCCCGCGGCTAAGGCGTCAAGAAATTTCTTAAAGATATCTCCAATTGCTAATTCAAAGTTCGTGTCATTATTGGCATCTGTAAATAGATTACTGATAGAGAATTTTATGTCATCCTCCAATGCTTTATTCTTTCCCGTTCCATCTAAAGGATAGTTAAATCCGGTTGCGTCCCCAAGCTTAGTTGGACTGGGCTCATCTTCAATATACTTTCCCCTGAATTGGTTGCTTGGTGTTGCCTCTTCATTTATATAGTTCTGTTTGAAATAACTTTTTTTAGTTTTATCACTACTCTCATCATTAATATATTTATCCTTGTTAGCTTGATTGCTGTTTATGAGTGCTATTTTTTCTAATGCAGGGTCGTTAGGATTTACTATAAAAGCGTTTACTATATTCATACAGCCTGAATTTTCATTCTGTGCTTTTTTCGATAACTCCACCACTTGATTGTTAAGGTCGCCAATATGATTCACGATCCACAATTCACCTTGGTTGGCGTTCTGAATTGTAAAATCAAAGACCTCAATCATTTTTGATACTAACGTTTTTGTTATTGGGCAACTGGATGGAATTTTTTCGCTGCCATTAATAAATATCGGCTTCGCCCATTTTGCGTATTCAATAAGATTTTGGGGTTGAGAATGGCCTGATTCACAGGTTAAAATTGCCACAAGAAAAACGAAAATTCGAGCAATGGTTAATGAGTTCATAACCTCAGATCTAATCTACCATCCCAATGAGACTTTTTGTTTTAGCGCGCTAATGCTCCCTGCTCTCCCATCCGAATCTGTACTTCCATCGTTTCCGTTTCTACCCTGAACATTAGAACCCCTACCTGGGTAACCATTTGCCCCATTTTGCCCTGCTCTTTGGCCGCACTCTTTACCTACACTCTTTTTTCCTCCTTTACCCCCTTTGCCCCCTTGACCTTCGCGTCCAGACCTTCCTCCGTAACCAGCTCTGCCGGGTTTTCCGGATCTGCCAGCATTAGTTTCAATTACAATAAGATTTTGAAGGTGCATTGCACCAGCATCAATAATTAATCTTACAGTAGCTCCATCGCCCCCAGAGCCAGCATTTCCGCCATCTGCACCATCTGCACCATCTCCACCATCCCCACCTGAGCCTCCGTTGCCCCCTGGCCCACCGTCTTCGCATTGCCCATAACCTCCATTTTTACCATTAGACCCTTCACCGCCTTTTCCCCCTTCACCCCCATTCCCTCCTTTTCCCCCATTCCCACCATTCCCACCATTCCCACCATTGGCCTTAATTTTAAGACCTCCTTTAGAAATGTCAATTTTGAAATTCTCAGTGCTTTTTGCATTGGAAACATATCCCTTTAAAAACTCTATGCCATTCTCATTGGCATAAGTTACGAAAACATCTATGTCTGGAGCTGTTTCACCCGCATTACCATTTCTCCCCGCGGTGCCACTTGATCCATTTAATCCTTTAGCACCGTTGTGAGCTACTGAAGATAGCGTTTCTAATATCGAAACTACTGCACCGTCTCCCTTTTGGCCACCGTTAACTCCATCATTACCATTCTGCCCATTAGTTCCGTCACTTCCGTTAAAATCTAATGCAATTCCACCTTTAAAGCCTATGGGTATATTCAGGTTTCCCTTAGCACCGGATTTTAAATAGGTAAACTCGATTTCAACATTATTGCCTCGTACTTTAGAAACATCACTTGCCACACTTAATACTCCGTCTTCAAACGAACAATTTATACACTTCACGCGATAGTCTGCAAAGGCGATTTGACCATTTTTAATATTTGTAGAATATCCTATGAAATTTTCGTCCTTATAAAGACCAAGAGCTATCGCAAGCTTTTCACCAATTTCTAAGGTGCTTTTAGGAAGTTGAGGTTCAAAATTATTAGTTGTTTGATTTAAAAAAAGGAATTTAATGATATTTGCTGTGGGTGCTAATTGTAACACGTTCAATTGCCCTATTACTTTCTTTGCATCATCTGTATATTTTGAACCAGGGAAGTTTTGTAAAAAAGTATTATATGAATCTACAGAATTAACCTTTTTTGCCTCTTCCCAATTTATATCTACAAATAGTGTCTTTCTAATTTCTGAATTAAATGCTTCGAGTGCCTTTTCCAGCCCCTCTTTAAACACTTCATAACGTTCACCATCACCTGAATAACAATGAAAAATGTACGGTTTTGAGTCATAAATCTTTTGTCGTGTATTAGGTAAAAATGCCGTAGTTCCTAAATTTATTTTAAAACATTTCCCGGACTTTTCAAAGAATATATCCATCACAAGCAGTACCCTTTCTGGCCTACTATCTCGATTAACCTCAATTTCCATGTTACTAAATGAAGTTTTTCTGAGGTACTCTATTGTTTCGACTTTTAAGTTTGCGAAAAATTGGTACGCCCAATCCTTATCAGATCCAATACTTAGTCGTAAATCAAACGGAATAGAAGTTTTATTTTCTTGCGCTACTGATACGCTTGAGCTAAGCAGAACGCTGACAAAAAGAATTGCGCTCATCCAAATTTTGAGAGATTGTTTTTTAGTTATTTGATTCATGGCTCGAAAAATTTATTGTCTTAATAATACTTCCTGCTAATTTAATGTTGTACCTAAAAGTGAGGAGCTTACATTTAAAAGATACTTTGATAAGCTTCTCTTTATTACTCATACTTAAAAACCAGCCTCAATATCAAAAACTCAGTATTTTTTTTGAAAAAAATGGCTAAGCTCGGTGTTTTCACTGACACGCGTAATTTAGTTTACCTTCAATTCATTTTTTAATTTACGTCTCCGCCTCAGAACTCTGCTTTTTGAAATTGGTTTTCATTTGTCGCAGCGTCCCCGAGGCGGGAGACACTTCAGAGAACTGATTTTAGCAAAGGGATATTCCATATCTCTGAATTTAATACATTGACTATTATGCATCGTCCCGAAGACGGAGACGATACCCGACCATAATATCTTTCTATGATGCGGTCGGGATCCATGAAACAATAACCACAACTCGGGAAAACCTGACGTCACTTGAAATTCTTCTTTAAACTCAACGAGATAGCACAACATCATGAGGATAATTGAAATTTGTCGTGAATCCATTATATGTGCAGGAACCCGACCTAACATTATAAGTAAATGTTATTTTACCATCTGTAAGAGATAAAGGGGTTGTAAACGTGTAGATTGAAATGTTCGTGGCGACAGCAGTGTTTCCCGAAACCGTGGCTGAAGTTTTAAAGTATGTGCAACTCAAATCAATTTGATCAGGAAGGACAGACTTTGTTATAATGAGCTTAAAAGGATCTGATTTAGGAATTACATCTGGACTACAAGAACCATATCTGAGTGTCCATGAATCTGTCCCATTCCAAGTTCCCAGCCATTGATTCAACGGATCAGCATTTTCCTTGGAACAAGCTAATGTAAAAAACAAAACCAATAATACAAAAAGTGTTGACTTTGATGCTTTCATGTGAAAGTGTTTATTTGAATCTTGAATTTTTTGAATGGTTTTAGAGAGGAAATGAAACTTAAATTGAATACGCTTTTTCATGATTGATAGTTATTTTAGTTTAGAGATTTCACGCTTTAACACTCAACTATTTCAATAGCTGAAACTTCGCACATTTATCAGTGGTAAAAGACACATTACCACTCCATTTACGAAATGGCGTGGTAATCTCATTTGCGGTAAATGAATAGGAGCCGTTGGCATTTTGATAGGTGGCAAATCCTGACTGCCCACAAGCCGGCCCCCCAATTCCGATTACCTTAGTTATCGTCTGCTTTACTCCCCCAAGGGTAACTTCTACATTACCAATATTGTCATCTACATGTGTCCAAAAAACCACTTGCCCATTTACGCTCGCAGCAGGTTTCGGATCCTCATTTTTACTGCAATGGCTAAAAAATGCTAAAATCAAAATACTGGAAATAATTTTTATAGAAGTATTCATAACCTTATCGTTATCTAAATTCATTTGCACTGGCGTTTTCATCGATCCTATTCACATTGCAGTTGTTGTTGTTATGCTTGATATGTTCTTCACCAACAATATTTTTCTCTTTACTTTCTCAAAGCACACTTAAAAACCTGCCACACGCAATACTAACTTTCTGGTATTTTATCGTTCTGTTCTTGTCGTGCTAGTCTGCTCACAATAAAGGGTACTAGCCCGTGAAAGTAAATACGCTAAAAAGCGTATACTGAAAGACCTATTCTTTTCGGTTGGTGTTCCTTAACCAACGAACTCACTTAAACTTTTTCGCGTGTTGTAGGTATTAAAGACCAAAAGCGGCTTATAACTCATTTTATCCTATGTTAAAAGTTTGCTGTTGTTTTATATTGAAGGGTATGTTCTTTGATAAATAAAGGGCATTTCTAAAAACCCTTGCTTTTATGACCTCAACCCCTTCTCCAAAAGAGAAGAGTACAAGGAGTTTTTAGAGATGCCCTAAATGGAGAAACGTGAACCAGCAGTATCGCTGATAAAGTTGTTATCTTTGAGAATACCGATAAAAAAAAGGTTTATGAAAACGATTACCCTGTCATTATCAGACGAAGCTGCGGAGGCATTTGAGAAACTGCCAAAGCAAGACAAATTAAAAACAGCAATTTTTATAGAAGCATATACCAAGCCACTGAGTGAAGAAGACTTTGCCGCTACCTTGCGCAACATGGCGCAGGAAGCCAGTGCCAAAGGTATGACCGAACAGGAAATTGAAATTTTCCTTAACAGCCTCTCATAAATGCGAAGAGTGGTTATTGATACAAGTGTTGCTGTAAGTGCAGCCTTGCAGCCGGATGGCATATCCAACAAAGCATTTCTCTTTGCGCTATTCCATTGCCAGCCGCTGGTCTCGCCAGATACTTTTTCTGAATTGGAGCGTGTATTGAATAAAACAAAGTTTGCCAACAAAATAAGCGACTTGCTAAAAACACAGTTTCTCTCTACTGTGCTAGCGCGAAGCAGCATGGTCAATCCGATTTCACGCTTAACGGTTTGCCGCGATGTAAACGATGATATGTTTCTCAATCTGGCTATCGATGGCCATGCTGAGATGATCATTAGCCGTGACCCCGACTTACTCACGCTCCATCCTTTCCGTGGCATACCCATTCTCTCACCTGCCGACTTTCTGATAAAAGAGTAAGTCAAAAAAGGATACCTCTTATTGCTTCATCATCATTTTTGGCTATTTTTAACAGTTACTCATTCTGCTGTTTTGATAAAAATTATTATCTGCGAAGATCACGATGTAGTAGTAGAAGGCATCAGGTTGATGCTGAGTGATCAGAGTGAATTTCTCTTGTGTGGGCATGCCTACAACCTGACTCAACTCCTCACTTTAATTGAGCAACAAAAACCACAGCTACTATTACTGGATCTGAATTTGAAAAAACAAGACGGCTTCTCCATTCTAGAAACGCTAACTCAGAAATACCCTAAACTAAAAGTGCTCATCTTCACCATGTATGAAGAAAGCTACCTGATCGAAAAAGCAATAAAACTGAAAGCCAACGGTTACATTTTAAAAAATGCGAGCAACGTAGAATTCAGAGAGGCACTACGGCAAGTCACTCAGTCGCCTGGGTTTTACTTAGCATCGCAATTGAAGAAGCAACAACAAACCAATGAGGCGTACCGCGATCAGTTTGTTGAAAAGATGCATTTAACCCTACGCGAAATAGAAATTATAAAATTGATCGTTGCCGGAAAGTCGGCCAAAGAAATAGCCGAAGTGCTTTTTCTAAGCATGCATACGGTGGATACCCACCGAAGAAATATCATGATTAAACTGAAAATAAAGAATGTGGCCGATTTGGTGCGGTTTGCCTTCGAAAATCACCTCAACTAAATTACTAGGAACACAGTATTGAGTATGAATTAAAAAAATGCTTGTTTGCCTTCTTGATGCGACTAAACGGTAAACTATTTATTCTTCTGCTTTTTCTACTGCCCAAAGCAAGCTGGGCACAAACTGATACACTTTTTGTTGGAGCAGATTTTAAAGCGCTACCCGCGAATCAATATTTTCGTTTCTTCAACACTACAGAAGAAATCACCATCGATTCTGCCTTACAGGTTTTTAAACAAACTAATTCCGTTCAGTCACTCACAAAAATAAATTTTGGTTCCATCAATGGATCCTACTGGTTCCAGCTCATCCTAACCAACTCTTCCACTAAAGATCAAAATTTATATCTGGAGATTCGTCAACCACACATTTATCGAATTGCTTTTTACAAAATTGATAACGGTATCATCTATTCCTCGCCTGAAACGGGCATACGTTACAATTTCCTTCAGCGCCCCTTGCCTTCGCGCTTTTTCGATTTCCCCATACAATTAAAAAAAGGAGAGACAACAACTCTTGTGTTAATGGTTTACCACATCAATAGCCTCACGTTACCGATTCACATTGTATCCCAATCATCCTTACATCAAAATAACTACACTGAAAATATTATTTGGGGATATTGGTTTGGCTTCCTTTCCTTCTGCGCATTGTTTGCTTTGATTGCTTCGATGCTCTTGCGAAATATAATTTTTCTGTGGTATTTTTTCTACATTTCATCAGCTGCATTATTTGGATTTACCGAACAAGGTTACAGCTTCCAATATATCTTTCCAGGACTGGCCGATATAGAGGCAACTGTAATTATTCAACTGGCTGTTTATGTTTTTATTTTTCTCGTTAAGCTCTCTCAAGGATTGTTGGATACCAAGAAGTACCTGCCCACTGTACACAAAATTTTGAATAGTCTCTTTTACTTTGTACTTGCACTTATCCTTTCCGCCTATGTTGCCCCGGGTCTCATGTTCAAACTCAGCCCCATTGTTTTACCAACAGTAAATTTGGTAGTTGTTTTTGGTTTAATCTTGCTGGCCTTTAGCGGAATAAAAGCACTATTCACAAATCGAATCATTGCCGTTTTCTTCCTCATCGCCTACGGCACACTCGTGGCAGCATCTATTTTTGGAATCCTCAACTATGGCTTTGGTGTTTTTCAATACAGCGGCCCAAACCCGATATTAATTGCTTATTTCTTTGAAGCGATGTTGCTGTCTGTTGCGCTCGTGATTTTATTCCGTCAGGTACAACGAGAACGCATGCGACTGACCCTGCAACTCAACGATCAGCAAAAGCAGATGTATCAGCATTACATTGATGGCATTGAAAAAGAACGCAGCCGCATTGCCGGTGAATTGCATGATGATGTCGGAAGCAAACTCAGCAATCTAAAAAGGCTTTTGCAAACACACAGTGAAGAAAGTTTAAAAACGGCCGATCACATTGACCGATTGATTGATGATGTGAGGCAACTCTCACATGACCTGGCCCCGCCATTGGCACATGTTGCCGGCATCAAACCGTTACTGGAAAATCTGATTGCAGACACCAGGCGCGCTACCGGTATAAACATAAAATTTCAGACGTATACAATTTCAGATCGCTTAACTCCTTCTCAATTGCAGCAGGTGTATCGCATTGTTCAAGAGGCGCTCAACAATGTTGTCAAGCATGCAGAAGCTACACGCGTAGATATTCAACTCTTTGAAAAGGATAATGAACTGGACATCATCATTGAAGACAACGGAAAAGGATTTGATGTTACTACGCAGGAAAAAGGTTTTGGAATACATCAGATGAGAATACGAACCGAAAGTATGGGAGGCCACATCGAGATCAATTCAAAACCGGGCAGTGGCAGTTTTATTTTAATTAAAATTCCATTAGCAAGGTGAGAAGATTTATTTTGGTAAAATAATTATTCTGTACTCCTACAATACTCACCTCCCAAAATCATCTTGCACTCTAACAATATCATTTTCATCTGATGGATGATTGGCATCGGTATGTCTCCAGATCTCAGCTATCATGCCCCACCCTTCGGGCAACCCAACTAACCGATGGCGTTGGCCTTGCTTTAGTTGAACAATCTCGCCTAATGCAAGTTTTTTTAAAGAGCCTTCTGTATCTGTTTCGCTTGTTACGATTCCCGCTATACCTGCAGCCAGTTTCCAAATTTCTGCACGCCTGTGGTGGTACTGCCATGATAACCGCTGGCCAGGAGAAACAATTAAAATTTTAGGACTCAGCTTGCCAACGATACTTAAATCGGCTGCATTTAGATGAGGAAAAAATAATTTGATAAAACGATCGGCCAACGATTCTTCCATTACAAAAAAGCCTCCCCACGGCCTTGTAAAATCGCGCGAAGCAACGGCCAACTCGAGTTCTACCAAGTAATCTTCTACCGAGTGCATTACTTCGTCTTTGGAAGTGCCAAGTGATAAATCAATATTTGTCATTTTAATCCAGTTATAGTTTCCAACTGCAAAATACTAGCCCAATGCTGATAACCCAATTGGGTTAAATGCAATCCATCGGTCGCAAATTTTACCTCCATATTACCACTACTATCTAAAAACTTTGAATACAAATCGATGAACTGATAGTTAAGTCTTTCGGCATACTTTTTCAACTGTGTATTAATGATAATAATGCTCCCGGACTTATTTTTAAAGTTTGCCGGAAAATTTTTGAAAGACTCATTGGTTGGCAAAATACTCTGAATAAAAAGTTGTGTGCCGGGCGATCCTGATTTAATTCGATTAGCTATAGAAAAAAGATTTTCTAAAATCACTTCATGCGGTGTATTTCTGGATAAATCATTTATACCAATCAAAAGAAAAATCTTAGCAGGTTTGCGCTTAAGCACTTCCTCTAATCTATTCAGTATTCCGAAAGTAACATCGCCAGAAATACCTCTATTAATAATAGAAGAGTCTTTCAATAAAGTTTTCCAATTTCCACCTTCGGTAATGCTATTGCCCAACATAATAATCTTGCCAACCTCAACGGGTTCCTTTTTGAATAGAGCAAGCTTAGCCACATAATGTTCTGGCTGATTGGGTAGCGTATCGTAGGTTCTACTCTGAGCCACCAAATCAAAATTCAAAATCAGAAAAAAGACAGCTATAATACCCACTCTCATACATCCTTCTTATTTCTTTAATTCAATCTTCGCTTTCTGTCCTCCTCCAATTTCCATTACAGATGATCCATAAACCTTAATAGTCGATTTAATAAAATCTTCTTCATTGGCTTTGTAAATGTTATCTACATACTTCTGCGGATTTCTATCGATGTATGGAAACCAAGTACTATGAATTTGTACCATTACCCGATGGTCTTTTTTAAACGTATGAAGAATATCTTGCAAGGGCACATTCACTTCGGTAATTTCATTTGGCTTAAATGGCTCGGGCTTTTCATAGCTATTTCTAAATCTTCCTCTGAACGTTTCATGTCTTACCAATTGCTGGTATCCGCCCATAATAATATTGGCTGGGTTGTGCTTAGTATCATTCGGTGTGTCATTCGGGTAAACATCAATCAACTTCACAATAAAGTCAGCATCAGTTCCGGTCATAGAAACTTTAAGCTTCGCCATTATTTCACCAGCTAGTGTAGCATCTTCTGTTAGTGGTTCAGTTTGAAACGTAATTACGTCAGGTCTTCTGGACGCTTCACGCTGATCATCACTCATAAATCTGCGAGGTGTAAATACTAAACCTTCTACTTGCGAAGTATAGGGAACTGGCTTGGCAGGATCGCTTGTGTATTCAAAAACCCCTTCTGCTTTGGTCGGTTGGTTAATCGAAAGTTTTCCATTCTCACCAAAGTACAATTTGAATGGCTGAATTTCTTTCGGAGGCCACTCGCTATATTGTTTCCAAACTTTCAGTCCGCAATCAAACATATAAGCCTCTGGCAACTTTGGTTGCGCCCCCTCTCTTAGTGTTGAATTGAAAAAGTTTCGCTCAATTTCTCTTTGATAAAATGTAGAAATGCTATCGCCAAAATAAATATGATTCACTTGTTGAAAGCCTCGCTCGCGCGCCCAATCGCCATGGCTCCAGGGTCCCATTACAATGGTATTGTAAGTGGAAGGACTAGTGTTTTCAATTCGTTTATAAATATGCAACGGGCCATATAAATCTTCTGCGTCAAACCAACCGCCCACTGTCATGATGGAGTGTTTTACATTGGTAAGGTGTGGTAACAAGTTTCTCTTCTGCCAAAAATCATCATAGTTAGGATGATCAATAATCTGCTGCCAGAAAAAATTATCTTTATGATATTTCTCTGTTACATTTTTAAGCGACCCCAACTGCAAATTAAACTCATAACCATCTTTTGGCTGTTGATTATAAAAGCGCATGATTTTATCGTCATACCAACTTTTGGCTGTTGGCTTATCATGCTGATAGCCAAATACAGCAAAGGCAGCCGTATAGCTTTGTAGATAAGCACCTTGGTGGTGAAAATCATCAAAGAAGAAATCTGAAATAGGTGCCTGAGGCGAAGAAGCTTTCAAAGCCGGATGCGCATCGGGAATGGCAGCCGCAGTATAAAAGCCGGGATACGAAATACCCCACTGCCCTACTCTTCCATTGTTTCCTTTTACATTTTTTATAAGCCAATCAATAGTATCCCAAGTGTCCGAAGCTTCGTCAATCGCAGTTTTATTTTTTCGGTCGTTGCCAGGAATGTTGGGTGTCATGTTATTAAATTCTCCTTCACTCATCCATCGGCCTCGCACATCTTGGTAAACAAAGATGAAACCATCTTGCATTAGATATTTAGAAGGGCCAAGCGACTTTTCATATTTATCTAAACCATACGGCTCTACACTATAACATGTTCGCTGCATTAAAATAGGATACGTCTTAGATTTGTCTTTTGGTGCATAAATGGTGGTGAACAACTTAACACCATCGCGCATGGGAATCGTTACTTCAGATTTATCGTAGAACTTCCTCACGTAAACAGAGTCGGGCATTTGAGCAATTGCCCATAAGGGGGAAAAGGCAAATAATAAAAATAATTTTTTCATAATATAAGGATTGTAATAAAAGTAAGAACTTTGAAATCCAAAGACAATTAAATATTGACAGGCGGATATTTAAATAAGTGCTATTTTTAATCTTTTATGATTCGAGTTATTCTGGTTTACAGTATCTATTTCATTTGGTTTACAGCGAATGGCCAAAGTAACAATAACAAAACGATTATTGCATTCGGCTCATGCAATGATGAGGCAAAGCCTCAGGGAATGTGGGCTGAAATAATAAAACAAAAACCAGATTTGTGGATTTGGGGAGGCGATAATATCTATGCAGATGACAATGAAATCGCAGCTAGCATTAAGCTGCGCTACAAAAAGCAAAAATCTAATCCTGACTATCAACGTCTACTAAAATCTACTGCCATCACAGGCACATGGGATGACCACGACTATGGCATTAACGATGGCGGAAAATTCTTTACCCGAAAGAAGGAGAATAAAGAATTATTCGTTGATTTTATTGGCTTTGAAAAAGGCAATCCTATTCACAAACATGACGGCATCTATAACTCTACCACCCTTGGAAAAGGCAATGAAAAAATAAAAGTTATCAATTTAGATACGCGTTCTTTTAGGGATACGGTAATCAAAGTTTCATTCACCGATTCCATTACTAATACGAAGCTTACTAAATATGAAAAGAATCTTACTGGTGATGTACTGGGTGAAGCTCAGTGGAAATGGCTAAGGGAAGAATTATCAGATAAAAGTATTCGATTATTTATTATCAACTCCAGCATTCAGGTTCTAGCAACAGATCATCGATTTGAAAAGTGGGGGAATTTCCCAACGGCCAGAAAACGATTATTAAATTTGGTTCAGCAATCCAATCAAAAAATAATTTTTATCAGCGGAGACCGACACATTGCAGAAATTTCTAAACTAGATTTGTCTGGATTACCTTACTCTCTTTATGATTTTACTTCTAGCGGAATAACACACACTTGGTCAGAATTTTGGGAGGAAAAAAATAGCCTTCGAATTGGTCAGTTAATAATCGAAAAAACATTTGGAATCATCCGAATTGATTGGTCATCAACACAACCAAAAATAACACTAGAGGTAAGAGGTGCCACAGACAAACTTTTTGCTGAACAGGCGGTAAATCTATTTTCTGAAAAATAAATTCCTGCTTTCTCATTCTTCTTTAGCATCAAAATCTATTGGGCGATTGCATAAATATCGCCATCTTTCAGGTCGATTTGTAAACAAATGACAGAGCAAAAGAAATACACGCTTACTGTTGGCATCACCCTGGTTATTGCCAACATGATAGGCACAGGGGTATTCACCTCTTTAGGTTATCAGGTAGGCTCCATTCCTTCAGGCTTTGCTATTTTAGTGCTGTGGGCCATTGGTGGTGTGGTGGCACTATCGGGCGCGTTTACTTACGCAGAAATTTCTACTACGCTAAAAAAGTCAGGAGGAGAATATCATTATCTCGGAAAAATTTTTCACCCCGCCATTGGGTTTGTAAGCGGGTGGATGAGTTTGTTAGTCGGCTTTGCCGGAGCCATTTCAGTGGTTGCACTAGCCATAGGAGAATATTCTTATGTGCTGTTTGGTATACCAATAAAAATTGTAGCTATCGGTGCAATTGTTTTGGTAACAGGCGTGCATTTGTTTGGCGTAAAAACTGGAGGAGCCGTGCAAAACATTCTCACCTCGATGAAATTGCTGCTCATTCTTTTCTTTTGCATTGCTCCTTTTTTTGTGGCTGAAAATATAAAATCAGGAATCAGCTTTCTACCCCACGAAGGAGATCTATCTCTCCTATTAAGTTCGGGCTTTGCCGTTTCATTAGTATTTGTGGTTTATGCCTATACCGGTTGGAATGCAGCCGCGTACATAGCTGGTAATTTAGAGAACCCCGCAAAAAACTTACCTCGTTCGCTCATCATCGGTACACTAACTGTGATAGTAGTGTATTTGGCATTGAATGCCATGTTTCTGTATTCAGCCACTTTTCAGGAGCTAGATAGAAAAATTGATATCGGCAATGTAGTAGCGTTTAAATTATTTGGCGAAAAAGTAGGGTTGCTATTTTCGTTCTTCTTCAGCGTAGCACTTCTATCTACCCTTAGCGCTATGACTATTGCCGGGCCACGCGTACTAGAAGCGATGGGCGATGACTATCCTAAACTTAAAACACTTGCATCCAAAAATAGATTTGATATGCCCTACATCGCTATTCTAGCACAAGGAGCGTGGTCAATATTTTTAGTACTGGTTTCTTCTTTTAAAGAAATCATTCAGTATATCTCGTGGAGTCTTTCTATTTTTTCCTTAGCAACCGTTTTAGGGATTTTCATCCTGCGAAAAAAATATCCAAAAGAACAACGGCCTTTTCAAGTTCCATTCTATCCGCTTCCTCCTATCATCTTTACCATTTGTACTTGCTGGATGATCTATTACGTAACAGAAAATAATCCCTGGATAATTGTGTACTCATTGGCTACTGTTGTTCCAGGATTAATTATTTATTTTGCGATTTCTAAAAAATAAAATGTGAAAAAACAACTTGCTCTCATTGTCTTAACAAGCACTTTAATCTGGTCTTGTTCAGAAAAAAAAGAAACTACTTCTAGTTCAACAACCGATTCTCTCGCCACAGCAGACTCTGTGGTGCAGCTAAAAGATTCAGCGATTTCCCAAGTAACTACGATTGCGACCAAACTAGAAAAGGATACCGTACTCGATAATGCAGCCCGATTTATTGCCGGACTTCCTCAGCTTAATTCCAATTCATTTTCTAAACTACAAGAAGATAAATATTGGAAAGAATACCAGGCTTCTATGGATGCCAGTTGGAATAAAATGTATTCCACCCGGCTTAGCAAAATGGCTGATTGGGAGAAAAATACACTTTCCAAATCAATTGAAGATTCGCTCACATTATTTTATCCGTTTTCAGGACCCGATTTTTTACATGCCTTCTTTCTATTTCCAAGATCAAAAGAATATGTAATGGCCGCACTAGAACCTATTCGTGAAGTAGTTCCTCTGGATACCATCTCCGAAAAAAATAGAGACGAGTTTCTCGATAGTCTTGGAGTTTCGTTGCGCGATATTTTTAACAAAAGTTATTTTATCACCAACCATATGGAAAAAGATCTCAAGCAGATAAAGGGTGTTTTGCCTCTACTGTATTTCTTTATTGAGAGATCTGGACATGAATTATTGAGTCAGAAATTCATCACCATCGATGAAACCGGAAATGAAAAAGAAATAAGAGGAAATCAAATTCATTGGCAAAAAACACCTGGCGTTAAAATAACTTTCCGTAACCGCTCTACATCAAAAGTTAAGTCTGTTTATTATTTCTCCATTAGCGTTTCAAACGGTGGCTTAAAGGATCGACCACCTTTCATTACCTTCTTAACTAAGAAAGCACCTTTCAATACTTTTGTAAAGTCAGCCTCTTACTTGATGCACAAAGACGCATTCACAGAAATAAAAAAGTTAATCATTACCAATAGCAACCACGTGTTTCAGGATGACACGGGTTTACCTTACAAGTATTTCAAAAATAAGCTAGACTGGTCTGGTAATTTTTATGGCGAGTACATTAAACCGGTTAAAGACTTCAGCTCCGAGCTCTATCAACCTGATCTCGACTCGGCCTACAAGGCAGGCGGCAAAAAAGGGCTACCATTTTCACTCGGCTACCATTGGAGTACTAAAAAACAGAACTACATGCTCTTTAGCAAGCAAAAATTAGTACTTCCCAAATAAGAAGATTTCTAAAGCACCTTCAAAAAGTGCTTTTTCTTTGCCTTTTATTTTAGACTAATCTAAATTTAATTTTAAAATTAAAAAAACTATTTATATTTGTGAATCTAAAAATGAGGTCGCAATTATTTATTTTATTTTTTTCATTATCCTTCGTGAGCTCCTCTTTTGGGCAATCGGTTAGTCTAAAGGGCAGTGTATCTAGTAGCGGTCAGTCGGTTCCTTTTGCACACCTTACACTAGTAGCATACAACTTGGGAGTAATAGCAGACGAAAATGGTGGTTTCATATTTTCAAATTTAGAAGCAGGAAATATCCAGCTGCGCATTTCTGCAGTAGGTTACAAAACCAAAACAGTAAAGATTACCACTTCCGAAAATCAGAAAATTAATATTGAATTAGAAGAAGATACCTCACAGCTACAAGAAGTAATGGTGGTGTCTGGCACATTAAAGGAGGTAACCAAACTAGAAAGCCCCGTGAACATTGAAGTGTACACACCAACTTTCTTTATGAAGAATCCAGCTCCTACTCTCTTTGAATCTCTTACCAATGTAAATGGCGTTCGGCCTCAACTGAATTGCAATGTGTGTAACACTGGCGATATTCACATCAATGGATTAGAAGGTCCCTACACAATGATCCTGATAGACGGCATGCCGATTGTCAGCGGACTATCAACAGTATATGGCCTAACGGGAATCCCATCTTCATTGATAGAGCGTGTAGAAATCGTGAAAGGGCCAGCCTCTACTTTGTATGGGTCAGAAGCGGTGGGCGGCTTAATCAATGTAATCACTAAAAGACCTAGTACGGCCGCAAATGTATCCATCGATCAATTCGCTACCTCGTGGGGTGAGTTTAACACAGACATCGGATTAAAATATAAGTTGAGTGAAAAAGCACAGGCACTCACCGGTATCAATTATTTTAACTACCAAAATCCGATCGATAATAATCATGATGGTTTTACGGACATCACGTTGGCAAATAGGATTTCTGTATTCAATAAAATCAGCTTTGATAGAAAAGACAATCGCATTTTTACCATCGCTGGTAGGCTAAACTATGAAGACCGCTGGGGGGGCGATATGCGATGGACAACAGCCTTCCGTGGCAGTGATAGTCTTTATGCCGAAAGTATCTACACCAAGCGCTGGGAATTGCTTGGAGCGTACCAATTGCCCATAAAAGAAAATATCGTATTCAGGTTTTCAGCAAATGGTCACAATCAAAATTCATTCTATGGCAAAACTCCCTTCCAAGCAGATCAAAAAATAAGCTTCGGTCAACTTACTTGGAATAAGGTATTGAGTTTGCACGATGTATTACTAGGCGCAGCCTTACGCTATACCTGGTATGACGACAATACTCCTGCTACTGCTTTGGCAGACGGTGTAACCAATAATCCGTCTTCCATTTGGTTGCCTGGTTTGTTTGTTCAAGATGAAATCGCACTAAGCATTCAAAGCAAACTTTTAATTGGCTTACGATACGATCATAACTCTATTCACGGAAATATTTTTACACCGCGTTTGAACTACAAATGGACATCGCAAAATAAAAAGAACGTAGTGCGATTAAGTATCGGTAATGGGTATCGTGTTGCGAACGTCTTTACGGAAGATCATGCCGCCCTTACTGGAGCACGGCAAGTGATATTTCTGGAATATCTAAAACCCGAAACTTCATGGAATACCAATATCAACTATGTAAAAAAAATTATTACAGCCAGTGGCTTTTTGGATATTGATGCAACTGCATTCTACACCTATTTCAATAACAGAATTATTCCTGACTACCTCACGAATGTAAACCAGATCATCTACCGCAATTTAGATGGTCATGCCATTTCACAAGGTGTTTCGGTAAACCTAGACTTTAATTTTACAAATGGATTAAAAATTATTGCTGGAGGAACAATAATGAATGTATTTACCGTTGAAAAGAATATGAACGGACAAGAGGTACAATCTCGACAACTGCTGACGGAAAATTATACAGCGGTGTGGTCCGTTTCTTATCCCCTCACCAAAAAAATAACAGTAGATTACACCGGAAATTTATATGGCCCCATGCGTCTGCCCGTGCTAGGTGTACTTGACCCCAGAGCGAAAGAATCCCCCATCTGGAGTATTCAAAACATACAAGTTGGGTTTCAACTAAATGAGCGATGGTCGGTTTATGGAGGCGCCAAGAATTTATTGAACTACACACCACCTGCAAATAGCATCTCAAGGTCGCGCGATCCATTCGACAAAGAAGTAACTTTTGATAGCAACGGTAATGCGTTACCCACGCCTAATAATCCGTATGCACTTACCTTTGACACTTCGTATGTATTTGCACCCAATCAAGGGATAAGAATATTCGCAGGAGTTAGGTATGCTTTGTATAAATAATAAAGCAATTTCTGGCTCTTACTTCCCTATAAGCTCAGCATCTACCAACAAAAAATTGCCATGCTCTAAATCAGTATCGTTCAATTTTAATTTTCCTTTTACACGAATGTACTGATCGGCTTCAAACTTAGCAGTTGGTTTAATTTTAAAAGTAACTTCTGCAATTGACTCCGGTCCTGCACCTCCACAAAAAAAGCATTGGCTGTACGGATACTTAGATAGAATGATGTAGGCATTTCCATCCACGTCAATGGGCATGTAATAACCTTCTAAGCTAACTTCTTTGCCCACCAATAATTTAAGTTCGCTCGTAAACACTGGAACCATAAAATATTCAGCAGCCTTCTCGTTATACTTTGTTTCAAATTTTGTTTTTGCAAACACTGTCCAACCTTCTGGCTGAGCAAATACTGAAGTAGAAACCAAGATCAAACAAAAAGAAAAGCTGAAATTTTTCATGCTATTTTAATTACCTGCTAAAACCTTATGAATGTCTGTTCGATAAGCCTGAATAGCCGGCAATAACGAACACAAAAATCCGACTACCAAACCACCTAGTAAAATAAATACTTCCTCCTTATAAAATACTAAACTAGTGAAGCCTACATGCTGACTATTATCTATAAAGTTTGCGAAGAGCAGCACAGTAAAATGACCTAAAATTAATCCTACCAAAACTCCCAACATTGTCAAAGAAATTCCCTCGAAAATAATTAATTGAAATAATTTACGAGGTGAAGCTCCCATACTCCTCATAATAGCTAAATCATATTTTCTCTCCTTCAATGAATTATATAGCGCTATAAAAATACTGAGTGCCGAAATGAATACAAGCAAATAAGCCAGGCCTTTCAGCGCGTCAATTCCTTCTCCTAAAATAGTAAAGAGTCTTGCAGTTTCAAATGCCGGAGAGGCCGCTTGCATGTTTGTTTGAGTATTAATAAAACGAGGTAAGGTAATAATAGCCATGGGATTCTTATACTTAATCAGCAATGAAGTGATCTCTCTCGTGCTATCGATTCCAGAAACGCTAGGAATTAATCTTGATTGATGAACAGTATCATTCGCAATTGGTTGAGGTGTATTTGATTCTTCATGAACTAGCCAAATACTTTTTACATTAGTTAAAAGTAAATTATCAAGTACACTGCCGGATGGATTCAAAATACCTGTGATAATATATTTTTTCTCTTCGTGCGCGTGTCCATCTTTTGTTAGGCCATGAGAACTAGTGAAAGAGTCTCCAATTTTTAGATTGGTGCTTTTCGCTACATTAACTCCTACTGTTACTTCTAAATCTTTACTCCACCACGCTCCTGAATTTAATGTGGCCTGATATAAATTAGCGTACGATTTGTTCGTTCCTACAATGCGAAATGAATTATAGCTATCTCCCAACGCCAGAGGTATTGCGCTCTTAACTAATCTGTGCTTAGCTAACCGATCAGCTTCAATCAGTTTTATATTACCGGTTGGGAAATCGATATGAAAAATATTACAAAGAATTAATTGAAGGGGACTTCCCTTTGCACCTACTACTAAATCAATACCCCTGGCATTGCTTATAATCTTCTCTTGCAATTGGTTGTTGAAAAGAATAATTAATGTAATGACTGAAATACCTAACGAGAGCAGAAAAATATTTAAAAGAGTTTGAAGAGGCTTCTCTTTCAAGTAATTCCATATCAGTAATCGCGTAGTCATAATAACTATCTGGAATTATAATTGAATTTTCCTTTTAAAAACATCCTTTAGTCGCTGATCGTGAGTT
The DNA here is from genome assembly GCA_025359125.1 of Cytophagales bacterium. GTDB lineage: Bacteria > Bacteroidota > Bacteroidia > Cytophagales > Cyclobacteriaceae > ELB16-189. The sequence continues at coordinate 25,391 of JANYHI010000082.1, forward strand.
GCCACCAATAATGTTGAATTATTTTTTGCAGCAACAGAAAATAACAAATCAATTGCCCGCTTGCAATTAAGATCGTCTAGCGCTGAAGTAGGTTCATCAGCAAGAATCAATGTGGGTTTGTTAATAATGGCTCTCGCTATTGCTACCCGTTGGGCTTGCCCTTGGCTAAGCTCAGTGACCCTCGCATTCATTTTGCTTTCAAGTCCTAAATCAGTTAGTACTTCCTCTACACGCTCTTCGTTTTGCTTCTCTCCCGATAGAAATGGCGAAAGCAACAGATTATCTTTCACTGTTAATGCTTTAATGAGATGATTTTTTTGAAAAACAAAACCAATATGCTTACCGCGATAGTGATCTAGTGCTGATTGTGAAAGTTGATTTAGCTGAACTTCGTTGAGCTCTAACCATCCCTGCTCTGCTCGAAGCAAGCCACCTATCACATGAAGGAAAGTTGTTTTACCACTGCCAGAATTTCCTAACAACAAACAATGCTCTCTATCCGCCAATTGAAAATCGGGGAAACGAATAGGAACAGAATTTTGCGCCTTACTTTGATAGGTGTAAGAAAGGTTTGCGATTTTAAGCATGTGTATTTTTTTGAATGGCGGCAGACTTTACCCTGCTTAAAAGTAAAAGACCTAGTACAAAGAAAGCCGCTATTGCCAACGTACTATTTCGCATGCTGCCTGTGAGGTGTTCAACTAATCCATAACTAAACGTGCCCACTACAATAGATAGATTAAAAGTGCAATCAAAAAAACTAAAATAAGATGCGTGATCAATAGAATCTTGAGGAATTAGTTTAGCATACGCAGAACGTGCCAATGATTGAATGCCTCCCATTACTAGGCCAACAGCTGCAGCCAAAAAGTAAAATTGATTTTCCGTGGTTACAAAGTAAGCGGATAAACAAATTAGTATCCACAAACCAATCATAATAAGCAAGGTCTGTTTATCTCCCCAGGAGAATGAAAATCTGGCAAATAAAAAGGCTCCAAGTGCGGCCACCAATTGAATAATCAAAACTGTCGCAATCAATTTAAAGTCTTCCAACTTCAATTCTTTAGATCCAAAAGTAGCGGCCATATACATGACTGTTTGCACGCCCATATTAAAAAAGAAATAGGCGAAGATGTAGCTTTTTAAATCGGGGTTGCGTTTAAGATTACTCCATACGTTAACCAATTCATGATATCCTTTTGTTAAACGTTTCTCTCCCGAATTTGACAAACGGACTTCTGGTAAAATCCGAAGCGGTATTTGGGCAAAGCCAATCCACCACAGCCCTACTAACAGAAATGAAAAACGCGTTGCCAATCCTTGTGTAGCAAAACCAAAGGATGAATAAAATTGTATCACAATCAGGTTTGCTATCAAAAGAATTACACTGCCATAATATCCAAATGAATAACCCCTTGCACTTACTTTATTAAACTGATCAACCGTTGTAATCTCGGGCAGAAATGCATCGTAAAAAACCAAGCTGCCAGAATAGCCAATGCTTGCCAATATCACACAAGCTATTCCCCACTCCAGCGTGGCAGAGGTAAAAAAGAACATGCCCATACACGAAAGCCCACCGAGGTAACAAAAGAACTTCATGAAAGCCTTTTTGTTGTTTCCGTAATCCGCAATTCCGGATAGCAATGGCAATAACGGAGTAATTAGTAAAAACGAAAACGACAAAGAATAAGAATATAAAACAGAGTTGGTAATTTTCATTCCTAAAAAAAAGACTTGATCACCATCGGAGGCGGAAGTAGTTATTGCTTGATAGTAAACAGGAAAAATGGCAGACGTAATAACGAGTGAATAAACTGAATTAGCCCAGTCATACATGCACCAGGCATTTATTGTTTTTGAATAGGAACGAGTTACAACACTAATCGCCATTATAATTTTTTTCCTAAACTACTCAAGTAGCTTGTAAAATAAAAAACCCTGACGATTCTGTCAGGGTTTTTTAAATACCATGAAACTTCAAATTATTGTTTCCGCGCGTAGCTATTGTCTGAGGCGGTGTACAAAACTTTTCTGGCGTTTCCTTTACGCAATTCCGTTTCAACATCAGCAATAATTCCGCGCTTCGCGTCTTTATCACCTTTAATTGAAATGGTTAATTGCTCACGTTCCGCCTCAATCAATTTTGATTTTTCCTCATTTACCCAACGAATAATATCCTCTGTTGTGATGAACACATCATTGGCTTGAATCTTTTCTTCAGTGCCATTTTCAATTTTGGTTGGCTGACCGATATAAAGATTAGCCACCAACGTTTTGCGTTCCAACTTTCTAAGCTGAGCAGCTTTTGGAAGTACTTGCTTTACCTCAATAGACGATTTTCGCATTTCTGTTGTAACCATGAAAAAGAACAACAACATAAACACCACATCGGGCATTGAAGAAGTAGGAATTTCCTGCTTTACATCCGCTTTCTTCTTAAATTTTGACATAGATTCAATAATTTAATTTATTTACCGATTTTGGTAGGATCTGCAATAGAAATATTCATCGGGTAATTCTTCTTACCCTTTTCATAAATTGCTCTACTTTCTGGATCAGATAGTTTTGCCGCAGCATCTCTCCAACCTTTATTAGAAACACCAGCCTCTTCAGCATAAATGTCGTAATAAGCTCCCTGAACAATATCCAGAATTTCTATGAATCGCTTATGCGTTGTGCCTCTATCGGTTTTAAATGATACAATTGCCTTTTCGGGGCTTTCTGAACTTGCCGGATCTTGACCGTTATTCTTAATAAACTTTATGATCATATCCTTTAAGCCAGCAACATCTCCCATCGGTTCACCTTCCACTAAAAGAGCGTCTGATGAATTCACCTGAATTTTGAAGATGTTTTTCTCCTGCATTTTAATCTCATCCTTTTTGTTAGGATCAGGTGGAGGAGGTAAACCGATACTCAATCCGCGGTCGTTATTGATTGTTGTAGTAACCAAGAAAAAGGTTAACAACAAGAATGCAATATCTGCCATAGATGCGTTCGGTATTTCCGGGGTAGCTCTTGCCATTTTTTAGATTAGTTTAACCTGAAATTATATCTTTTATCAAAGAATAAACAGCTAACAAAGCAGAGATAATCAGAACGATATAAAATAAGATCATACCGGCTCCAATCATTCTTGAGCTTGCCTCGTTTATTCCTAGCGAAGCTGCCTTCGCTGTTACTTCTGATCCGGATAGAGCGTAAGAAACCCCGAAAAGGACTACTAACCCTACTATACCAATCAACGCTTTAACCAATCCTTGAGGATTTTTGATTGCTTGCAAAATTGGCATCCCGACACTTGCTAGAAAAGCGATACCAAAAAAGATATAGCATACTATCAAGCCAGGACCAACCAACGATTCAATTAATGGTGCTGATTCTTCCATATAATTACTTAGCTATTTTGTTCTTCACTAAAATATCAATCAACGAGATAGAGGCATCTTCCATTTTATTAACCAAGCTATCAATTTTAGATACGCAATAGTTGTACAAAATCTGAAGCACCATACCTACGATAAGACCTCCTACAGTAGTAATCAAGGCCACTTTCATACCACCAGCAACAACTGAAGGAGAAATATCTCCGGCTGCTTCAATCGCATCGAAGGCTTCCACCATCCCTACAACCGTTCCGAAGAAACCTAACATAGGGCCTAGTGAAATACATAAAGAAATCCAGATAAGGCCAGACTCTAAGCGACCCATTTCCACCCCACCATATGATACAATTGATTTTTCAACCATGTCTACACCTTCGCCAGAACGCATCAGGCCTTGTGTGAAGATTGAAGCAACAGGGCCTCTAGTATTTTTAGTAACATCTTTAGCAGCTTCAACACCACCTTTTGAAAGTGCATCTTCAATTTGAGTTAGCAACTTTTTAGTGTTGGTAGTCGCTAAATTTAGAGTGATGATTCTTTCAATGGAGATGGCCAATCCTAAAATGAAAACGATCAAGATAGGCCACATAAATGGTGCACCTCCCTCAATGAATTTTGATTTTAATGCTTGGTGGAAGGATTGTTCTTCTTCTGCAGCACCGGCATCAGCAGGAGCTTCTGTTACGGTTGATTCTGCAGGTGCGGTAGTTGTTGAAGAATCTGGTTTGGCATCTTGAGCCATTGATTTGGTCGCGCTAAATCCTAGCACTCCGATAAAAGCAAGAATAGTTACTAATTTTTTCATGGTTTAAGGTTTATGATAAAACTTGAAGTGGCCAAAATTAAAGGTTTTGGCGATTCCCCAATAAGATTTTTGAAAAAAAACTGAAAATCTTTTATTATTTATTCCGCTTTAGGCAATAGAATACTTCTATCGGTAATAAGTCACGGAGAATTTATAGACCGAGTGGAAAGAAATTTGTTGACAAATAATGAAAGGAGTAAGCAGAAAGATTGCGATTCGAGTTGGTCTTCGAAGCTTTAGCGAATGAGACCAAATGACATTCAATGCTTTAAGAGATGTTTATCGCGAAAAGCTATTACCGAGCAACCCTTCTTTCGCTGAAGCTACGCGGAGGGTTAGTGCGGAGAGAGTGGGATTCGAACCCACGTTACCTTGCGGTAAACACGCTTTCCAAGCGTGCTCGTTCGGCCACTCTGACATCTCTCCGAATTAAAGGCCGCAAAGAAATACATTAATCAACCTCCGTGCAACTCAACCTCTTAATTAATCTACTCACTAATCTCTCCCGCTAACGGAAGGCTTATCAACTCTTTCGTTTTTTCCAGTCCTTGTTCACCTAATAAAATCATCAACTTAGTAACAGCCGCCTCGGTGGTCATGTCCTTGCCACTGATCACCCCAATTTCTTTCAGGCTTTTACTGGTTTCATACTTGCCTTGGTCCACCATTCCGCCCGGGCATTGTGAAATATTGAGAACTAACATACCCTGGCTAATAGCATTTCTAAGCATTTCGATTAACCAACTCGAAGATGGGGCATTGCCTGCTCCGTATGTCTCTAAAATAAGAGCCTTTAAATTGTGTGTCGCCAAAACCGATTTAACAGCCTCTTTACTTAGGCCTGGAAAAAGCTTGAGTATGATAATGTTCGGATCAAAATGATCTCGAAGCCTTAACTCTTTTGGCGAAGTAACCTGATGAATCACCGGGAAATTATAATCAATAGATACGCCTGCAGTGGCTAATGCCGGATAGTTTCCCGATGCAAACGCATCAAAGTGCATGCTCTCCACTTTTTTAGAACGATTGCCTCTGAGCAATTCATAATCAAAGTACAGACATACTTCCGGAACTATCGCCTTTCCATTTTTCTTGGCAGATGCGATCTCTAAAGAAGTAATCAAATTTTCTCTGGCATCTGATCGTGCCTCGCTGATGGGAAGCTGCGCGCCTGTTAAAATTACTGGCTTCGCCAACCCATGCAACATAAAACTTAAGGCCGAAGCCGTAAACGACATGGTATCCGTTCCATGCAACACTACAAAGCCATCTTGTCCGGCATAGTGTTCAAAAATAATTTTACCGATCGTCTGCCAATGTGCGGGTTCTATATTAGAAGAGTCAATTGGATGCTCGAATGAAATAACCGTTAAGTCAAGTTGTAAACTTCTTAAAGTAGGCAAGTGATTTAAGATTAAAGAAAAATCGAACGGAATGAGTACTCCTTGCGCATCATACGCCATTCCGAAAGTACCTCCGGTATAAATAATCATGACCTTCGATTTTGCCTGATCGGGTGATGCTGTGTTGATGTTTATTTTTTTATAACTCATCTTTAAATTTATTTGGCCACGAGGCAATTAGGAATTCATTTTCGCCACAGATTACACAGAAGGCCACAGATAATTTATTATGTCTTTGTGCCTTCGTGACGATTTTGTCTTTACTTAAAAAGTCTTTTTGCATTTGCATTGGTAATATGCGATAGCTCGTCCAACTTTATTTTCTTTAACTCCGCTATTCTATTCGCTATAAGCGGAATGTAAGAAGGTTCGTTACGCTTGCCGCGATGAGGAATGGGTGAAAGATATGGGCAATCTGTTTCCAGCACAATATTTTCAAAATCTAAAAAAGGAATCACTTCGTCTAGGCCGCTCTTTTTAAACGTGGTTACGCCTCCCAAGCCCAAATAAAAGCCCATGTCTGTAATTCTCTTTGCTTGCGCCAGTGTGCCACCAAAGCAATGGAATACTCCGGTCAATTTTCCATCCAGAAGTGGATCTAAAAGCTGAATGGTTTCATCGATTGACTCTCTAGAGTGTATTACTATTGGCAACTCATACTTCTTAGCCCAGTTAACCTGAATGATGAAAGCTTCTTTCTGCTGTTCCCAAAAAGTTTTATCCCAATATAAGTCGGTGCCCATCTCCCCTACCGCAGCAAACTTTCGCTTCGCCAACCATGATTCAACAATATATAATTCCTTCTCAAAATCTTTTTTTACTGAACACGGGTGCAAACCCATCATGGCAATGCAATACCCTCTATTCTTTTCTTCTGCCTGCAGCATCGCATCAATGGAAGTGTGATCTACATTGGGCATATAAATTTTTGATATACCTGATTCTCTTGCTCTTGCCAAAGTGTCGACCTGATCTGCTTTAAATTCTTCGTTGTAGATGTGCGCGTGCGTGTCAATCCAGGTATTCATACATCTAAAATATATAAGAGCCAAAAATAATAATACCAACCAAAGATGCGATAACTGCTGCTGCCAAAACCGCAGCAGCAGAAATGTCTTTTACTTTTCCTGCCAATGCTTTTTTCTCCGGGCTCACTAAGTCAACTAATTCCTCAATAGCGGAATTAACCAATTCTAAACTGATAACTAAACACATACAAAGTAGAAGAATAGAAAACTCTAAAAAATTAATTTCTAAAAGATAGGCAACCGCGAGTACTAGCGTGGATATAGTGAGATGAATTCTCAGGTTACGTTGCTCTATTAACGCAACCAAAAATCCATTGAGGGCAAATCCAAAACTTTTTACAAGAGAATTCATTTGCTGTTTACAGAAAGTAGAGACGCGAGTGCTTCGCTAAGCAAGTTAGCAGAATTAGACGTGGAAAAACCTTTTGTCACTTCTGCTTTTCGGATAGATTCTAATATATCGAGTGAGTCTTGAGATGGAGAGTAAATAAGATTTTCTTCCGAAAGTTTTTTAGCCAGATATTCCTGCTCGGGCTGGGCGGGTGTTGGCACCATCGTTATATTTTTCTTACCTAACGAAGCGAAGTCCATCACAGAACTATAGCCAGAACGAACAATCACGAATTCCGATGACAAAATAGCATCCTGTAATTCTGATTTGCTGAGGTGGTTTACTTCAGTGAGGTTTCCTGTGGTTTGAAAAGCACTTTCCTTTTCGGGAAGCCCCTTAACCATTAAAACACTTCCATCTACTTTTGAATACTGAGTTCGGATGATATCTTCAAAAATTTGTCTTTGTGGTTCCGGTCCCGAAATAATGGCCAATAACTTATATTTTATTTTCAATGGAGTGGCAGATTTGAACCGCGATAGAATTCCAATGTAACGCTTGGGCACAGAGCTATTTTTACTTAGGTCACCTGAATAAAAACTATTGGGCAAATCGGGAATCCAGCATTCGTCAAACTTCTTTATTTTAGAAATTATAAACCGATTCACAACTGATCTGATCAACCAGCTTGATTGAGGCAATAAATTAAGTTGATGCGTAATGAAAATACTTTTCACATTCTCATCCCAACAGCCATACCGATTATCAGAAATGATCAAGTCAATTGAATTTGCCTGTACGATTTCTTTGATCTGTGTGTGCTCGCGCGCGATGGCTTTTAAAAATTTAGGCGTCTGCCCAATCAACTTTCTTAAAAATGATCCGCTGGCTTGATATTGAGCCTTGTAAGAAACAATCTCACAATAAGTAAGCTGAGGGAATTCTCTTTTCAACAATGAAAGCGCACCTCCGCTAGTAGCTATTGAAACATCGTAACCTCTATTAAGAAGTTCTTCGATAACTGGTATGCATCGGGTGGCGTGACCCAAGCCCCAATCTAGCGGAGTGATGAGGATTCTCAATTTTGAATGTTGAGTTATATTAAAACGAATTAAGGGCTTTTTTTTAAAAACTTTATTCTCATCACCATAACACATTCCCTTCCACAAAAGCGAGGGGTGAGAAGCGTTTTTAGAAATGCTCTTAATTCAAAGATCATCTTTCAAAATTTAAAATTTTAAAGCTATAACCTAAATTGGTAAAGTGCTCCAAATACCTTGGCAGAGCATGGCTCATATTTCTCTCAGCTTTTAAACTATCATGAAAAACGATAATCGAACCGGGGCGTGTCGCTTTAATAGAACCTTCAAGACACTTTTGTGGACTCAATGATTGAGAATAATCGGTAGTCAACACATCCCACATAATAATTTCATACTTATCTTTTAAGTGGTCTATCTGCTTGCCTCTTATTCTGCCATATGGCGGGCGAAATAATTTTTTAGAAGTTGGAAATTGGAAGTTAGAAGTTATTTGCAAGTCGCACATGGCTACATTCTGCACATACTTTTCGGTAGAAGTACCCCAGCCCCGCATGTGATGAAAGGTATGATTGCCGATTGCATGACCTTCAGCAATAATTCGTGTAAAAATTTCCGGGTTCTTGCGAATGTTATCGCCAATGCAAAAAAAAGTAGCCTTGGCTTGATATTTTTTTAAATTATCTAATACAAATTCAGTTGGCCCGGGCACAGGCCCATCGTCAAATGTTAAAAATAATTCTTTCTCGCTTGTTTTAATTCTCCATTGCAGGTTGGGAAAAAGTAAGGGAAGTATGAATGGGGTTTGGAACAAGTCAGTTAATGGTTGATAGTTATGGGTTAATAGCTAAAAAAACTACTCAACGCGGCAGGTCAATAGCGTAATATCATCGCGATATCCATTTCTGCCTTTAAAGCCATCGAGCTGCACAATAATATCTTGATGAATGGTACTTAGATCTTTAGCGTGATTTTTTTCAAAATAGCTCATCAACGATTCCTGCCCGAATTCTTCATCTTGTTCGTTTATCGTTTCCGTCAAACCGTCCGTGTAGGCAAGCAAAGTAAACTCACTAAGGTCTGTAATAAAACCTTCGTTGATAAAAGGTAATGGATGCATGGCACCCAATACGGTAGAACCATCTTCTAGCATTCTAATTCCATGTTTCTTGTCATACAAAAACGGAGGATTATGCCCGGCATTTACATACACCATTGTGCGCAGATTGATATCGTAAATGGCACCAAAGAAAGTTATAAACTTCTCCCCTTTTGTATTATCCAGCACTTGGAAGTTCAACGCTTCTACAATTTCGGTAAGGTTGGGGGTTTGCCGTAGTAATGTATGAAGAGAAGCTTGAAAATTTGACATCATCAACGCAGCGGGAATTCCCTTTCCACTTACATCGGCCACACAAATTAAAAACTGATTTTTGTTAATGGGAATATAATCGTAATAATCGCCACCAATAATATCATGTGGTAAGTAACTCGCTTCAATTTTTAAATGATCGGTATTAGGTAGTGTTTTAGGAAATAAAAACTGCTGCACATCGCTAGCAATTTCCAGTTCTTTTCGAAATGCCTCTTGCGCCAATTGCTTACGAGCCAATTTTTTATTTTCGATAGCAACCGTGATAATATTGCTAAGCGCCTGAATAAACTTTAAACCCTCATCATGCTCGTGGTTCAGCTCTTGATTTAACCCTCCTACAAAAACAAGTGCCAAAGTATCTCCTTTGTGCGATACGGGAATCACCAAATCAAATTCATGAAAATCACAATCTTCAAATTCTGATAATTTGTGAATTCGTTTGATCAATTTGAAATGGTCATCTAATTTAATCTTGGCAAAGCTTTTCTTCGTTCCGAAATTAACTTTGCAATTCCAAACATCATCATAAACAAACAATGCTAATTTTTCTATGTCGAGGTTGGAGCGAAGGGTGAAGTTGAAAATCTTGTACAAAGAATCTTCTGGCACATTATTATTGATAGATTGGGTAATCTCCAACAATGCGTTGATTTCCAGTTCTTTCTTTTCAACTAACTTCTTAAGTGCTAGCTCGGACATAGTTTGACTTGTAAAAATAACAATTATCAGTCAAGTTAAACCAGAAATTTATCGCTGACTAAATTTGATTAACTTCCTTATTTCGCACTCCTGCCCTTCCAGACAAAAGATTTATTTTGCGACAGAACAGCCACCACAAAAACGTAGAAAGGATAAATAAATTGCAATGCCAAAAAAGATGTCCAACTCCACTTGAGTTTTAAGAAATTAAGCACCTGATACAAAAACAAAAATTCTAGCAATAGCTTAGTACCCATTAAAGTAGAAAAGACTTTTGCGGGAAGCCAACCAGCCACAACCGACACACTTAAAAAAATAACGGAACCCTGAAAAGCAAAAATAAATATTGCCAATAGCTTAGTGGATAGGGATTGATTGAATTTCCACTTGCCGGCCCAGCGAATACGCTGTTGAATAAATTTTGAAAGACTTTGTTGAGGCTGAGTAGTTACTACTGACTCTGGATTAGAAAAAAATGCAACACTTTTGGGGAACTTTTGACTGATCTTTCTCATCAAAAATTCATCATCACCGGAAGGAATATTAAAATTATCTTTATATCCCTCAACATCACTAAAAGCAGATTTGCGAAACGCCAGGTTAGCGCCATTACTCATGGTGGCCAATCCATATAAAAGCGTAGCAGCACCAGAGCCAATCAAACTTGCAAACTCTAGCGACTGCATTTTAGAGAAGAAAGATTTTGATGGAATAATTTTTACGGCTCCTACCAGCATGTTAAGGTTTTGATCTTGAAAAGAATTGTTAACAGAGCACAGCCATTTAGTTGGAGCGGTACAATCCGCATCGGTAGTTAAAATAATTTCGCCCGAGGCATTTTCTATCGCATGAGCAAGTGCTTGTTTTTTACCTTGTTTACCAGATTCAAGCTGAAGTAATTTTCCGTTCGATCTTGCTTCTATAAATTTCTTAATAACCCCCTGCGATAAATCTGAAGAATGATCATCCACAAAAATAAACTCGGTGTGTTCCACAGGATAATCCAACTGCTCGAATGATTCTAATAACGCTGCCAGATTTTGTTCTTCGTCTCGAAAAGGAACGATAATGGATATTTTCAAGAATTTAGATAGTGCTTGCTTACTATCATCTCGCTCAACAGTAAGTTGCCAGCCCGTCATCAAAGCAAGAACGAGCGCACCATACAATCCAAACACTAAAAAAAAATAGACCATCATGCCTGAAAGTTAGCAGTTAATAGTTATCAGGTTAAACCCAATCACTAATTTTACTGCACAAAATGAAGTTAAGTCCTGTTAAAGAAAAAATTATTTTAGGATTAGACCCCGGCACCAACATCATGGGCTACGGGCTACTCCATGTTAAAGGGAGTAAACTAACGCTGATTCAGTTTGGAGTGATTAACATGGGCAAATATGGAGCGCACGAAATAAAACTGAAAAAGATTTTTGAAAGAGTATTGGCACTCGTAGATGAATATCATCCGGATGAAGTGGCGCTGGAAGCACCTTTCTTCGGAAAAAATATTCAGTCAATGCTTAAATTAGGAAGGGCGCAAGGGGTAGCAATGGCTGCTGCGTTGTATAGAGAAGTGCCGATTACCGAATATGCTCCTAAAAAAGTAAAGCAATCCGTTACCGGGAATGGAAACGCCAGCAAAGAACAAGTGGCGAGAATGCTGATGCAAATTTTTAGCATTAAAGAATTACCAAAACTTTTAGATGCTACCGATGCGTTGGCCGTGGCGTTGTGTCACCATTACCAAGGTGGTTCTACCAAAAGTAAATCAAAATCGTGGGAGTCGTTTTTAATAGAGAACCCGAAGAGGCTAAAGACAACGAAATGAAGAAAGTTTTAGTAATAAGTTTTAGCGATCTACACCACGATGCACGAGTAAGTAGGCAAATAGATTTTATTAAAGATCAGTATTCTGTTACCGCTGTTTGCTACCAAGGTAAAATAGATAGTGGTTACGAAATCGTACCCATTCAAAAAACAAATTTCACGCTAACTCACAAAATATTTTCTTCGCTCTTTTTGCTCACTCATCTGTTCGAAAAAGCTTACTCATTATTATATCAGATAACACCAATTATAGAAAAACTGAAGGGTTCAAAATTTGATCTGATTATTGCCAATGACGTAGAGAGCTTACCATTAGCTTTTTCGTTGAAGGGCACAGCAAAAATTATTTTCGATGCCCATGAATATGCGCCACGCCATTTTGAAGATCGATTGATGTGGCGAATATTTTTTCAGTCATTCAATATTTATCTCTGCAAAAAATATATTCCATTGATAGATGGAATGACCACGGTAGGGAAAGGTCTCGCAAATGAATACCATAAAATTTTTGGCGCGTTACCAGAAATAATCACCAATGCCACCTGGTATAAAAAGATATCTCGTACAATAAATGGATCCAACAAAATAAAAATGATTCATCACGGAGGATCTACCCCTTCCAGAAAATTAGAGTTAATGATTGAGATGATGAAACATCTGGACGAGCGCTTTACGCTCGACTTCATGCTGATAGTACCTCAATTAGCATCTTCTAAAACTTCAGGTTATATCGATTATTTAAAAAATCTGGCCGAAGGAGATAGTCGAATCCGATTTTTACCACCCCTTAAAAGTGAGGAGTTAGTAGCTTATTTAAATCAATATGATATCGGAGTATTTCTGCTTCCGCCTATCAATTTTAATTATGCGAATACGCTGCCCAATAAATTATTTGATTTTATTCAGGCACGACTAGCCATTGCCATTGGCCCAACACCTGAAATGGCAGAAATTGTAAATGAGTATGATATTGGTGTGGTGTCACAAGATTTTACTCCTGATAAACTAGCAGAAAAGTTAAAAACGATAACTCCTGATCTACTGAGGAAATTCAAATCTAATACTCAGCGTGCTGCGGAAGAGTTATCGGCAGAGAAAAATAAAGAGCAACTTAACCAACTGATTAAAAAATTATTTAAATAATACATTCACTTCCTCTACTGCCTCTTTCAAAGCATTGACATACCCTCGCCCAAATTTTAAATCAGGTTCCATATAATTTCCTTCTGCCCACTCATTCCACGATTTTAAAAAGATAATCCGCTGCTGTGGCTTTTTATCCCTGACGGTTTCCAGCACTTGCTTTACGTGTTTCTTAAAAGCCACGGGATTGGAGTGGATAAAAATATTTCCTCTTCTTCCCGACCTAGGTGAATGATCCCAATTGGGAATGATGGTAGGATACCAATTTTCTTTCGAGTCGTTCTTATCTGAAAAGTATTGAGATAATTTTTCGTAGTCGAAAATGCCACCCGTTTTTAACCAGAGCCTTCTCATTTTCATATACGCTCTTTCTGGTAAAGAATATTTGTGTTTATAGAAATGATATAAGCGAACAATATTAATCGCATCGAAACCTTTTTTAAGAATTGGTTCTGCATCTTCATCTAACAATGTATGGCCAACAAAATGAAAGCCTGGCAAACCATTTTTTCTAGCCTCGCGCTGCCAACACGCAATAAAATTTTCTACATCAGCAAACTTCAATGGCAGGTAAATTTGAAATAGAGGTTTATCATCAACTGTAATGTAGCGTGTATCTTTAAAAGCAGGAAGCAACGCATAAAAATGAGCAAGGTAATCCTCTTCTCCGCCATACGTTTGTTCTATCAACATTCTATCAGTTCCCTCTTTGCTAAATTGTTTGTCTTGCCAACTGTGGTTCGCCCAGCTTAAACAAAAAGGAAAATCTGGCTTGCCCGATGCCAGTACTTCATTGAATGGTCGCTCCAACAATCGCTTTCCGTTGCCAAACCAGTAGTGCCAATAACAAAATCCTTCAATACCGCATTCCTTCGCCATATCTGCTTGCTGCTGGCGAACTTCTCGAAGACGCAAATCGTAGTATCCCAAATCGGCAGGAACACGCGGTTGATAATGGCCGCGAAACAAAGGCTTGGCCTTGCCAACGTTAGTCCATTCAGTAAATCCCTTACCCCACCACTCATCGTTTTCAGGAATGGGATGGAATTGTGGTAAGTAAGTGGCTATTATTCGAACGGGTTTACTCATTTCTTTTCCTTTTGGTAAGAATCTGCCAGCAATTTTAGCTGCATTGCATCTTCCACCGTCTCAATTTTTTTATAAATGATGTCAATGTTTTTCTTTATCCAATCGGCCGAAAAATCGACAAAGCAAATGGGCTGCAATATTTTAATGACTTCTTCTGAGAACCGATAGCGAATTAGCTTGGCAGGATTACCGCCAACTATTGCATAAGGAGCAACATCTTTTGTAACGATTGAACCCGCTGCAATGATGGCACCCTTTCCTATTCTAATTCCTGAAAAAATCATAGCTCCTGTTCCAATCCAAACTTCATCTTCAACAATAATGGGGCCTTTGCTAATGGCATCGATAGATGACCTTTTAATAAGTTTAGAATAAAAAGGAAAAGTAGTCGCGGTGTTAAGCTGATGATTTACTCCTAATAAAAAAGTTACGCTTGGGGCAATCGATACAAAATTCCCGATCTCAATTTTTTCATTAGCAGTAACGTACAAACTTTGAATAACAATAGTTCCGTAACTTCCTCTTCCAACGGTCACTACCTCCATGGGAAATTGGCGATCGCCAATCTTGGTTTCGTTATGCGGATTTCTGCGTCTCCATTCTTTTTCAAAATTTCTTTTTTGAATGGCACGCACCAGCACTCTTAGTATCGGAATTTTTAAAATAAAACTACTCATCAATAATTATTTCCTAGCTCGTATAATTCCTTTACTCAATCTTTTATTCCAATACATCAAACCTTGCGAAAACTCAGTGGAGTATCCATGTCTCGCTAGCAAATTTTCGATATACTCAGGATCTCCTATTCGGTGATACGTACAAATGGCAAGTTGAATATTTTTTCCTTCTCTTAGTGTTCGCCCTGCACCTTCCAGTGCAATTCGTTCTGCACCCTCAATATCCATTTTAATAAAGAGATCGAAATTTATTTTCTCTGTTAGAAATTCGTCAATCGTCACAAAATCTCCAACTGATTTATTCCCTACATACTTCTTGACTAAAGTAACTTTATCGCTCCAGTTGGAAAAAGTGGCTTTAAGAGGCTTTTGCCAGTGTTCTAAACATTCAAATAGAATAACACCTTTTGTTAGCTCTATCGTGTCTAAAGAAAAAATTCCTTCTGCGGCTCCAACATCCAATAATATTTTGCCTGTGAGCTCATCATACGATCGAACATACCGATGCGGAGATCGACTATCCTGCTCTATGACCAATGCGCGGTAATCTCTTTTTACTTTATCATCCGAGTAAAATTCAGGAAAATACAAACGCTTTCCGTTATGATTTACAAAAGGCAAATTTTGAGAAGCATCGTGCTCTACATTAATTTCTATTTGCCGATACTCCAGCATATAATCATTTGGGTAAGAAGTGAGCCCATGCTTACCCATAAAGGAGTAGGCTTTATTCACTTCCGTTTTCGGCATCAGAAAACCAAAAAAGAAAGCAGACTTACTTCTGCCAATTACACCCACATGACGAAAGAAGAACACGACTCTTCCTAAAAAAATATCATACATTTTTTGCCTGAATTCCAGAGGAAAAACGGCTCTATAAATCTGAGTAATCATCTTTTATTTTTTTCAAAAAAAACGGATAATTAATTTTCAATTCAATCTTTAAATTTAAGCTTAAAGAATAAAATGGTAGAAGAAAGAATCAAAGTAAAGATATTGGAAAGAATTACCGGCAAAGAGTTGATCAACAAACCATAAATCAACCAAAGAAAAATTCCAAAACAGAAAAGGCTAAACATAACGAGCGAGAGATCTTTAGCAGAACGGCTCTTCCATGTTTTGATAACTTGTGGAAGAAAAGAAATGGTAGTAAGACTACCAGCCGTTAGGCCAATAAATTCAACTATGTGCTTATCCATCCTCAAAAATATAGAACTTCAAGAGAATAATATATTTGCGATGATCCCTCTTCAAAAAATATTACCGTGGCCATTAAAATAGACAGCATCGCTAGGCACTTTTATCTACCTTTACCAAGTCTATTACCATGAGAAAATTTATTCTAATCAGCGGCTCGCTAGTCGTAATACTTGTTTTGGGTCTGTTAGCCATCCCTTATTTTTTTAAAGATCAGCTGAAGGCAAAAATTTTAACTGAGATTGATAGTCAGCTAAATGCAGATATCAATTTTACAGATGTTAAAATTTCGTCTTTTTCAAACTTTCCTCACATCGGGTTGGCTTTCAGTAACTTTAGCATCAAGGGTAAAGATGCATTTGCAAATGATACGCTTGCTACTGCCAAACAATTAACTCTTTCGTTTGATATACAATCTGTTTGGGAAGGAAAAGAAATTGAAATCAAGAGTATTCACCTGCAGAGTCCTATAATCAAGATCAGGGTTTTAAAAGATGGAAGCTCTAACTATGACTTGTTGCAATCCGATTCAACCGCGCAAAAAAAATCCATCAAAATAAACATTGAATTGTGGGAGATTTTGAATGGCGAGTTATTCTACAATAACCAGCAACAGGCAACCCTCATTGGCATGAAGGGAATTAATCACAGCGGCTCGGGAGATTTTGATAACGAAATATCTGATCTCAATATCACCACTTCAGTAGAGGAGCTAAGCTATACTTTTCAAGGAATAAAATACTTAGACAAAAAACATTTTGTTACTGATTTAACAATGGAGATGAATTTGAAAGAATGGCTCTTTACTTTTAAAGATCACAACCTCGAACTCAATCATTTCAAAATAAGCTTTGATGGAAATTTCAGAATTCTGAAACAAGGGTTTGAAATAAATCTTGGCTTTTCGGTAAAAGAAACAGACTTCAAAAATCTTTTATCCATACTTCCGCGCTTTTATAAGAATGATTTTAAAAATATTAAAACTAAAGGTGAGTTTGAATTGAATGGCTTTGTAAAAGGCA
Source organism: Cytophagales bacterium (assembly GCA_025359125.1). Classification (GTDB taxonomy): domain Bacteria; phylum Bacteroidota; class Bacteroidia; order Cytophagales; family Cyclobacteriaceae; genus ELB16-189. Next base: position 42,416 of record JANYHI010000082.1, read on the forward strand.
CCTATAATCAGGTAACTAATCAAGTGCCCAATTTTTTAATCGACTTAAAAGTATTGGATGGTTTTTTTCAATACAGCCATCTTCCTAAGCCGGTAGAAAATATTTTCTTACATCTTACTTTACAAAACACAAATCAAACGCTTGAAACCACTGTATTAAATGTACGGAGCTTTCATCTCGACTTAGATAAAAATCCGATCGAAGGGAAAGTTAAAATAACAGGGCTCACCCATCCACACTTTGATACAGAAGTAAAAGCGAACCTCGACCTGGCAGATTTAGAAAAAATGTTTCCCATTCCTGATTTCATCTTGAAAGGAAAACTTGATGTGGATATAAAAGCAAATGGAGTGTGGAACTATTCGCTAAAGTTCTTTCCTGTTGTAGATGCTCACCTACTGCTAGATAGTGGCTATATTCAATACAAAAAGTATCCGCTTTCACTGGAGAAAATTAAAATCAATGCCGAAGTGATTAACCTCAGTGGCAAGTTAGCTGAAACGACAATCAACCTTCAGCAGATGACTTATCAACTAGAAGGAGAGCCATTTTCGCTGAGCGGTAAAATTTCAAACCTAGTAGATTATCAGTACGATTTAAAAGTAGATGGCGAAATTGATTTGGAGAAAATAACTCAAATTTATCCGGTGGCCGATATGAAACTAAAAGGGTTAGTTGATTTTAACTTTGAAACCAACGGAAAACTGATTGACCTAGAAGCCAATCGTTTCAATTTGATTTCTAATAATGGAAAAATTGAATTGAAAAATCTATTCATTCAATTAGCCGAAAACAAAAAAGAAATTTCAATACCAAGTGGCACCATCAATTTTCAACCCGATCGCTTAAGCATTGAACAACTAAAAATGAAAGTTGGAAAGAGTACTATTTCTCTTAGCGGGCATCTGTTCGATTATTGGTCTACAATTGCCAACACTGGCCGGTATTTACAAGGTGATTTAAAAATGAAATGCGATACGCTAGACATTAATGAATGGATGCAAAATAATCAAGTCAAAGCTAAACCAGATACTACAACTAGTAAATTAAGCGTAGTTGAAATACCGCGGCAGATTGATTTTACGTTTGATTCTAAAATTGATTTTGTTCGATTTGGTGAATTGCAAATAAACGACCTAGAAGGAAAAATCAAAATAAAAGATGGTATTCTCTCTCTCAAAGAAACTGGCTTCAACGCAGTAGATGCTAAATTCTCTCTTACCGGAGATTACAATAGCCAAAACATGGAGCATCCTGCTTTTGATTTAGCTTTCAATATCGAAAAATTAGATATGCAAAAAGCGTATGCTGTTTTCTCTACCATCAAAACCATGGCACCCATTGCCGAAAATACGCAAGGAACATTTTCCTCAAACTATAAATTGAAAGGAGAATTAGCAGATGACTTCACTCCTATTTTTAAAACTATTGTTGGAAGTGGAATTGTTAAAATTGAAAATGCAGAATTAAAAGGCATGAAGGTGATGAGCCACATTAGCAATATCACTAACAAAAAAGAAATGACTGATCCAACTATTAAAGACATTGTAATGACAAGTGAGATAAAAGGAGGAAAAGTATTTGTATACCCATTCACTTTTCAGTTGGGCAAATACACCACCAGCATGGAGGGAAGTCATAGTTTTGAAAATGAAATTAATTACTTATTAAAAATCAGTGTGCCTCCGTTTAATAAAATACGAATTCCATTCCATGTTACGGGTACGGTCGATAAACCTGTGGTTAAATTAGGAAAGGGTCACGAAGATTATGATTTCTCCAAAATGGAATAAATTGATCTATGTATTTAAGTAATAATAACGACTAGCCGTTAGGTAACTTATTCCATTACAATTCATCTAATCACAAAGTATGGAACTTCAGAAGAATACTTATTTTGGGTAATCAGAAAATTATATCTTTGCAGCAAAATGTATCCCGCTAAATATTCCTTTCTCAAAATCCCAAAAAACAAAATAGCCTTTGGGCTGTTAGTTGGATATTTTATGCTGAGTTTAGTTTCGTTAACGATAGAGCAAAATCCTGATGAAAAATTAAAAGTGGTTATCTCGACTTCAATTCAAGAATCACCAACAAATGCGAGTGCTGAACACTTTCGTCCTCCCATTTTTTCACAGCTTAACCAGCTTCACAACAGAGCCTCTCATCTTCGAAACTTAACACCAGCGGTTCAGTCACAAATTGCTGGTTGCTTTGATCAGAAGCTATTCCATCAAACAAATTCGGTTCTCATAGCAAATCAATCCGTTCTTCCCGAATCTATTCTGGAACGCTCGCAGATTCTAAGGATTTAATATTCTTCAAAGTCACACGCTTTGGTATATTTTACAACAAGCTAATTTCACTTGCAACAAAGTGATTTAGTCACTTAGAATCTTAAATTTTTATGAAGAAATTGGTCATTATAATATTTTTGTTTTGTGGATTTCAAAATCTTGCTCAAGAATCAGGCGAAGCGAATGATAAATTAAAAATTGGATACGAAACCTATGTGGATTTTCATTATACCTATGATTTTAATAAACCTCTTGGAAATAGAAGGTATACTAATAGCAACCCCGAATATGTAAATCAATTTGGATTAGCTTACACCTATGGCCAACTATATCTGGAGTACGGTAAAGTACAGGTAAAAGCAGCAGCCCATGCAGGCGATATTGTTGACATCATGTATCTCAATGAAACTGAAATATTCAAGTACATTCGAGAACTTTCAATTACATATAAAATACAAAGTAATTTAGAAATCCAAAGTGGTATTTTCCCTGCAATTTTTGGATCTGAAACATTTATTAATAAAGATAATTTACATGCTACCCGTGCTGTGATGACCGACTTTGCGCCTGACTACGAGGCGGGTATCCGATTGAAATATAGAATAGGAAATTACTGGAGTGGAACCGCACAAATTACCAACGGATGGCAAGTGGTTCGCGACAATAATAGCAGCCCAGCATTTGGCATCGCTCACGTTTATGACAACCCTGGTAAATTACTTTTTAACTACGGAATTTTTGCCGGAGATGAAACCTATGATTATAAAAGACAAAAGAACTCATTTAAAATGTATCATAATATTTTTGGTAGGGTGTATGCTGGCAAATGGATTGTAGCTCCGATGTTTGACATAGGAATGATTAAGGATTCAGTTACACATGAAATAAAATACTGGCAAGCATATGGAGGAAGTGTGCGATACGGAATTAATAAAAAGTGGGGGGTGGCAGTACGCTACGAGCATGTTAATGACCCCGACCAAATTATTAATGATCTAGTTAGGCAAGGAGTAACTTTACAAAATGGGTTTCGATACCATGGCTCAACTCTAACATTAGAACATTTACCTAATGATGATGTTACTTTTCGCATAGAGGCACGTCACTCTAAAAATAGTAGCCCAATTTTCACAAATAGTGATGGAGTCGCAAAAAGTGATACGGATTTCTTCATCATGTTTTCGATCGCAATGAAGTTTACGCATTGGGGATTAGTTAACATTAATAAAAATCCTGTTCTAAAAGATCAGTTTTAAAAAAATCTATAACCTACTACCCAGTTTTTCTAGCTATTCAGAGTTTAAGTTTTTCGTTTTTGGCAATTGTATATCAAATCCCGCATCATCAACTAGATTTGACGGATCTGATTATTAAACATACATTTGTAAACAGTTATGAAATGGAAGGCAAAAAATAGGGCAATTCGGCTCATTATATCGCTAAGTATATTGGCGGGTATCTTGCTTTCAACTCTTTCTATAGAGGGTGTCAACTTAAATCGCATCTGCTTTAAAGAAAATTTAAAAACACCACATTCGATAGCTGCCTCCATCGCTGAAACGAATAATGAAGATGAGCAGGGCGATAACGAAAAGGTAAAGTTAAACTTTTCAATAGCTGAAAGTGCTTTCCTCTGTTTCGTATCTCATATTAATGAGTCACCAATGGTAATATCTAAAATTACCATTTCCAAACCCTGCATATTCTTCCGGTATCTCCGAATTTAAGATTTTCGGATTTATTGCTTTTCCCTTCTGTTACAGAAGTCCTTTCTAGCATTTTACCAGAATATGAAAAAGATTTACTTTTTACTGATAATCATCTCGTTTATTCTTCCATCAACAATCAAGGCTGCCAGCGCAGATTCAATTTTGAGCTTGACGAAAGCTAAGGAGGTTTTACTAAGTAAAAATTTCTTTCTGCTAGCAGCCTATTATCAAGTGAATCAGGCGGAGGCTCAATTAATTCAAGCAAGAGTATGGAATAATCCCAATATCAACTGGATGCAAGAGGCATACAGTATAGATCAGGAAAAATATTTTAGAACGGCCAACCAATTTGAAGCCCAGATTACTCAAAGTATTTCAATTGCAGGTAAACATTCGAATACAGTAAAACTAGCTAAGATAAATGTTGAGTTAAGTAAAGCTCAATTTGAAGACGCCATTCGGGGGCTTTTGTTTGAGTTAGGTTCAACTTATAATGATTTAGCAGCCATTAACGAAAAAGAAAAACTTTATAATGAGGTTTTGAAAAATTATGAAGATTTACAAGCTACCAGCAAGAGACAACTTGAACTAGGAGGAATATCACAGAGTGAAGATCTGAGAATTCGCTCCGAATATATTTCGGTTAAGGCCGATGCCGTAAATAATTATAATTTAAAAGAAGAACTACAAGGGCAACTCAGAACTTTGCTACAACTTCCAAAAGAAGTTCCGATACGAATTGAGCAAAAAATCCCCACGTTTAACTCATCCTTTGTGTTGGATTCGTTAATCAATCAATCTCAATCAATTCGTCCCGATATTATGTTTGCCAAACTCTATCAGCAATATCAAAGTAGAAATCTAAAACTTCAAAAATCATCTTCTATGCCAGATGTTACAATTGGTTTTGACTATGATAAAGGTGGTAATTACACGCGCAATTATTCAGGATTAATCATACAAATGCCACTTCCCATTTTTGATCGTAATCAGGGTAGAATTCAAGAGGCTCAGTTCAAAATCAAACAATCAAATTTGCAGTATGAATACCTGAAGAGTGCGGCATCCAATCAAGTTATCGCATCCTATTATCAATACAAAAAGAATTTCGATGCATTGTCTGGCTACTCTGATGAATATCTTCAAAAACTAGATCAGCTACATCAAAATACGTCCATATTCTTTCAGAAGAGAAATATTAGCCTGCTTGAATTTATCGACTATCAACGGGTATACATTTCTACTCAAATAGAAATGATTCAACTCCGTCAGCAATATCTTAATAGCATCAACAAACTTAATTTTAACATTGGCACACAACTTATTGAGTATTAAAATTATGAGAGCGATTAATCTTTGGCTTATTCTATTTACATTATTGATGATTTCTTGCAAATCTAAACATGAAAAATCAATTGCGAGAATAGTAGAAAAAAAGGGGGTTCTCACCTTAACACGTGAGCAAGTTAAATTCATCAAAATCGATTCTGTAAAGATGATCCCTTCAGCAGAACAATTTGTAGCGGTGGGTGAGGTAAGCTTTGCAGAAGATAACGTAGTGCGTGTTTTTCCAATTGTCAGTGGCAAAGTGGAAAATATTCAAGCTTCATTGGGCGATTACGTGGAGAAAGGTCAAGTATTGGCTACACTTTTAAGCTCTGATATCAGCAGTTATCAACGTGATTATAATGTAGCAGAGTCTAATTTAGAAGTTGCTAAATTGAATTTAACGAGAGCAGAAGAACTATTCAAATCTGGTATGCTATCTGAACGAGATATCGCAGAAGCGAAAAAAAATTATTCTAACTCGCAATCTGAGTTTGACGAAAGCAGACAAGTTCTCAATTTATACGGAGGCTCCTCAAAGCAAGACGCTATTTTCAGAGTACTGGCACCTAGAACTGGTTATATTGTTGAGCGAAATATTAATACTGGAACCCAAATAAGAACAGATAATAGCACTAACATTTTTACGATATCGGATTTAAAAACCATTTGGATTTGGGCTAACGTACACGAAAGCGATATTTCAAAAGTACATGAAGGCGATGATGTAGTAGTAAAGACAATTGCTTACCCAGATGAGATTTTTACTGGTAAAATTGATCGAATCAGTAGCATGCTTGATCCGGCCTCTCGGGTAGTGAGAGTACGGACTGAACTAATTAACAGAAGGGGTTTATTAAAACCTGAAATGTTTGCTACAATACAAATCACGCCAAAAAATCATGATAAGGTAATGGTGGTAAATAACAACTCTATTATACTTGAGAATAATCAATATTTTGTGATGGTAGAGGTATTGCCAAGAGAATTTAAAAAAGTACAAATCAGAATTGGAAAAGTGTTCCATAAATATACAGAGGTAAAAGAAGGGTTAAGCCTTCATGATACAGTAGTGAGTGAAGGATCTTTATTTGTGCTTACGGCATTCAATCAACTTTAACTAAGTAGATACCATGAACAGTTTTATAAAAGGTATCATATCTTTTTCACTAAGAAATCGGTTAATGGTTTTCTTAGGAACGTTACTTATTGTTATATGGGGTACTCAAAGTTTCTTAAACACACCAATCGAAGCGTTTCCCGATGTAATCAATACGCGAATTGTAATCATCACACAATGGCAAGGACGTAGTGCAGAAGAATTAGAGAAGTTTGTTACCATACCAATGGAAACTGAACTTAACGTGGTACCTCGTAAAACAAGTCTCCGTTCCATCTCACTTTTTGGACTTTCCGTTGTAACTATCTTTTTTGAAGATGAGGTGGATGATTTCAGAGCGAGGCAAATGGTATCTAACTTACTAAGTAATATTAATCTTCCAGTTGGTGCAGATCCCGAAATTCAACCCCCCTCTGGCCCTACTGGTGAAATTTACAGATATACACTGGAGGGTGTTGGAAAAACTGTGCGTCAACTAAAAGAAATTCAGGACTGGATAATTGACAAACGATTAAAGGCTGTGCAGGGGGTAGCAGACATAGTAAGTTTTGGTGGTGAGGTTAAAATTTTTGAGGTTACTATTGACCCTAATAAACTGCTTGCGTTTAATTTTAATACACAGGATTTATTTAGTGCAGTTGAAGAAAATAATGGAAACGTTGGAGGTGATGTAGTTGAGTTAGGAAATCAATCTTTTCTCGTTCGTGGGCTGGGATTGGTTAATAGCATTGACGACATAGAGAATATCATTGTCAAAAATATTAATGGTACCCCTATCTTTATTAAAGATGTTGCCCTAGTTCATGAATCAGCTAGACCCAGGTTAGGAAAAGTCGGAAGGGGAAATGACCCTGATGTTGTGGAAGGAATTGTTTTATTAAGGAAAGGAGAAAACCCAAGTGCCGTTCTTAAAGATTTAAATAATACAATTGACGATCTCAACAGTCGTGTATTGCCAGAGGGAGTTAAAATTTCCGTATTCTACGACAGAACTACGCTCGTAAATCTTACTACGAATACGGTAATGGAAAATCTCATTGTCGGTATGTTGCTAGTAACTTTTATCTTATCTATCTTTTTATTGGATTGGCGGGCAACCCTAATGGTAGCCATTATTATTCCGCTAGCATTGCTCTTCGCATTCATTTGTATGCGCATGCGTGGCATGTCTGCCAATCTTCTTTCCATCGGTGCAATTGACTTTGGGATTATAATCGATGGAGCCGTAGTAATGGTAGAAGGTGTGTTTGTTTACCTCGCCCACAAACAGCATGAAATGGGAAGAGAACGATTCAACCTGATGTCAAAAATGGGATTTGTAAAGAAAATTGCGATCGAAATGGGAAAGCCAATCTTCTTTTCTAAGCTAATAATTATTACAGCTCTTGTACCCATTTTCGCTTTTCAAAAAGTAGAAGGCAAAATGTTCTCGCCACTCGCCTACACAATGGGCTTCGCGTTGACTGGTGCACTACTATTTACACTTACATTAGTTCCTCTTCTCTGTAAACTTTCACTCAATAAAAATGTAAGAGAAAGAGATAATCCTCTTATTACTGGTTTATCTAAAGTATATAAGCCTGCGCTAATTTGGTGTATTGATCACCCGATCAGAAGCATTTTAATTTCAGTAGCTCTTTTATTTATGAGCCTCATGGTTGCAAAACAATTGGGCTCAGAATTTCTGCCGAAACTAAATGAGGGATCTATTTATGTAAGAGCGAGTATGCCTCAAAGTATTGCATTCTCTAAAGCGAATGTTCAGTCCGAAGCGATGCGTCATATATTTACGAAGTATCCAGAAGTAAGAGGAGTAATTTCTCAAAATGGAAGACCTAATGACGGTACCGATCCTACGGGTTTTTTTAACGTAGAATTTTTTGTTGATCTATATTCAAAAGACGATTGGGATAGAGATGTGACGAAAGAAGAAATTATTAAAGACATGCAAGAACATCTGAATGCCGAATTTCCTGGAGTTGTTTTTGGATTTTCGCAACCTATTTCTGACAACGTAGAAGAAGCGGTTTCAGGGGTTAAGGGCGAGATGGCCATAAAGATCTTTGGAGATAACTTCAGTAGGCTCGAATATTTGGCAGACAGTATTAAAAACATAATGGAAGCTGTTGAAGGTGTTCAGGATTTAGGAATATTTAAAAGTATTGGCCAACCTGAATTACGCGTAGAGTTAGATCGTTATAAAATGGCCCGTTATGGCGCCAATGTTTCAGAAGCTAACAATATTATCGAAATTGCTGTAGGTGGTAAAAAAGCTTCGACATATTACGAAGGAGAAAGAAGATTTGATATTCGCCTTAGATTTGCTCCTGAGTACAGGCAAAGCACCAAAGAAATAGGTAAGCTATTAATCCCTTGCACGAACGGATCTAAAATCCCGTTAAGTGAAATTGCCGATATTAAATTACAAACTGGCCCTGCGTTTGTATATCGCGAAGGCAATCTTAGATTTATTCCTATAAAGTTCTCTGTTAGAGATCGAGATTTAGGAAGTACTATTGAAGAAGCACAACGAAAAGTTGCTTCTGGAATTCATTTAACAAAAGGTTACTCAATAACTTGGAACGGTGAATTTGAAAACCAAGTGCGAGCCACAGCCAGATTAAGATTAGTAGTTCCAATTTCAATTGGATTAATTTTTATGTGGCTATTTTTTATGTTCAATTCACCTAAGTATGCAACCATGGTATTGCTTAATGTTCCATTTGCATTAATAGGAGGAATAATGGGACTATATATTACCGGAATCAACTTTAGCATTTCTGCTGGCGTTGGCTTCATTGCTTTATTTGGGGTGTGTGTGCAAAACGGAGTAATCCTCGTTTCTGTATTCAATAAAAATCACGACTTAGGCATGAGCACCGAAGATGCGATCTTAGAAGGAGCTATGAGTCGTGTGAGGCCTGTAGTAATGACTGCATTGATGGCGGGATTAGGTTTATTACCTGCGGCTCTTTCCAACGGCATTGGCTCCGAAACACAAAAACCTTTAGCGGTGGTAGTTATCTCCGGATTAATATCGGCCACAATTCTTACATTACTCATCTTACCTGCCATTTATAAAGTATGGCATGTTAGGTACTTTCATCTCAAACCACTCAAAAAGAAATAAAGAGTATGAAAATAAAAATTTTATTTTTTGCATGCCTTGTCATTGCTACTACAGTCGAGGTTACCAGTCAAGTAGAAGGGAAGAATCAAAAAAGCCATTCTGGTTTTAATAAAAAATTTAGATTGAACGCTAATTTTGGTTTGCATTGGTCAACTATAGAAGGGAAATCTTTAGCATCTCGATACTTTTCAAAACCTTCTGTGGGCATTGGCATTGCAGCCGAATATTATTTTAAATCATACATAGGATTGTCGATTGGCGCAGGTTATCAACAATTAGGTTCTGGGATCTATACACAAATTAAGCAAAGTATTTCGGGGTTGCAGCCGGATTCTACATACAGAACTAGGTTGCGATTCAATACTTTTGTTTTTCCAGTTACACTTCACCTAAGAACCCAAAAATATTTTTTATTGGATGGATGGAAATTCGGTGCAAGTTTTTCACTTATTCCCCTGATAAACTCCAGCACAAATCAGTTCTACAATAGTTTAGAGCCATCGCTTCTGGTATTGGATGATAGTAAAGATGTGTCAAGTTTGTATTTCAAAAATGATTTATTGTATCAAATTGCCATTGGTCCGGAGATAATTTCTGGAACTGGGATTTTTAAATTTCAATTTGTTTATTCTATTGGTACAGCAAATGTTTACTCATCAAATCAGGGAAATGGAAATAATCGTGCTTATGGAATTAAAATTGGATATTCTTTCTAATTTAAATATCCGCTTTCTTCAATTTTAGATAACTAAAATAGTTAAATAAGAAAGCCCAAGTAAGTGCAATGACTATTGCGGTTATGCTTACATAGTCCTGAATTTCTTGAAAAGCATATCGTGCAAATGGCAGCGGCACCAAATTGGTAATTGACTCTAAGGGAAAAAATTGCTTCAGCCATCCAATGCTGGGGTTCAAACTCTCTCTGAATAAATTTAATTTAATGATAGCCTCAATCATGTGTGAGAGCATCAGCACAACAATGGTTAGCCCTGAGCGCTGAATAAAAACACCAAGCATTAAAGCATAAGATAAGAAGGCAAAGATTTCTAAAAAATATGCCAGTAAAAATTCAGCTCCTGTAATTACATCTGCGAAAGCTAAATCTGGAGTGTAAATTAATCCGGTAACAATAATTATTAATAAAAGCATAGCCACACTCATCAGGCTCAATAAAACATTGGTCAATACTTTTGACAGCACAAATTCTAATCTGCTCATGCCATCAATAATATTTTGACGGAGTGTTCGGTACTGATATTCATTCGTGATAGAAATTACCACCATTACCGATAGCACTAATTTAAATAACCCACTAATGTAAATCAGGTTTTGCCAGATGTCGGGGAAATGATAAAGTGGAATTCTGTTTACGTTAAGTGATGAGCCAAAATCTTCGAACTTACTGGCAATCCACTTCAATATTTCCATGCCGCTGGCGGTAGTGAAACCAAGCGTAAGAAAATATAAACCGCATATAACCCAGAACGTGCGATAGCTGGTCATCTTTTTTAAATCTATTTTAAGAAGGTGTAGCATAGGAAGATATAAGATCTAAGATGGAGACGTGAGATGAAATTAATGAGCTTCAAACAATATTTCGAGAAATTTTTTTTCGAGCGATTTTTTCTTGGTCATTAAATGAGACGTGATGATACCCTTTTCAAATAAAAACTTGTTCAAATCCTGACTATGAAAACCATCTTTCATCATTACCTGAAAAATTCCATTATCTTTTTTTATTGAACCACTTCCTACAAATTCTTGAAGTAATACTCCCAAGTCATCGTGATAGGCCATCACCTCAACTGTCTCCTCCCCTTTTCCTACATCATCTACCGGGCCACTGTGCATGAGCTTACCTTTGCGCAACACTGCAAAGTGCGTGCACACTTTCTGTACTTCATCTAATAAATGGCTGGCTAAAATAATAGTCTTGCCATCGGCTGCTATTCGTTTCACAATTTCACGAATCTCTGCAATCCCCATTGGATCAAGACCGTTAGTTGGCTCATCTAAAATCAAAATGATTGGATCACTGACCAATGCAGAAGCAATGGCAAGGCGTTGCTTCATACCCAATGAATAGGTTCTGTACTTATCTTCTTTGCGGTCACTGAGTTCAACAATATCTAATACTTTTTCAATGTTAGCCGAGTTAGCTCCTTTTACCATGGCATTTAACTCTAAATTTTTTTGCCCACTTAGATAGGGATAGAAAATCGGATGCTCTAATACGGCACCAATTTTTTTACGTGTATGATGCGTGGCTGGCTCGCCAAACCAAGTAAAGCTACCCGAGGTGGGGTTCGTAACACCCATCAACATACCCAAAGTAGTAGTCTTACCACTTCCGTTGGGGCCGAGCATGCCAAATACCTGGCCGCGTTTTACTTCCAGATCAAGTTGGTTAACTGCACAAAGTTTTCCAAAGTTTTTTGTGAGCTTATTAATGGATAGTACTGTTTCCAAGGTTAGTTCTTTTTAGTTTTCTTCTCTTCGTTTTCATCTTCTTCTTCTTCCCCTTCGCCATCTTCCAACTTCTTTTTTGTTTGTTTCTTCTTATCGTTACCAGTTGCAAAATCTTTAATTTTCTTTCCAATGTCTGTGCTGTTATCCAACTGACTAAATAACGCCCCTGCTTTATTCAGTGCCACCTTCCCTAAAATATCCAGAACATATAAGCTGGTAGAATCATTGGCGAGTATCACAGTGCCTTTTACGTCTCCATTCACTTCACGTATAAACACATCAAAATTTCTTCCATCTAACCTGCTGGTCATCATTAACTCATACTTCTCACCTTCGTAGTTCTTTTTTAGACTTGCATAATCAGCATTACCAAATTTCTCTTTGGTTTTATTCACCATCACAAAACGCATCTTGTCAATACCCTTTATCAGCTCATCAAAATCTTTATCATCTTTTTGATTCAACATTTTGAGCGTATTCTTATAAAAATATAAAGACATACCTTCATATTTTTTATCCAGCTCAACAGTGGTTTTGGTTTGCGCCAGTGAAGTGATAGAAATTAACGAGAGAAAAAACAGGAGTTTCATTTGTGAAAAATTTATAAACGTCAACGGGTAAGAAGAAAAGAAAGATGCATTAGGCGAAAATAAATCACCCATACTTTATGTCTAAACAGAAGAGCATGGGTGATATTTAAATTTGAGAATTAGTTTTTCTTTTTCTCGTCTTTATGCTTGTCCTTCAACTTATCTAAGTTTTGTAAACCATCAATATTTACCGAGCGGCCAATCTTACCCATCTCTTTCAAATCAATTTCTCCAAATAATGTTAACACCAGAAATTCATCGTTTCCTCCCATCACCATTACCAGCTCACTTATTTTTCCTCCTGATTCTTTGGTAAAGAATTTCATGTCTTTGTCTTTATCACGAATGGTCATCAACTCTTCAAACTCGCCTGAAGGAATCATCGCCATCGCTTCTTTGTACAACTCACGTGATATTCTAGTATCATCTTTTTTCAAGATTTTCAAACCTTTAATTTTACTAATTGCACTGATCATCGTTTTTTCTTCAGGCGTATTGCCATCTAGGTTAGCCATCATGCTAAACATTTTTCCGCTAATAGTCACCTGACTAAACGATTCATCATTTTGATATTTAGAAAAGAATTTTATAATCGCATCGCTTTGGGCATTCGCCATCACCGACATCATCATTACCACTCCCACCATTAACTTTTTCATACTATTTTATTTTAAGGTTTTCAATTTCTTTTTAGTCGCTACTTAAATGTTCGTTTTTTTTTCGTCTATCCTTTTCCCCTGTATCTGTTGCTCGGCTTCATTAAACATCTCAATCTTGCTTGCTTCTTTGTGCGCTTTATTAAAACTATTAGATATCATCATCAATGCTTTCTTAGTTTCTTCCAGCGCCATGCGCGGGTCGCTGAAAGTATCTTTCGGTTCATCCGGGTAAGCCTTCCGCACTTCTTCTCTTACAAAATATCCGGCCGCCACCAACACTACCACTCCTGCCGCAATGCGCGCCATGTTAAAGAGCGATACTGATTTTGCTTTTGGTACACTGGCGGCAATTTTTTTCTTCACTTCCGCATCAAAAGAAGATTGCCCTATGGCTACATTTTGTTGCTGTTCAAAGTAGCGAAACAACTCAGCTGTCTCTTTTAAATTCTCCGGCATATTTCCCCGAAAAAAATCGCGCAGTTGTTTCTCTTCTTCCAACAAGGTCTCGCAGTTCCAATACTTCTCTACTAATTGTTCAATTTCTCTAGAGTCCATACGCGTTCATTTTTACCAACTTTTCTCTCACAGCACCTCGTGCTCTAAACAAATTCACTTTTACCTGGCTCATGTCCAGTTCCAGAATTTCGCAAATCTCATTGTAGCTGTATCCTTCAATATCGCGCAAGTGCATCACTTGTCGCTGTTTCTCAGGCAAAGCTTTCATTAGTTCATTAATTCGTTGCATGCTTTCTTGTATTTCGGTTCTCTCAAGCGGTGATAAACTTTCTTGACGAATTTCAAATCCTTCTTCCATCGAATCGGTAACCCTGCGCTGCTTAGAGCGAAGTCTATCGAGCGACATGTTCTTGGTGATGCGCATACACCAAGCCTCCATGTTATCAATCGTAGCCATCTGCTCCCGTCCATTCCAAACTTTCAGCATTACCTCCTGCACCACATCTTTCGCTTCCTCTTGACTTCCTAGTAGCCTAAAGGCGAATCGAAAAAGTTTGTTTTTCGTTGGCAACACCCGATTTTCAAAAGCTTCGATATTCATCGTTTCAAAGGCAAGACGCCATGTGTTTATAGATGTTACAACTAGTTAATAAATATTTTGGGCGGCCAGGCGGGCTATTTGCTACAAGTCCGTCCGCACACTTGCCAACACACTTCGGGCTTTTCGCTCCTATCCCTGCCGCAGAGAAAGATAGACAACTAATGCAGTGGTTAAAAATTTGTACTAATCATTTTCTACCTTAGACCTAAATACTAACTATGGAAGAAGCCGAAAAAATTATCGTCTACACCTCATTCGATAATGTAATTGCCGCCAACATTGCCAAAACAAAGTTAGATGCTTACGGCATTCCTTGCTTTCTCACTGAAGAGAATTTTACTGGATTGTATCCTCTAATGAACAATCTTTTTCCTGGGGTAAGGCTTCATGTTTTTGAAAAAGACTTTGACCGAGCTCAAGAAATCTTGACTACTATCGAATAGTGCTTTTAGTATATTTGAATAAACCTAACCCTCTTAAACTATGAAAAATAAAATTCTATTTGTAGTGAGCCTTCTTTTTGGGCTCATGTTCATTAACGGTGGGCTTAATAAATTTTTTAATTACATACCGGTGTCGCCTGATTTACCCAAAGGCTTAGTCGATCTTATGAATGCGCTTATGCAAGTAAGCTGGCTTGTGCCGTTAGTAGCAATTGCCGAAATTGTGGGTGGCATTCTTTTTATCATACCCAAGTTCAGGGCGCTTGGTGCCATCATCATCTTTCCCATTATGATCGGGATTTTTTTAACACACAGCATCAGCGATCGATCTGGCCTACTCATGGCAATTATTTTACTAGCCATTAACCTATGGGTAATTTTTGAGAATCGAGAAAAATATTTGCCCATGATCAGGTAGTGTTGGCTACTATTTTACACCCCTTATCTAGATTGAAAATGTAAGGCTGAAAAATCGGCCTTACATTTTTACCACTGTAAACTCAACTCTTCTGTTGTTTGCACGCCCCTCTTCTGTTTCGTTGCTATCAATTGGCTTTGCTTCGCCATAGCCATGAGCCTGTAGGCGCAATGCTTCAATTCCCTGCGTCACTAAATAATCTACTACCGATTGAGACCTGCCTTGCGAAAGATTAGCATTGTATGTATCCGATCCTTTGCTATCGGTATGGCCTTCAATCTCAATAGAAATTTTTGAATTCTGCTTTAGAAATTCAACTACCTTATTCAATTCCACAAAAGACTCTGACTTGAGTGACGTTTTATCAAAATCAAAATAGATATTTTTTAATCTTACCGTTAAGCCTACTTCAATAGGTGTGAGAAAAATGTTTCTAACAACTGGCGTAACATCTGCATTTTCTACCTGCACACTGTCATTTGCATTTAAATATCCTTCGGCAGAAGCAGTAAATAAGTACCAGCTAAGCCCGGGTATATCTTGTGTGTATTTTCCATTGGTCGCGTCTAAATTATATTGCACAGCTCTATCATTCTTCATTACAATATTCACTTTCGCAGCGGCAAGTCTGTTATTCGTTTTCTTGTCAATCAAATCTCCCGTTAAGGTTAATTGTTTAGCAATAGGCGTGAGGTAAATATCATTTCGCAATGTGGTGTCGCGATTTAATTTAGCTGGCACTTTATAATCTTGGGTAAAAGGTAAAAAACCTGACGAAGCAGCACTAATAGTATACGTTGCTATCTCCGGAACTTTCGTTTCAAATCTTCCGGTTGTGTTTGTTTTGATATTAACAGGCCTCAATTCTTTAAACTTAACTTCAACAGCAGAAACTATGGGCTGTTGTGTTTTTTGATTATAGACAACTCCAGTAATGGTAATCTTAATATCGCGCGGTTTTAATATGAGTAAATCAAAATTGCCTCCGTCTGTAACATTGCCAGAGCGAGCCGTGAAAATATTTCCATGTGTATCTATCGAGAAGTAAGCATCTTCGGAAGGTGTATTAATAGCGCGCCCTAGATTTATGGGTTCTGACCAATTCGCCCAGCTATCATCCAAACGAGTTGTCTTATAAATATCGCTACCTCCTACCCTTTCTTTGGTAAACCGATTGCTGGCGAAATACAAAGTCTTTTGGTCGGGTGCTAAGAAGGGAGCGTAATCATCGGCAATAGAACTGATCTTTAATTTCACTGGGCGCGAGTAGTGCCCATCGGGTTGTTGAGATGATAAGTATAAGTCGCTAAATTTTTCTTTCTCCTTTTCTGCAAAGTACATGATAATCTGTTTTCCATCGGCCGAAATAGTGGCGCCATTGAAAACACCTTTGTCCATTTTTTCAAAATCCGTTACATGTAATTCATTATGATTTCCAGAAGGACTTACAATCGAAAAACCTTTTGAGTTTTTGGCTCTTCCTCCCCGAATGAAAATAGAACCATCGGGCATAAAATTATAAACCTGATTAAATCGATTCTGATTGAGTGCACCACCTTCATGCTTGGCCTTAGACCATTGCCCTTTCTCATCCAATGATGAAACCCAAATATCCTGACTTCCCTCTTTTCCATAGTTGTTTTCAGGATGGTTGGCCACAAAATAATAAAGCTGCTTGCCATCGGGAGAAATCACAGGCGACACCTCGTTATAACGTGAGTTCACGTTGTCATTCATTTTAACCAGTTCGTAACGCGGACTGATTTCTTGCGCGAACAGGAATGTGTTTGCCAATAGACAGATTAATGTAAGTGTAAAGTACTTCATGCAAAAAATGTTTGTTAATACGTTATACCCAAAAAGCCTCTCTGACTTTGGAAAATCATTAGAATGATAATGACAAAAGCAATGGAGTTAAAAATAAACATGCGCTTGTGTTTAGCTACTGCATCGGTCATTTTCTTTGACGAGATGCGCGCGATGCTAATCAGTACAATAGCGATGATCATACCCGTATTGTGTTCAACTAGCCAGTATCTGGCAATCGGATCTTTCATGGCAGCTCCGCTAAAAATTACTAGTGGGGTAACAAAATATAAAATGATGCCTACCAATAGCTGAGTGTGTGTAAGTATAAACAAACCGAGACTTAATTTGTCGTCAGACTTTGTGTAGGCAGATTTATTCATCCATCCCATAAGCGATCGGATGATTACCAGAACAATGGCTACCAATAAAAAATAACGAATAATGGAATGGCTTAGTAGTAAGAGACTATGCATAAAGTATAAGTTTCGGTTTCAACTCGAAAATTAGCTTAAGAATCTCAATTTTCCGCTTGGTTGACTTAATTGTTTGAATTAAGCACTTGTGGTTATCTTGCAGCCCGAAAATAATTGGCTCATGAAACAACTCTTCCTCTGCCTTACGCTATCAATGGTTTTGATCTCCGGAAAATCTTTCGCGCAGGCAGATACCGTTAAAGTGGGTGCCTATGTGTTAAGTGTTCACGATATTAATTTTCATGATAAGGAATATACCGCCCGCTTTTGGCTTTGGTTTTTGTACGATAATCCTAAATATGATTTTACCAAGCAGTTAGATATGCCCACGGCCAAAAGCTTTGAGCAAGCAACACCGATAGTCGACACTCTAAATGGCAAAGCCTGGGTAATGATGAAGTTGAAGGCTACTATGAAGGAGCGATGGAATGTGCAGGATTTTCCGTTTGATGAACAACACCTGAGCATGTATATAGAAAATTCTCAATACGATATTGGCAGCATGATTTTTAAACCAGATTTAAAAGGAAGCAAGTTTAGCCCCACCGAAGCCATTGATGGATGGAACATCAAGGATTTTAAGGTGAAAGTTTCAACCAATAAGTATGAAACCGGATTTGGTGATTGGCGCCCTGGTCGAAATCCACAAAGTTTTTCAAGTTTTGTAATCGAAATGAATTTGCAACGCGATGCAGTAGGGTTATTCATGAAAATTTTCTTGGGCATGTACATAGCCTTTTTAATTGCTATGATTAGTTTTGCCCCAAAGCCGTGGGAGCTTGAACCACGCTTTGGCTTACCGGTAGGTGGTTTGTTTGCAGCCGTTGGTAACAAATATATTATTGATTCCCTACTTCCAGAGTCCTCCACTTTCACCTTGGTAGACACGTTACATTCACTCACCTTCTTCGCCATCTTTAGCATTCTGTTAGTATCAGCCATCTGCTTAAGATTATTTGATTCCGACAGAAAGGATGCTTGCATTCGTGTAAATAGAATAGGATCCAGAGCCATCCTGATCGTTTACGCAATAGCCAATTTAATTTTCGTTGGCAATGCCGTTTTTAATTAACAACTATTATTTTTTACTAAATGAAAAAAATTCTTGCAGAACTTCTCACTATAGGAGATGAAATTCTTTACGGGCAAATTGTAGATACCAATTCGCAATGGATGAGTGTGGAGTTGGATAAAGTAGGTATTAAAGTTATTCGAAAAACCACCGTGGGCGATCAGGAAGAAGAAATTCTGACCGCTTTCGCGGAAGCAGAAAAGCGAGCCGATATTATTTTGATTACGGGAGGCCTCGGCCCCACCAGCGATGATTTAACAAAACCATTATTGGCAAAGTATTTCAACTGCGAATTAAAAATTCACGAAGAGGCATTGGCAGAAGTAACGGCATTCTTTAAAAGTAGAGGAAGAGAAATGACAGAACTTAACAAGCAGCAAGCCGCTTTGCCAATATGTTGCACCAAAATCACTAACCCCATTGGCACCGCACCCGGCATGTGGTTTGAGCGAAATGGGAAGGTGTTTATGTCCATGCCCGGTGTGCCACACGAAATGAAGAAGATGATGACCGAACGGGTGATCCCTAAATTGAAAGAGACTTTTAAAACTCCTTCCATTCACCATAAAGTTATTCGTACGATAGGAATTGGCGAATCTTTTTTAGCTGATAAAATTTCTGCGTGGGAAAAAGCACTACCCGAACATATCAAGCTGGCGTATCTGCCAAGTTTAGGAGAAGTGAAATTACGCCTCACGGGATTTAGCGACTCAATTGCTTCTTTAGAAAATGAAATTAACGAGTGGACAGAAAAATTAAAACCACTGGCCGGAGAATATATTTACGGCTATGGCGATGAGCCCATAGAAATTGTGATTGGGAAAATGCTTCGCGAAAGAAATTTAACTTTATCAATGGCCGAAAGCTGCACGGGCGGATACCTTACTCACTTGATTACTTCTGTGCCGGGTTGTTCTGATTATTTTTTGGGCAGCATGATTCCCTATTCGTACGATATTAAAATGCGACAACTTGGAGTAAAACCGGAAGTGTTGGAAAAATATGGTGCAGTAAGTGAGCCTACTATTATTGAAATGGCAAACATCATTCGGGCAAAATTTAATACAGACATTGGCGTAGCCACTAGCGGCATTGCAGGCCCTGGAGGAGCCACACCAGAAAAACCTGTGGGCATGGTATGGATCGCCTATTCTGATAAACATCAAACCATAACAAAAAAACTACATATCTCACCAGACCGAGCAATTAATATAAGAATGGCTTCTGCAGCAGTTTTAAATTTGATAAGGGTAAGCTTGCCAAAGTAATTTGATGAAAAGGTTGTTAACTATATTGATCTTTACAACTTCTACTTCGTATGGTCAATCAGAAGTTATTGCACCCGATACTGTTATTACTGCCGTTCAAATTATATTAACAAACGGAAAAAAAATTGAAGGAACCATTTTAGCTAAGTCTAGGGAATTCCTTTTAGTTAGAACAACCAAGTCAGATACGATTCAGATTGAGCCAAAAAAGATTTTAGGAATTGTTCCAATTCAAAGCAATGAGGCGAACAAAGAATTTCCAGAATTTGAAACTCAATTCGGTTTCAAATATTTTCTTTTTAATACGGCTATTCCGGTCGGAGAAAAGAAATGGTTTTACTCCAATCAATACCTAATCATCAGTAATTTCAATTATGGAATTACTAAAAAGCTAAGTGCTGGCATTTCATTTTTTACATTCAATCCTACTACACTCTTTTCTCCCAAATTAAAATTTACATTCAATCCGGAAGCGAAGGTAAAACTGGCCATCACAGCTCAATACCTGTATGTTCAAATTTGGAAAAGCAGCACCGGGTATGAAAATTTTAACTATGGCTTCGTTCAGGCTATTATGACCATCGGAAATAAAAATAACTTTACTTTAAGTGTTGGTAAAGCCATATCCAAAAGTGGACTTGACCAAGGCTATGTTGCCACCATTGGCCTGGCCAAAAGAATATCTCCCACGCTAAGTTTGATAACAGAAAACAACATCCTAATTGGCACCGATCGGCACTTTACGCTGGGTTTACTATCCGCTGGGCTTAGGTTAGACAGAAAGAAGCATTCCTTTGATTTTGGAGTATTTGCTTTTGCCATTGTAGATAGACTCGATGTTTTCACCAGACCATTGCCATTCATCAGCTACAATTTAAAATTGAGCAGATAATGATTGATACAGAATTCAATTTCATTGAAGAAGGAAAAATCAATATCAAATTCTGTTGATTTCAATCGTTAGCAAGCGTGTTTAAAAATTGTAACTTTACGTTTTAAAATTTTAGGCTATGTCGCAAATAGAATTGATTATGCCCAAGATGGGCGAAAGCATTATGGAGGCCACCATTTTGAAATGGCTTAAAAAACCGGGCGACAAGATTGAACAAGATGAAAGCGTTTTAGAAGTAGCCACCGATAAAGTGGATACAGAAGTGCCCTCTACCCATGCTGGTGTGCTAAAAGAAATTCTTGCCAAAGAAGGTGAGGTGGTGAAAGTTGGAACAGCTATTGCCATTGTAACAACAGAATCAGGAGCAAATGTAACAGTGAGCCACGCTCCATCTTCTCCAGTGGCAGAAAAGAAAATAGAATCAGTTAAGACTCCCGCTCACTCAAATGGAAACGGAAGCATAGTTCATGTACCAGATTTTAAAAGCGCCTCGCGCTTCTATTCTCCATTAGTAAAAAACATAGCTAAAGAAGAACAAATTGCAGTTGCTGAATTAGAAACTATTTCAGGAACAGGCGCAGAAGGTAGAGTGACAAAGAAAGATATTTTAGGATATGTTGAGCAACGCAAACTCGGACATACAATTAATACAACCAGGATTTCCTCTGCTCCATTGGTACCTGCATCAATCAGTGGTGGCGATGAAATTATACAAATGGATCGCATGCGCAAAATGATTGCCGAGCGCATGGTAGACAGCAAACGCATTTCTCCGCATGTTACTTCTTTTGTAGAGGCGGATGTTACGAATATTGTTTTCTGGAGAAATAAATTCAAAAATGAATTTCAAAAGCGCGAAGGCGATGCACTCACGTTCACTCCTATTTTTATTGAGGCCGTTATGTTGGCCATCAAAGATTACCCCATGATTAATGTGCAGGTAGATGGAGATCGCATCATCAAGAAAAAAGATATTAACATCGGCTTGGCAGTGGCACTGCCTACCGGCAATTTAATTGTGCCTGTGATTAGAAACGCGGATCAATACAATATAAACGGATTAGCAAAAGCAGTAAATGATTTAGCGAAACGTGCGCGCGAAAATAAATTAAAGCCAGATGAATTGGCGGGTGGAACATTCACCGTTTCAAATGTGGGTTCTTTTGGTAATGTAATGGGCACGCCCATTATTATGCAGCCACAAGTAGCTATCTTAGCTTTGGGTGCCGTGCAAAAGAAACCTTCTGTAATCGAAACACCTTACGGAGATGCAATTGCTATTCGTCACAAAATGTTTTTATCACATTCATACGATCATCGTGTGGTAGATGGCGCGCTTGGTGGCAGCTTTGTAAGACGTGTAGCCGATTACCTAGAGAAGTTTGATGTTACTAGAAGCATCTAAGCATCACAAAGCAGCTAAAGGAAGTTGAATTGTAAAAGATACAACATCACTATTTGGTGTTGTGTCCAAATAGATTTCACCATCATTGAAGCGCACAAAAAAAGCAGTCATAGCCAAACCTAACCCAATTCCCTTTTCGCTGGATGTTCCGGTTGTAGAGCGCATCTCATAAGTAAATACCTTGTCTCTCAAGTGCGAGGGAAAAGGCTTCCCCACATTTGTCACTTTAAACTCAGCTCGCCCAAAAGAATTTACGTACGATTGAATACTCACTTCGCTATTTTCGTGGGCGAACTTAATAGCGTTGGAAAGTAAATTACGAATGGCCACTTTAATCATTTCTTCGTCTGCAAATAGAATCAGTGATTTCTCGTATTCGCAAATGAGACTTATATTTTTTTGTTTAGCGCTTGGTTGAAATAATCGTATGGTACTCTTTAATTGTTCGCCTAAATCAAACTGTCTTTTTTCAGAAACAAATCCTTCCATTTGCGATTTACTCCATCGTACCAAGCCATAGAGTAATTCTTTGAAATCATCTAATTGCTCGCCTACTTGATTCAAAAAGGAAGCAAGCTCACCTTCTTTTAGTTTCCCTTTGGCTTGCAAAAAAAGAATATTAGAAAGTGCACTCAAAGGAGCAGCTACGTCATGAGAGAGAACAGAGATCACTTTATTTTTTTGTTGATTTAATTCTTCTACAATTTTTTTCTGCTCACTCAAATCTAGGTATTGTAAAAAACTCATCCTGCGCCTATCTTCTAAAACAAATCCAACAATATGAATATAGATGAAAATGGAAATTATATGTGGATACTGCGAAGCATAGAACGGGTCTTTTCTAACTAACTGAGAATAAAATATAAACAGCGTTAGGCAAATCAAATTAACAATCAGTCCATGTCTGAAATTTAAACCGCTGGCGGTTACCACTAAAAAAAAAAATAAAAAGACAAGATTGGTCAGGTAATAACCCGGAAGAGAAGTAAACGTGGACGTAACTAATGAAACACACAAACTGGTAATAGCAATAGTAGCTGCACTTAATTGAATAGAACCAATACTTATAGTCTTGCGAAAACTCAAGGCCATAATGGTTGATGAAATAACTAAGGAAGTAGCGCGGGCTATAAAGATTACTAAATATTCAATGTCTTTGAATAAATCAATAATCAAAAATAAAGACATCCCAAAAATGGAAATGAACGAAACCAATCTAACCGAAATAAGATTAGCCCGTTTAACAAATTCATTATATGCTATTTCTTTCTCTGGTGGAAAACTCCAGATGTAATTATATTTAGAAAAAAGATGCAAGTTTGTGCCTTTATTTATATGACTCGTAAATTAGACATTATTAATTAATTGAAAATGAAATTCGGAACGAAAGCAATCCATGCAGGTGTAGAGCCAGATCCAACTACCGGAGCTATCATGACGCCTATCTATCAAACTTCTACTTATGTGCAAGAGTCGCCCGCAAAACACAAGGGCTACGCTTATGCGCGCGGAGCGAACCCTACGCGCAACCAGCTGCAAAAAAATATTGCTGCGTTAGAGAATGGAAAATTTGGCTTATGCTTTTCTTCTGGCATGGGTGCAACCGATGCTGTACTTCGACTTTTAAATCCTAGTGATGAAGTTATTACCAGCAATGACTTATATGGCGGTTCGTATCGGCTTTTTACAAAAGTTTATGAAAGAGTGGGTATCAAATTCCATTTCGTTGATTTGACGGACGCTACCGATATTGAGAAATATGTAACAAAAAAAACCAAGCTAGTTTGGTTAGAGACGCCCTCTAATCCGCTGATGCGCATAATTGACATAGAAGCGTGTGTAAGCATTGCGAAGAAGCATAAAATCCAAGTAGCGGTAGATAATACATTTGCCTCGCCATACTTACAAAACCCTTTAGACTTGGGTGCTGATGTAGTGATGCACTCTGTTACCAAATATTTAGGCGGCCACAGCGATGTGATTATGGGTGCGTTGATTGTAAACGATGAGCAACTTTATAAAGACCTAGCCTTCATTGCCAATTCTTGCGGGGCAGTGCCTGGGCCACAAGATTCATTTTTAGTTTTGCGCGGAATTAAAACATTGCATCTTCGAATGGAGAGGCATTGCTTCAACGGAAGAAAAATTGCTGAGTATTTAAAAAATCAACCAAAAGTAGGTAAAGTATATTGGCCTGGATTTACAGACCACCCCAATCACGCCATTGCAAAAAAACAAATGAAGGATTTTGGCGGGATGCTCTCGTTCACCTTAAAAAATGATAACCTAGAAAACGCTACTACTTTTATGGAGAGTGTAGAACTCTTTTCATTAGCCGAATCACTGGGAGGTGTTGAGTCGCTAATTAATCATCCTGCTTCTATGACACACGCCAGCATTCCCAAAGAAGAACGGATTAAAAATGGCCTGAGCGATTCGTTAATACGATTAAGTGTAGGTGTAGAGGATATTGAAGATTTAATAGGAGATTTGGAACAAGCATTAAACAAAATTTAGAAACTTTAATATGAGCTAGTTCAGTTTCCAAATTCCAGCATAACCCTTATATTTGAGACTTAAACAATTGGGAATATGTTCAATCAAAATGTTGCAGATGGTGCCAATTTATTTGTAATCATTCTTGCGGTTATCATTGGCTTTGCTGCCGGTATGGGTTACATCGATTATTTGAAAGAGAAAAAAGCTGCCAAGAAAGACTAAGCTTTCAACTCAGTATTTACTTTTTTTTATAAACTATTGTTCAGAGCCTGATCGATATCAGTTATAATATCTTTCACATTCTCCAGCCCTACAGATAGACGAATAAGCCCAGAAGTAATTCCCACAGCCAACCTTTCCTGATCACTTAATTTTGAATGCGTGGTTGAAGCAGGGTGTGTAGCAATCGACCGAGTGTCTCCTAAATTAGCAGAGTGAGATATCATCTTCATTGCGTTCAAAAACTTTCTGCCTCTTTCAACGCCTCCTTTCACTTCAAATGTAACCACGCCTCCTCCTAACCTCATTTGCTTTTTAGCCAAGTTATAATTGGGATGAGACGGCAAGAACGGATATTTCACATATCCAACTTCATCATTAGTCTCAAGATAGGTTGCAACAGTCATAGCATTTTCGCAATGCTTCTCCATTCTTACTGCCAATGTTTCTAAACTTTTAGAAAGTACCCAAGCATTAAATGGCGACATTGAAGGACCCGTATGCCTAGCAAAAAATCTAACTTCTTTGATGAGTTCTTTCTTACCTAAAATAGCTCCGCCAATTACGCGGCCTTGGCCGTCAATAAATTTTGTGGCCGAGTGCGTAACAATATGCGCACCCCACTTAGCAGGGTTTTGCAAATAAGGTGTAGCAAAACAATTATCTACATTTAAAATAAGCTTGTGCTTATCTGCCAATTTACCTAGCCATTCTAAATCAATAATATCGAGTGCAGGATTGGAAGGCGTCTCCACAAAAATCATTTTTGTGTTAGGTTGAATCATAGCTTCCCATGTTTCGGGCTTATTCAAATCGACATAGGTATGAGATATGCCAAAGCGAGGAAAAAGTACATTTAGAATTTGATGCGTAGAACCAAACACGGAGCGAGAAGCCAGCACGTGATCTCCGCTTTTTAGTAGTGAGGCCATGCTGCAATACATAGCGGCCATACCCGAAGCAGTGGCAATGCCATCTTCCGTGCCCTCTAGTAAACAGAGTTTTTCAATTAACTCCGTATTATTGGGGTTAGAAAACCGAGTGTAAATATTACCGGGTATTTCATCTGCAAACAATGCGCGCGCTTGTTCGGCATCTTCAAAAACAAAACTTGAAGTTAAGTAAAGAGGAACAGAGTGTTCTCTAAATTCTGTTCTTTCATTTTGTATGCGAATAGCATCTGTTTCAAAATTTCTCTTTTCTTCCATCTCTTATTCGTTAATTATTTCGACACTGTATGTAACAGTGGCAGTCTTCTCCAACGTTTTTGCTACCGAACAATATTTACCAACAGATAATGCCACTGCTCTTTTTGCTTTATCAGGATCTACCTTTCCAAATAATTTAAAATGAGCGTGCACTTCTGTAAAGAGCGATGGCACTTTACCCTTCTCCCGTTCGCCTGTAATTGTGATTTTAATATCTTTCAATTCTTCGTGTTGCTTTTTTAGTATAGATACCACATCAATGACACTACAACCACCCATTGCCGCCAGTAGTATTTGCATCGGGCGAAAGCCTTTATCATGGCCACCATCGGCAGAAGATCCGTCCATCACAACTTTATTTCCTAGACTATCAGTGGCTTCCATTTTTAAGTCACTGTCCAACCGATTCAATTCAACTTTTATCATTCGATTCTTTCTGTTTCCATAATAAGCTCCCACCAACCATAGCCAAAAAACCTACAGCAGTTGCCGGTAATAATGCTGGCCAAGCAAAATTAAACCTTGCAAAGATCGCCAAAGTAAGTGTACCTAACACCATCGACAATAAAGCACCATTGGCATTGGCCTTTTTCCAATAAATACCTAATATAAGTGGAGCCAGTAAAGATACTAGGCTTAAAACGGAAGATTCTCCCACCAACTCATAGATGTTCGATCTTAGGCAAGCCATTATGGTTGCCACTGCTGCAAACCCTAACACGCACATCCGGGTGATCATCAATAGGTTTTCATCTTTAATTTTTCCTTTAGTTAAAGGTCGTATCAGGTTTTCAGAAAAAATAGCTGCTGGTGCAAGAATGGCCGAGCTGGTGGTGCTCATGATGGCCGAAAGTAATGATCCGAAAAAAAGAATCTGAACAAAAAGTGGAGTATGCGCTAAAACCATATTAGGTAAAACCAGTTGCGTATCTCCGCCCGCCATGGAGGGATATAAATGCTTGACACAAAGGCTTATGAAAAGCGGAAGCATGGCAATGGATAAATATAATCCTGCCGCAATGAAACAAGAACGCACTGCTATCTTAGCCGAACCTGAAGACATCACTCTTTGAAAAACATCTTGTGATGGAATTGAGCCTAACCCCAACACTGACCATGCAGCAACATAAAGCATAATCTCTTTAAGATTCCAGTTTGGTAAAAACCTAAACGTGCTAGGATGTACTTCCGTCATCACACTTGAGAAACCTCCCGCCTTATTGCCTAAAATAATAGCGAGTACCAATAGGCCAACTACAATAATAATACTTTGGATAAAATCTGTAACCGATATAGCCCACATTCCGCCAATGTAAGTGTAGAAGGTTACCACAAAAGCTGATATAATTACGCCTTGCCAAACTTCAAGGCCGATCACTGAATTCAAAATCAATCCCATGGCCACCAATTGTGCCGCTATGTAACCAACATAGGGAGGAGCAAGAAAAATGCTGGCTACTAATTCGGTTCGTTTGCCAAATCGGATTTTAAAATAATCGCCCAGCGTAAGTAGGTTCATGTTATAAAGTTTGCGGGCAAAAAACAAACCGAATAGCACCAGACATAGTGCCGCACCAAAAGGATCTTCAATAACCGAATATAATCCACCATTTAAAAATTCTGATGAAGCACCAAAAACTGTTTCTGATCCAAACCAAGTTGCAAAGAGAGCCGAAGAACTTAGCATGATAGGGAGGCTTCTACCGGCTAGCATAAAATCCCCAGAAGTCTTAACTTTTCTAGATGCCCAGTAACCGATTAAAATGGTTACAATTAAATATGCAATGATTGAGAGTAAAAGCAATAATGGTTCTATTAATTAACCTTAAAGCTAAATAAGAGAACCATTAAAACAATAGCTTTAGATCTAACAGATTGGCACCGATTTGCCTTTTATTAATTTGTGAAATCCGGGTAATCTGTGGCTGTTAAAAAAAATGTATTTATATAAATCCATCAGATGATCATCC
This sequence comes from Cytophagales bacterium, assembly GCA_025359125.1. Taxonomy (GTDB): domain Bacteria; phylum Bacteroidota; class Bacteroidia; order Cytophagales; family Cyclobacteriaceae; genus ELB16-189. Next base: position 70,449 of record JANYHI010000082.1, read on the forward strand.
ACAACCCAGCAAGCGATTAAGTTAATGTGATTTTGGGAGGCAGTAAGCACTTTAGTTGTTTAAAAATAAATGCAGAGGGTGTGACTAAAAAGAAAATCCCCAGAAGTCCTTGACCTCCGGGGATAATCCTGTCTATAGTTGGCTTTAATCTGATTCAAATGTATACGAAGAGATTAAACCTCAAAACTTCACCCCGATAAATTAAGAATATGTTAGACTAAATGCCTTTTTCATCGATGAGTTGCACTTATAGTATCCCTGTAAGATGAATCGGGCTTTAAATATTGCTTCTTCAGCCTTTCTTTAAGCTGTGATTTAGAACCTGGGAATGTTGTTTTAGAGCTGATGTCGTAACTCATGTACGCAATCGCACAAAAAAAGAGGAGGCAAATACCGATGAATATCATTTTTGATTTTGTCATAAAATAAAAAAGAGAGCAAGCGCTCTCTTTTTTTTATTTACATAAAAGTCTGTTACTTCAATTTCTTCACCACTGCTTCAAATGCACTTGGGTGATTCATTGCTAAATCAGCAAGAACTTTGCGATTTAAGTCAATACCTGATTTTTTTACTTTTCCCATGAATTGAGAATAAGACATTCCATGAGTGCGAGCACCTGCGTTAATACGAGCAATCCAGAGAGTTCTGAAATCTCTTTTCTTGGCTTTACGATCGCGGTAAGCGTATACTAAACCTTTTTCAATTGCATTCTTAGCAACTGTCCAAACATTTTTCTTTCTACCAAAGAAACCTTTGGCTAACTCCATAAATCTCTTGCGTTTTGCGCGAGATGCTACACTGTTTACTGAACGTGGCATAATTTTACTTTTTTTGACTGTTGGCGAATCTTTATTTCAGACTACTTAGTTGCCAAAAATCGGGTTGAACATATGAACCTAATTATTCCGCCTATAGGCGAAAATACTATACTAAATAAGGGAGCATCAGTTTGATGTTGTTTTCATCAGCTTTGCTCACGATTGTTTTTTTACTCAATCTCCTTTTTTGTTTTGTTTCCTTTTTAGTCAGGATGTGATTTTTGAAAGCACTTTTACGCTTGATCTTTCCGCTACCGGTTACTTTAAACCTTTTCTTAGCTCCTGACTTTGTTTTTAATTTTGGCATTTTTAACTCAATTAACAATTACTATTACTTTTTACTCTTAGGAGTCATCAACAAATACATTCTTTTCCCTTCCAGCTTAGGCATTTGTTCTACTTTCCCAAGTTCTTCCAAAGCCGTGGCAAACTTCAACAACAATATTTCACCACGCTCTTTATAAACAATTGATCTACCTGCAAAGTGTACGTAAGCTTTCACCTTCGCTCCTTCTTTCAAAAAATTCTCTCCATGCTTTACCTTAAAGTTAAAGTCATGGTCATCTGTATTGGGTCCGAAACGTATCTCCTTTAAGATCGTTTTTTGTGCGTGAGACTTAATCTCTTTCTGTTTTTTCTTTTGCTCGTATTTAAACTTTGAGTAGTCTACCACTTTACAAACTGGAGGGTCTGCATTTGGAGATATCTCTACCAGATCCAAACCTTGCTCTTGTGCAAGTTTAATGGCGACAGAAGTAGGGTATACATCAACTTTAATGTTTTCTCCTACAACCCTTACTTTTTGTGCAAGGATTCTTTCATTCACTTTATAAGGCTCTTCTACAAACCGCTTAGGTCCTCTTACAAAAGGCCTGTTGCCGGGGCGGTTATTACCATCTGTTATTGCCACTCGTTGGGTTTAAGTTCTTTACTTTTTAAAAACAGGGTGCAAATATCGGGATATTTTTGGTTTTTCAAAACCTAACATAAAACCATCTCAAATCATTTAAAAATGCAGTTATTGCTTCGAAGGGATTAGCTATTAGGCATCATAAAGTCAGGCCTAAACTGTTCTACAAACTCTTGAAGAGCCATTGAACCTTTATCACCTTCGCCATGCTTGCGCACAGATATTTTTCCTTCTGTTGCTTCTTTCTCTCCTACTATCAACATAAACGGCACCTTCTTAACTTCTGAGTCTCTTATTTTGCGACCTATTTTTTCATCGCGGTCATCTAAAAATCCTCGAATGTCATGTTCCTTTAAGGTGTTTACAACTTGTTGAGCGTAATCATTAAACTTTTCAGAAATCGGCAAAACTGAGAACTGCTCTGGCGCAAGCCATAAAGGAAAATTACCCGCACAATGTTCTATCAATACCGCTACAAAACGTTCGAGCGACCCGAAAGGAGCCCGATGAATCATTACGGGAGTATGCTTTTGATTATCGGCTCCAACATATTCCAATTCAAATCGCTGTGGCAACTGATAATCTACTTGGATAGTGCCCAATTGCCAACTACGACCTAGGGCATCTTTTACCATAAAGTCAAGCTTAGGGCCATAAAAAGCTGCCTCACCTTTTACAGCCACAGTCTTCAAACCGCATTCATCGGCAGCTTCTTGAATCTGGCGACCAGCTATGTCCCATTGTTCTTTTTCTCCAATATATTTTGCCTTGTTCTCAGGATCGGGAAGCGAAACCTGAGCGGTGTAATTTTCGAAACCAAGTGCTTTGAAAACAAAAAGAACCAGTTCAATTACTTTCACGAATTCGCCTTTAACCTGATCGGGCATACAAAAAATATGTGCATCATCTTGAGTAAACCCTCGAACTCTAGTGAGTCCATGAAGTTCTCCGCTTTGCTCGTAGCGATATACTGTTCCAAATTCTGCCAGGCGCACGGGTAAATCTTTATAAGAGCGCGGTTTGAATTTATATATCTCGCAATGATGCGGGCAATTCATTGGCTTCAGGAAAAACTCTTCGCTTTCATCCGGAGTGTGGATGGGTTGAAAAGAATCTTTGCCATACTTTTCATAATGGCCGGAAGTAACATACAGTTGCTTGCTACCAATATGAGGTGTTACGACAGGATCATATCCCGCTTTTATTTGCGCTCTGCGCATGAATTGTTCGAGTCGCTCGCGGAGTACCGTTCCTTTTGGCAACCAAAGTGGCAAACCCATTCCTACTTTTTCAGAGAAGGCAAAAAGCTCCAACTCCTTTCCTAATTTTCTGTGATCTCTTTTCTTTGCCTCTTCTAGTAAAAAAAGATATTCTTCTAATTCTTTTTGTTTGGGGAAGGTGATGCCATAAATGCGCTTGAGCATTTTATTTTTCTCGTCCCCACGCCAATAGGCACCAGCAACACTCAATAATTTAATTGCTTTGATTGGTCCTGTGGTAGGGATGTGTGGCCCTCGACATAAGTCAACAAAATTACCTTGCTGATAAAAAGTAATTGATCCATCGGTAAGACTATCGATCAACTCAAGCTTATAGGGATCGCCCTTCGCGGTGAAATATTCAACGGCTTCTTTTTTAGAAACATCTCTTCTAACAAAAGCATTATTCTGCTTTGCCAACTCAATCATCTTCTTCTCTACAGCGGCCAACTCTTCATCCCCAAAAGGGGTATCGCCCAAATCTACATCGTAATAAAATCCATTTTCTATAGGGGGCCCTATGCCAAATTTTGCTCCCGGATATAATGCTTCTAACGCTTCTGCAAATAAGTGGGCAGACGAATGCCAGAATGCATATTTACCACTCTTGTCATTCCAGGTAAAAATCTTGATGGATGAATCTTGGTTGATTGGGCGGCTCAAATCCCAAATCTCTCCGTTCACTTCAATGGAGAGTGAGTTTCTTGCCAAGCCTTCACTAATACTTTGCGCGATTTCAATTCCTTTTATCCCTTGCGGAAATTCTTTCACACTGCCATCGGGTAGTGTAATTTTAATAATTGCCATAGTCCTTAATTGGATTGCAAATATGGGTTTTTAAACCATGCCAAAGAAAGGCAACGGGTGGAAAAATGATACTTATTAAAGTTGAATTTGGATGGTAAAGAACACACCGAATGATCTCACATTAGGAGCAATGTCTAAATAATTTAACCGGTGTATAAAATCAATTCGTAAGAACTTGAAGATATTCTCTACGCCATACCCTACCTCAACATAAGGAACGAGAGGATCGAGCGGAAACGCCTCAAATCTAGCTTGGCCAGCCGGAGGCGGAACAATTAACTCTTGGTTGCTTTGCTTTAGGCTACCAACTAGAATATTGGTAGTTGCCAACAATCTCCATTTTAATTTTTGAATTAACGGCAGCCTGTTTACAATAAACCCTTCTAGGTTTTGCCGGTATTGAATAGAAGCATATTGATCGCTTACTAACTCACCAAAACGAAGCATATTAAAATTGACTGGATTATAAATAGGAGATTGATTACCTAAGTGAACCGCCAGAAGGGGATATGGAATTTTACCAAAAATTTTCTCGCCCGTTAGGTTTAAGTATCCATTTCCCAGCGGTCCCATTTTAATTCTCTTGTATACATTAACTCTAAACTTGTCATACTCAAAATCTCCAAAAGAACTTTTGAAACCGTGGGTAAATCTAAAAGTAAATACAGGCCACTTTTTTGCTTCGAGGGCAATGCGATCGTTATCGCTTTGAAGAAAAATTTCATCGCGTGCGTAGCGCGATTCTAAAAATACTTCTGTGGTCTTAAATGTTGTTGATGTACTCGTGGCATTGTTCGGATTATCAAAATATTCAAAAGGATAAGTTGGATCGAAATCCAATTGTTTCAAAACTACACGCTGGGTAAAACCTCTAAATAACTCTCGCTCAAAGGTGGCTCTGTATTCGTTGTAATAGAAGCTTCTATCATAACGACCCCATCGACTTGCATAGAGGAACAACGGAAAATCTGAAACATAATCTTCATCTAGCCCCAATCGGTTTAACTCATGCCTTGCGCGAAAGGTAAGAGTCGTCCATCGTTTTCGATTTAATATCCGCTTAACGAAGGCTTGATATTTTACTTGTTGATCTTTGAAGCCATACGCCATCTGCGCACCCAACACCCACTTTCTGCTAAACTTAATATTTGTTTTAAAGCCTGCTTGCACGCGAAAGCCCTCTACATTATTGTAAGCGAAAGTGCCTAAGTAAGGACCTACAAAAACTTTTCCGGTTTTATAGTATCCATTTAAAATAAGCTTGAGAACATCTACATAGGTTCGCACGATGGGAATATTCTTGATGGTATCGATCATGTGATACACATTTTTTTCTGTTTCACTTAGTGGCTCGTGGCGAAGGGTATCCCACGTTTTATCTTCTTCCTCTAGGTTTGCATCTTCTGCTTTTTCGATGGCACGATCAAAGAAAGAAACAGGCTTCGGTTTATTCACGATAAAGTTTTTATTGCTCACATAAAATTTTGCCAATAAACCAGCAGAGTTTGCGCTTATCTCTCCTACATCAATTAACACACGGCTTTTAACTGGCATCCACGCACCCCCTTCTACTTTTTCGTATTCATGTTGAATTTTTACCTTCTCGATAAAATTTATATTGGCAGAACTACCCATGGTGGCATCCATCTGTTTGACCGCGTACTCATCTTTGGTAATCCACATCGTTCCTGTAAAGGCCAGTGCTTGTGCATCTTTCGGAAAAAAATCTATACGATAACAGAAGTGGCCATCTAGTACTGCACTGTCAAGCAATTCATAATCGTAATACGCGCGCCAACCATCTGCAATAGGCGATACGAAAGCCTTTCTTCCAAAGTTCAACCAGTTGTTATAAAAATTATAATCTTGCATAGAGGGGCCAACCATCTGCGCCAACAAATCACTGTAGTCTTCACCTAACACTCCATTGATTTTATTTTTAGAAATAATTTCTTTTTTGAAGCTTGGGTTATCTCTGTAATAAATTTTAGAAACACTTTCAGAAATGTAAAGCGGTAAAATTGGTTTTCCGTCTTCACCGGCAATACGGTCCATACTATCTAATACTTGTGCAATCTTTCTCATGATCTTCTTCTCGCGAAGCTTTGCTGAGATATTATCTGCATCAATTTCCATTTTAGAATACGTGTCGTGCTCGTAACCCGATAGTTTTTTCTTATCGTTAATGTTTTTATTTTCTATCACCTTGCGTAAAATTGGGAAGGCGGGGTTTTCACCCGATTTGATGACTACCTCTTGGAGCTTAGTCACGTCTTCTATCAACTGAATATTGATTACCTGAACAATTCCTTTCTTGAATTTTTTAGCTCGCGGTTTATAGCCAATGTAGGTAGCCTGAATAGAATCTGTGGAAGTAATTGCTAATGCCCTGATCTTGAATTTACCATCAAAATCTGTGGTCATTCCATTTGATGTGCCTTTGAAAACCACATTTACAAAAGGAATAGGATCGCCTGTGGAAGCATCTGTTACCTTACCAGAAATGATTGTTTCTTGCGCTACGGACTTAACCAAAGAGGAAGAAAAAATAAAGATTAAAAAAAGTATCCTTTTAGGATCAAAAGCCCCTACCATAACTAAATTAATCCGCTAAAATAATTAAATAATTTATGCTTAAACCAGTATAATAGAAACTTATCATAAAATATTTTTAAAATTCCAGCGGCTGTTTATTACCCAAATGTTGCGGCATTGTTTTGAGTACATATAGATCTAAAACTGCTTTTGCTCTTGCAAACCATTCTCTAACATTCACCTTTATGGATGCATTTGCAGTTTTATCTAAGAGTGCAACCGCATCGATCTTATAAAAATTGCTGATGAACAATGCCCGATAACAATGAAACGGTTGAGTTACTATAATGATTTTGTTCTGTCCAAAAATTTCTTTACTACGAACAATAGAATCTAATGTTCTTAAGCCTGCAAAATCAAGAGTAATAGCTGTTGCCGGAACTCCCGCTTTCAACAGCGCCTTTCGCATTTCTGCAGGCTCATTATAATATTTCGTTCTATTATCGCCACTTAATAAAAAATGAATGGCCTTTCCTTCTTCATATAATTTCGCTGCTGCTATAATTCGTTCAAAAAAATAAGGATTAGGAGATCCATCGGTTAGCTTATTACTGGTACCCAATACCAAAGCAACGCTGCTATTTGGAAGGTTTTTAAAATTGGAAAGGATTTTAGCTTGCGTACTAGTGACCACCCAAATATTGGAAGCCAGAATAAAAAGAGAAGCAAAAAGCAAAATCCAACCAAATACTCTTATTGCCTTTCGCAAGAAGTTGTTCATTAACAAAAAAATTAAAGCCGCTGTAAAACTACTGAATCGAACGCAAAAACTGTTGCTCCAGCAGATCAGATCTTCTAACCATTTTTCGTAGCCAATGAAGGCGCAGTTCCTGAATTTCTGTAGTAGTTAACTGCCAGTTTATATCAGAAACACGCAATTTTGAGACGATCGTGTTTAAGCAAATGGCTGCACTCACAGAAATATTAAAACTTTCAGTAAACCCAAACATCGGAATATTGACTTTTTGATCGGCATGGTTCAACGCAAAATCAGAAATGCCATCTAGCTCATTGCCCATTACCAATGCAATTTTTTGATCTATTGATACCTCCCTAATAGGAATGCCATCGGGTGATGGATCGGTGACTAAAATTTTATATCCTTCCGAGCGCAATTGCGAATAGCAAAGCTCTGTGTTGTTCTTATCTTTTTCTTTGTGCTTTATAATGTTGATCCATTTGTCAGATCCTTTCAATACCTTTTTATTAACCGAATAGTGACTCGATTTTTCAATGACATGAAAATCTTGAATACCTAAACACTCGCAAGTGCGAACGGCCGCGCTGGCATTTTGCGATTGGAAAATATCTTCTAACACAAGCGTAACATGGCGAGTACGCTGAGATAATACACGCTCCATACCCTCTCTTCTTCTGTCAGTTACAAACTGAAGAAAATGATCAATTAATAGTTGTTGTTGTTCGGCCTTCATCATTTTAATTCCTTCAAAAGTAAATAAGAAGCAATCAAAATCAATTCATTGTCTATTTTTGATGGCTATTTTTAAAAAATGCAATATCACTTTCCTTCTGATTTTATATTTGGCACCAGTACCGCTGCTGCACAAATTGAAACAGCCTTTGAGCATGACTGGCAAGGTGCGAGAGCAAAGGATGGTTATATTTTTGATCGTACTACCGATCACGAAACAAGGTGGAAAGAAGATGTTGAAATCATTTCTTCTTTAGCTCCTAACTACAGAATGGGTTTGATGTGGAGTAAACTACAAAGAGAACCGATGGGATCTTTACATCCTGAAACAGTTGCTCACTATCATTTACTATTAAAAGAACTAAAAGACCGAGGCGTAAAAATAATGATGGTTCTCCATCACTTCACCAACCCGATATGGTTTGCAAAAATGGGAGGATGGGAAAAAACCACTAACATTATTTACTGGATCGACTTCGCTAAAAAAGTGGTAGATGAATTTGGCGATGATGTTAGCTATTGGAATACTTTCAACGAGCCCAACGTATATGCTAGTTTCGGCTGGATTACCGGATATTTTCCTCCCTTTAAAAATAACCCTGTAGTAGCCGCCACGGTGGTAAAAAATATGGGCAAAGCACATGACGAAATCTATGACTACATCAAACTAAAATTTCCTACTCAACCAATCGGCATTTCACACAACTGCAGTATTTTTTCTGCCGAAAATACGTTAGGTTGGTTTACTTCAAAATTAAGTGATTGGTGGTTTATGGAGTGGGTTCCCGATCGTTTCAAGAAAGTAGATTTTTTCGGGATGAGTTATTATGCCCGCATTCCGCATGACCCTTTGCCAATTACTTACTTAGAAAATCCTGAGAAGATTAAAAAGCTTGGCGTAGTGCATGATGATATGTGGGAATACCATCCGGAAGGAATGCGTACTTGCATTGATCGCTATTGGAAAAAATATCAGAAGCCAATCATCATTACCGAAAATGGAATTTGCCAATCAGCAGATGAATTAAGGCAACAGTCTATTTTCGATTACGCTAAAATTTTACATCAGGCTCTTCAAGATGGAATTGAAATTAAAGGCTATTTCTATTGGAGCACATGGGATAACTTTGAATGGCACCTGGGCCCCACAAAACGATTTGGCTTATACGAAGTAGATTTAGAAACGAAAGAACGCAAAGCACGACCGAGCGCTGAGATTTTCAGAAAACTGGCGCATTATAAAATGATTGAAGACCTGGCTTCAATTAATAGTTATTAGCTTATAGCAATCATTGATAGTTGAAGAGTCCTCACCGATAACTATTAACTTAAAACTAGTTCAACACCCTCATCTCAACTCTCCTGTTCAATGCTTTTGCTTCTTCAGTGCCAGCGGTTGAAAGCGGTTGAGTTCCGCCAAATGCTTTTGTCTTTATGCGATCCTTCGCAATTCCTTTTGTGACCAAATATTTTTTTACAGCTTCTACCCTGTCTTGCGATAGTTGCATATTCTTTTCCGCATTGCCAATATTATCGGTGTGCCCCTCTAGCTGAATAATAATTTTTGAATTGTCTTTCATCATCGCTGCTACCTCATCTAAACTTGTATTCGATTTAGAATTGATAATGGCTCTGCCCATTTCAAAAATCAGATGATCGAGCCGAATAGCTCTACCTTTTGAAGTGAGAAGTATATTGCGTTGAATTCTATTCTTGACAGATTCCTTGGGATCTACAATAATTGTTTGCGGAATAAATCCTTCTGCCTCGGCAGTGATTTGATATTTGGAGGATCCAAAAATTCGAAAAGAAAAAGTACTGTCGGTAAAGTTTCCTGAAATACCCCCGGTAGGATAGCTCTTGTAACGAACGCCTGCTTTAATTCCTTTTCCTCCTATAGCATCTTGCACGTTGCCTTCAACCAAAATCTCTTGTGAAAAGAGACCTTCAGAAAATCCAAAAAAAATGATAACTAAAAAAAATTTCATTTCATGTAAGGCACTCTACGGATCTATTAACGAAATCAAAAAAAACTTTTCAACGCTCTAACCTAAAACGCTCTCCTCTATAAAAAATTATAAATCCAATTCTACCGTTTGTCCAGGAGTATATCCTTTCTCATCGTCATCATCGTTTCTCTTCGCTTCTATTTCTTTTTCTTCTTTTTTGCTATCCCCAAAGAGATCGCCTTGCGTGGCTTCTTTGGTTGGGATTTTTGCTTTGGGCGGCTGGCCGTTGACGAGCGACCCTTGGCTTTGGCTTTTGGGCTCACCGAAGAGGGCCGTTTGACCATCTTCTTCAACGGTTGGTTCTTCTTGCTGGTCAGATTTTTTTTTTGGCGACTCGGTACCCTTTCCGGTTCCTGTCGCCTCGCTATCGTCTAAATCTTCTGGTGAAGTATCTTCGGGTTCTTCTAGTGGTTTTACTTTCGTCACCTTGTATTGCGATAGTCGATTACCCAATGCCTTCCATCCCTTGATGTCTACAATCTCTTCCAAGTTAACAACTTCCGTTTCTTTGTCTTTACCTTTACCTTTTACTACCTCTATTTCAATTTCAGGCGAATCGGCAGTGCTAGCGTAATCTAATCTTGATCCGATACCTTCTGATATAAAGCCAAATTCCTTATCTAATGAATTTGTTTCAATCAAAAAGCGTTTTACAAAATACTGTTTACTTTCTCCATCTAAGTAAACAGCAGTAATCGGTTTCTCTGGATTAAACTTCTGAACCAAAATTGTTTTCTCTGGCTCATAACGATTAGTTAACTCGTAGCTAGTAATTTTATAATTACCACTTTTTGAAATCGCAATGATTTGATCTTCACCATCAAACTTGCCCACGTACTTGCCACGCTTATCTTTATTTAATCGCCCGCTTGCTTCGTCAAACCATAAATCCAATCCACTGAGCGTAGATCCCTTTGATACTTTGAAGTCTACTTTACGAACCGGATATTTAGTAACTGTATTTCCCTTCACTCCTCTTCCTTTCACTTCTAATTCTGAAAAATTGAAATCAAAAATTTTCTTACGGGCAGAACTGGATGGCGTTAATTTAATTTCAACTACTTCAGCTTCACCATTTGGGTTAGCACTTAGGTAATGCACTTTGCTGTTAGGATTACCCATATCCAGATTATATTCTTTATCGCGAGTAATGCCAGGCATAGCAAAGCGCTTGGCATAAGTTATTCCGCTCTTGCCATCACTGTAAACCAGATTATAAATCATGCGCTCATCGCCTTTGCGCCAAATGCCAATGTGCAAAATATCTTTGCCCATGAACACCTTCTCGTTAATACGGCTCACTTTCAATTTGCCATCTCTGCGGATAACAATCACATCATCTAACTCAGAGCAATCGGCAATAAATTCATCTTTCTTTAATCCCCAACCAATAAAACCATCTTCGCGGTTAACGTACAATTTTTGGTTGTTAGCTATAACTTCTGTAGCGGCAACAGACTGAAAACTCTTGATCTCGGTTTTACGCTCGCGTCCTTTGCCATATTTATCTAATAAGTTTTGATAATATGCAATGGCATAATCCGTAAGATGTTTTAAGTGATGAAGCGTTTCTTTCAATTCCTTTTCTAAATCACGCATCAACTCATCTGCCTTAAACGAATCGAACTTAGAAATTCGCTTGATGCGGATTTCTAATAATTTCAAAATATCATCACGGGTAATCTCTCTATAAAATTGTTTTTTGTAAGGCTTCAGCCCTTTGTCAACCGTGGAGATTACTTCTTCAAAAGTTTCTATCTCTTCTATGTTTCGATAGATTCTCTTCTCAATAAAAATCTTTTCCAACGATGAGAACAAAATCTTCTCCATCAACTCTGCCTTCCGAATCTCTAATTCCTTTTTAAGTAGTTTTACCGTTTGCTCGGTATTGTATTTTAAAATATCGTTCACTTTCATGAACTGTGGTTTATCGGCCACAATTACGCAAGCGTTGGGTGAAATAGAAACTTCACAGTCGGTAAAAGCATAGAGCGCATCAATGGCAACTTCCGGAGAAATACCTGCTTGCAGGCTTACCGAAATCTCTACGTTCTTTGCTGTGTTGTCAACTACTTGCTTTACTTTGATCTTTCCCTTCTCACTTGCCTTCACAATCGAATCCATGAGTGAAGCGGTGGTAGTACCAAAAGGAATCTCGCGGATAATCAACGTCTTCTTATCTTCAATTTCAATTTTAGCCCGCACTTTTATTTTTCCTCCGCGATAGCCTTGTTCATATTCAGAAAAATCGCCAATGCCACCCGTAGGAAAATCAGGATAAATCTTAGGATTTTTTCCTTTCAAAACATCGATTGAAGCCTTAATCAGTTCGCAAAAGTTGTGCGGGAGAATTTTAGTAGAGAGACCAACGGCAATACCTTCAACACCTTGTGCCAACAGCAATGGAAATTTTACAGGAAGAGTGACAGGCTCTTTTTTTCTTCCATCGTACGAAAGCTGCCACTCTGTGGTTTGTGGATTATAGACTACATCTAATGCAAACTTAGAAAGTCTGGCTTCGATGTAACGTGGTGCGGCTGCACTATCGCCCGTACGAACATCACCCCAGTTGCCTTGCGTATCTAATAAAATTTCTTTTTGACCGATGTTTACAACCGCTTCTCCAATAGCGGCATCACCATGTGGGTGATATTGCATAGTGCTACCAATAACGTTTGCTACTTTATTAAAGCGACCGTCATCCATTTCTTTGATGGCGTGAGCAATTCTTCGTTGCACGGGTTTCAAACCATCTTCAATGCGTGGCACTGCACGCTCTAAAATTACATACGAGGCATAATCCAAAAACCAGTTCTCATACATGCCATCAATGGCGATGGAGTGAATGTTTCCGTCCTTGTCTGTAGTCTCGTTGGGTATTTGCTTTTTAGCCATGTGATCTCTTCAATTAAAACCTAAAAATTTTATTCTTCTATCCCCGCAATCACTTCTTCCTTTGCCTCCACTTTATCTAATTCTATGCGGAGATTTTCAATTATAAATTCTTGCCGATCGGGTGTATTCTTGCCCATGTAAAATTCTAATAGCTTAGCTAAGTGTCCTTCTTTAGATAAGAGAACTGGCTGCAATCGAATATCTTCACCGATAAACTTCCCGAACTCATCAGGTGATATTTCGCCCAATCCTTTAAAGCGAGTGATCTCCGGTTTGTTGCCTAATCTATTCACCGCGGCTTGCTTCTCTTCTTCGCTGTAGCAATAGATTGTTTCTTTTTTATTCCGAACTCTAAACAAGGGAGTTTCTAAAACATACACATGATTTGCTTTTACCAAATCAGGAAAAAATTGCAAAAAGAAAGTCATCAATAACAAACGGATGTGCATACCATCCACATCGGCATCGGTGGCAATAATTACTTTGTTGTAACGCAATCCATCCAAACCATCTTCAATATTGAGGGCGTGTTGCAGTAAATTAAATTCTTCGTTTTCATACACCACTTTTTTAGTTAAACCATAACAGTTAAGCGGTTTACCGCGCAAACTAAATACAGCTTGTGTCTCTACATCTCTTGATTTAGTGATAGAGCCGCTGGCAGAATCTCCTTCGGTAATAAAAACAACCGACTCCATGCCCTTCTCTCCTTTTTGATCGTCAAAGTGAAAGCGACAATCGCGCAGCTTCTTATTATGAAGATTTGCTTTTTTAGCACGCTCGTTTGCTAATTTTTTTATTCCGGCTATCTCTTTGCGTTCGCGCTCCGATTGTGTGATGCGTTTCAGCATGGCATCAGCGGCAGCAGGATTCTTATGAAGATAAATTTCTAATTCTTTAGCCACATAATCACCCACAAAGTTTTTTACGCTTTGTCCACCTTCAGGTGCCATATTAATGGAGCCGAGTTTTGTTTTTGTCTGCGATTCAAAAACAGGCTCTTGCACACGAATGGCAATTGCGCCAATAATGCTGGCGCGAATATCGGCTGCATCAAAATCTTTTTTGTAAAAGTCACGCACACCACGTACTAAACCTTCGCGAAAAGCAGCCAGGTGCGTTCCTCCTTGCGTAGTATTTTGTCCGTTTACATAAGAATAATATTCTTCTCCATATTGATTGCCATGCGTAATGGCCACCTCAATATCATCTGCTTTAAAATGTACGATCGGATACCGAATTTCATCCGGATCAGATTTCTGTTTTAGCAAATCCAGCAACCCATCTTTTGAGAAAAACTTTTGGCCGTTATAATTAACCGTAAGTCCGGCATTTAAGAAGGCATAGTTCCACATCAAATCATCTAGGTATTCAGGAATGAAATGATAATTTTTGAACATCGAGTTATCCGGCTCAAACTCTACCAGCGTTCCGTTCTTCTCATCTGATTTTGAAACACGAGGGTCAGCAACCAGCACACCTTTCTTAAATTCTGCCAGTTTAGTTTGACCTTCGCGAAAAGCCTGCACTTTAAAAAAGTTGGATAACGCATTAACCGCTTTTGTACCTACTCCATTCAGGCCTACCGATTTTTGAAAAGCACCCGAGTCGTACTTCGCACCAGTGTTGATTTTAGAAACAACATCTACCACTTTACCCAGCGGAATGCCGCGGCCATAATCGCGCACGGTTACATGCTGATCCGTAATCTTTACATCAATCACTTTACCAAAACCCATCATGTGCTCATCGATACAGTTGTCGATAACTTCCTTGACCAGTACATAGATACCATCGTCTTTAGCAGAACCATCGCCCAGCTTACCAATGTACATACCCGGCCTTAGGCGAATGTGTTCGCGCCAATCGAGCGAGCGGATACTGGACTCATCGTATTCACTTGTGTTTTTAGCCATACCTTCAAAAACTTAACTGATTAATCGCGCAAAGATGAAAAAATAATCATCACACTCCAGCATTTAAAAAATCTTAGACGGTAGAAGAAAATAATTTTCGTTAGCACTTCTATGTATGTACCGAAAAGATAAATCAGTATAGTTTAGAAGTAAAAATTAGTAAGGGCTTGATTTACAACTCTTAAAAAGAGTAAACTCAAACCGCCTGTTTAGAAAATATTTTTTTTGAAAGCAGATAAATAGGCCAGCCAATTAACCAAATCATAACCAAAACTATACTTCCGTAGATAATGGAGCCGATGGCTTCAAAATCAAATTTTTCTGCACTATTATATAAAGAGACAAAGTTTATTCCGATGATCAGAAAAATGTTTAACACCGTAATCAACCCGTAAAACCAACCTCTAAAATCACGATTTGAAGCGAATAAGTTATTAATAATGAACACAAAAACATTCAAGAGTGCAGCAATAATCAATATGCCATAAAATATTCCATCTCGCGAAAGAGAGACAGCCGACTGCTCGGATTCAACTATCGTAACTGTTTCGGGCAAAGAAGCGTAATCGTATAAGAATACGCACAGAAAAATAATCAACGAAAGAAACCAGATTGCTTTAAATACTTTTAATGCCATGTCGCTACCTTTGAGGTGCAAATTAAACGCAAATACCTTGAACTACCGCTTCCTTTCACTCGCTTCTCTCCTCTTTTTAATTCTGGTGAGCTGTGGCAAACCATTGCCGAAACTCGATAACATCGATTTACAAAAGTGGAAAGATGACAAGTGGGGATGTTTAAAAGACAGATATAAAGCACTGCCGCAGCTCATTCTTCAAAAAGATAAATTGAAAGGCCTTTCAACAGATGATATGGTTAAACTTTTGGGCCGGCCCGATAAGAATGAGCTATACAAACGCAATCAAAAATTCTTTTACTATTACCTGACACCCGGAGAGGATTGTAAAATTGATACTACAGCGCAACGACTATCCCTGAGATTTAATGCCATGGGTTTTGCTAAAGAGGTATTGATAGAATAATCAACTGTGCAGCGCATTTCGCTGAAAGTCTTGCTTCTTAGATTTTGCTTTTTCAATGTTTGCCCACAATACATCTACTACCGCTTCTTTCTTTTTATGATTAAAAGGATATAGTAACGAGGGTTTAAAATAAAATTTATCTCCAAACAATTCATGAGCATATAATTCAACTTTGTAAACACCTCCTAACGAAACCAGGTTAACGTCTTTTATATTCTCTAGCGGAATAACCAGATCATGCCCCTTCTGAGTTACGTACATAAAGTCCTCATCAAACTCCACATGAAAAACTTTTCGGTTAACGCTCCACCAGATATAGCATCCATAAAGAACATATCCAAAGGAGAATGCACCGCCTAAGTATCCTTGCTTTTTAAAGTCTCTTTGTAGGTATAATGTGATAATAAATGCAGCCGTCAATCCTATCGCTAAATAACCTAGAGACTTGTAATAAGAAAGATACCGAGTAGATAAATTCCTAATTCTTGATTTTTCGATTAGCATTGAAACGATACCTTTGCCAACAAAAGTAAACATCTCGCTTTATGAATAAAATTGCAGTGATTGGATCTGGCACAATGGGCAACGGAATTGCCCACGTATTTGCTCAAAATGGTTTTACCGTTTCAATCATTGATATATCTGAAGATGCCCTAAAAAAAGCAATTGCTACAATTGATAAAAATTTATCGCGCCAAGTAGAAAAAGGATCAATCACCGCAGAAGTAAAGGTGCAAACGCTGAGCAATCTTTCAACTACTACCTTTATGAAAGAAGGTTTGAAAGACGTAGAGTTGGTGGTAGAAGCTGCCACTGAAAACATGGATCTTAAACTAAAAATATTTAAAGATTTAGATGAAAATACTAAGCCCGGAACCATTCTGGCTTCCAACACATCTTCCATTTCAATTACAAAAATTGCCTCGGTAACAAAAAGCCCCGGGCATGTAATTGGTATGCACTTTATGAATCCTGTACCGATCATGAAGTTAGTTGAAATCATTCGCGGTTATAATACAACCAATGAAACAACTGAAATAATCATGGAGCTTTCTAAAAAATTGGGAAAGATTCCGGTAGAAGTAAACGACTATCCCGGCTTTGTGGCCAATCGCATTTTAATGCCTATGATCAACGAAGCCATTTATTCGCTTTACGAAGGAGTAGCCGGAGTAGAAGAAATTGATACAGTTATGAAGTTAGGAATGGCACATCCAATGGGACCATTACAGTTAGCAGATTTTATTGGGTTAGATGTTTGCCTATCAATATTAAGAGTATTACAAGACGGATTTGGTAATCCTAAATACGCGCCTTGCCCTTTGTTAGTAAATATGGTTCAGGCTGGGCATACAGGAGTAAAAACAGGTAATGGTTTTTATAAATATACACCCGGCAGCAAAGACCTAATAATATCTGACCGGTTTAAAAAATAAAAAATAGCCATCAAATTCTGATGGCTACTTCGTTTTTCAAAAAGCTTATTTTTTTAATAAGTCTCTAATTTCAGTAAGTAAGAGTACGTCTGCAGGCGGGGGCGCAGGTGTAGAAGCCTTGGCATCTTCTTTCTTCTGGGCAGCATTTATTCCTTTTATAATTAAGAACAGAATGAAGGACACAATAATAAAGTTTATTACAGCCGAAAGAAAAATACCATACTTAACAGTTCCCAAGGCAGTAAGGTCGTTTAGATGAGATAAGTGTGCTGCCTCCAAAGCAGGCTTTAAAAGTAAAGGAGTAATTACGTCATCAATTAGTGAGCCCACAATTTTTCCAAAGGCTCCTCCTATAATAACACCCACAGCCAATTCCACCACATTGCCACGCATGGCAAAAGCTTTAAATTCTTTCAACATAATAGTTAGGATTAAATAAATTTTATCAGAAAAATACAAAATTTAGAACACCTTTACTGGCTATATTTGGTTAGCCTAAACTCAATGCCAACTACATTTTTACCCACCGCACTCAACAACCTTGAACGGGTAATTATCTTTTCACTAGATAAATCGTATTGCTATACCTCCTTTACAAGTTCTCACTTTGAAGTGATGAAGCAACTTTGGGGAGTAGAAATAAAATTAGGGATGGATATGCTTTCTATCATACGGGATCAAAAAATTGATGATTATAATAAAGCCAAATACAATTTTGACAAGGCTCTTCGAGGCGAGCGGTTTTCGCAAATAGAAGAGTACACCGGCAAAAATTTAGAACAAACCGTGTGGGAGAATTGCTACGAACCGGTGGTCAATGAGCATACAGAAATAATCGGCATTACGGTTTTAGCGCTCGATATTTCCGACCGAACAGGCTTGCTGAATAAAATTAAGGATACCAACGATCAGTTAGCCCTTGCTGTGAAAGCAGCAAACATTGGCATTTGGATGTGGGATATGAATACGCAAGAAGTATTTTGGTCAGATGAAATTTTAAAAATCTACCACTTGGATGATTCGTATCGCAATCTACGGTTTGAAAAATATTTAGAGTTTGTACATCCTTCTGACATTGAGATTTTAAAGGCAGACATTGCCAAATCAATTGCAGAGAAAAGTAATTACTACAGCAGGCATCGAGTTTATACTCCCGCTGGAGATTTAAGATGGGTAGAGGGCATGGCGCGCATCATCATTGAAAATGACAAGGTTGTAAAAATGATAGGAACTGTAATTGACATTACAGAGCGAATGAAATTGATGAGCGAAAAAACAGCGTCTAGTTCGCTCCTGCAAGCTGCCATAGAGTCAACCGCAGACGGAATTTTAGTAGTAGACAACACCGGCACTATTAGCGTGTACAACCAAAAATTTCTCTCCATCTATGGTTTCACGCAAGAAGAGGCCAAAGACCAACCCGATGCCGTTCTCTTACAAAAGGCGATTAGTAAAATTATAGAGCCAGAAAAATTCTATGCGAAAGTGCAAGAGCTATACGCCAACCCAGAGTTAGAGAGCAAAGATGTAATTCATCTTACCAATGGCACCATTCTACATCGTTTTTCAAAACCCCAACGAGTTGGCGATAAAATCGTGGGAAGAGTATGGAGTTTTAGAGACATAACAGAACAGAATAGAGCAGAAGAATTACTGCTGAAGAGCGAAACACTCTATCGAACGCTTACTACGAATATGACGGACATGGTAAGTCTTGCCGATGCAAATGGCAAATTTATGTACGTAAGTCCCTCTTACAAAACTGTTTTAGGATTTGAAAATATTGACTCTTTAATTGGCACATCTATTTTCGAAATGGCACACCCTGATGACGTTCCCATTCTTAAAGAAAAATTGAAGAACGGACTACATAGTAAAGCCACTCAAAAAGCAGAATTGAGATATCAAAATGCGAAGGGGGAATACATCTGGATTGAGACAACCGGAAACCCTGTTCTTAATGAAAAAGGCGAAGTCAATTCAATCATTCTTTCCAGCCGTGAAGTTACTGAGCGTAAAAAAAATGAAGAAGAGCTAAAGCATAGAGATGTTCTCTTGTCTGCATTAGCTAATGCGACCAGCCAATTAGCCATTGAAACAGATGTTTGGATTGGAGCTCGTAAGGCCATTTCAATTTTAGGAGAGGCCACTCGTGTAGACAGGATTTATATTTTTCAAAATACTTCCTCTTCACCCATTCAATGCCAAGAAATTTGCACATGGCAAAATGGAATTTTAAACTCAGATGCAATCCAGTTGTTAGACGCCAACACTTATCAAGGGGCTGAATCGTTGTATTCGCGACTAAGTGTTAACAAGTCTTTCAAAATATCTGTCGAGGATATTCAAGATCCAATTCTGAAAAATACACTGCTCAAAAGAAAAGCAAAATCGGTAGTGATCTTGCCCATTAATATCAAAAAATTTTTCTGGGGATTTATTGGGTTTGAAGAATGTAAATATGATCGTACCGCAACAGAAGCAGAGTTCTCCATTGTAAAATCCTTCGCCTTAACATTAGGTGACATCTTAGAAAAAAAACAAATCGAAAAAGAAAATCAGGATTGGAAATTTCGGTATGAAATTATTGCATCATCATCTGGGCAAATTATTTATGACTATGATATTACGAATGGTCAGGTAACGTGGAGTGAAAGTATTAAAGATGTGCTTGGGTACGAAACCAATACAATTGGTAGTAGCGAAGAGTGGGATTCATTAATTCATCCGGAAGATTTGGAAAGAGTTAATCAGGAATTATCTACCAGCCAGAAATCCGGATCAACCTATCAAATAGAATATCAGTTTAAGAAAAAAAATGGTGAGTACATCAACATTTTTGACAGGGGATTTTTCTTATTAGATGCTACCCAAAAAGCCTACCGAATTCTTGGCATCATGAGCGACATCTCACATCAAAAGCAAGCCGAACGCGCACTGATGGAAAGTGAAAATAGGTATAGAACACTTCAGGAAGCATCTTTTGGTGGAATTGGTTTGCACGACCAGGGAAAAATTTTGGATGCAAACAAAGGGCTCTCAGATTTGACAGGCTATAGCCATGAAGAATTATTAAAAATGGATGGCCTTAGCCTTGTCTCGCCAGATACAATTCATATTGTAAGAGAGAATATTGCAAACAATAGCGAGCAACCTTATGATGTAATTGGTATTCGTAAAAACGGAACACGTTATAATTTGGAAGTACAAGGCAGGATGATTCCGCACGGAGGCAAAATGATTCGGGTAACTGAGTTTAGAGACGTAACGCTTCGCAGGCAAGCCGAACAACAAATTTTAGAGCAGAACAGCAAACTCACTGCCATTGCCGATGATCTGAAGAATAAAAATCAACAACTAGAAGAATTCACTCAGATTGTTTCTCATAATTTAAGATCTCCCGTTAGTAATATTCTAACACTGCTAGACTTCTATGATAAGAGCAATAGTAATGAAGAAAGGGGTTCTTATATAAAAATGCTTAGAGAGTCTGGCGATAAAATGCTGGGTAGTCTGCATGAATTAAATGAGGTACTCAAGATCAATCAAAACAAAGATATAGAGCGGCAAAATTTATCATTTGCAAAAGTTCTCGACAATGTAAAGCAACAGCTGAGCAGCCAGATCACAAAAACTGGCGCGGTTATTAGAACCGACTTTGAGATTGCTGAAATCCATTATCCTAATATTTATCTGGAAAGCATACTTATCAACCTTTTGAGTAATGCACTCAAATACATGCATCCAGATAGATCACCCGAAATTTTGTTTAAGACATACGCTTCAGATGACGGAATAACTTTAACAATAAAGGATAATGGACTTGGCATAGACGTAAAAAAATATAGCCACCAAATTTTTAAACTTAGAAAAACATTTCACAAACATGCGGAAAGCAGAGGAATAGGCCTTTTTATGATTAAAAATCAAATTGAAGCATTGGGCGGTAATATTCATATTTCAAGTAAAGAAAACGTAGGGACTGAATTTATTGTTAACTTTAATCAGCCTACTTAAAACCTAAACATGTCAGTTGTTGCTTTAGTAGATGACGATTCAATTTTTCAATTTACCGCCACGCGGTTAATGGAGTCGGCTGATCTTTGTAAAGATATTCTTCACTTTGAAAACGGAGGTGAGGCTCTCGAATATTTAAAATTGAATTCTCAAGATTCTGAAAAACTTCCTGATTATTTATTTTTAGATATTAATATGCCCAGAATAGATGGGTGGATGTTTTTAGAAGATTTTGAAAATCTAAAAAATACATTAGTCAAAAAATTTCCTATTTACATGGTTAGTTCTTCTATTGACCCAAGGGACATTAATCGGGCAAAGACTTTTTCGGAGGTAACTGATTTTGTAATAAAGCCTGTAACGATTGAAAAGTTCACTCAGCTTTTGAAGAATTAATTTTGGATAATCTTCATTTGATTTTTTAACCCTCTAAAACTTACCAGCTCAGTACCAGCATGGCCAATGAACATTCTGGCATCTACTTTAATAGGAACTTGATTTTTATCAGCAGATATCCAAGCAATAACTGAATTTTCTCCTCTGAACAACGTGTTAGCAGGCATAATCGGAATCAGCTTGTGGCAACGTATTTTTCCTAAATCGGTCTCTACGGTCTCTTTACCGTAGTAGATGATCTTAAATTGGTAGTCCTTGTCTTCAAAAAAGCCAGAAACAGTTAGTGTATCTTTCACTTTATATTTCGAGAAATCAATCACCCTTAAGTACATAAATCCAGCAACAATATCCCTCACATTATTGGGTGTTTTATATTCTTTAGGGTCTCCATATTTACCAGTAGTTTTATCTGCTACCTGCACATAAGCTTTATCTGCGTTGTGATCATATTTGATTAATTCGTCTAATCTGTACTTTCCTTCTTTCAGTCTTCTATACGACTCATGGGTTACAATATCTTCAGCATCTACATAAGCACCCCAATTATCATTTACATTAGATACCCAAGTAGCCATACCTAGGGTCTCCATGTAGGCATCTACCTTGAAACAGCTTCGGTCATTTTTTGTATGCAAATTTTTATCTACCGTAGTGATTCCCTTACCTACCGTAAAAATTCCTAAATACATTCTATAGTCTAGCCGCTCGCCTGTGGAAATGCTTTCGCTTGCTATCATAGCAGCATCTTCCTGAACAAAAGCAAAGCAAATGGTAAGTAAAAAGAGACCTATTACTATTCTCATAGTTCCAAATTTAAATATTCATAGTTAGTATTTCAAAGGCTGTGCCATACTAGACAGATACACTATTTTCGCGCAAAGCATCGTTTAAGGAGGTTTTCTTATCTGTGCTTTCCTTTCGGGTGCCAATTATCAAAGCACAAGGAACCTGATATTCTCCTGCTGCAAAAGTTTTAGGTATGGTTCCGGGTATAACTACAGAGCGAGGAGGAACGTAGCTTTTATATTCCACAGCCTTACTACCTGTTACGTCAATTATTTTAGAACTTGCTGTGAGTACAACATTGGCACCTAGCACTGCTTCTCTGCCAATTCTTACGCCCTCTACAATTATACACCTCGAACCAATAAAGGCATTATCTTCTATAATTACAGGTGCAGCTTGCACAGGTTCAAGTACCCCACCAATGCCAACACCACCACTCAAGTGAACGTGTTTACCAATTTGAGCACAGCTACCCACAGTAGCCCAAGTGTCAACCATGGTACCTTCATCTACATAAGCACCAATGTTTACATAAGATGGCATCATTATTACTCCTTTGCTCAAGAAAGATCCGTGCCTTGCAATAGCATGCGGAACAACTCTTACCCCTAACTCTTTATAGTTTTTTTTAAGTGCAATCTTATCATGAAATTCAAAAGGGCCTACTTCAATAGTTTCCATTTGTTGGATTGGGAAATAAAGGATAACTGCCTTCTTAATCCACTCATTTACTTTCCAGTTATCGCCCTGCGGTTCTGCTACTCTAAGCTTGCCCTTGTCGAGCATTTCTACTACTTCGCGAATAGCGGATTGAGTGGCCACGTCTTTTAGGAGCTCGCGGTTCTCCCACGCCTTTTCAATTTGTTCCTGCAGTTGCATTTAAGTTTCTAATTTTAAAGTTCGATGCAAGAAATGAAAAAACGCAGAATAGTCCTCGCTTCGGTTCTTAAACCTGTAGACGACACGCGCATGTTTGAGAAGCTTGGAAGCTCACTTGCCGCAAGTGGAATTTATGATTTATTGATCATCGGATACCCAAGCAGAAAAACGGTTGAGTTACCTCAAAATATTACGCTATCTCCGCTCACGCCCTTCAAAAGAATAAGCTTGCAAAGATTGATGGCACCTTTCAAAATTGCCATAAAAGCTATTCAAGTAAAACCTAATGTATTGATAGTTAATACACATGAATTACTGATAGTTGGAGTACTGAACAAAATATTATTTGGCACTAAAATCATCTACGATATTCAAGAAAATTACTGGCGAAATATTTTGTGGACCAACGCTTTTCCAATGCCGGTAAGACTACCGATTGCTTTATGGGTTAGGCTTAAAGAAAAGTGTTTAGTTCCCTTTTTTGATTGGTCTTTTTTAGCAGAAAATGGTTACGAAAATGAGATGAGGTTTCTTCAAAAAAAAATTACAGTTCTTAAAAATAAAGTCAGAATCCCGAAAGGATTTACCCGTCAGCAACCAGCCGTTCCAATCAATTTACTTTTCAGCGGAACGATTGCCGAGAGTACAGGTGTGTTTGAAGCGATTGACTTGGCAGAGAAACTTCATGAACTGGAGCCATCCATCCATCTTCACATAATTGGTTTTTGCGCCAAAGCCGAGACCCATCAAAAGCTACTTAAGAGGATTGAAAATCTGTCCTTCATCACCCTCACTGGCGGTAATAAACTTGTACCGCACGAATTCATTTTTGAAGCTATTTCAAAATCACATTTCGGTTTAATTTACTATCCCTCCTCCCCTCACACACAAAATTCTATTCCAACAAAACTGTATGAATACATGGGCTGCTTGTTACCCATTGCCTTACACGATTATCAGCCTTGGACAGAATTGACAAAGCCTTTTCAGGCATCTATCAATATTGATTTTTCAAATCCTGATAGTTCAGCTATCCTACAAAAGATGAGGGCTACTCAATTCTACACTACAACGCCCGATAATATTAGTTGGGAAAGCGAAGAACATAAGCTGCTGGATGTTATTCAAAAATTGATGCTTAAATAGCAAATAACCATAGACTAAATAAGGCTCAGCTTTCCGTTTTGGTTTCTTACTTTTTGCTTTATTTCAAACCCATTCAAAATACTTTTTAGATAAGCCTAAAATATTACCTTTACCGCTAATTCATCTATATGATTAGCCTCACTGAAGAAAATTACTTGAAAGCGATTTATCATTTATCTGAAGATGGTAGCAAAGCTGTGCTGACAAACGATCTGGCTGAAGCCATGCACACCAAAGCAGCTTCTGTAACAGATATGATCAAGAAGCTTTCGATAAAAGAATTTATCTCGCACGAAAAGTATTATGGCGTAAATATCACTTCCAAAGGAAAAGCCGTGGCACTTTCGGTGATTCGAAAACACAGGCTGTGGGAGACCTTTTTAGTACAGAAACTTTCCTTTTCTTGGGATGAAGTGCATGAAGTGGCCGAGCAGTTAGAACACATTCAATCGAATAGGCTGATCGAAAAATTAGACGAGTACCTGGGCTTCCCAAAAGCTGATCCACACGGAGATCCTATTCCTGACAGCAACGGGAAGATTAAAGCCCTCCAGAAAGTCATGCTCTCTACCTTAAAACCGGGATCGGATAGTTTAATTGTAGCCGTTAAAGATTCGGACTCGAAGCTGTTGAAGTACCTCGATAAAATTGGAGCGCGCCCCGGGAAAAAAATAAAAGTGATCGACCGCGAAGAATATGACGGCTCTATGGAAGTAAGTATTAATTCACAAAGATTCTTTTTATCAAAAGAGGTTTCTGAGAATATTCTGGTGACTGCCTAACTATGAATTCTGCCAACCGTAAATCACTTAGTGAGGTAAATGCATCGGTAGATGCCACCAACCGAAAAGGATGGAGAAAGCTCTTAGCTTTTATGGGTCCGGCCTATTTAGTAAGCGTTGGCTACATGGATCCTGGTAACTGGGCTACCGATATTGCCGGTGGTAGTAAGTTTGGCTATGCGTTAATTTGGGTTTTGCTGATGTCGAACTTGATGGCGTTGCTATTGCAAAGTCTTAGTGCGCGATTGGGAGTAGTTCGACAATTAGATCTGGCACAGGCATCAAGAAGTTCTTACCACCCCATTGTTAATTTCTGTTTGTGGATATTGGCAGAGATTGCCATTGCCGCCTGCGACCTGGCAGAAGTATTAGGTATGGCCATTGGTTTGCAATTGCTTTTCGGGCTACCCCTGATTTGGGGAGTGAGCCTAACCGTATTAGATACACTACTCTTGTTGGTGCTGCAAAGCTATGGCATGCGTAAAATCGAAGCCTTCATCATTGCTTTGGTCGCCATCATTGGTGTTTCTTTTGTAATGGAAATGATTTGGGCAAAACCAGACTTGGGTGAACTAGCTAAAGGGTTTATACCTTCTATTCCTACTGATGAAGCCTTGTACATAGCAATCGGAATTATTGGTGCGACCGTTATGCCGCATAATCTCTATTTACATTCATCATTAGTGCAAACCAGAAGAATAGACACCAGCGAGCGAGGAATATGGTCTGCCATTAAATATAACTTCATTGATTCGGCCATTGCACTGAATGCGGCCTTCTTTGTTAACTCTGCCATTTTAATTTTAGCGGCCTCCACCTTCTTTCGAGCGGGCATGTTCGAGATTTCTGATATTCAAGATTCATATAAATTTTTAGCACCCCTTACGGGAACAAGCTGGGCATCCATTCTATTCGGAGTAGCTCTTGTTGCTGCTGGCCAAAGTTCTACCATCACAGGCACATTGGCTGGCCAAGTGGTAATGGAAGGATATCTGAATTTGCGAATTGCTCCTTGGCTAAGAAGATTAATAACACGACTGATCGCCATCGTGCCTGCCTATTTTGTAATACTCTCTTATGGCGAAGGTAAAACCGGAGAGTTGCTTGTGTTTAGTCAGGTGGTTCTCAGCTTACAATTGGGGTTCGCTGTTATTCCACTCATCCACTTCACCAGCGATAAAGAAAAGATGGGCGTGTTTGCCATTAAGCTTTGGGTGAAAATTGCTGCTTGGGTAGTTGCACTCATCATTGTATCGCTCAATGTAAAATTAGTAATACAGGAAATTGAAAGCTGGTTGAAAAATGCTGGCGAGAATGAATGGGTAATTTGGCTATTTGTAATACCAATTTGTTTGTCAACAGGAATATTACTGATTTACATCACCTTCAAACCCCTACTGGATAAGAGGCGGCAGGAAAAAAATGCGCGCGTGCCACATGGTACTGCCACCGTATTAAAAGA
Source organism: Cytophagales bacterium (assembly GCA_025359125.1). Lineage (GTDB taxonomy): Bacteria > Bacteroidota > Bacteroidia > Cytophagales > Cyclobacteriaceae > ELB16-189. The sequence continues at coordinate 97,038 of JANYHI010000082.1, forward strand.
GCTAAGCAAACCTAATTATAAAAGAGTGGCCGTCACCATCGATTTTAGTGCTGTAGATGCTGTTTGTATTAGCAACGCAGTGGCTCAGGGGGGTAAAGAGGCAACTTATCTTTTGGTACATATTGTAGAAACGGCTGGAGCCATTTGGTATGGAAGTGAAATAGCCGATCGCGAATCAGCAGAGGATAAGTCAGCATTAAAAAATTACACCGATCAATTAAAAAGACAAGGCTATCAAGTTGAAATGGAAATAGGATATGGAAATCCGAAGCAAATTATTCCTGAGATTGTTACTCGTTTTCAATCCGATCTTTTAGTGATGGGTGCGCACGGCCATAAATGGGCTAAAGATTTAATTTTTGGAACTACCGTAGATACGGTTCGTCATCGGGTAGATATACCAGTGCTGATTGTGAGATAACAATACCTACTCTTATCAGCACAAATACTTTCAATACCTTTGGCAAAATATTTTACTTGAGCTTACTAGACGATACTATTGTTGCCCTTGCAACCCCACCCGGTATTAGCGCATTGGCTGTTATTCGCTTATCGGGCAAACGTGCAATTGAAATAACAGAACAAGTTTTTAAAGGAAAGAAATTAACACAGCAAGAATCGCACACAGTTCACCTTGGTACGCTAGGCGAAAAAGATAGAGCCATTGATGAAGTAATGGTGGCCGTTTTTAAAGAACCTAATTCATTTACCAAAGAAAACTCTATCGAAATTTCTTGTCATGGATCTCCGGTGATTGTGAAAGAAATATTAAAATTATTTCTGAATAGAGGAGCCCGATTAGCAAACCCTGGGGAATATACGCAGCGTGCCTTTTTTAACGGCCGCTTTGATTTGGCGCAGGCCGAAGCCGTTGCTGATTTAATTCATGCCGAAACAGACAATGCTCGCCAAGCTGCTCTTAATCAAATGCGAGGAGGATTTTCTAAAGAGATTGCCCATTTGCGCGAAGAACTCATTCACTTTGCCTCGTTGATAGAACTGGAATTAGACTTTGGTGAAGAAGATGTAGAGTTTGCCAAGCGCGATGACTTACAAAAATTAATCCTCCAGATTCAATCATTCCTACATTCACTTATTCAATCTTTCGACCAAGGAAATGTAATTAAGAACGGAGTGCCAACTGTGATTGCAGGCAAACCAAATGCAGGTAAATCAACTTTGCTCAATGCATTACTTAATGAAGAAAAAGCCATTGTTTCCGAAATACCTGGCACTACACGCGATGTAATTGAAGATGAAATGATCGTAGGTGGAATCAGCTTTCGATTTATGGACACAGCAGGGTTGCGCGAAACGAATGACGTAATTGAGGCAATGGGAGTTGAACGCACGCGCGACCGAATGAAAAACGCATCTCTCATTCTCTATCTATTTGATCTTACCCAAACAACATTACAAGAAATTAGAGTTGAAGAAGCCGAGATTAAACAACTGGGCATCCCCTATTTAAAAATTGGGAATAAAATAGACAAAGCTCCGCCTGCTTTAATAGAACAAGTAAGAAGCGAAAATTTTATTCTGATTTCAGCCGCTACAAAAGCTAATATCGCTGTACTAAAAGAGAAAATTGTAAGTCATTTTAAAATCAAAGAAATTAAACAAGGAGATGTGGTGGTAACCAATCTGCGCCATTACCATAATCTTGTTCAAACAAATCAATCGTTAGAAAAAGTTTTGCAAGGAATGGGAGACGGAACCACCGGAGATTTTTTGGCTATGGATATCAGGCAAGCCTTGCATTATCTCGGAGAAATAACAGGCACAATATCTTCCGATGATTTGTTAGAAAATATTTTTTCTAAGTTTTGTATCGGAAAGTAATACATAATCAACATCAATAAACAAAACTATACTAAAAAGGTCAAAAATGCTATTTTTAGCATATTTTATTTGTACCTGCCTATCTTTATTATATGTTTTTCTATGGTTATTTTGTACCTATTTGTACCTTAGCTGTACCTAAAAAGCAATGAGGTACAAAATAGGTACAAATTTTAAGGGTAGGGCGAGAAGATGATACATCAGGATACAACGAGATACATCAGGGTACAAACGGGCGAGTTTATCCAGTCATAAATGGTGATCGCTTTAAGGTAAAAAGTCATGAGTAGTAACATTAAGGTGAAAAGGATTTGCGATTTCTGTGGTGAAAGCTTTGAAGCTAGGACTACCGTAACAAGGTTTTGCTCGCATCGGTGCAATTCACGATACTATAAGTCTGTGGCAAGGGGAAAAAAAATCGTGAAAAGCAATAGTGAGACCACGGCAAAAGTTTTGCGCCCAATGGAAATGCTAAAAGCAAAAGAGTACCTAAGTGTAAATGAAGCTTGCAAGCTCATTGGAGTGAGCCGAATGACCTTACACAGACAAATAAAGTCAAGAAGGCTCAAGGCCACGACCATTGGACGAAGGATTATTATAAGAAGAGAAGATATAGACACAATGCTACTATGAAAGTTTCTCTAAGACAAAAACCAATATCCCAAGGCAAGTCTAGACTCTACCTCGATTTCTATCCTCCCATCATTAACCCAGGCACAGGCAAACCATCGAGGCGCGAAACGCTAGAACTTTACGTTTTTGACAAACCAAAAACAGCACCAGAAAGAGAGCATAATAAAGAAACAAAAATGCTGGCTGAAAACATTAAGGCGCAGCGGCAGCTTCAGGTGCAAAATGAAAGTTATGGGTTCATGGATAAAACAACAAAGAACACCGATTTCATTGGATACTTTCGTCAGCTTACAGAGAAACGGAAAACATCAAAAGGTAATTACGATAACTGGCTGAGTTCATTAAACTACTTGACCTCATTTGCCAACTCTCCCCTACCTATTTCATCAGTCAATGAAAATTTCTGTAACAATTTTCGAGAATTCCTTTTAACAGAAAGTAAGCTGGCCCAAAATTCAGCGCATAGTTATTTCAATAAATTCAAAGCGGCCGTAAGTCAAGCGTACCGCGATGGTTTGATTAATGAAAACCCAATCAACCGTGTAGTAGGTATCAAGCAAGCTGAGACCAATCGGGAGTTTTTGACACAAGAGGAATTAGATAAGCTAGCTAAAACAGAATGTGATCCACCCTTATTGAAGAAAGCTTCTCTCTTTGCCGTTCTTACAGGGTTGCGCTGGAGCGATGTGATGGCACTCACTTGGGCACAAATACAACACTCTGAAATGGAGGGCTATTACATTCGGTTTATACAGAAAAAAACCAAGGGGGCTGAGACGCAACCAATAGGTGAAAAAGCTATTTCATTATTGGGGGAAAGAAAAAATGATGGCGCAAAAGTTTTTGAGGGATTGGTTTACTCCGCTTGGTTAAACATGAAACTGAAAATTTGGGTAAGGGATGCAGGGATAAGGAAAAATATCACCTTCCATTGCTTCCGCCACACCTACGCCACGCTACAATTAAACCAAGGCACTGACATTTTCACTGTATCAAAATTACTCGGACACCGAGATATAAAGACCACACAGATTTACACCAAAATCATTGACCAAAAGAAAAGGGATTCAGTGGATAAAATTAAAATTGACATAAAGTAAGCTGCAAAAATGATCAAAGACCCTCCGCAAGAATGGCTAACCACAGAAGAAGAAAAAGATTTTAGAATCCGATTTGACATTATTGTCAAAAATGACCTATGGTCTACTTCAAATTGGAAAGAACATCCTGTAACATTACTAATGGCATCAATGCTAGAAACAAAAGACATTGAAATATTATTCCAAGAAGTGATTGAAAACGAACCATTAGTTGAATCAAATATGGGGGAACTCAGAGATTGGATGCTTCTTTCAAAATCGGATGATATAAAAACAAAAGATACAAATCGAAAATTAATAAGAGATTTTCTCAATAAAAATAGAGGAGCTGGAGCAGGTATCAGACCATTTAACCTCTATTACATTTTCGAATCTAGGTATTTTGGGATGAACCTAAACCAACAAATTGAGGTAAGTAAGGGAGATAAAAATTTCCCATTTTTCTTTAGTTTTCGGCTATCAAAAACAAACTATCCAGTCGACTTTCTTGAGTATCATTTAGAA
>JANYHI010000042.1 GCA_025359125.1 Cytophagales bacterium
CAACGGGTCAACCGATCTCAATACATTTTATCCCTCCAGATCTGGTGGTCAGTTTGCTGCGGAAAACGGTGGTCAGCTTCCCGCGGAATCAGGTGGTCACATTGCAACGGAAAAGAGTGGTCACATTGCGCGGAATCTCCACTGAAGTCGAAATAAAAAGATTTGCTGACTTCATTCACAAGAACTTGACAGAATCCGCAGGTGAGAATGAAAGGAATTTACTTATCTCAAAATTGCTAAGCGCAGAACAAATCAGAGAAGATATGTAACTTCGCTAGCCCGCGAAAATGGCAAGGCAATTCTAAGCCGTTTATGGTCTAGTATTTCGTAACCTTGCATTCTAAACCAAATTGGACGACTGACGGCCACACCTCTCAATTAGGTTAGCCCACCTTGTTAAGGTTTCATTTTTAAAAACCAAAAATGTATGTATTTTGTATGTAGCAAAAAAATAGGCAGCAAACTTATTAGGTATAACTGCCTGATTTTTAAGCTCTCCCTCCTGGACTTGAACCAGGGACCCTCTGATTAACAGTCAGATGCTCTAACCAGCTGAGCTAAGGAAGAATTTGAGGTTGCAATATTAAGACTTTGAGGAACAATTATCAAAAGGGATCGTAAAAATTTATGCCCGGTTAAAACCTAATAGAGAAACTTTCGTATATTACTTTTAAATTAAAAGTACTTTTTATGCGTAAAGAATCTGCTCAAAGCGATATAGAGTCAATCCGCCAGCTGATGGAGCGCTCCGTTAAATTTGTTTCGCTCAGTGGTTTGTCTGGTATTTTAGCTGGTATTTATGCTTTGATTGGTGCTTCATTTGCGTATCAACAAATTTATTCTGGCTTTGTAGTTCGTTCAATCGAATACCAGGGTAATATTCCAATTGTTACTAATCTGATCATTATTGCGTCACTTGTTTTAATAGCGTCTCTTGTTACCGGTTGGTGGTTTAGTTTTCGTAAAGCAAAAAGATTAGGAACTAAAATCTGGGATAAAACCAGCAAGCGATTACTAATCAAACTTGGTGTTCCTTTAGTAATAGGTGGCTTTTTTACTCTTGCTTTAGTTTACAATGGATACTATAATTTAATTGGAGCCTCCGTTTTACTATTTTATGGATTGGCTTTAATAAATGCCAGCTCTAGTTTATTTGAAGAAGTTCGTTATCTCGGATATTGTGAGTTAGCAATAGGCATCGTAGCTACTTTATTTCCCGGCTATGCATTGTTCTTTTGGGCAATGGGATTTGGATTACTTCATATCTTATACGGTAGCCTTATGTATTCTAAATACGATCGATGAAGAACCCCTTTGAGAATTTAGATAAGATATTAGAGCATCGCCTTCGTCTTCAGATTGTTTCTGTATTAGTGGCAAATGATTCTTATGCTTTTAACGAATTAAAAGAATTGCTAGATACTACCGATGGAAACTTAGCAACACACATTAAAGCACTGGAGCGTGAGAAATATATTTCGGTCACTAAATCATTCATAGAAAAAAAGCCGAATACACGCTATAAAATTTCGGAGCGAGGGCGATCGGCTTTTAAAAAGCATTTAGACGCACTCGAAGAGTTAATTAAGCAGCAGAAGAAATAATTTTTTTATCCAATTACTTTTAAAAACAAAGTACTTTTAAAATAAATTTAAATATGGAAACCAACACACCAACAAACCTTCTTGAACGATTAAACAACTGGATTAAAGAATCGATCACTATTAAACTGATTTCGATTGGTTTTCTCATCCTAATTTTAATGATCCCTTCTTCATGGGTTGAGTCATTAATCATCGAGCGTCAAACCCGTGCAGAATTGGTTGTAAAAGAAATATCAGATAAATGGTCTGGCGAACAAACCATTTCAGGACCTATTTTAATAATTCCATTTATTAAGCGAGAGAAGATTGATAAAGGAAACAATGGAATTGAAATTCGGGAGTGGAAAGAGAAGGCTTTTTTTCTTCCTGAAAAATTAAAGATAGATGGAAAGGTGAATCCGCAGGTTTTACATCGTGGAATTTTCGAGGCGGCTGTTTACGAATCTACTATTCTTATGCAAAGTTCATTTGCCAAACCCGACTTTGTTAAATTAAATGTAGATGAGAAGGACATCCTTTGGAAAGAAGCCTATTTGGTTTTGGGTATCAATGACCTTCGCGGAATCAATAAAAATCCAACCATTAAAGCTGGCGCTCTTGATCTACTTTCAGAACCTTCAAACCAGATTGGAGTTTCTACTCAATTTAATAAAGAAGTAAAAGATGGACTTCAAGATGAAGGAGCCAGCTACAAAAAACCAGAGCATACAACGAGTGGAATTACGGCTATACTTTCGTGGCAAGAAGCAAAAGACTTTGCTGGTAATATTTCTGTTTCGCTCGGATTAAAAGGAAGCACCTTGCTTTATTTTGTTCCCTCTGGCAAAACAACTCAGGTGAACCTTTCCGGTGATTGGCCAAATCCAAGTTTCACAGGTAACTTTTCACCATCATCTCGTGAAGTCACTGAAAAAAAATTTAAAGCTCAATGGGACATTCTGCATTACAATCGCCCGTTTGCACAACAATGGATAGGAGAGGGACAAATACTAGAAGGAGCTGATTTTGGAGTTAAGTTACTGATACCCGTTGGTCAGTATCAAAAAAGTATGCGCACTGCCAAATATGGAGAACTAATTATTCTGTTAACATTTATTGCTCTGTTCATGGTTGAGATCATGCGCAAAATTCGCATTCACCCATTTCAATATATTTTGGTAGGAGCCGCCTTGATTATTTATTATTCGTTGCTATTATCTTTTTCAGAACATTTAGGATTTGATGCTGCCTATCTGATTTCTTCTATTGCAACCGTTGTGCTGATCAGCTTTTATTCAATTTCTTTTTTAAATACGCGAAAGCTTTCCATGATATTTTGTGCGTTGCTGACTTTTTTCTACGTGTTCATTTTTGTAATCATCCAGATGCAGGATTATTCATTGTTGATAGGAAGTGTTGGATTATTTATAATCATCAGTGCGGTCATGTATTTTTCTAAGAATATTAGGTGGTATAGCGAAGAGAAAATTTGATTTGAAGATTTGATGATTGGTTAATTTGAAAATAGATAGTGAGATACCCTACATTTAGGTTCAGTCTTTCAAATTAGCTGATCATCAAATTAATTTATTTTTTGAAAACAAAATACACGGCCAAAATCAGAAAAATAAATCCAATCAAATGGTTCATTCTAAAAGATTCGGTTTTAAAAACGATTAATGAAAAAATGACAAAGACAACGAGTGTTATTGCTTCTTGAATTACTTTCAACTCTATTAACGAAAAAGGACCACCATAATTTTTGAACCCAATACGGTTGGCTGGCACTTGTAAAATATATTCAAACAAGGCAATTCCCCAGCTAATTAAAATGATGGCAACCAAACCCAGATTTTGGCTCCATGTCATATCCTTAAACTTGAGATGGCCATACCAAGCCAACGTCATGAAGGTGTTGGAGAGAATAAGGAGAAGTATGGTGTAGAAAGCTTTCATTTTAGTTGTTAGATGTTTGTTGCTAGTGACGGATTACTATTAACCAACAACTATCACTTTATTACTTAACCAGCTTCTTATACTTAATTCTGTGTGGCTGCTCATCGCCCAAGCGCTTGCGTTTATTTTCTTCGTATTCGCTAAAGCTGCCTTCAAACCAAAATACTTGAGAGTCTCCTTCGAATGCAAGAATGTGCGTACACACACGATCTAAGAACCACCTATCGTGAGAGATAATAACCGCACAACCTCCGAAATTTTCCAGTGCTTCTTCTAACGAACGAAGTGTATTTACATCCAAGTCGTTAGTTGGCTCATCTAACAACAATAAATTTCCACCTTGCTTTAGTGCAATAGCCAAGTGCGCACGATTGCGCATACCACCCGAGAGCTCTTTTACTTTTTTAGATTGATCAGTACCACTAAAATTAAATTTGCTCACATATGCGCGCGAGTTTATTTCTTTTCCACCTACCAGAATTAAATCGCTGCCACCAGTGATCGCTTGAAAAACGGTATCATCTGGCTTCAAATCATCGTGCTCCTGATCTACATAGGCAAACTTTACAGTTTCACCCACGGCAAAAGTTCCGGCATCGGGTTTTTCTGCGCCCGTAATCATTTTAAACAAAGTAGTTTTACCCGCACCGTTAGGTCCAATAATTCCTACAATGCCTGCCGGAGGAAGAGAGAAAGTCAAGTTTTCATACAGCAACTTATCGCCATATGCCTTCGATACTCCGCTTGCCTCAATTACTTTATTTCCTAAGCGCGGACCGGGCGGAATGAATAATTCCAATTTTTCTTCTTTTTCGCGGGTCTCCTCACTAATCAATTTTTCATAGTTGCTTAAGCGAGCTTTTCCTTTTGCCTGTCTTCCTTTGGGGTTCATGCGCACCCATTCTAACTCACGCACCAATGCTTTCTGTCTCTTCGATTCCGATTTTTCCTCTTGTGCTAAACGTTTTTGTTTTTGGTCCAACCAGCTAGAATAATTTCCTTTCCAGGGAATTCCTTCGCCACGATCTAATTCTAAAATCCAACCAGCCACATTATCTAAGAAGTATCTATCGTGCGTTACCGCGATAACAGTTCCTTTGTATTGCTTTAAGTGTTGCTCTAGCCAATAAACCGATTCGGCATCTAAGTGGTTGGTAGGCTCATCCAACAACAGAACATCTGGTTCCTGAAGAAGCAATCGGCACAAAGCAACGCGTCTTTTTTCACCGCCCGATAGCACTGAAATCTTTGCATCCGATGGTGGACAGCGCAGCGCATCCATCGCACGATCCAATCTTGCATCCAATCCCCACGCATCTGTTGCGTCTAATTTATCTTGCACCTCTGCTTGTTTGGCAATTAGTTTATCCATCGCGTCAGGATTTTCTAATACCGCAGGGTCTCCAAATTTTTCGTTAATCGCTTCAAATTCTTTTAGCAACGCAACCGTTTCCTTTACGCCCTCTTCCACAATCTCGCGCACGGTTTTACTTTTATCTAGTTGTGGCTCTTGCTCTAGCAAACCCACGCTAAAGCTTAAGTCAGAAACCACCTCGCCCTGAAATTCTTTATCGATGCCAGCAATAATCCGCAACAGCGATGACTTGCCCGAACCGTTCAACCCCAGCACGCCAATCTTGGCTCCGTAAAAGAAACCGAGATAAATGTTTTTTAAAACTTGTTTTTGAGGCGGGTAAATCTTGTTTACGCCTGCCATCGAGAAAATTATTTTTTCGTCAGCCATGGGAGGTTCAAATCTTTTTAGGACGACAAATATGGCTTTTTTAACTCAATAGTCCACAGTTTGGGTAGGTGTTAAAGATTGTTAGGCACGGTTACTTTCATAAAAATTGCAAGATGCACAGGTGCCTATTGCCTATGGTCTAATTAATTCTATTTTTGCGACAAATTTAACGGGGGAAATATTATGTACTGGACACTTGAATTAGCTTCTTACTTAGAGGACGCACCTTGGCCTGCTACCAAGGACGAATTGATTGACTTCTCCATCCGTTCTGGCGCGCCATTGGAGGTGGTAGAAAATTTGCAAGAGTTGGAAGACGATGGTCAACCCTACGAGAGCATTGAGGAGATCTGGCCGGATTATCCAACGAAGGAAGATTTCTTCTTTAATGAAGATGAGTATTAAAAAAAATTAGTTGAAGATACCATTTGAGAAAGCCCTGCCAGTCGGGGCTTTTTTATTTTTTGGCGGCATGCTTGCCGAAGCGTCAGCACCGGGCTGTCACCACTCGCCATCCATCCGCATATTCCATTTCGGGCTCAAACAAGCCGTTCCATCCCTTGCCGAAGCTCACACGAAACAACTGCTTACCTAACTCTACTTTCAGCTACGCTTGGGTGTCTCTTTCTTCCTTCCCATCAATAATGCCTCTGCAATCACTAAATCTTCTGGTGTCGTAATTTTTATATTTTCATAGCTGCCTTCAAACAAAGAAATAAGATGACCGGCTTTTTCAGCAACGCTAGCATCATCTGTTAAGCTCGAATCTTCTTTGACCTCATATGCTTTCTTGATTAATTGCAGATCAAATGTTTGTGGAGTTTGTATCAGGCGAAACTTTGATCTGTCAACAGCCTTCGTATTATCTTGATCGGTCACGCGAATAGATTCTTTTAGTCGAACTGCAGCCACAGCGGAGTGGTGCGCGGCAGCCAGGTGGAAAGATGCGCCAATAATATCTGAACTGATTAAAGGTCTCACTCCATCGTGTATGGCCACCAAGCCATTTCCTTCCATCTTATTTAATCCATTTTTTACAGATTGAAATCTTGTTTCTCCCCCTTTTTCTAACAGAATAGGATGATTGAAATTATATTTAATACAAATAGATTTCCAAATCGAAAAATCATCTTCTGGTAAAACAAGAATAATTTTTAATTCAGTTGAATAGCGAAGAAAGGCTTCAATGGTATGCAGTAAAATCGGCTTGCCCAATAGTTCAATAAATTGCTTTGGCAAAGCACTTTTAATGCGAGTGCCTTTACCACCGGCCACAATTAGTGCGTATTCTTTCTGCTTCAAAGATTTAAAAGGGTTTTTTCAATCGTAGATTTTAGCGGAGGCAAATAGATAGTAACGATTCTCCAAATGATTTCATATCAATTTTTTCATATTCGTGTGCTATAATATTTTCTAGATCGTATGATTCTCTCCCATTCAATGTCTTCATGTTGACTTCTTATTTCTTTGGGAACTCGATTTGAGGCAATGCCGATAACTTCAAGGCATCGTAACACAGCATACTTTGTTTTTAAATCTTGCTGGAAAGTTTCAAAGGAATTACCTCTAGTAAATTCTTCTATAGAATTTAATGCCTCAAAAATATCTACAAATAAAGGTTTGAAATCACGCTTAGACATAGATAAGGTCTTCCTTTATGTGAGACCAATATCGTGGTTTTATGCCTTTTTTACTCACCAAGTCTATTTTAACACTTCCCAAAATATTCTCTAAATCAATTAGAAGGTCAACAAACTCAATTTCAACTGGCTTATCAAGTTCAACCATAATGTCAATATCACTTTCGGGCGATTCATCACCTCGAACGAATGATCCAAACAATGCAAGACTTGCAACAGGATATTTTTGTTGAATCAGGGCTTTGTTAGACTTTAACTTTGCTATAATATCTGACTTTGTCATATTACGAAGTTAAGTAAAATCAAGGATGGTTGCTTACTTTTGTAAAAAAGGTATGGCTTTCATCAGAATTCTTTTGCTCGCTTTCAATACAGCAATAGTAACCTATTTGGTCTACCGGCTATTGCAAATTTACAGGTCGGCATCTCCAAATAAAGCAATCATAATAGCAATAGGAATTTTTCTATTGTTATTGCCCGTATCTGTACTCATTGGCTTTATTAGGCCAACAACTATATACATTCTGCTATATCCGGTAGCTATTTCCCTTTTTGTTTACCTGATCAAAAGCGAAAAGTAGCATTACACGATTAGCATCGCATCGCCATAAGTAAGAAATTTATATTTCTCCTTTTTAGCTGTTTCATAAGCTTTCATTACTAAATCGAACCCACCGAAAGCGGCAGTCATCATTAGTAGTGTAGACTCGGGCTGATGAAAGTTTGTTACCATTGCACTACAGATCTTAAAATCATATGGGGGAAAAATAAACCTGTCAGTCCACCCTTCACGTTCTTTCAAGCGGTTGTTTGCCGACACTGCAGACTCTAATGTACGCATGGTGGTGGTACCAATAGCACAAACTCTGTTTTTATTATCCAACGCTTGATTTACAATTTTAACAGGCTCTGTGCCAACAATGAAATTCTCCGAATCCATTTTGTGCTTGGTTAAATCTTCCACATCCACCGCACGGAATGTGCCAAGGCCAATGTGCATGGTAACAAAGGCCATGTCTATACCCTTCAATTGCAAACGCTTTACCAGTTGCTTAGTAAAATGCATACCGGCTGTTGGGGCAGAAACTGCGCCTTTGTGCTTAGCGAAAATTGTTTGAAAACGTTCTTTATCGGCTGGCTCAACTTTACGTTTGATGTATTTTGGCAGCGGAGTTTCTCCTAAGGTTTCTACAATCTTATCAAAAGCGGCAGAATCTCCATCAAATAGAAATCTTATTGTTCTACCTCTTGAAGTAGTATTGTCAATTACTTCGGCTACTAAATCGCCATCGCCAAAGTATAATTTATTACCAACTCTGATTTTGCGGGCTGGGTCTACCAAAACATCCCACAAATGCATTTCTGCGTTTAGCTCGCGCAGCAAGAAGACTTCAATTTTAGCGCCCGTTTTTTCTTTACGGCCATATAATCTTGCGGGAAACACAAGGGTATCATTCCCCACCATTACATCGCCATCATCAAAATAATTAACAATGTCTTTAAAAATTTTATGTTCAATTTTTCCAGTGCTTTTGTGTAACACCATCATCCGTGCATCGTCTCTGTTTTCGGCAGGGTGGTTAGCAATTAAACTGGCGGGCAGATCAAATTTAAATTCTGATAATTTCATTTTGTAGAATAGATTTTTAAGATAAAAAATAAAGTCGCTTCACCATGGGTAATAAAATTGAAGCGATTGATAAGATGTGATTTCATGCGTTAAGCTTACGGGCTTTAAACCGGTTTTTCTCCGGCATTGTGAAATAAGGTTGCAAAAATAGACATTTGTTTGGTTCTTGAAATAAAAATTAGAATAGGAATCTCAAAATCATAAAATACCGTTAAAAGGCCATGCTTACATTACGATTAATTCTTGAAAGTCTAGGGTTCGCCTGGAAAGCTCTTAAATCCAACATCTTACGAACCGTGCTTTCTTTATTAGGGGTAACTATTGGCATATTTTCAATTATTGCCGTGCTCACCTTAGTTGATTCGTTAGAGAAGAATATCCGCGACAGTCTTAATTTTTTAGGCAGCAATGTGATTTATGTTGATAAATGGCCATTTACGGGAGGAAACAGCAGGGACTGGTGGAAAGATTATATCAAGAGACCGAACCCGTCTTACAATGAATATCGCTTTTTAAAAGCCAACCTAAAGAATGGGCAAACTGTTGCAATTTATGCAATGACGGGAGAAGTAACGGTGAAGAGCAACAATAATGGGATTAATAAGATTCGACTAGCTGGAGCTTCTATAGACTATGACAAAGTATTTGAGGTTAATGTGGATCAAGGAAGATACTTAACTAATGATGAAATAGAAGGTGGAAGAAATATTGTTGTGTTGGGGTATGAAGTGGCACGCGCTTTATTTCCTAAAACAGATAATCCGGTGGGGGGATATGTGAAAATTAAAAATCTGCGGTTCAATATTGTTGGAGTTATAAAAAGGGAAGGCGAGAGCTTTATTGGTAATACCAGTAACGACTATAGTTGCATTATTCCCTATGATTCCTATCGAAAACTATTTCAAACAGGTTCTGGCAGATGGAACGAGAACGGATCTCACATTGGCCTCAAAGGATTCGATAATGATATTGGATTAGTTGAGCTAGAGAGTGAAGTGCGTGGTGCGGTACGTGTAAAGCGTGGCCTCAAACCTTTTCAAAAAGATAATTTTGAATTGAACCGACCTGAAGCAATTGGAAAAGCTATTAGCGGTGTGTTTGATGTGTTAGGTACTGCGGGTTGGATTATCGGTGGTTTCTCAATGTTGGTGGGGGGCTTCGGGATTGCAAACATCATGTTCGTTTCTGTTAAGGAACGAACCAGCATTATTGGGCTTCAAAAATCATTAGGTGCTAAAAACTATTTTATCTTATTTCAATTTTTGTTTGAATCAATATTCTTGAGTTTGATAGGTGGGTTAGCGGGGTTATTCTTGGTATGGCTACTAACGCTGGTACCCTTTGGTAGCTTACAAGTTGTACTATCGGTAAAGAATATTGTATTAGGCCTGGGGGTATCTTCGGTGATTGGTTTAGTGGCAGGTATTGTTCCAGCTGCTATGGCAGCTAGGTTAGATCCAGTAATAGCTATAAGGGCTAATTAGATTTTTGTAAGGGTAAGGAAGGAGATATTAGGAGAACTTTTTAACGGTAAAATAAAAGGTGCTTCCTTTTCCTTCTTCGCTCTCTAACCAAATTTTGCCGCCATTGCGTTCAACAAATTCCTTACAGAGAATTAAGCCGAGACCTGTTCCTTTTTCATTTGCTGTACCGCGCGTGCTGTATCCGGCAGTTTTTTCAAAAAGTAATTTTTGAACAGCAGGGCTCATCCCAACGCCATGATCTGTCACGGATATAATTATACTGGCTCCCTCTTCTTTTGAAGCCACTTCAATCAGATCACCGGCTTCAGAAAATTTAATGGCATTGGTCAGTAGGTTTCGCAATACTAGATTAATCATATTGGTATCTCCCAGTGCCAAAGTTTGAGGAGTAACAAGATTATTTATTTTAACCTCTTTAAAATGAAGGGAAGTTAATAACTTAACGTTGGTGTCAATTAATGAACTTAATTCAATCTTCTCCATTTGAATTTTTAACTTATCCATTTGAAGCAGAGTCCAATCTAATAAATTATTAATTAGTGTTTTTGTGTGATTGAACTGAATTCGTAATTCCTTATTTAGCTTTGAAAATTCCTCGGGCGAAATGCGATCTTTATCCATCAGATCTAAAATGCCAGATAGCGCATTCATAGGAGAGCGTAAATCGTGAGAGATGATTGAGAAGAATTTATCTTTTACTTGATTGAGTTGTTCTAATTCGATGCTTCGCTTTTTTATATCGTCTTGATGTTCTAGCAATAGCTTGTTGATTTTGATTCTTCGCTGACCGCTTCGATAAACAGTAAATAGGAGAATGACCGTAAGTGCCACCGCCACAACCAAAATATTGCTAATCAATTCTTGTTTCTTTACCTCATCCTTACCAAGTTGTTCCATTTTGGTAAGGGCTTTAATCTGCTCTTCTTTTGAGGCTGTTTCAAATTGAATTTGATCTTGCAGAAGTTTTGCCTGCATTCCCTGACTGAACAAGCTATCTTTTATTTGCGACTGATGTTTGAAATAGCTTAATGATTTCTGATAGTCACCCTTCTCTTCCAGTAACATAGAAAGATTTTGATAGCATTCAACTTCAAGTGTACGTGCGTTTAACCGATGGGCTACTTCAGCACTTTTCTCGATTAGCTTTTGTGCTTCAGCGTATTTTTTCTCTTGCATGAAAAGTAATCCTCTTCCCAGCGATACTTGTGCTAGTCCGAATTGATTATCGGTTTTTGTAAATAAGATTGACGCGCTATCATAGTAGCGAACAGCGGCTTCGTTATCTTTAAGGTGCATGTAGGTTTTGGCAATATCAATCAACACACCTGGTTCTACTTCATTAATAGATAATTTTCTTTCTCTGGTTAGGCGTAGCGATAGTTTAAGCGTAGTAAGGGCAGAATCATATTTACCTTGCTTCATGTAAAGATCTCCAATCTCGCTATAATTATAGGGAGCGCCCTCTAGATCTTGTATCTCTTCACTCATTCGCATAGATAATTTGAAATAGTCAAGAGCTCTATCGTATTGACCAAGTTCTTTAAATACCGATGCAATATTATGCAAAGAGATAGCCCTTTTTAATTTTGCGTTACGGGAATCACGTCCTTTAACCGAGTTAGCAAGATTGTAGCTTTGAGTGTGATAAAAGTAAGCCTCATCATATTTGCCAAGTGAGTAGTATTCTGTGCCAAGATTGTTATAGCAGGTGGCAATACTCAAGCTGTCTTTTAATTGAAAATTTAAATTAAGAGCCAGATTATTGTTTTTTATAGATGAAGCTAAATCGCCTTGAATACTATTTAAAGATGCCAGGTTGCTATAGACTTTAGGTTTTGCCCAAACCAAATTTTTATCCTCAGCAATTTTTACTGCCTCTTCGGCATATTCCATGCCCTTACCTATATCGATGTATTGATATTCCCCTGAAAGTTTAATTAATAGTCTGATTTTAAGAGAGTCGTTATCGGTCTTTTTTAGTGCTGTAAAAAGGCTATCGACCGTAGATTGTCCGATAACATCACCAGCATAAAAAATAGATACGGCCAGTGTTAAATAGTAAACTATAGACTTATTCAAAGTTTTAAATTTTTATTATAAATGCAAATATGGATTATTGCAGCTACTAAAATCGGTAAAATTTCAATAAATCCTACATTCTCACTTTACTAGGTTATAATTAATTCCATAAAGGATGCCATTGAAGCTTTACCTTCTCGCCAAAAAATAATTGGGTAGCAGCTTCAAATGATTCGGTATAGTCGGACACCAGAAATTGTAGATTTGCAATTCCAGACTGATTTAATAAGTTTTCTTTTTGTAGCTGGTGCCCCAGCGCCTGAGCTACAACTTGTGCTGAATCAAGAATCGCAACCTTACTATCATAAAAGTCATTAATTTCTTTTTTGATGAGAGGGTAATGAGTACAGGCAAGTATCAAAGCGTCAATAGCCGCAATGGATGAATCGGAAAGGTAGTTTGCAATTATTTCATGGCTGATCTGATTGTTGTAAAAACCTTCCTCAATCATAGGAGCTAATAATGGAGTGGCCAGTGTTTGAATTTTTAATTCTGGATTTATAAGCTTTATTTTTTTAGAATAAATTCCCGATTGAATGGTACGTTTGGTTCCAATCAGTCCGATTTTTTTATTATTCAATGTAGAAGCCACGAGTTCTATCATGGGATCAATTACGTTGATAATAATTGCTTGATCTCGAACATATTCTTTCAATAATTCATACGATGCTGAGCTGGCAGAATTACAGGCAATAACAATGGCCTTACATCCTTTCTTTAATAAGAGGTCAGCAATTTTTATAGAATAGGCCTGTATGGCCGCTTCCGATTTATCACCGTAAGGCAAGTGAGCTGTGTCACCAAAGTAAATAATATTTTCATGGGGAAAGCGTTCATAAATAGAATGTGCAACAGTTAGCCCGCCAATTCCGCTATCAAAAATTCCAATAGGAGCCTCTCGAGAATGCTTCAATGTTTACGCGTTTATTTCAGAATTCAAACATGCTATCAGAAACTCAGTACTACTCCACCATACTAAAATAAAAGAGGCTACCATTTTTATTGGTAACCTCTACTAGATCATTTATTAATGAGGTACGAATTTTAAACGTTGCTAGAGAGTTTGGCTAGTTTCACTTCTTTGGCCTCGCGATGATTGCAATAGCTACATTTATAGTGTTTTAAAAGTAGGCCGGGCTCATTTGCCGTAGGCTTGGTTTCAAGTTCTTCTTTATCAATTTTAAATGTATAAAAGCCACACTCGCTGCAAAGTTCAGCGTGTAAATAGCTATTGTATTTTTCAATTTTCTTGTACCCTGTTTTATCATCTAACCATACATCATAATCAACAGAGTGAATGTTTTCTTCTTCTGCAATCTGACTGGCATCCAAGTGGGTATCTTCTTCCGCTTCATCCAGTTTCCTCATCTGATTTCCCTCAGGCGAAATGCGAGGTGTATTTCTTAATTTAACCAATCGCTTTTCTACCGATTTTGGATAGTAAATTCTAACCATGCTATAGAACACGAAATAGAAAATGACCAAAAAGGAGATTGTGATAAATAACCGAACATAAAACCAAAGCATGCCGCTAATAATAATTTGTTCAGTTCTTACCGAATTTGAGAAGAAAGCCAACGCGAAAATCAACGCTAAGATGGCATACCAGAAGTATCTCACCTCGTGGAGGTTTACGTAATCGTACTTCTCTTTATAATCTTTAATCTGTAGAACTCTGTATTCATGATAAAGAAAGATCAATATACCAATTGCAATGCAGGCAACAGCTGCAATATCCATGTATCGATCCCAAGCAAGTACAAATTCGTGATGTTGCATATTTTTGGAGGTTTAGGTGGTCAAATTTAACTTAAAGTTTTAAAATGGGGTAAATCTTACAGAAAAATTACATTTATTTTTAAATGAATAAAATTTTCCGTTCGCTGGTTTGATTTTTAATCTGTCCCTTTAAAAGATGAGATTTTGTATACTTGCATGATCTTTTAACCCCGAAGACGTATGGCCAATAACTTATTAAAAGGAAAACGAGGAATTATTTTTGGAGCTTTAGATGAAAACTCAATTGCTTGGAAAACAGCATTGAAAGTGAAAGAAGAAGGAGGAAGTTTTACCTTAACCAATGCGCCCATTGCCATGCGCATGGGTAAAATAAATGAATTGGCTAAAGCTTGTAATGCAGAAGTAATTCCAGCTGACGCAACTTCAGAAGCCGATTTGACTAATCTTTTTACCAAATCCATGGAGGTTTTGGGCGGAAAGCTTGATTTTGTTCTTCACTCTATAGGTATGAGCCCAAACATTAGAAAGGGACGCCAATACGGAGATATGAATTACGAATGGTACTTAAAAACCCTAGACATCTCAGCACTTTCTTTCCATAAAGTTTTACAAACATCAGAAAAGCTAGACGCGCTAAACGAGTACGCTTCTGTAATTGCTTTGAGTTATATAGCCTCCCAGCGTGCATATCCAGATTATACCGATATGGCTCAGGCGAAAGCCATGTTAGAATCCGTTGCTCGCAGCTATGGGCAGCGATACGGAACAAAGAAAAAGGTTCGCGTTAATACCATTTCTCAATCGCCCACCAGAACAACTGCTGGGGCGGGAATCTCTGGGTTTGATGTATTCTTTGACTTTGCCCAGATGATGTCACCACTAGGAAACGCTACTGCCGAAGATTGTGCCAATTATATAGCCGTTATGTTCTCAGATTTCACCCGCATGGTAACCATGCAAAACCTGATGCACGATGGCGGTTTCTCAACTTCCGGAATAACTGAAGAATTAGTTAACCGGCTGTCAAAATAATTTTCGAGTAGGATTCTTAATTAATGTAGAAGTTTACATGATTGCGTTTCCTCCTTGTAAAATTAACTTAGGGTTAAATGTCCTCTCAAAAAGAGAAGATGGATATCATAACCTTGAAACTATCTTTTATCCTGTTCAGAGGACGGATATCATTGAGATAATACCCTCTGAAGAAACCACTTTTACAAGTTCTGGTATATCTATTCCTGGCGAGCATTCTGAAAATTTATGTTTAAAGGCTTATCAACTTTTAAAGGATGATTTTAAGATTGCCCCGGTAAAAATTCATTTACATAAAATTATTCCGATAGGAGCAGGCTTGGGTGGAGGATCTTCGGACGCAGCTCATATGCTACGGCTACTTAATTCCATTTTTAAACTATCGCTTTCTTCTGATCAACTAAAGCAATATGCTGCAAGGTTAGGTAGTGATTGTTCTTTTTTTGTGGAAGATCGCCCTATGCTGGGAACTGGTAAGGGGGAAATTTTAGAGCCAATTGAACTAAGCTTAAAGAAATATTATTTGGTTTTAATTAAGCCTCCCATTCATGTTTCTACGCGGGAAGCTTATTCGGGCATTTGTCCTCAGCAACCTACAAATAAATTAAGCGAAGTGATTCAACTGCCTGTGCGAGAATGGAAAAATTCATTGAAGAACGATTTTGAAGAATCTGTTTTTAATAAATATCCAGCCATAGAAAAAATAAAAATCAAATTGTATTCGCATGGAGCAGTCTATGCCAGCATGAGTGGCTCAGGTTCTTCTGTTTTTGGCTTGTTTGAAAAATCAATCTTGCTGAGAGAAAAATTTATAGGATTGGATTATTGGGAGGGAGGTTTGAATTGAATTGATATTCAATCTCAATGCCACTATTGCTTAACATTATTTAATTTAGCCGCAGTTTTCTCTTTCTTAATTGGCCTTTATCATCTCGTTGACATTTCCTTTCCAGTAAATGAGTCGCCTCCTTGGCGGCATTTCTTGTTTGTAATTATCAATTTGTTTTGTTGCTATGGTTTGTTGAAGAGACGCCATCGTACTTCAAATATTTTTTCTTTATTCTGTTGATCCAACTATACTATAGCCACGTTAGTGCTTTAAATTTTATGTTTTTTATTCTTTTGAATCTTGTTTTCGATACAAAAAAGGAAAGTTGATAGGATCAAAAAACAAAAAACCGCAAGCCAAAGCTAGTAGCTCAAACTTGCGGTTTTAGCTGAAATCTTATACCTATTCTTCCTCTTTCTTCACCTCTTCGCCCGCAGCAATTTTCTCTTTTATTCTCTTTTCTAATTCGTCCATTAATTCCGGATTATCTTCAATTATTTGTTTCACCGAGTCTCGTCCTTGGCCAAGTTTGTTACCACTGTATGAAAACCAAGAACCTGACTTTTGGATAACATTAAGCTCTACACCTAAGTCAACAATCTCGCCCGATTTGGAAATACCCCTACCGTACATTATATCAAACTCTACCACTTTAAATGGAGGTGCTACTTTATTTTTTACCACTTTCACCTTCACGCGATTTCCCGTGATGTTGTCTGCATCCTCTTTAATTTGACCAATTCTACGAATGTCTAAACGCACAGATGCGTAGAATTTTAGCGCATTACCACCCGTAGTTGTCTCTGGGTTACCAAACATAATCCCAATTTTTTCTCTTAACTGATTAATAAAAATACAGGCGCATCCTGTTTTGCTAATAGTACCCGTTAATTTTCTTAATGCCTGCGACATTAAACGAGCCTGCAACCCCATTTTACTTTCGCCCATCTCGCCTTCCAATTCGGCTTTAGGCACCAAAGCAGCTACCGAGTCAATAACAATAATATCAATAGCGCCAGATCTGATTAAATGCTCAGCTATTTCAAGTGCTTGTTCTCCATTGTCGGGTTGAGAGATTAATAGATTCTCAGTGTCAATCCCTAATTTTTCGGCATAGCTCTTATCGAAAGCATGTTCGGCATCAATAAATGCAGCTAGCCCACCTCGCTTTTGAGCTTCGGCAATAGCGTGCATTGTTAAAGTGGTTTTACCTGAAGATTCTGGACCATAAATTTCTGTGACTCTGCCTCTGGGTAATCCTCCTATGCCAAGGGCAATATCTAAACCTAATGAGCCTGTAGAAATAGCTGGCACATCCATTACCTTCTGGTCATTTAACTTCATTACGGTGCCTTTGCCATAGGTCTTTTCTAGCTTATCAATAGTTAATTGAAGAGCCTTTAGCTTTTCTTTTACCTCCTTATTTTCTTTTACTTCTTTCTCTTTTACCTCACTCATATAATGGTTGTTTTTCGTTTTTGAATCGATTAGGTATCAATATTACCAAATCAAAAGTTGTATTAAATCAAATCATTTGAAATGCTAAATTAATTAGTAATTGCTAAAAAACAAATCACTCATTCTTTTTAAACCAAAAAATCATGGAACTAGCTTAATTTGCAAGAAGATGCTTAAAAAGGTTGGATGGGTTCTGTTGATATTGTTGGCTAGTATAGTTATTTGGTATTGGTCGCTTATTTATTACGGCATTAGGCAGGGTATTGGCCAACTTCAAATTGTTTGGAATGCTCGCCCGGTTGAACAGTTTTTATCAGATCCTACTTTTCCTGATTCTTTAAAAACAAAGCTTAGGCTTATTGAGGATGTGCGCAAATTCGCCATTGATTCTTTGGGTTTAAAAGACTCGAAAAATTACAAAACCCTCTACGACCAAAAGAATGAGGAAATAATGTGGGTGGTGCAGGCGTGCGAGGCCTTCCAATTGAAGCCCAAGCTCTGGCATTTTCCTATTGTTGGCTCGGTGCCATACAAAGGTTTTTTTAGTAAGGATAAGGCTATACAGTTAAGAAAAGACCTAGAAGCCGAAGGGTATGATGTGAGTATTAGAAATCCAGGAGGTTGGTCAACGCTGGGATGGTTTAACGATCCAATTCTTTCGGGTATGCTAGATAGAACCGATGGTGATTTAGCCAGTTTAATTATTCATGAAATGGTCCATTCAACTATTTTTATAAAAGACGATGTTGACTTTAATGAAAACCTAGCTGATTTTATTGGAGATACTACCGCTTATGATTTTTTAAAGTACCGCTTTGGCAGAAATTCAAAACAATACAAGGAGTACTTATACAACGACCAAGACTACCGAAAATTTACCAAGCATATTTTAAGAGGCACACTGTCATTAGATAGTTTATATAAATCCATTCCCGAAAGTTTGTCGATTGAAACTAAGAAGCAACTGAAAGACTCAATGATTTATAAAATCGTATTATCTATTGATACGCTAAAGCTGCATGAGGAGAAGAGATCTACCAGGCTACAGAAGAGATTGCCCAACAATACATTCTTTATGTCGTATCGATTGTATAAAGCTAAGCAACATGATTTTGAAAAAGAATTGAATGCATCTTTTAAAGGTAATATGCGAGCGTATATTCAATACTTAAGTCAGAAGCATCCATTTCTGTAGGTGCGAGTTGCATTAAGTAATTGTTAAGTTGATAACAATGGTTTTTAATTGGGGTAATTTACTTCTACTTTTAAATCGAATTTTAATAATTGAAATATGGCTACTAAGCCGACACAAAAAGTTTTAGTGGTAGATGATGAAGAACCTATTCTGGAGCTTCTCAAGTACAATTTGGAAAAGCAAGGGTACGATGTGCGTACCGCAGCAGAAGGGCAAGAAGCCGTTGACATTGCCAAGAAATTTCATCCCGATCTTGTTCTGTTAGATATTATGATGCCGAAGATGGATGGTGTGGAGGCATGCAGGCAGATTCGCGCAATTCCTGAACTGATCAATACGTTCATCGTGTTTTTAACGGCACGCGCTGAAGAATACTCTGAGATTGCCGCATTTGATGGCGGAGCGGATGATTATATTTTAAAACCTATTAAGCCTAGGGCATTGATGAGTCGTATCAGTGCTATCTTCAGAAGAGATTCGAAAAAGAAAAGCACTAGCAGTCAAATCAAAATCGGAGATTTAATTGTAGACCGCACCAGTTATACTGTAAAAATAAACGGGCGAGAAGTAAGCTTACCCAAAAAAGAATTTGAGCTTTTGTTTTTCCTAGCTCAAAATCCAAACAAAGTATTTAACCGCGAAGAATTGTTGCAGAACATCTGGGGTTCGGATGTCTACGTGCTCGCTCGTACAGTTGATGTGCACATCCGTAAGGTGCGCGAGAAAATTGGAGACGATTATATTACTACTGTAAAAGGAGTAGGGTATAAATTTAATCTAAGTTAAAAATTGGTACTAGGCAGCTCTGATTTCTAATACCGATTAACTAGAAACTAGGAACTGGAAACCAATTTTGTACTTTGCATTTCATTTAAGTGAAATGGTTTATAGTGCTCGTACCCTTGCTTTGTTATTGGCTGCCTCCATTGCTGTAGTTACCGCACTGTTCCTATCGTTGGTAGAAAATGTAAATCAAAGTGCCATCTTGGTTGCAGCTATCATTAGTTTCTCAGCTTCCTATTTGTTGACCTTCGTTATTCTAGAATTCTTGGTCTTCAGAGAAATCAACAAGATTTACAAAATGTTGAGTAAGCTGAGGAAGAAAGAGCTATCAGGAATTGCCAAGGAAAAATCAGGGCCGCTCAATCCACTACAAAAAATTAATGAAGAAATATTTTCTTTTGCCACGCTTAAGCAAAAAGAGATTGATGAGCTAAAAAAACTGGAGGCTTTCCGTAGAGAATTTATTGCAGATGTTTCGCACGAGTTGAAGACTCCCATTTTTGCCGCCCAAGGGTTTGTGCATACGTTATTAGATGGCGCTGTTAACGACAAAAATGTTCGCACCAAATTTTTAAAAAAAGCAGCTAAAAGTTTAGATGGGCTCGATGATCTTGTTCAGGATTTGTTAACCCTTTCTCATTTGGAGACAGGCGATATTAAAATGCATTTCGAGCAAATTGATTTAAGGAAATTATGTGAGGAAGTGATTGAGCAATTTGAAGAAAAAGCAGAAAAGAAAAGTATTCAAATAAAATTAGTGACCGACCACCATTCTAAGCTTTTAGTGTATGCAGATTGGAAAAGAATTTCGCAGGTAATAACCAATCTTGTTTCTAACGCTATAAAATATAGCCATGAAAACAGTGAAGTGGTGATCACGTTTGACGTAGGCAAGAAAAATATTACCACTTTTATTTCAGATCGTGGCGAGGGTATTCCATCCAGCCACTTGCCCAGAATTTTTGAACGCTTTTACAGGGTTGATAAAAGCCGAAGTAGGGAGAAAGGAGGTACAGGTTTAGGCTTGGCCATTGTTAAACATATTTTAGAAGGACACAATACGAAAGCTGAGGTGCAGAGCAACGTGGGCGAGGGGTCTGTTTTCAGCTTTAAATTGCCACGATCTAAAGGCGATGAGAATGATTTGCACGAGGCGTAGTAGATTTGCACCGTGAAGCCTATAAAATTTAATTTCAAAGAAGCTATTCTGTTTGAAGATCAGGATTTTGTATTAGTTAACAAACCTCCATTTTTATCGACTCTAGACGATCGCCACGAAAATCAAAATCTGTTGGCCTTAGCCAGAATGGAGTTTGATGATGCCCAGGTTTGTCACCGGTTAGATAAAGATACCTCTGGTGTTTTAGCTATTGCCAAAAATCCGGAAGCCTATCGACATTTGGCGATGCAATTTGAAAATAGAGAAGTTTCGAAAGTTTATCATGCTATTGTAGATGGAATACACGCTTTTGATAATAAACTAGTAGATGCATCCATTCTTAAATTAAATGACGGAACGGTAAAAATATCCCGTGAGGGGAAAACTGCCCAGACCTATTTTACAACGCAGGTAGCTTATAAAAACCACACGTTAATTGAATGCCGCCCGATTACCGGCAGAATGCACCAAATTCGTATTCATTTGCGATTACTAAGAGCCCCTATTACCGGAGATGAGGTTTATGGAGGCAAGCCTTTCTTTGTTTCTTCTGTTAAAAGAGGGTTTAATTTAAAAAAAGAGACAGACGAACTTCCGTTGATTAAGCGAATGGCTTTGCATGCATTTTCTCTTGAATTTGCCCTATTAAATGGTCAAACCATCAAGATAGAGGCACCTTATCCAAAAGATTTTCAGGCACTGGCCAAGCAATTGGCTGAAAATACGAGGTAAAAAAGCCTTTAGTTGGGGAAATAATAAAAATCAAATCAGTCGGTGTTGGATATTCAGTTTCTTGAACCTACTTTTGTGTCCCTTTTTAAAAGGCAAAGAGTTATTTAATAGGTTTTAAAGCAAATAAAGTGGATCACAATAGTTACAAAACGATCAACGCCAACAACGCAACTGCCGATAAGCAGTGGGTGATTGTAGATGCAAAAGATCAAATCTTAGGTCGCGTGGCAAGCCAGATTGCTAGCGTATTGCGTGGTAAACACAAAGCCAGTTACACTCCTAACACCGACATGGGAGATCATGTGGTGGTTATTAATGCTGAGAAAATCCGCATGACTGGTAAAAAATGGAACGATCGCTTGATGTTCTTCTATTCTGGTTATCCGGGTGGACAGAAACAAGTATCTCCAAAGATGATGACTGAAAAACACCCAGCCCGTTTGATCGAGCACAGTGTAAGAGGCATGTTACCAAAAAACACAATGGGTCGTCAGTTATTCAGAAGCCTGCATGTTTATGCAGGTACTGAGCATCCTCATACGGCACAACAACCAAAAGAATTAAAGTTCTAATACATGGAGATAATCAACACCATCGGAAGAAGGAAGACCTCAGTGGCACGTATTTATATGCAACCAGGAAAAGGTCAGATCATTATAAATCAAAGAGAGTTAAAAGATTATTTCCCTTCAGAAATTCTTCAAACTACCGTGAAACAGGCTCTTACTATTGTAAAGCAAGACGCTAATTACGATGTAACAGTTACTGTTGATGGTGGTGGAACAAAAGGTCAGGCCGAAGCCATTCGCTTGGCTATTGCGCGTGCATTAGTTCACATCAACAACGAAAATCGTCCTGCTTTGAAAAAAGAAGGATTGATGACTCGCGACTCACGTATGGTTGAGCGTAAAAAACCAGGTCGTAGAAAGGCAAGAAGGAAGTTCCAATTCAGCAAGCGTTAATAGGATAAGCATGGCAGAGAAAATAACAACACAGAGTTTGATGGATGCAGGTGTTCATTTTGGACACTTAACCAGAAAGTGGAACCCTAAGATGTCTGAGTACATCTACATGGAAAACAATGGTATTCACATCATCGATTTGAATAAAACCCTTAAGTGCTTAGACGAGGCTACTTTCGCTATCAAAAACATTGTACGTTCTGGTCGTAAGATCATGTTTGTAGCTACCAAAAAGCAGGCTAAGGATATCATTAATCAAGAAGCTACTCGCCTAAACATGCCGTTTGTTACCGAGCGTTGGTTGGGTGGTATGCTTACTAACTTTGCAACGATTCGTAAGTCATTAAAAAAGTTAGCACAGATCGATAAATTGATGAAAGACGAAGCTTTCAATAATCTTGCTAAACGCGAGCGTTTGATGGTAACCCGTGAGAAAGCCAAGTTGGAGAAATTATTAGGTGGAATCACTGACTTAAATCGTTTACCGGCAGCGTTGTTTATAATTGATGTAAAACGTGAGCATATAGCAGTAGCAGAAGCTCAAAAGTTGAACATCCCTGTTTTTGCAATGGTGGATACCAATTCAGATCCTTCTAATATTGATTTTCCTATTCCGGCTAATGATGATGCATTCAAGTCAATCTCTATCATCACCAATCATTTAGCAAAAGCAATTGAAGAAGCGTTGATGGAGCGTAAGAAAGATAAAGAAGAAGCAGGGATGAAGAAAGAGGAAGAAGATAAGAAAAAAGTAGACGAGACCGTAGCATAAGTTTACTAACTGGCCAATCGGCTAGGTGCCAATATAAAATCGAACATCGGTCTAAAGCCGGTGTTCAATTTTTTTAAAGCAGTTGTAATTCATAATTTGTTAATACTAAATCAAAAAATAAGATGTCAGCAATTTCAGCACAAGATGTAAACAAGCTCCGCACCATGACAGGTGCCGGAATGATGGATTGTAAAAAAGCTTTGACCGAAGCAGAAGGCGATTTCGAAAAGGCAATTGAAATATTAAGAAAGAAAGGACAAAAAGTTTCGGCTTCCCGTTCTGATAGAGACGCAAAAGAGGGTTCTGTTTTCATAAAATTATCAGACGATAAAAAAGAAGCTGTATTGATTGCCCTTAACTGCGAAACAGATTTCGTTGCTAAGAACGATGAGTTCCAAAATTTAGGAAAGTTGATTGCCGAAACTGCATTCACTAAAAAATCAGCTACTAAAGAAGCGTTGCTTGCTGAGTCGGTTGGTGGGTTATCTATCAATGATAAAATCACTGAATTGGTTGGTAAGATTGGCGAGAAGTTAGAGATCAGTTCGTTTGTTCATATGACGGGTGAAGCAATTGTTCCTTACATCCACAGCGGGAGTAAATTAGGAGTGTTGGTTTCATTGAAAGGCGTAAATGGAAAAGATGTTACTGATGCGGGTAAAGACATTGGTATGCAAATAGCGGCCATGAACCCAGTTGCCGTTAACGAAAGTGATGTAGACAAAACGCTGATTGAAAAAGAATTAGAAATTGCCAAAGCACAAATTTTAGCCGAAGGCAAACCTGAGCACATGGTAGAAAAAATTGCGCAAGGTAAGTTGAACAAGTTCTTTAAAGAGAGCACCTTGTTACCACAAACTTTTGTAAAGGACAATTCTAAAACTGTAGCTCAATATCTAGACAGCGTAACGAAAGGATTAACCGTTGCAGAGTTTAAGAGAGTTTCTATTGGATAAAAAATCCTACTATAATAAAATGAAAGGGAGCGATGAGCTCCTTTTTTTATTTCATTTTCATTTGGGCAAAATAGGGATGGTCGGGATTAACAACGAGTTCTTGCTTTAAGGGATGAATGAGAACATCTATATCCTCCATAGGAAATATTTTTAGTCTCACTAAAATCAAACCTTATATTAAGATATTAAACTTTCTTCTTACTCTTCGCAATAATTATTTAGCCAATGAAGTGTAGCGGTATAATTTGCTGGCAAGAAAATCTTATAACAGATTTGTCGCGGCTGACCCCACTCTTTGAGAAGAATTCCCTATAAATAATATTATCGTTTTATTTTTTTACCTAACGACAGTTTTTTCCGAAAGAATAAGAATGCAAAGAAAAAATGAATGATGCTAAAGCCAATGCAGGTTAGTAGCCAAGTAAAGGCTGACTGGTCGGCAAATAGATTCTTAAATAGTTCGGTGGGATGGTTTTCCATAAAATCAAAAAGTAAAATAAGCCCTACCAGCATGTTAAATACGGTAGAGCCTATTTCTAAAATAATAACATCTTCAATAATGGTGTAGGAAGTTGATTTATTTCTGCACCAAAAGACTAATGAAATTATTGTAATATTTATTAATAGAACAATTTGCATGTATAAAATTAGCTTCCCCTTTTTTCTAATGCTTTAAAGATAATATAAGCAAACATAGATAACAGATAAGTAAAGAAGCCAGTTAGAGCAGTTATTAAGGCGACTTTCAATCCACCGTAAATAATATTATCGGGGAGAGGTTCCTTTAATGCTTCTAATGCATCAAAGGCTTCCATCAATCCTATTAATGTGCCAAACGCACCGAAGGCCAATCCTAATCCTCCTATGTGTTTCAAGAGTTCAAGTTGCTTAATTGAGATATCCTTTTTCGAGATAATTTGAAAAAGGAAATAGCCAATAAGGCAAATGTTAATTATTAAACATAGTTCAATGGGATACATAAAAGGCGCACCACCTTGATCGTGCCACTCAGAAATAGAAAATGCTAGCATAGTTGTCATAAAGTTTAGTTTAAGTTTTTGTTTCAGCAAGCTTACGCTGATTTATGGTTCGGGATTTTTCTTTATGACCAGTTATCATTCCAAGTGCCGATTTACATTGCTAAGTTGAGGATTTGGCGAAAGGGTGTGGTAGTAAGTTGAAAGGGTTGTTTTATTGGTTGTTCGTTTAGTATACACTTGCACAACAATATTTTTATTAATTATGTAAGTATGAATAGGATCGGCCATTGGATGGATTATCTCTTTACGCGGCAGCGGTGGCTTGTTCATGTTTTCTTTTGGGTAATCATCCTTTGTTTTTATGTTATTTTCTTCGGAAGAAAAAATAATAACTACATCCAAACATTTTTCTTTGTGTGCTTGCTGATGCCAGTTACGATCACTTCCAGTTATTTCTTGAATTACTTTTTGGTGCCTCGCTACTTAATGAAGGAGAAGTACGGGTTTTTTATTTTGTATTTTATTTATGTGCTTATTAGTTCGCTTTGCGCGGAAATGATGATTGCCATGATTACATTTTTAGCGATGGCGGGTTCGCGCACGCAAGCGATGAGTCCTGCTTCTTTTGATTTGGTTTTCTTACTAACCTCATTGTTGGTAGTCGTATTTTTAGCTGTTGCCATTAAAATGGTTTTGCATTGGCGCCAATCAAAAGAAGATTACCAAACGCTAATGCGCGAGAAGGTAGAGGCTGAATTGAGATTTTTAAAACTTCAATTGAATCCACACTTTCTGTTTAACACATTAAATAATCTGTATTACCTCACAACAGAAAAATCTGATAAGGCACCTAGAGCCATTCTAGCATTAAGTCAGTTGCTAGATTTTGTTATTCATCAAACCAAGAAAGAGTTTATAGAGTTGGAAGATGATGAAGATCGTTTAAAGATTGATTTAGTAGTGGAGGGAACAGTGGATGATAAAAAGATCGGGCCTATGATTTTGTTAACGTTAGTAGAGAACGCATTCAAACATGGAGTGATGAAATCTTCTGGAAAGAGTTGGATCCAAATTAAAGTAAAGTGCGAAACATCAAATATTATAATTTTGATTTCGAATTCGTTTGTAGAATTGACTAACACAAAAGCAGGAATCGGGTTAGAGAATTTGAAGAACCAATTGCAATTACTCTATCAAGAACACTATGAATTATCTATTGCTAAAACCGATTCTGTATTCACAACATATTTGAGTTTAAGTAATGCGATATGACAAACTGCCTGATTGTAGATGATGAACCGCTCGCCAGAAAATTAATGGCTTCGCATATTTCTAAAATCGAGAACCTTACGTTGGCGGGCGAATGCGCTACAGCTGTGGAGGCGATCGCATTTCTTCAACGAAGAAAAATAGATTTAATTTTTCTGGATATACAAATGCCTGAAATCACCGGTTTACAGTTTATTAAGACACTTAAAAATCCCCCCACTATTATTTTGATGACGGCCCATCGCGAATTTGCCTTTGAGGCATTTGATTTGAACGTACTCGACTATCTTCAAAAACCAATTTCGTTTGAACGACTTTTGAAAGCTGTCAATAAATATTTCGAGGCAAAGCCCACCCATCTAATTCAGAACGATGCAGAAACTGATGAGTTTATTTATTTAAAGTCAAAACGAAAAAATATTCGTGCGTTACTAAAAGATATTTTATACATCGAGAGTTTAGATGATTATGTGAAAGTTTATTTTCAAGATCGCTTTATTATAACGCGCGAAAATATTTCTTCTTTAGAACAAATTTTACCGAAATCAAAGTTTGTACGTGTGCACCGGTCTTTTATTGTTTCTATTTCTAAAGTAGAGGGCATGACTGCCGAATATCTTGAAATAGGCAAAAAGCAAATTCCGTTTGGACGTGCATTTAAACAAGCGGCTATGACTTCTCTTGGATTTTAAATCTGTTGTCCGACTTTTCTACTGCTTTCTCTCCATCACTTACTTTTTTCAATATTTTGCTGTAAGTTTGAATTCAATTATAAATGCCTGTGAAGTTTTTTATTTCGTTTAACCTCGCTCAGAGCCTCGTTAAATAAATCGTGAATCCGCTTTGCGGGTTTATACCCCAAGCAAATCTTGGGTATTCTGTACATTCATTTTATTTAACAATCTATTTCAATCATGACAGCTTCTACAAAAAAGGCTTCGATATTTAATTTATTTAAACAGGCGGTGCTGGGCACCGAACAGAATTTTACAGAAGGCAGTATCAACCGCGCCATCTTTCTTTTATCTATACCTATGATTTTAGAAATGGCGATGGAATCGGTATTTGCTTTAGTAGATATATTTTTTGTGAGCCGACTCAACAGTAGCGATTCAGTCGCGGTAATTGGCCTGACAGAATCCATGTTGGCTATTGTGTATTCATTGGCCATGGGTATAAGCATGAGTGCTACTGCTATGGTGGCCAGGCGTGTGGGTGAAAAAGATACAGAAGGAGCTGCTGTGGCGGGTGTGCAAGCCATTTTTTTAGGCGTTGGTCTTTCTCTTCTTATCTCCTTATCGGGAGTGATTTTTTATAAAGACATTCTTCGATTGATGGGTGCTTCAGAATCGGTAATTGCAATTGGCTCTGGTTATACATTCTGGATGTTTGCCGGCAATATGTCTATTATGATGTTGTTTCTTATCAACGGTATTTTTCGCGGGGCTGGTAATGCAGCCATTGCCATGCGCTCGCTTTGGGTTGCGAATATCTTAAACATGATATTAGATCCTATTTTTATTTTTGGATGGGGACCTGTCCCTGCCTTTGGTGTGAAAGGTGCCGCCATTGCAACCAACATTGGCCGCAGTGTAGGTGTTGCATTTCAGTTGTATTACTTGTTCTCATCTAAAGGAATTGTAAAATTGAACGCAAAGAATTTTGTGTTGGATTGGGAAGTGATCAAACGGTTGGTAAACGTTTCGCTTGGTGCAACGGGTCAGTTTTTAATTAGCTCTGCCAGTTGGATTTTTTTGGCGCGCATCATTGCGCAATTTGGTAGTGCAGCCGTTGCGGGTTATACCATTGCTATTCGTGTAATCATTTTTACTATTCTTCCCTCGTGGGGAATGGCTAATGCAGCAGCCACTCTCGTTGGACAAAACCTAGGAGCTGGCCAACCCGAACGCGCAGAGAAATCTGTATGGAAGGCTGGCTTTATGAACATGGTGTTTCTCGGTTTGGTGTCTATTGTTTTCTATTTTGCTTCCGAAGCGATTTTAAAATTCTTTACACAAGATGTGGAAGTGATTGATTATGGAACCAGGTGTTTGCAGATTGTTGCCTTTGGGTACATCATGTATGGATATGGAATGGTGATCAGCCAATCGTTTAATGGTGCAGGCGACACGAAGACACCAACCATACTAAGCTTCTGCGGATTCTGGTTATTTCAAATACCATTAGCTTATTTTTTAGCCATGAAAACGAACCTTCAAACAGATGGTGTTTTCTGGGCTATCGCTATTGCCGAATCGGCTATGGCCATTGCTGGCATCATAATTTTTAGAAGAGGAAACTGGAAGAAAGTAAAGATTTAGTTTTTGAAATGGGAATATTTATAATCTTTGCTTTGTCTAAAATCAAAAACTTATTAACTTATTTCTCCAACTATGAGCAATCAAAATCAAACCATGCGAATTTATCATCGGTATCTTGGGTTTTTTCTGGCCGGCATAATGGCCATTTATGCAGTTAGCGGTGTGTTGATGATCTTTCGAGATACAGATTTTTTAAAATTCGATAAGATCAATACGGTAACTATTCCTGTAGACACAAAACTTGAAGATGTAGGACGCGCGCTAAGAATTCGCGAGTTTAAAGTTGATAAAGAAGAAGGTGGTGTACTCTATTTCCGCCAGGGAAATTATAACATCGCCACGGGTGTTGCTACTCTTACCTCGAAAGAATGGCCAACAGCATTAGAGAAACTTACCGATCTTCATAAGGCAACTACTAAAAGCCCATTGTTTTTTTTAAACATCTTCTTTGGAGCTTCTTTGTTGTTTTTTGTGGTATCTGCTTTTTACATGTTTATGCCTTCTTCAGATGTTTTTAAGAAAGGATTATACTTTACAATAGGAGGTGCAGCACTGGTTTTAATTATGCTTTTGTTTTAAGGCTAGCCGATTATTAAAAAAATAGTTATTCCAACAGGGGTAACTATTTTTTTGCTAGGATGATTTCTTTTTAAAGGCAGCATTTAATGCTTTATTCAATTCTTCTCTAGCTTTCTTTAAGCTCTCTTCTACTTCCTTCCAGCGCTCTTTGTTTTCAGCCTCACTTTTTAGTTTTTCTGCAGCCACTTTCAACTCTTCAAATTTACTCTTTAAATCTGCCTCTACTCGTGTGCCTGCATCTTTGGCTTCTACCAAAAATTGATCAAACTTCTTCCCGAAGTCTTTAAAGAATTTCTCTGCAGGTCCTTTTTGATTTTCCATTTGATTTTACAATTTATTCAAACTAGACAAATATCTTCAGTTGACAAAAGTAAATTCAAGTTAAATTATGGATTAGAAACTTGCTTGGTTAGCAGGGTTGCTTAAATTTGATCATCAAAAAAAACTGGTCGCTTGTGAAGATTAGAACTTTCATTTTTATTTTTCTCTGCTTGTTTGTGGGGCTGTCATGTGCCCACCACAGCAACGGGTATCAGCCTAAATACAAAAAACCAAATCCAAATAAACCATTGCCCTGTCCGCAAAAAGATTGTTGACCCATGCGCAAAATTATCATAGCCATTGATGGATATTCTGCATGTGGTAAAAGCACCACGGCAAAAGAAGTGGCGCGTGAGTTAGGTTATAAGTACATTGATTCGGGTGCTATGTACCGGGCGGTAACGCTCTATTTTTTAGATCACCTGGTGGCGTTTACCAACCCGAAGGAGGTAGACAAAGCACTTCAAAATATCAGCCTTGCTTTTCGGGTAAATGCAAAAGGAGTTTCGGAAATATTTTTGAATGGCATTAATGTAGAGCAAAGCATTCGCAAGATGCGCATTTCAGAAAATGTAAGTCCGGTTAGTACGATCAAAGAAGTTAGACAAGCGATGGTTGCCCTGCAGCGTAAGCTTGGCAAAGACAAAGGTGTAGTAATGGATGGCCGCGACATTGGTTCAGTCGTTTTTCCAGATGCGGAGCTAAAGCTTTTCTTAACTGCTGATATTTTGGTTCGAGCCATCCGCAGGCAAAAGGAATTGTTAGAAAGAGAAGATTTGGTAGATGTTGACACGATCATTCAAAACCTTCAACAGCGAGATCAAATTGATAGCACGCGTAAAGAAAGCCCCTTGGTTCGCCCGGCCGACTCGGTTGAAATTAATACCACCCATATAACTATTGATGAACAGGTGGATGAGGTGATTCGGTTAGCCCTATCTAAGATTGTTGCCGCTGGTAAAAGAAAATTTACCTAAAATTAGAAAGTAGTTAATTCCCAGAACCATAAGGTAATCCATCACCCGCTAAACGTGCTAAGTTTTTTAATGCCAAAGGAAATTTAGTTTGATATTCCTTTTTTAGAACTAGCCCATAGATTTAAGATAAAAATCCGGTGCAGATTACTTCGTGATTAATAATACAACTTTTATCCGTAGTAATTAAAGTATGAACAAACGTCATTTGTGCACCGAACAAACTGGTTACTTCTGTGTAACTTTTGAATCGACTTTCCTCTGTAAAAACCATATCGAATTCCATTCCACTAGGAGCCGTATTAATACCGGTTGTTCCTACACGGAATGGGCCATTTAATTTTATTTTTCCAACTAAAGGATCCCAGCTAGGAGCAATATCTGTTGCCTCATACCATTTCCATACTGTTTCGGCTGATGCGGTGGTGTTTTCGCTTCAAAAAAAGTTGGTCAATATACTATCAGCTCTAAACGTCACCTTTCCCGAGATTTTTGCCGCTGGTAGTAGAAAGGGTTAAACCGCCTTTAAGATACAGCCGGAGTACCCGAGGTTGGGAGATTTGTGGAGAAATAAAGTAGTCTATGTTTAATTTTTATTTGCCAGGTGTGTGTATTATTTCAACCCTACATTTACTACATCATTTTATTTTTTAGGAATGATAGCTTGATAGTTTGAGGTTTATAAAAAAAATGGGTTGCCGAAGGGCAACCCATTTAAATTTCTTAATAATTATTTACTGTGGTTTCGTAATAGCATTGCTATCTAATATCACAGCTGTTTGTGCAAGAGCTCTGCCATTCATAGAAGCACCTGTTTTAAAGGTAACGCCCGTTTTCGATAAGATGATTCCTTCAAAATGAGAGGTAGTTCCGACAGAAACAGTACCTGCAACTTGCCAGAAAATATTCTTTGCTAGTGCTCCACCCATCAGTGTAATATTTACTGCATTGCTCACAGTTAAATCACCTGCAACCTGAAATATCCAAACATCATTAGCACCACCTGAAATAGTAACATCTGATGGAAGGGTTACTGTGTTAGTCCATTTGTAAAGACCAGCACCCAGCGTTTGACCTCCAATATTTCCTGTTCCCAATTCAGAGAAATCTGGTGAAGGGCGACCCGCTGCATCGTTGTAGGCAGTAATCATATCAGCAACTGCTGTTGTCAAATTAATTGGTGTAGGACTCGCCTGATCTGCGGCATATATTTTCCCTGTCACTTGTGGTGAAGTTGCATAGCCTGTTGCGTCTGTCAATGAAAATCCAGTGATGAAAGATTCTGCAGCCGGGCTTAAACCCATATCTCCAGTAATGGCAGATGTAGGACTGTTATTGATAGCTGTCTTAGCAAGGATTACATAATTAATGGAAGAACCTAGATTAACTACTGCTTGAGCTGCTGAAGCGCTAGTGCCAGTTGTAAAACTCCATACAGTGTTTGCGGCAAGCGCATTCCCCGATAAATCCTTGGCTCCGATAGTTACCGTTGCAGTGTATACAAGACTAGCACTTAGCAAGGCAGATGATGTGAACTTCGCTGTATTTCCAGAATATGAAACTGTACCTGCAACAGCTGTTGTTCCCTGTTTCAACATAAAGGTAGAAGTCGTAATCGTTAAGGGATCCATTGGTTTACTAAAAGTAAGTGTAACAGCCTTATTCGTGGCCACACCTGTCGCATTGTTCAATGGATCGGTTGCATTTACTATTGGTGGAGATGTGTCTTTGGTGGTGAAACTAAAAAGATAATTTGCAGCAATGGTATTACCCGCCAAGTCTTTTGCACCTGTAGTAATGGTAGCAGTATAAACTGTATTTGAGGAAAGTGCGCTAGATGGGGTAAAGGTTGCTTTTGATGCCGCATAAGTTACCAAACCGGCTACAGCTGTGGTTCCTTGCTTTAAAGTAAAAGTAACAGGAGTGATTGAGGTAGCATCCATAGCTTCACTAAAAGTAACAACCACTAAGTGGTCAAGAGTTACACCCGTTGCGTTGTTTAAAGGATCTGTTAACGTAGCAGTGGGTTTAGTTACATCTGGTGCAGCACCTGTGGTGAAGGTCCATACATAATTACTAGCCAATGTAGTTCCGGCAGCATCTTTCACGCCAGTTTTAAGAGTGGCGGTATAAGTTGTGTTTGGTAAAAAATTAGCAGAAGGAGAAAACAGTGCTGTTGAGTCAACTGCTGATACCGTACCTGCTACTGCAGTGGTTCCTTGTTGCAAACTAAATGTTTCGCTTGTAATAGAAGCAACACTCAATGCCGCACTGAATTTTGCGGAAACCTTACCATTCAAAACTACTCCGGTGGCGCTGCTAATTGGATTGGTTGAAATCACTCTTGGACGCACTGCCGGATCATCATCCTTTTTGCAGCCACCCATTATTACAGCCACTAGCATAGCTACGATTGCGATTACATTTCTTGTTTTCATTTTTTTAAATTTAGAGAAGATAGTGCTTTCTTGTACTTCAAGAATATGCCACAAAAGTCGCTTGACTGCCCGAGCTATCTGTTACATTCTTGTTGATGAAGATTACACATATCGCAGAAATGAGAACATTACTCAAAGATTCTGATTAAAAACAGGCCCTGCATATTAAGTAATGCTTGCTACTTAAATATATCATTGGTAATAGCAACAACTAATGTCAAGCTTTATCATGATAAAGAATTTTTCAATAACTATAATCAGGGTTACCGAAATATTGTGACAACCCATAATAGGAATAGAAACAAGTGCTGTAAACTTCTTTTAATAAAAAGAGTATTTTTGTAAAAATGATTTAGGGTTATCGAAATATCTGTCAAGCACTTTTAGAAACCACCTCAAAAAGTGTCAAGTAATTTTAGGAAGGTTCAACTAGTTAAACTCCATCAAATGAAAAATAAAGCACCTCCTGTCATCCAGGTTTAGGAATACAGTTAAGCACTGTCAACCTGTTTTAGGAATAAGCTCAACCGCTGTATTCTAAATACAGGAATACCGTTGAGAAGCGTAACCCGAATTCAGGAATAACAGTCCAAGTCGTAAACCTAATCCAGAAATAACAAGTTAAACCTGTCGGTTCTTTTAGGAAGAGTAAAAACATTTGTAACATTGAACTAGGATTAAGCTCTAACCCTGTAAAACACTTTTAGTAACTACCCTTAAAAGTGTCAAGTAATTTTAGGAAGGTTCACTTTGCTGAACAAGATCGGTGCTTAGTTGTGCGTGATCAGTCTTTTCTTGACTGTTATCGCTGCTTTGTTGACCATGATTGGTATGTTCTTTGCTGTTGCCGATGCCTTCTGTGATGTGATCAGTGCGTTCTTCACCGTTGATGATGCCTTATGTGTTGTGATTGGTGCATTCTTCACCGCCATCGCTACTTTGTTGAGCATGATCGGTACCTTGTTGACTGTGATTAGTGCGCTGTTGACCGCAATTGGTGCTTCGTTTATCACGGCAGATGCTCGGTTGTACCGAACAGGTGCTTAGCAGATGTATTAAGCGACTCGATTAGGTGCTATCTGAGAATGTTGCCGAAGTAAAAAGAGAGGGTTAAGCGGCCTATTTAATAACTTCTCGTCACTTCTAATTTCTTCGATTTTAAGTGCTTTGTAGCGTGGATTTAATTGCTAATTTTGCCGCAACCCCACTGCTACAGTGGGTATTTTTAACCTAACTTATTGCCAACCACACATGGGCAAATTAATCCGATTAAAGAAAGGCTTTACCATTAACCTGGCGGGCAAAGCTGCCCCCAAAGTGGTAGAGACCGAACAACCCGAAACATTTGTTATTAAGCCAACAGATTTCTTTGGCACCTACATGCCAAAGCCAGTAGTAAAAGAAGGAGATACTGTAAAAGCAGGCACCGTTCTTTTTCATGATAAAAAGCATGAAAATGTAATGTACACCTCACCCGTAAGCGGAGAGATTGTAGAAATTAAGCGTGGCGAAAAGCGCAAGCTTTTAGAGATCAAGATTTTGGCCGACAAAAAAGTTGAACACGAGCCGTTCAAAAAATATTCTGTTTCAGAGATTGCCAATCTTTCAATAGCCGATTTAAAAGATCAGCTATTAAAGTCAGGCGTTTGGCCTATGTTAGTTCAACGTCCTTTTGGCGTGGTGGCAGATCCTGCAGTCACGCCAAAAGCAATTCACATTTCTGCTTTTGACACCCATCCTTTGGCACCTGATTATTCAATTTTATACAAAGGACAAGATCAATTTTTTCAAGTAGGGGTAGATGTTTTGAAGAAACTCACCTCTGGTGCAGTGCACGTTAATACACACACTACGAGCGAAATCTCAACCGTTTTCTCGCAGGTAAAAGGGGCAGAGGTAAATAAGTTTTCAGGGCCACATCCGGTGGGTTGCGTGGGTGTTCAAATTCATCATATCGATCCCATCAATAAAGGTCAGATTGTTTGGACAATTACTCCTGCCGGTGTTATTCAAATCGGCAAACTTTTCCTTAACGGGATTTATGATGCCTCTAAGTTAATAGCGGTAACAGGCTCTGAAGTTAAAAATCCGCAGTACTACAAAACATATACGGGCGCATCGGTAAAAAAATTGCTTGAAAATAATTTAAAACAAGAT
Source organism: Cytophagales bacterium (assembly GCA_025359125.1). Lineage (GTDB taxonomy): Bacteria > Bacteroidota > Bacteroidia > Cytophagales > Cyclobacteriaceae > ELB16-189. Next base: position 34,774 of record JANYHI010000042.1, read on the forward strand.
CACGTTCGTGTGATTTCCGGAAATCCTTTAACAGGAATTTCCATTGGAAAAGAGGGTCATCTTGGATTTTTCGATCAGCAGCTCTCTGTTTTGCCTGAGGGCGACTATGCAGAGTTTATTGGATGGATTACACCCGGAGAACGCAAGCTAAGTTTCCACCGTGCCATCGGGTTGTTCTCATTCCTTTCTCCTAATAAAGAAAGAGTGGTTGATACCAATACCCACGGAGAGCCACGTTCTTTTGTGCAAACCGGAATATTCGAGCAAGTAACACCGATGGATGTTTTGCCAACCTACTTGCTAAAAAGCATTTTAGCAGAAGACATTGATGAAATGGAGGCATTGGGTATTTACGAAGTGATTGAAGAAGATCTAGCGCTTTGCGAATTTGTAGATGTATCCAAACACAAAGTTCAAGAGATTTTGAGAGAGGGAATAGAATTAGTTCAACATAGTTAATTAAGCGGTCAATGGATTTTATAAAACATCAGATTGAAAAGATTAAGCCGAACTTTGAAAAAGGTGGCAAGTGGGAGAAGCACTATTATTCGTTCGAGGCACTTGAAACATTTTTGTTTGCACCCGCTACTACCAACGGTATTAAAGGAGCTCAAATCAGAGACGCCATCGATTTGAAAAGATTGATGATGACTGTAATCATATCCATGGTTCCTTGTTTACTTTTTGGAATGTGGAATGTTGGTCATCAACACTTTTTAGCGATTGGTCAGGCAAGCGCAACGTTCGGGCAAAAGTTTTGGGTTGGCATTGTTCAGGTAATGCCAGTAGTAGTTGTTTCGTACGGTGTTGGTTTAGGAATTGAATTTATCTTCGCCACATTCAGAAGACATCCAGTGAATGAAGGATTTCTGGTAACGGGTATGTTAATTCCGTTGGTAATGCCTCCTGATATCCCACTTTGGCAAGTTGCCATTGCTACAGCCTTCGCTGTAATTATTGGTAAAGAAGCTTTTGGCGGAACAGGTATGAATGTGTTGAACGTAGCATTAACCGCTCGTGCATTTTTGTACTTCGCGTATCCTACAGATATTTCAGGAAGTGTATGGACTTATTTAGGAGATGCGAAAGCCGCGGCAGGATATTCCGGTGCTACACCGCTATCACTTGCGGCAGATGCAGCTACTACCGGAACAAATGTTGTTTCGTCATTGAATTCTTTTGGGGCTGGTTGGAATGAGGGTGTGTTTTCATTCTCCAATATGTTTATGGGCATCATGCCTGGCTGCATTGGAGAAACTTCAACACTAATGTGTTTGATAGGCGCATTCATATTAATAGCAACAGGCGCAGGGAGCTGGAAAGTGATTGTAAGTGTTTTTGGTGGCGCTTATGCTATGGGCTTATTATTAAACCTGATTGGAGGAAATGCTTTTATGGAAATGCCAGCGCATTACCACTTAGTAATTGGCGGTTTAGCCTTCGGTGCTGTCTTTATGGCGACAGATCCGGTAACGGCATCGCAAACAGAAACAGGAAAATGGATTTATGGCATTTTAATCGGTATGTTTACTGTATTGATTAGAGTGTTTAACCCAGCCTATCCGGAAGGAATCATGCTGGCGATTTTGTTGATGAATGTGTTCGCTCCGCTCATCGATTATTTTGTAGTAAACGCAAATAAAAAAAGAAGATTACAACGTGCGACAGTCTAACCTTTACATCGTTTTATACGCAGCTGCCATCACCATTGTGTGTGGAGGTGCGTTGGCCATTGCATCTCAAGGCTTAAAGCCTATGCAAGATGCGAACATCGAATTAGAAAGAAAGAAAAATATTCTCTCCACAGTAATGGAATTGAAAGAAGGAGATAATGTTGAAAAACTTTATTCTGCTCGAGTAAAAGAGAGAGTCATAGATTTTCAAGGAAACGTAAAGAAAGGAATGAAAGCAAGTACAGTAGTAATTGCAGAACAATATAAGTTGAAGCCCGAAGAAAGACTTCTTCCTATATATGAATTCCTGAATCAAGCCGATACTACCCAAATTGAAAATGCAGTGATGCCTGTTTATGGTTACGGATTGTGGAATAACATCTGGGGATTTGTTGCTTTAAAATCTGATTTGAATACAGTGCAAGGCGTGAAGTTTGAACATGCAGGTGAAACACCGGGTTTGGGCGCGCGCATTACCTCCGAAGAAGTTCAAGCACGCTTTAAAGGCAAAACTGTTTTTGAAGGAGATAATCTAATGTCTGTTACCATTCAAAAAGGAGAAGGGATGGATTACTCATCCGATGCTCACAAAGTGGATGGAATGTCTGGAGCTACCCTTACGGGGAAAGGCGTAAACAACATGCTGAAGGATTACTTCGCTTGTTACAAAAATTATTTAAAGAAGAATCAAAAAACTTTATCACTTAACTTATGAGTACCGCTGCAGCAGAACTGGAAGTTGTAGAGAAAAAGGCAGAACCACTTTTCTCTAAGAAGAATAAGACGCTAATTACTAACCCGTTGGATATTGACAATCCAATTACAGTTCAAATCTTGGGTGTTTGTTCTGCTTTGGCGGTAACAACCCAAATGAAGCCGGCCTTCGTAATGTCGTTAGGTTTGATGATTGTAACCGCATCTTCTAACGTGGTTATATCTATGATGAGGAATTCAATCCCTTCACGCATTCGTATCATCGTGCAATTGGCGGTCGTTTCCTTATGGGTAATTTTGGTAGACCAGCTTTTGAAAGCCTATGTGTACGATGTATCAAAACAATTATCAGTTTTCGTTGGATTGATCATTACCAACTGTATTGTAATGGGGCGCTTAGAAGCCTTTGCCATGGCGAATAAACCTTGGCCCTCTTTTCTGGATGGTATTGGAAACGGATTAGGTTACGGAGTAATTTTGATGCTGGTGGCTTTCGTACGCGAGCTATTTGGAGGTGGAAGTTTATTCGGATATAAAGTGTTTGATGCGCTCGGCATTCACTACCAAGGAAATGGTTTACTATTGTTGCCTGCCGGTGCTTGTATTTTGGTGGGAGTTATAATTTGGGTGCAGCGTACATTAAACGGACACAGAGAGTCTCATTAATATTTAGACTATGGAAAATTTAGTAAACATCGGCATCAGATCGATCTTTATCGATAACATGATCTTCGCTTACTTCTTAGGAATGTGTTCTTTCTTAGCCATTTCTAAAAAAGTAAAAACAGCAATCGGATTGGGCGTGGCCGTAATCTTTGTAATTGGCATCACCGTTCCAATCAACTGGTTAATTCAGAATTATGTATTAGTTCCGGGTGCATTAGCTTGGCTAGGTGACGATTTTAAAAACATTGATTTAAGCTTTTTACAGTTTATTGTTTTCATTTCTGTTATAGCAGCGATAACGCAGTTAACGGAAATGGCAGTTGAAAAATTCTCTCCTGCACTTTACGGGACACTTGGAATTTTTCTTCCGTTGATTGCGGTAAATTGTTCAGTATTAGGTGCTGCCTTATTTATGGTTGGTCGCCCTTACAATTTAGCAGAGGCTACTGTTTTTGGAATTGGATCGGGAACCGGATGGATGTTGGCCATTGTTGCCTTGGCGGGAGTGAGAGAGAAAATGAAATACTCGAATGTGCCTGCTCCGTTAAGGGGATTGGGAATTACTTTCATTTTGGTTGGGTTAATGTCGTTGGGCTTCTTAAGTTTCTTGGGCTTCTCAATATAGAATGCAGTTAACGAAAGAAATGTAAAGGCTTCGCAAGAAGCCTTTTTTGTTGAATAGAAAATTTTTAAAATTATGATGAAGGGAATTTTTGGGAAAATTGTGCGCTACTTTTTTAACGGTACGCTATTTATTGTACCCTTGGTGGCGACAGTATATTTTATCATTATTTCTTTTCAATGGCTGGATAGCCGACTGAATCTTCCATACCCGGGAGTAGGCTTTGCCATTATTTTATCGGTGATAACACTCTTTGGTTATTTCACCACCAACTTTGCTTTCAAAGCATTTTCTAATTGGTTCGATCGCGGAATGAACCGCATTCCGCTGGTGAAACTAATTTACTCTTCGGTGAAGGATTTACTAGCAGCTTTTGTAGGCGATAAGAAAAAATTCGATCGACCCGTATTGGTTTGCATTAATAAAGAGAACCAACTTCACCGCATAGGCTTTATCACGCAACAAGATTTGACAGAGCTTGGTTTAAAAGATATGGTAGTAGTTTATTTTCCACAATCGTACGCAGTAGCAGGCGATCATTTTGTAGTGCCTCGCGAAAGTGTACAATCATTAAATATCCCCGGATCAATTGCTATGAAATTTATCATTTCCGGTGGAGTTTCAGGATTTAGTGAGGTGAAAGATTAATCAATCGCTAATTTCTCAACAACTTTTCACCAGTCGAAGAGCATTCGTAATGTTGAAAGAGAAGTTGTTCGCATCAATAAGCTTTTAGAAGGCTTAATTATTAAAGGACAAATTAACATCCGTTAGCTGGAAGAATTACCATTTCTCTTTTGCCATCTCACCAACTAAACTCTACTTTCGAACTTTATTAACTCTGCCACGACAGGAACCATCAACTACATTATGCGTCAACAATTATTAAGTGAGGGAGCGAAAGAGCTGAGCTATGAAATACGAGAGATCGTAAAGAAGGCAGAGCAAATTAAAAATTTGGGAAAGGAAATTCAGTGGGAAAATATTGGAGATCCAATTCAAAAGAATCATTTTATTCCTGCATGGATCAAACAAATTATTGCTGATCTTTCTTTGCAGAACGACACGTATGGCTATTGTTCATCAAAAGGAATTTTAGAAACACGTCAGTTTTTGGCTACTCAAAATAATTCGCGCCAAGGCGCACAAATTACACCCGATGATATTTGTTTCTTCAACGGCTTGGGTGATGCCATCGCAAAAGTATATCAATACATCGCACCCACCTCGCGCATTATTGGCCCATCGCCTGCTTACTCAACACACTCTAGTGCCGAGGCAGCACATGCTAGCAATGAGCCACTTACCTATAAGTTAGATCCCGATAATAAATGGTACCCTGATCTCGATGACTTGTATAATAAAGTCAAGTACAATCCCAATGTAGTGGGTATCCTTATTATCAATCCGGATAACCCAACAGGTATGGTCTATCCGTTAGAAACATTGAAACGGATTGTGGCCATCGCGCGCGAGTTTAATTTATTTTTGATTTGCGATGAGATCTATTTGAACATCATCTATAATGGGGCTCGCGCATATGCATTGGCCGAAGTAATTGAAGATGTTCCGGGTATAGCTATGAAAGGCATTTCGAAAGAACTTCCTTGGCCTGGCGCGCGCTGCGGTTGGATGGAATATTACAACCGCAATAAAGATGTTGACTTCAATCGTTTATGCAACGCTATCGACAATGCAAAAATGATTGAGGTTTGTTCTACTAAACTTCCGCAGTTGGCAATTCCCAAAATTTTGGGCGACTCTCGCTTTAAAGCTTATCGAGAAGAAACGAACCAGAAGATTGGCAAGCGCAGCAAAATAATTTGTGATATTTTTAGAACGGTGCCACAGCTAACTTTTAATGAAACATTTGGCGCATTTTATAATACTATTATTTTTAGAACGGGTGCATTAAAGCCTAATCAAAAAATAGAAATTCAGGATGCTAAAATTAAAGCGCTAGTAGAAGAATGGACAGCCCAAGAAATGCCTTTTGATAAACGCTTTGTCTATTACTTGCTTGGCGCGAAGGGTATTTGCGTAGTACCTATCTCTTCATTTTGTTCAGAGCTTCAAGGCTTTCGTGTTACGTTGCTGGAAGAAAATGAAGAGACGTTGGTTAAAACATTTACAGCGATTAGTGATGGGATTGTAGAGTATTTAGGTTCTTAGTTAACCGCTTACCTAACATTCGTTATCTCAAAAACCAAAACTTTTTTCTTCACTTTCGTTGATTACCACAACAAAATTTTGCCATCTTGCACTAGCACAAACAGAGCAGATGAAAAATATTAATTTTTTAAAAGTAAAAATGAATCAGGTTGCCCTGATCCATAATTTGCTTGTGCTAATTATTGTCATTATTCTCCGAAAACCGGGGCTGTGACGATTTTGTAAAAGAAATTTTAAACCGTCCCGCCAAAAAGCGGGACGGTTTTATTTTATAGCTACCACAACAAACTAACGATTGTTTCAACATGATAGAATATTATAACGAACAGACGGTACTTTTTCTGGATGGAAAATTTGTAAAAGCCAACGAGGCGAAAATGGATTTGTTCGGACAAACGTTTCACTATGGCTACGGAGTGTTTGAAGGGATTCGTTCGTACGAAACGGTGAATGGTGTAAAAGTATTTAAGCCTCGTGCGCACTTCGAGCGACTTCAACGCAGTTGCCAACTGATGGGTATTCCATTTACCTACAGCGTGGATGAGCTCATTCAATTAACCTATCAGGTTTTAGAAAAAAATAACTTGGCCAATGCCTACATCCGTCCATTGGTTTTTTGTGGCCCTAATATGGAACTTACTTCACCTTCCAATGTATCGTTAATGATCACCGCGTGGGAGTGTGAGCAACATCCTACCCTAAATCCAAAACGCATTTGCATTTCTTCATTTCAACGCCCTAATCCAAAAGCGGTAACTGTAGAAGCGAAAGTGTGTGGCTTGTATGTGAACTCAATCTTAGCTACCACCGAAGCAAAAAGACGTGGCTTTGATGATGGATTGTTGTTAGACTTAAGTGGATTTGTTGCTGAAGGTCCTGGTGCTAATTTCTTTTACGAGAAAGAGGGCGTGATTTATACACCACCTGCAACCAGCATCTTGCCGGGCATCACTCGCAAAACGGTTATTGAAATTTGTAAGGAGTTGGAATTGCCTGTAGAAGAAAAATACTTTAAGCCCGAAGAATTATTTGAGGCAGACAGCGCATTTTTCTGCAGTACCATGCAAGAGATAGTAGCAATAGAATCCTTCGAACGTCAGTCAGTAACAAAAGTATGGAAAGATTCGATGGGAGCGTTGATTCAAGAGACTTACAGAAATCTTGTATTGGAGAAAAGTTATTCGTATGTAATTGTATAATTAGTTATTAGTTAATTGAAAATCGTTAATAGTCCATAATTAAAAATACCATTAACGAATAGCTAATAACCAACCACTAATTTAAATGGAACTAAATAAATACAGTCGCACTATCACCCAAGATCCAACACTTCCTGCATCGCAGGCGATGTTATACGGAATTGGATTGACGGAACACGATTTAAAAAAGGCACAAGTAGGAATTGTGAGCACTGGTTTTGATGGCAACACGTGCAACATGCATTTGAATGCGCTGGCGCAAGAAGTAAAGACTGCCGTCTGGGATCAGGAACTGGTTGGTTTAATTTTTCATACAATTGGAGTGAGCGATGGGATTTCGAACGGCACTGAAGGCATGCGCTATTCGTTAGTGAGCCGAGAAGTAATTGCAGACTCCATTGAAACTGTTTGTGGCGCACAATATTACGATGGGTTAATTGCCGTAGTGGGTTGTGATAAAAATATGCCTGGCTCTGTGATGGCAATGGGAAGATTGAATCGTCCTGCTATTATGGTATATGGAGGAACGATAGCTGGAGGACATTACAAAGGGAAAGAGTTGAACATCGTTTCAGCTTTTGAAGCACTGGGTGAAAAAATTCAAAATAAACTTTCGGATGAAGACTTTAAAGGTATCATCCAAAATGCTTGCCCTGGTGCAGGCGCATGTGGTGGCATGTACACTGCCAATACAATGGCATCTGCTATTGAAGCGTTGGGCATGTCGCTTCCGTACTCTTCTTCTAATCCGGCATTGAGCAAAGAAAAATCTGAAGAGTGTGCTGAAGCAGGTAAAGCAATTCGCCTGTTGTTAGAAAAGGATTTAAAACCGCGCGACATCATGACGGAGAAGGCATTTGAAAATGCAATTACTATTGTGATGGTATTGGGTGGATCTACCAATGCCGTGTTGCATTTAATTGCGATGGCTAAATGTGTGGGCGTTAAAATCACGCAAGAAGATTTTCAGCGCATCTCAGATAAAACTCCGCTGATCGCGGATTTGAAGCCGAGTGGAAAATACCTGATGGATGCACTTCATAAAATTGGTGGGGTGCCATCGGTAATGAAATATTTATTGCAAAAAGGTTTTCTCCATGGCGATTGCATCACCGTTACAGGTAAAACCATAGCTGAGAATATCACCAAAGCAAAAAATCTTGATTTTGAAAAACAAGATATTATTGTTCCGCTCGAAAGGCCGATTAAGAAAACGGGTCACTTACAGATTCTCTACGGTAATCTAGCAGAGAAGGGATCAGTAGCAAAAATTACGGGCAAGGAAGGCGAACGCTTTAAAGGCACCGCTCGTGTTTTTAATGGTGAGTTTGAATTGACAGATGGTATTCGGTCGGGTAAAATAAAAGAAGGCGATGTAGTAGTGATACGATATGTAGGCCCGAAGGGTGCACCGGGAATGCCAGAGATGTTGAAGCCAACGAGTTTGATTATGGGATCGGGCTTAGGTAAATCTGTTGCGTTGATAACGGATGGAAGATTTTCAGGAGGCTCTCACGGATTTGTGATTGGTCACATCACACCGGAAGCAGCGGAGGGCGGATTGCTTTCTTTAGTGGAAGATGGCGACTGGATTGAGATTGATGTAAAGAAGCATCAGATCAATTTATTAGTAGATGAAAAAACAATAGCGATCAGGCGATCGCTCTATAAAGCACCAGCTTCTCGTGCAACGAGTGGCGTACTTTATAAATATGCAAAACAAGTAAAAACGGCTGCCGATGGATGCGTTACTGACGAAGACTAAGGAAAAAGTGGCTGCGCCCACACTTAAAAAAATTACCGGATCAGAAGTACTGCTACGTTGCCTAGTAGCCGAAGGTGTTGATGTACTTTTCGGTTATCCGGGTGGTGCTATCATGCCGGTGTATGATGCGCTCTATTCGTATGCCGATAAGTTGAATCATATTTTAGTTAGGCATGAGCAAGGTGCGATACATGCTGCACAAGGTTTTGCGCGTGTAAGCGGACAAGTGGGAGTGGCATTGGCAACGTCTGGCCCTGGTGCTACCAATTTAGTAACAGGCTTAGCTGATGCGTTGATTGACTCAACACCAGTAGTGTGTATCACAGGCCAAGTGTTTGCGCACTTGTTAGGTACCGATGCATTTCAAGAAATTGATGTGATAAATACAACGCTTCCGGTAACGAAATGGAACATACAAGTAACCGAAGCAAAAGACATTGCACCTGCCGTGGCGAAAGCATTTTATATTTCTAAGACGGGCAGGCCCGGTCCCGTGCTGATCGACATCACTAAAAATGCTCAGAACGAATGGATCGAAGAGTTTGAATACGAAAAGTGTGAATCGATCAGAACATACAAACCAAAACCTGTTGTTCAGAAATCACAAATTGAAGTAGCTGCAGAATTAATAAATAACGCAAAGCGTCCTTATATTTTAGCCGGGCAAGGAGTATTACTTTCGGGTGCCACAAAAGAATTGATTGCTTTCTCAGAAAAAACAGGAATACCTGTTGCTTCTACTTTGTTAGGATTAGGCGCCTTTCCACAAGATCATCCTAACTATGTGGGCTACCTCGGCATGCACGGAAACTATTCCACTAACGTGAATACGAACGAGTGTGATGTATTGATAGGATTAGGGATGCGTTTTGATGATCGTGTAACTGGTAACGTAAGTAAGTATGCCCAACAAGCTAAGATCATTCATATTGATATTGATAAAGCAGAGATCAATAAAATTATAAAGACAGACGCATTTATTTTAGCCGATGCAAGAGAAGCATTAATTGCTTTAATTGAAAAATGCGATTCAAAAAAGCATATAGAGTGGATGGATACGTTTCATCAAATGGATAAAATTGAATACGAGAAAGTTATTCGACATGAGTTTGAGCCGAAGAGCGAAGAGTTGATGATGGCTGAAGTAATTAATTGTCTTTCTAATAAAACGAATGGAGAGGCAATTGTGGTGACAGATGTAGGGCAACACCAAATGGTAACTTCACGCTATTATAAATTTAAGAATCCACGCACCAATGTTACTTCAGGTGGTGCGGGTACAATGGGATTTTCTTTACCTGCAGCCATGGGTGCTAAGCTGGCCATGCCACATAAGCAAGTAGTTGCTGTAATTGGCGATGGTGGTTATCAGATGACGGTGCAAGAATTGGGTACGATTATGCAGTACAAGATTCCTGTTAAAATATTGGTGTTGAATAATAATTTTTTAGGAATGGTTCGGCAGTGGCAACAACTATTTCATGAAAAACGCTATTCATTTACTGAAATGCAGAATCCGAATTTTGTAAAAATTGCAGAAGCATATGACATCCCCGCAAGGAAAGTTGTAAAACGAGAAGAGTTGGATTTGGCAATACAAGAAATGTTGGATGCAAAGACTTCTTATTTCTTAGAAGCCGTGGTTGGGAAGGAAGATAATGTTTTTCCGATGGTGCCGGCTGGCGCTGGTGTGGGGGAAGTAATTTTGGAAATACCGAACAGTAGCAAGTAGTAAGATATAAGTAACAAGAAAGTCATTGTACCAAGATTCTCACGTCCTGCTACTTACGTCTAACATCTAAAAAATATGAAAAAAGATTTTACACTGGAGTTGGCTGCGGATAATAATTTTTCAGTATTGAACCGAATTATTAATATCCTCAACAGGCGCAGGGTGCGTATTAAAAAATTAATGGCGCATGAAAATGAAAATGACTTTAGAAGAGGCGGTGTGATTTTGTTGCTCCATACCACTGAAGAAATGATTGAGAAAGTCTCAAATCAGTTGGAAAAACTAATAGAAGTTGAAAACGTAAGGTCGCGTGAAGGAAGTGATTTATATTTTGAACTAAGTGAACGGATTGTAGATGTAGACTAAAGGTTAAAAGTTATTAATTAATTGTAAGAGACTTTTTAATCGATTGATAACTGATATAACTATTAATGAAAAGCAGATAACTAATAAATAACTAACAACTAATAAAATGGCAAAGATTAATTTTGGAGGAACGATAGAAGAAGTGGTGACTCGTGAGGAGTTTCCGATGGAGATGGCGGTGAATGTTTTGCAAAACGAAACGATCGCGATTATTGGATATGGTGTGCAAGGCCCAGCCCAAGCGTTGAACTTGCGCGATAATGGATTCAATGTAATTGTGGGTCAACGTAAGGGATCTAAGACATGGGATAAAGCGGTTGCTCATGGATGGTTGCCCGGAGAAACTTTATTTGAAATTGAAGAGGCTGTAAAAAAAGGAACCATCATTCAGTTCTTACTTTCGGATGCAGGACAGATTGCACTGTGGCCATCCATCAAACAATATATTACTAAAGGCAAAACACTTTATTTCTCTCACGGTTTTGGAATTACATTTAAGGATCAAACTGGAATTATCCCCTCGCCAGATGTGGATGTTATTTTGGCTGCACCAAAAGGTTCAGGCACTTCTGTACGCAGATTGTTTTTGCAAGGAAAAGGAATCAACGCAAGTTATGCTGTGTTCCAAGACGCTACCGGAAATGCCAAGGGGAAAGCTATCGCATTAGGTATTGGTGTAGGTGCAGGTTATTTATTTGAAACCGATTTCAAGAAAGAAGTTTATTCTGATTTGACGGGAGAGCGCGGTACGTTGATGGGAGCAATTGCCGGAATCTTTGAAGCGCAGTATGAAGTGTTGCGCTCGAAAGGCCATACACCATCCGAAGCATTTAATGAAACCGTTGAAGAACTTACTCAAAGCCTAATGCCTCTTGTGGCTGAGAATGGAATGGATTGGATGTATGCTAACTGTTCTACCACAGCACAGCGTGGTGCATTAGATTGGAAGAAGAAATTTAAAGCAGCCACGCTTCCTGTTTTCAAAGAATTATATGATAGTGTAGCAAGCGGTGCCGAAGCAAAGCGTACCATTGATACCTGTAGCAAACCAGACTATCGCGAAAAGCTAGCGGAGGAATTGAAAGAACTACGCGACAGCGAATTATGGCAAGCAGGTGCTGCCGTGCGTTCATTAAGACCTGAGAAGGCAACAGTAGAAGCGAGCATGATAAATTAAAATTAGTTGAAAGTTGATAGTTATTGGTTGTTTGTGAAAAGCTTCTAATAACTATCAACACGCAACTATCAATATTAAAATGGTTTCCGTACTCCATCAACAAATCGATATCAACCGTGCTCATCTAATTTTAAAAGATGTAGTACTTAAAACACCTTTGCAGTTTCACCGAAAACTATCGGAGAAGTTTGGTTGCGAAATTTATTTGAAGCGCGAAGACTTACAAGTAGTCCGCTCCTACAAAATTCGTGGGGCTTATAATTTAATTCAGAGCTTAACTGTAGAGCAATGTGAGCGTGGAGTAGTGTGTGTGAGTGCAGGAAACCACGCACAGGGAGTTGCCTTCTCTTGCAAGTTGTTGAGTATTAAAGGAGTCATTTACATGCCTGCCATCACACCCAAACAAAAAATTAATCAAGTGAAAATGTTTGGGAACGGTTGGGTAGATATTGTTTTAGTGGGCGATACGTTTGATGAATGTCAATCTCATGCGCTCGCATTTACAAAAGAAAAGAACATGATTTTTATTCCCCCCTTTGATCATGAGAAAGTGATTGAAGGCCAAGGAACAGTGGGCAAAGAAATTTTAGAAGAGCAATCGAATATTGATTACGTGTTTGTTCCGGTAGGTGGTGGTGGGCTATCTGCTGGGATGGGATGTTATTTTGCTACTTATGCTCCGCTTATAAAAATGATTGGGGTAGAGCCGCAAGGGGCACCATCAATGAAGGAAGCTTTAAAAGCCGGCAAGCCAATTATTCTCGATTCTATTCAACGCTTTGTAGATGGGGCTTCTGTAAAAAAAGTAGGCGACCGGAATTTTGAAATTTGCAAAGATGCATTGGCCGATATGTTGCTAGTTCCGGAAGGGAAAGTAAGTTCTACCATTCTGCAATTGTACAATGAAGATGCGATTGTAGCGGAGCCAGCGGGAGCGCTTTCCATTGCAGCTTTAGATCAATATGCAGAACAGATCAAAGGAAAAAAAGTTGTTTGCATTTTAAGCGGTGGCAATAATGACATTGATCGGATGCAAGAGATTAAAGAGCGCTCGTTACTATATGAAGGCCTCAAACATTATTTTATTGTTCGCTTTGCACAGCGCCCGGGTGCCCTCAAAGAATTTGTCAATCATATCTTAGGCCCTACTGATGATATTGTTCGGTTCGAATTTATTCAGAAACACAATAAAGAAACAGGCCCTGCATTAATTGGCATCGAAGTAAAATCTAAAGATGACTTCATTTTTTTGATTGAACGGATGAATAGCCACAAGCTCAACTATACGCTCGTGAATCAAAACGAGAATCTTTTCGAGTACTTGGTCTGACAATTTGTTAATTAATCTATAAATTCTATAGACTTTTAGCATTCGCTTGCGTATTAGTGTTACATTTGCCTATCAATCTAGTAGATAAATAGACTAAAAACCATGCACACGATTGAATATTTAGATCAATTAGAGTCGGAAGCCATTCACATCATGCGCGAAGTGGCCGGGCAATTTGAAAAGCCAGCTCTTTTATTTTCGGGTGGAAAGGACTCTATTACATTGGTTCGAATAGCCGAAAAAGCATTTCGTCCGGGAAAGTTTCCGTTTCCACTGGTGCATATTGATACAGGTCATAATTTTCCGGAAGCCATTGAATATAGAGATCGCTTAGTAAACCAATTGGGTGAGAAATTAATTGTAGGAAGTGTAGAGGAAACCATTCGGGAAAAAGGATTAACTGTTCCTGTTGGAAAGTTTGCGAGCCGCAATGCACTACAAACTTTTACGCTGTTGGATATTATAGAAAAACATGGATTTGATGCGTGCATTGGTGGCGCGCGAAGAGACGAGGAAAAAGCACGCGCGAAGGAAAGGATATTTTCGGTACGGAATGAATTTGGTCAATGGGATCCAAAACTTCAGCGCCCAGAGCTGTGGAATATTTACAACGGTAGAATCCATAAAGGAGAAAACGTAAGAGCATTCCCCATCAGCAATTGGACCGAACTGGATGTTTGGAATTATATCCGTAAAGAAAAAATTGATCTCCCATCCATTTACTTTTCTCATGAGCGACTGTGTTTGTCTTATCAAGAGCAATTGGTAGCGGTCTCTCCCTTTATTACCATTGATGAAGACGATGAAATTTCAATGAAACGGGTGCGCTACCGCACTGTAGGTGATATGACTTGCACGGCAGCAGTAGAATCGAATGCGACTACCATTGATGAAATTATAAATGAAATAATTGCGACCAAAACCAGCGAGCGAGGAGAAACTCGGATTGACGATAAAGTTTCAGAAGCAGCCATGGAAGACAGAAAGAAGAATGGATATTTTTAATTAGCACAATTTACAAATGGATTTACTTCGATTAATAACAGCAGGAAGTGTTGACGATGGAAAGAGCACATTAATTGGCAGGCTTTTGTATGATAGCAAGTCGATTATGATAGATCAACTCGAAGCCATTGAAAAGCAAACAAAGAATAAGGAAAACGGATCGATTGATTTAGCTCTGCTAACAGATGGACTTCGAGCGGAGCGTGAACAGGGAATTACAATTGATATTGCCTATAAATATTTTTCTACACCTAAGCGTAAATTTATTTTGGCAGATGCACCCGGTCATATTCAATATACTCGCAATATGGTTACAGGTGCTTCTAATGCTGATTTAGCTATTATATTAATTGATGCCCGCAAGGGTGTGATCGAACAGACGAAGCGCCACTCCATTATTGCGAGCATGCTCGGCATCAAACACATAGTTGTGGCCATTAATAAAATGGATTTGGTTAATTTTTCTCAAGATGTTTTTACAAACATTCTTTTAGATTATACAAAAACAGCGAGCGAGCTTGGATTGAAGAATGTAATCTATATTCCTATCAGCGCTTTGCAGGGAGATAACATTGTAGAAAAATCAGTATTCATGCCTTGGTATGATGGCGAAAGTCTTTTACATATTTTGGAAAATGTAAAACTTGATAGTGAAGTAAATTGGAATGACGCACGTTTTCCGGTTCAATATGTGATTCGCCCGCAGACACTTGCACTGCACGATTATCGCGGCTACGCTGGTAAAATTACAAGTGGAACTTACAAGGTGGGAGATAAAATTACGGTATTACCCGCGGGCTTGGAAAGCACTCTTAAAACAATTGAAATAGGTGGCAAGCAAGTGACAGAAGCTTTTGCTTCTCAGAGTGTAACCTTTCAATTGACGGATGATATTGATATTAGTAGAGGAGATATTATTGTGAAACAAGAAAATCAGCCACTGCTAACACAAGATCTGGAAGTGCTCTTGTGTTGGATGGATGCAAAGCCATTGAAGGCGGGAAATAAGTATTTACTGCAAATCAACAGTCGCGCTGTTAAAAGTGTGGTAAAAAATATCGAGTATAAGCTGGATGTAAATACACTTGAAAAATTACGCTCTCCTGAAAACGTTGGATTGAATGATGTTATCAAGGCTACCATTCGTACGGCATTGCCGGTGGCAGTAGATTCATATCCTATTAATAAATCCACCGGTAGTGGAATTCTAATTGATGAAACCAGCAACGCTACAGTAGGTGCCTGCATGATTCAATAAAAAAATTTAAATTTTCAATCTACTTAATCCATAGGATAAATGGGATATAACCTAACTATTAAAACGGGCAAAGTTATTCTGGCAGGAGCTGGGCCGGGCGATCCTGAACTGATTACCTTAAAGGCGTTGCGATATTTGTTGCGGGCAGATGTAATTATTGTAGACCGGTTGGTGAGCCCTGAATTATTGCGCGAGATTCCAACAAGTGTAGAAGTGATTTACGTTGGCAAACAAGGGGGGAATGCCGAGTCAACGTCACAAGAAACAATTAATCAATTATTGGTAAAATTTGCGCTCGAAAATAAATTAGTTCTGCGGTTGAAAGGAGGCGATGTTGCCTTTTTTTCTAATGTGCTCGATGAGTTAGAGACATTAGTCGCTCATAGTATTCCATATGAAATTATTCCGGGCATAACGTCTGCCTCTGGAGCTTCCGCTTATGCAGGTATTCCTTTAACAGCAAGCGGCTATGCATCTTCCGTTCGATTTCTTGCCTATAATAATCCAGAGATTATTCATGCAGAGTTGATGAGAGAGTGGGCAAACACCAATGATACGCTTGTTTTTTATATGTCTTCTTTTCGGTTGAATTCTTTATTGACTAGACTTATTGACTACTCGATTGATGCCGATAAATGGGTAGCCGCAATTGAACAAGCAACTACGCCCCAACAAAATGTGAGGGCATTTCCTATTCATTCTTTTTTAAAAAATACGAAAAATGAAAAATTCGCGTTACCCACATTGATAATCATAGGCAAAGTGGCGCAGCTTCATACCAGATTTCAGTGGAATAATAATGTTGTTGATGAGGTCAACTATTTCAGATCAATAAGTGCTGGTTATTAATTACTCAATAAAATGTTAGAAGAGATAAAATTAAAATCATTGAATGCATTAGTCGAGGGTCTCTCTCAAGAGGAGTTGATATGGCTAAATGGATACATGGCCGGATTGGTAAAGAGTTCTCAGTCAGAGGTGAAGAGTATTCCATCTGTTGCAGAAAAGATTACAATTTTATTTGGCACCGAAACAGGCAATTCAAAAAAACTGGCCACTGCATTTGCTGCGAAATTAAGAAAGATAGGATTGACAGCTAAACTTTCTTCGATGGATCAGTATAAGCTGAGTGATCTGGAAAAAGAAGAAATTTTGTTAGTAATTATCAGTACTCACGGAGAGGGCGAACCCCCGGCTGCAGCAAAGAAATTTTATGATCATCTTCAAAATAATCAATTAAACTTATCTAAGTTAAAGTATAGCGTACTGGCGTTGGGCGATACTGCGTACCCATTATTTTGTAAAGCGGGTGAAGACATTGATGTAAAGCTAAGCGGTTTTGGAGCGGTGAGTTTACACGCGTTGCAAAAATGCGATGCAGATTATGAGCAGTCGGCCAATGAATGGTTTGATTTGATAGTAGAGAAGTTAACCCTTAAACAATCAGCAGAAATTAAACTGCCCAGTGTTTCTACCAGTAGACAAAGAAAGGTTTATGAGGGAAAAATTAATTCGAAAGTAAACCTTAACGGAAATGGTTCTTTGAAAGAAACATTTCATATAGAAATAGAAGCAGGTGAACTACAATATGAGCCAGACGATTCTATCGGTATAATTCCTGAAAATCCGGTGGCAACAGTTCGATCCATTATTAATCTTACTGGCGTTAACGGTTTAGAAACAATTTTTCTTAAAGACCAGGAGATTTCAATTGAAGAATCTTTGAATGAAAAATTAAATATATTTTTTCTGGCAGAGCGTGTCGTTAAAAAATATGCTGCTATTGTAAATCAGGAAATACCATCTATCCGAATGGATCTTCTGGACTTGATTAAAATTTATCCTCCAAAGAACGCAGTTCAATTTAAAGAAATACTGATAGTGTTGGAGCCAATAGCGCCACGACTTTATTCAATTTCTTCTTCACTCACGGCTCATACTGGAGAAGTACATATTACAGTAGCCCGAAATTGTTTTCAACTAGATCAAGAACTACGCCACGGATTATGTTCAAATTATTTGAGTCAGTTTGAAGAAGGAACCTCCATAAAGTTTTATGTGCATAGAAATCTCCAATTTAAATTGCCTAGTGCCGATAAAGATATTATTATGATTGGCCCTGGAACAGGTGTTGCTCCCTTTCGGGCGTTTATAGAAGACCGTGCCAACACGGGAGCCACAGGTAAGAGTTGGCTATTTTTTGGAGACCAACATTTTACTACGGATTTCTTATATCAAACAGAATGGCAAGGTTATTTGGCTTCTGGTGTGCTTACAAAAATGAATGTTGCCTTTTCGCGCGATCAGCAAGAAAAAATTTACGTGCAACATAAAATGCTTTATCATGCAGTTGAATTATACGATTGGCTTATGAATGGTGCTTACGTTTTTGTATGCGGAGCGAAGAACCCGATGAGTTTGGACGTAGAAATTGCTCTCCTCAAAATTCTGGAAACGGAAGGAAGTTTATCTGCGGAAGAAGCGCAGAATTTCCTCAATCAATTGAGTGCTGAGAACAGATATGTAAAAGATGTGTATTAATAGCTGCATAAATTAGAAATAATGGCAAAAGCTGTAAACCTATCACCGATAGAAAAAATTAAAAAGGAAAGTAATAATCTCCGCGGAACAATTACTGAAAGTTTACGCGATGAAATTACTGGAGCAATTGTAGAAGAGGATCAGGCCGTAATTAAGTTTCATGGAATGTATCAACAAGATGATCGTGATATCCGGGAAGAACGAGCATCTAAAAAATTGGATAGGCTCTATACGTTTATGATTCGCCTTCGGCTGCCTGGTGGGTTTCTTACACCCGAGCAATGGATAGCCACTCACAATATCGCAGGCGAAAACTCAACAGGTATAATAAAAATAACTACCCGTCAAACGCTTCAGCTTCATGGATTAATTAAATCTAAAATTAAACCTACCATCAGAGCTTTTAATGAAGCGAAGTTAGATTCGATTGCAACCTGCGGAGATATCAACAGAAATGTGGTGTGCAGTTCTCATCCAAAACAATCTTCTATACATAACGAAATTTTTTCTTATGCAGATAAAATAAGTCAGTTGTTGATGCCCAAGACAAAAGCATATTATGAGATATGGCTGGACGAAGAAAAAATTCTTGATAAGAAAGAGGAAGAAGATCTTCTCTATCAAGATCGATACTTACCACGGAAATTTAAAATTGCTATAGCTATTCCTCCCAATAATGATGTGGATGCTTTTGCAAACGATATTGGATTGATTGCAATTATTGAAAATGAAAAACTACTAGGATATAATATAGCAGTAGGTGGGGGGCTATCTGCTACGCATGGAAATGATGCGACCTATCCGCGACTGGCAACGGTAATCGGATTTTGTAATAGTGAAGAGCAAACACTTAAAGCAGTTTACGAAACACTCACCATTCAGCGCGACTTTGGTAATAGAAGTGATCGTAAACTGGCAAGATTGAAATACACGCTCGATAAATTTGGAGTGGAATGGTTCAAGCAAGAATTGGAAAATAGAATTGGTTTTAAATTAGAGAAGCCGAGAGAATACACATTCAACGAACGATCTGATTATTACGGGTGGCATCAAAATCATGAAGGCTTGTGGTATTACACTTTGTTTGTTGAGAATGGACGCGTGTTAGATACAGACGAAGTAAAATTAAAATCTGCTTTGTTGGCCGTTGCCAAAGCCGGAACCGCTAACTTCCGATTTACCTGTAATCAAAATATAATCCTGTCTGATATAGCCGATCAACATAAAAGTAAGATTGAAACGTTGCTTCAAAACCATGGAGTAATTAAACACACAACAGGAACTTCTGCTATTAGAAAAAATTCAATGGCATGTGTGGCGCTAAATACATGTCCCTTAGCATTGGCAGAGGGACAACGCTATTTGCCTTCTCTCATTTCTAAGATTGAACCGCTCCTACAAAAACATCAACTCAGTGAAGAAGATATTATTATTAGGATGACAGGTTGCCCTAATGGTTGTGCTCGCCCCTATGTGGCAGAAATCGGATTGGTAGGTACTGCTTATGGAAAGTATAATATGCACATTGGTGGCGATCATCAGGGAGAGCGATTGAATAAATTGTTTAAACATAATTTAAATGAGGCAGCCATCTTACTTCAGTTAGATAAACTTTTTGAAAAATTTAATAAATCAAGAATGAGCTTCGAGCGTTTTGGTGATTTTGCTTTGAATGAGGTTAACCAGTTATTAAACTAATCGACATGACAGCTATTACCACGGCATCACAAAAAGAAACGAATACACTTTTCCCAATTTTTTTAAAGTTGGAACAAATGCGGTTGCTTATTGTAGGCGGGGGTTTCGTTGGGTTAGAGAAATTGAATGCTGTCACAACAAATTCGCCCAATACAAAAATTAAGTTAGTAGCAATTTCTATTAGTGATGAAATTAAAAAATTGGCAAGTGAGATTTCTACCATTGAACTTTACGAAAGGCCGATAGAGGTAAATGATTTGAATGAAGCTGATATTATTATTGTAGCCGTAAATGACAAATTAGTAAGCAAATGGATTAGGTCTGAAGCCAAGGCATTAGGAAAATTAGTAAACGTTGCAGATACCCCCGAGCTATGTGATTTTTATTTGAGCTCAGTGGTAAAAAAGGGCAACTTAAAGATTGCGATTTCTACCAATGGCAAATCGCCTACCATAGCAAAACGACTGAAAGAAGTTTTTACAGAAGCCTTGCCAGATCAGATTGATCACCTGCTGGATAATATGGGAACGATCCGGAATAAGCTCAGTGGAAATTTGCCTGAAAAGATAATTCGCCTAAATGAAATTACCAGTGAACTTGCAGCAGATGATATACAATTAAGAAAAGCAACCGAGCAACGATGGAAACGCATAGCTTCTTATTTTTTGTTTGCGTTCTTCTTTATGTTTCTAGGCCATTTGGTTTTATCATACATTCCTTTTAGTAATATAATAGACGATGCGCTACTGTTAACAAAAAATTTAAGTTCTGATTTTTATTGGATGATTGCTGCCGGCTTTGCAGCACAATTAGTAGATGGTGCATTGGGCATGGGCTATGGCGTTACCAGCACTACTATTTTACTTTCAATGGGTATTAACCTTCCCGCCATTAGCGGAAGTGTACACACGGCAGAGATGTTCTCAAGCGGGATTTCGGGCTACAGTCATTTTAAATTCGGAAACGTAAATAAAAAATTATTTAAAACACTTTTAATACCGGGGGTATTAGGCGCTATTGCCGGAGCCTATTTGCTTTCTACATTAGGAAATCAATATGCAAATTATGTTCGCCCAGTGCTGGCTACTTACACTCTTTTTTTAGGAATTAAAATCATTACTAATCTTTTCAGAAAAACCATTCCTGAAAAAGTTAAACGAGTAGGTTGGCTGGCTGGTGCGGGAGGATTCCTAGATTCATTTGGAGGTGGAGGATGGGGTCCGTTAGTGACCAGTACATTGATTGCAAAAGGAAGAAGCCCTCGCTATGTGATTGGTTCAGTAAGTATAACAGAATTTTTTGTAACGCTAGCCAGTGCTGTTACTTTCTTTGCGTTACTCGGAGTATCTCATTGGCCTGTAATTTTAGGATTGATAATAGGCGGAACAATCGCGGCACCATTGGCAGCCAGGTTAACTGGAAAACTTCCATTGAAGACAATGTTTATTTGTGTAGGAGCACTTGTTATAATTTGGAGTTTGAGAATTTTATTGAAGTTATTTATTTAACGATGATGAATAAAGCGCAATTCGAAAAGATAGAAAACGAATTAACAAAATTAACGCCTCAAGAAGGATTACGTTATGTAAATGAATTTTTTGGTGAGGCCGCTACGCTGTCTACTTCATTTGGATTAGAAGATCAGGTGATCAGCCATATGATCGCAAACGCAAAATTAAAAATTGGAATTTTTACTATTGATACGGGTAGGCTATTTCAAGAAACATGTGATGTTCATGATCTCACCAGAAAAAAATATCAGCTTCCCATCTCTACGTTTTATCCGCAGACATCTTCCGTTCAGCAATTAATTGATACCAAGGGCCCCAATAGTTTTTATGAATCAGTTGATAATCGAAAACAATGTTGTTTCATTCGAAAAGTAGAACCTTTACAACGTGCATTAAAAGGCAAGTCAGTTTGGATTACTGGATTGAGAGCCGATCAATCTGTAAACCGAGGCGGAATGAATAAAGTGGAATGGGATGAAAACTATCAAGTTATTAAATACAATCCCATTTTAGATTGGAGTTTGGATGAAGTGAATTCTTTTATCGAACGTAACAACATTCCAACTAACACACTTCATAAAAAAGGATTTCCGAGCATTGGCTGCGCACCTTGTACACGTGCCATTCATGCTGGAGAAGATATTCGTGCTGGCCGATGGTGGTGGGAAAATTCGGGAAAAGAGTGCGGCCTACACGAAGCAAAAATACCAGTGAAGTAAATTTTGATGCATCTCGAAATTCCAGCTAAGACATTTCGCCTTTATTGTATACCTTGAGTTTCGAATTTAACTGATGAAACTCGTTCGTAAAATTCTTTTGAGCCTCGCGGCATTGGTGCTGGTGGCAACACTAATCGTTGTACTATTCTATCGTCAAGAATCGTATCAACTCTATAAAGTACTTACCTTCTTTGACAAGGATAATATCTCCGATAATTTTAAAAATGTTAAAGAGATATTTCCTTACTCTGTTGTTCCAAAGCCTGATCAATCCAATCCGTTTCCAGTAAGCACTGCCACTTATTCGCTAGCAGATAATTTTCTGGTAAATGATTCTACGGTGAATACAAAGGCATTTTTCGATCAAACCCTTACAGATGCTTTATTAATTATTAAGAACGACACTCTTTTATATGAGTATTATGGAAATGGATTTAAAGCGACAGATCATCACATTTCCTGGTCGATGGCCAAGTCCGTTGTCTCTGCTTTATTTGGCATAGCAATTCAGGAAGGGAAAATTAAAAGCATAGAGCAAACGGTTACAGATTATCTTCCCGATTTTGCCGGAACAGGTTATGATAAAGTTAGAATTAAAGATGTATTGCAGATGTCTTCTGGCGTTGGCTTTAATGAAGACTATGGAGATTTTAATTCTGACATCAATATTATGGGGCGCTATTTTGCGTTGGGCATGCCGATGGCAGATTTTTCTAAGAAGTTAAAACGGCAATGGCAACCCGGCACGTACAATCATTATGTAAGCATCGATACGCAAGTGTTGGGAATGATTCTTACTAAAGCCACAGGTAAATCGATTACCGAATACATGAAAGAGAAATTATGGTCGCAGATAGGAGCAGAGTCTGAAGCGTATTGGATTGTTGACAAGAGCGGGATGGAGTTTGCTTTGGGTGGATTAAATGCCACGGCAAGAGATTACGCTAAACTAGGTCAATTATTTTTGGATAGTGGTAGATGGCAAAGAAAACAAGTGGTACCAAAAGAATGGGTGTTGGCCTCCATCACACCAGATGCTCCTCATTTGATGCCCGGCAAAAGGGCAACTGCCGCGCATAAAGATGGTTATGGATTTCAATGGTGGATACCAGAAGGTAGCACGGGTGAATTTGATGCACAAGGAATTTACGATCAGTTTATTTATGTAGATCCTAAAGCGAAAATGGTAATCGTGAAGTTATCATCTAATTATCTTTTTAAAAATGATAAGAAAAGAGTGTTTCACGATTTGGAGATTGCGCTATTTAGAGAAATTGTGAAGCAATCGAAATAATAGTTAGCGAGCTACCACCTACTTGCGCAATATTTTAATTTGTAATACATTTGTAATACAATTACTATTTTATGCTTACTGTCAGGCTATCATCCTCCGAAGAAAAAACACTAAACGAGTACTGCAAGATGGAAGGGCTTCCCAAATCGCAGGTCGTTAAAGAGGCCATCGAATTGTATCTCATTCAGCACCGTAAAAATTCAAAACCCTACGAGGTAGGAGCCGACCTTTTTGGTAAGGAAGGAAGTAGAATTAAAAATAAATCAACGACATATAAGAAGCGGATAAAAGAACTCTTAAATGAAAAATACTCTCGTTGACGCTGGGCCGCTGATCGCACTTTTTGATAAGAGTGATCAGTACCATGTGAAAGCTATCCAATTCTTAAAGAACTATAAAGGTATATTACATACCACTTGGCCGGTGATTACCGAAACATCTCACATGTTGGCCTTTAGTGTGCGTACACAAATTGCTTTTTTGCAATGGATTAACCGAGGCGGTTTGCATCTGCTTGAAACAGAGTATTCATCCATCACCCGATTAATTGAGCTATGTAATAAGTTTGAAGATGTGCCCATGGATTTAGCAGATGCCACACTGATTGTTGCTGCTGAGGAACATAACATTTCCGAAATAGCAACGATAGATTCTGACTTTTATATTTACAGAGACGTCCGCAAACGGTATTTAAAGAATATTTTTATCAAATAAAAGAATATTCATCTTACAGAAATTATAAAGACTTATTTTAACTACTGAGATTAAATAAATATTAATACATGAAACAAGGATTATTAATTGATATGGATGGCGTGATTTACAGTGGCGAGGCATTGATTCCAGGCGCAGATAAATTTATTGCACACTTATTATCTGAAAAAATTCCCTTTATGTTTATGACTAATAATAGTCAGCGCACACGCGTAGATGCCGTGAGAAAGTTAGAGAAGCTTGGCATCAAAGTAAGTGAAGAACATGTTTACACGAGTGCCATGGCCACAGGCAAATTTTTGTCTAGTCAAATCCCGAATGGAACAGCGTATGTTTTAGGCGAAGGCGGATTACTTTCAAGTTTGCATGAAAATGGAATTTCATTGGTAAATTCAGATCCTGATTTTGTGGTATTGGGCGAAGGAAGGAATTTTACGTTGGAGATGGTGCAAAAAGCAGTGGATATGATTTTGGCAGGTGCAAAATTTGTAATTACCAACCGCGATCCATCGCCAAAGAAAAAAGGTTGGGATAATTTAGGAATTGCTGCTACCAGCGCAATGATTGAAGAGGCCACAGGCGTTCGGGCTTTTGTAGTGGGTAAGCCAAGCCCAGTGATGATGCGCTCGGCACGTAAAGCACTTGGATTAGAAACAGCCGAGACAACTATCATCGGAGATACCATGGACACCGACATTCGGGGTGGTGTGCAGATGGGTTACAAAACTATTTTGGTGTTAAGTGGCATTACCAAGAAAGAACAACTAACTCGTTACGCCTTCAAGCCAGATTTAGTGGTTGAATCTGTAAATGAATTACCACTGCCATTAACTTGGTGGTAATTTTATTGAACTGATTTGAAATACTTTTGTTAAACAATAAATCAATTTTAAAACTTAAATAGAAATTTTTATGAAACGCACAGCATCAGCACATTGGGAAGGCGACTTGAAAACTGGAAATGGAAATATTTCCTCACAGAGCACTGTATTGAATAAAACACAATACTCATTTAACACACGTTTTGCAGATGGTATTGGAACTAATCCCGAAGAATTATTGGCGGCAGCACATGTCGGTTGTTTTA
The DNA here is from genome assembly GCA_025359125.1 of Cytophagales bacterium. Classification (GTDB taxonomy): domain Bacteria; phylum Bacteroidota; class Bacteroidia; order Cytophagales; family Cyclobacteriaceae; genus ELB16-189. Next base: position 60,017 of record JANYHI010000042.1, read on the forward strand.
CAATGGCAGTTTCAGCTACATTGGCACAAACGGGTATTGTAGCTACTTCACTAGATACGATTGCTACTCTTACATTAGAAGGATTGGATGTAACCGGTATTCATCTTTCTATTAAAGGTGTAGTTACGGGTATTACGAAACAACAATTTGAAGAAGTTACAAAAGGCGCTGAAAAAAATTGCATTATCTCTAAAGCATTGAAAGTAGCTATTACTTCAGATGCGACATTGCTATAAATAATTACTTTGGTGATGCGTATAAATTTATAAAACGCTACCAAACACTTGTAAGCGATAGAAATTTTTTTTGCTTCTAATTGTAAATGTTGTAGAAGAAAAATAGCATCTTCGTAACGAAATAAAATTAACGGTTCGCCCCGTGATATAATCTCAAAAAAACGAGAATGTATCACGGGGCGCTTCTGTTCTAATAGGTCTTCTACAAACTAACGATTGTTGTGAGCGAGAAAAAACCAAGAACAATTTTTGAAAAAATCTGGGACTCGCACGTGGTGAAACGTGCCGAAGGATATCCTGATGCTTTATTTATCGACCGTCATTTTATTCATGAAGTAACAAGCCCGCAAGCATTTGATGGATTAAAAAAAAGAGGCATTAAAGTTTTTAATACATTAAGAACTACTGCCACTGCCGATCACAATGTTCCTACGAAAGATCAACACCTTCCTATCAAAGAAGCATTAAGTCGCCATCAGGTAGAAACGCTGCGTACAAACTGTAAAGAATTCGGTGTAGAGTTATATGATTTGGGTCATCTTTACCAAGGCATTGTTCACATCATCGGTCCAGAGTTAGGGTTAACATTACCCGGCATGACCATTGTGTGTGGCGATAGTCACACGAGTACACACGGGGCATTTGGAAATATTGCATTCGGTATTGGTACCAGCGAAGTAGAACAGGTCTTAGCTACGCAGTGTATTTTACAATATCGCCCCAAGACAATGAAGATTGAGATCAACGGTCAGATAGGAAAAGGTGTGGTCAGCAAGGATATTATTCTTTATATTATTTCAAAAATATCAGCCAGTGGAGCCACTGGCTTTTTTGTGGAATACGCTGGCGATACGATTCGCAATTTATCGATGGAGGCGCGTATGACTATTTGCAACATGAGCATTGAGATGGGTGCCCGTGGCGGATTGATTGCACCTGATGAAACTACTTTCAACTATATTAAAGGAAGAAAATTTGCACCACAAGAAGTTGAATTTGAAAAGAAAGTTGCTGAGTGGAGAAAACTTGTAACGGATGATGATGCGGTGTACGATGTAGAGTTGAAGTATGATGCAGCCGATATTGCTCCGATGATCACCTATGGAACGAATCCGGGAATGGGTATGAAAGTTACGGATTACATCCCAACAGTTGAGGAACTAAAAGAAATCAGCGAGCAAGGGTCATTTAAAAAATCTTTAGAATATATGGGGCTTGAGCCGGGATCACAATTACTTGGCAAATCCATTGACTACGTTTTCATTGGCAGTTGCACCAACGCGCGAATAGAAGATTTAAGATTGGTGGCAAAAATGGTGAAAGGAAAAAAGAAAGCTAACAATGTGGAGGTGTGGGTAGTGCCCGGATCTAAACAAGTAGAAGCACAAGCAATACAAGAAGGACTAGACAAAGTTTTTGAAGCAGCAGGTTTTGAATTGCGGAGCCCCGGCTGTTCTGCCTGTTTAGGCATGAATGAAGATAAAGTGCCGGCCGGAAAATATTGCATCAGCACTTCTAACAGAAATTTTGAAGGAAGGCAAGGTCCAAAATCAAGAACTTTTTTAGCAAGCCCATTAAGTGCAGCTGCGGCTGCGATAACGGGGAAGGTGACGGATGTAAGAGAATTTAAGTAGAGATAAGTTGATAATTATTAGTTAACCGCTGAATGATTTGATAATCACTGATAACAAATAACTATCAACAGACAACATTAAAAAATGAAAGATAAATTTATAACACTAAGATCAACAGCCGTTCCGCTGCCAAACGAGAATATTGACACTGATCAGATTATTCCGGCTCGTTTCCTGAAAGCAACTACGCGCGAAGGCTTTGGAGATAATCTGTTTAGAGATTGGCGCTACGATACAGAGAATAATCCGGTAACGGATTTTGTGCTAAATGATCCTACCTATTCTGGAAGGATTTTAGTAGCAGGAAAAAATTTTGGTTGTGGCAGCAGTCGCGAACATGCTGCATGGGCTATTTATGATTTTGGATTTAGAGTAGTGGTGTCAAGTTTTTTTGCAGACATCTTTAAAAATAATGCACTCAACAATGGATTACTTCCCATTGTAGTTTCTGATAATTTCTTAAAACAGATGATTCAGGCCATCAAAGAAAATCCATCAACGGAAATTATGGTGGATTTAGAAAATCAGATTTTACAAGTGGGTTCAGTAAGGGAAACTTTTGAAATCAATGCTTATAAAAAAACGTGTTTGATGAATGGGTATGATGACATTGATTACTTGTTGAGTTTGAATAAAGAGATTAGAGAGTTTGATGCAGTACATAGTTAGACTAGTTTCCCAGTCACGGCAACCGTAAACTGGGAACAAAAATTAGACTGAAAGATGAAAAGAAAGATTGTTATACTGCCAGGAGATGGCATAGGCAAAGAAGTAACAACCGAAGGAAAAAAGGTGTTGCAGAAGATTGCCGAGATTTTTGATCATCAATTTGATTTTGAAGAATCTATTATTGGACATGATGCGATTGAGGCATCTGGAAATCCGTTGCCGGATGAAACAATAGTGCAACTCAAAAATTGCGATGCCATTTTATTTGGAGCTGTCGGTCATCCTAAATATGATAATGATCCAACTCTTAAAGTAAGACCCGAGCAGGGCCTCTTAAAAATGCGTAAAGAGTTGGGCTTGTATGCTAATCTTCGCCCGATAAAATTATTTGATGAGTTATTAGAAGCATCCAGTATTAAAGCGGAAATTTTAAAGGGCTCAGATATTTTATTTTTCCGCGAACTTACGGGAGATGTGTATTTCGGTGAGAAGGGTAGAAAGGATGATGGCAATACTGCCTATGATTTAATGATTTATCAAAGATATGAGATAGAGAGAATTGCTCACAAAGCTTTTCTGGCAGCACGAACGCGTAGAAGAAAAGTTACTTCTGTTGATAAAGCAAATGTGTTGGAAAGTTCGCGCCTATGGAGACAGGTGGTGACAGAAATTGCAAAAAATTATCCTGACGTTGAACTGGATCATCAGTTTGTAGATTCTGCCGCGATGAAGCTAATCCAAAACCCAAGAAGTTTTGATGTAGTACTTACAGGAAATTTATTTGGAGATATTCTTACAGATGAAGCGTCTCAAATTGCTGGCTCAATGGGAATGCTGGCCTCTGCTTCAGTAGGAGACTCGGTAGGATTATATGAACCTATTCACGGAAGTGCGCACGACATTACAGGTAAGGGAATTGCTAATCCGTTGGCATCAATTTTATCTGCTTCGCTGTTGCTTGATATTTCCTTCGGATTGAAGGAAGAATCGGAATTAATAATTAAAGCTATTGAAGCCACTCTAAAATCTGGTTATCGCACAGTAGACATTGCAGATTCAAAAACATCAAAAGATAAAATTTTAAACACAAGCACAATGGGAAGTTTTGTAGTGAGTCAACTGGAAAAGATACCAGTTGTAAATTATTTTAACTCCTAACTTCTGTATTCTAACTTCTACATTTATGACTAACAAAATTCAAATCTTCGATACTACTCTTCGTGATGGAGAACAAGTTCCAGGCTGTCAGTTAAAGACGCACGAGAAAGTGATCATTGCAAAAGAATTGGAAGCGTTGGGTGTAGATGTGATTGAAGCTGGATTTCCTATTTCAAGCCCCGGAGATTTTTTATCGGTTGTAGAAATTTCTAAAGCAGTGAAGAATGTTACTGTTTGCGGCTTAACGCGATCGAAGAAAGATGACATTGATGTAGCAGCAGAAGCACTACATCATGCCAAGCATGGTAGAATTCATACAGGTATTGGCTCAAGTGATGTGCATATTAAACATAAATTTAAATCCAGTCGCGAGCAGGTGTTAGAGCAAGGCGTGTGGGCTGTAAAGTATGCGAAAGCGAAAGGCTATGAGGTAGAATTTTTTGCCGAAGATGCGGGGCGTGCAGATCTTGCTTTCTTAGCACAACTTACAGAAGCAGTGATTGAAGCCGGTGCAGATGTGGTAAATATTCCTGACACAACAGGATATTGCTTGCCGCATTTATATGGAAAGCGAATTCAATATTTGTTTGATCATGTAAAAAATATTGACAAGGCAGTAATCTCGGTTCATTGCCATAATGATCTAGGGTTAGCTACAGCAAATACAATTGCCGGATTAACCAATGGTGCGCGGCAGGCCGAGGTTACCATCAACGGAATTGGCGAACGGGCAGGAAATACTTCGTTAGAAGAGATCGCGATGATTTTGCAAGTGCACAAAGATTTGGATTTGTACACCAATATTAAATCAGAAAGAATTTTTGAAATAAGTCAGTTGGTAAGTAGCATGATGCACATGCCCGTGCAACCCAATAAAGCTATTGTAGGTGCTAATGCATTTTCACACTCATCAGGCATCCATCAAGATGGATTTTTGAAACACGCTGAGAATTATGAGATCATCAATCCTGCTGATGTGGGTGTATCTAATTCTTCTATCGTGTTAACGGCACGAAGCGGTCGGGCAGCATTGAAGCATCGGATGGAATTGTTGGGACATAAATTTGAAGGCGAAGAGTTGAATACACTTTACGAAAACTTCTTGCTAGTAGCAGACGAAAAGAAAGAAGTAGTTAATAATGATTTATTAGTGCTCGCTGCAAATATGTTGGTGTTAGCGAGATAAGAATCGTAACCCATTCACCACTCAAAAGCGGTGGTATTATTTTCAACCATCTACCATTTACTACGGTAAGTGGTAAAATGTTTATTTTGGTGGACTAGCTTCTTCAAAAATGAATTTATAAATTTGTTGTTTGTTGCTTTAATTTTAAGCAATCGAAAAGCGTATAATTTATTTGCAATTGGAAGAAGAGGAGGTCAAAAATTTAATTGAGTTATTGAATGAACGCACCATGAAGTTGATGGAGCGTGAAAGTGAATTGGCAGATAACCTAGAAGAAATTGAAGCTCAGAAGGAAGAACTAACAGCGGCTGTTGAAGAACTTATCGGTAACAATAAAGAATTACTAGAGCGCAATCAAGAGTTAGATCAGATTTTGTACAGGGCGTCTCATGATCTAAGATCTCCTATCTCATCTATGTTAGGTGTTTTAAATCTAATAAAGACAGAACAAGTGCCTTCGGCTCTGAAAGATTATTGTCACCATTTTGAGCTGCGCATTAATCAGATGGAAGGCGTAGTAAATACACTTAATCTATTAGGCCAATCTACCCAAGAAGAAATTAAGATTACTAAAATTGAAATTAAGACCTTGGTTGAAAATGAAATCAAACATCTTCACTATCTGCCCAATTTTAAGTTTATTGAGTTTGAAATAGAACATCTGGGGGCGTCTGTTATTGAAACTGATTCTGTTTTATTGAGTATTCTTATCAGGAGTTTACTATCCAACGCAATTATTTTTAGAGAAGCTAAGCAGGGAAGTGTTCGGGTTAATGTTAATGCAATACGCGAACAGTTAATTATTACTGTTGCTGACGATGGAGAGGGAATATCTCCTACTATTGCACCTCGAATTTTTGAAATGTTCTATCGAGGTTCAGAAAAATCAATTGGCCAGGGGATGGGATTATATCTGGTAAAGAAAATTCTAAACAGACTAAAAGGAAATGTGGACTGGCAGTGTAAAGATGATCTAACTACTTTTGAAGTTTCAATTCCAATAATTCCGCTTCTAATTTCTTAATGTACGCAACTTGATCTAGCATCATCAAATGTTTGCAATTACTTAATTCAAAAAAGTAATCTACTTCAGCTTCAATCTCATGAATTTCTGATAAAATAGATTGAGCCGACTGAGCGAACTCGGTCGGTTCAATTTTTTCAATTGAAGAATTAACTGCTTTGAGTCTACTCTTCACCAAAGAAATGGACTCTATAATTTTTTTCTGATCAAGCAAACCTGATTGAGTAGGATCGCTCATAAAATTATTTAGAGATGGCGTCTTCAAGATTGTCAGCGTACTGAATATCCATCTGCAAATATTTTCCGTTCGGATGAATTTGCTTGATTTTATCTCTTCCAATTTTTACACTTTGCCGGAAAATTGGGTCTTGAGGTAAAATCTTACGATGCGTTTTTAAACCCAAATTAAACATCTTCTCCTTCCACTCTACAAAATACCACTCCATCGAAGGCTGATGGAATACAGATAATTTTCTCTTATCGAAAATGAGTTTAGTAATCTTTCTTTCTGCTGTGAATTTTCCAATCGCATTGAATATTTCTTTGAATTCTTCGATAGGAATGTAAGTGGTAATCGCCTCAACAATGGCTACTTCTGGCTTATCATCCACTATTTTAATTAAGGCGTGTTTGAATGTGCCAATTACTGTTACTTTTCTCTCTATTATCATATAATCTTTGTATTTAAATATTATATAAATATAACAAGTATTAGAATGTAATGTTTTAACGAATCCAGAATACTTTATGAACCCCATATTTCGCTTGCCCAAAGAAGTAATTGTGTTAACACCCTTTTTTTGATTGGAGAGCGAAAAATGTGTTTAAATTTTTCGATTTACTAAAGCCAATACCACAAAAGTAAAACTGACATCAACCATATTTGTAATTCTTTTAATGATTAATGAGTAAAGATCAGCAGAAGGTAGATGTGTTAATTGTTGGTCAGGGTCTAGCTGGCTCTGCTCTTGCTCTTCAACTGATTTACAGAAGTAAGAAGGTGATGGTTATCGATCAGCCCGCCAACAACAGAAGTTCTCGAGTGGCTGCAGGCCTTTTTAATCCCGTTACCGGAATGGGTATTGTAAAAACATGGATGGAAGAACCTATATTTTCCTATCTCCATGAGTTTTATGCTGAAGCAGAAAAATTTTTTAACGAAAAATTCTTTTTTCCACAACTTCTTTACCGGCCTTTTGGTACCATAGAAGAGCAAAACAGCTGGATGGGCAAAAGTGCCGACCCAACGGTAAATAATTTGATGGCGGATGTTTTTACCACTTCGCATTTTGGTAATCAGGTGCACGATCGCTTTGGTGGTTTACTAATTAAAAATGCTGGATATATTGACTCTCCTGCATTCTTGAAAGCAGTACAATCTTATTTGATTGCCAACCAATCGTATTGGGAAAGTCATTTTAATAGCGATGATCTTGTTCTAAATAATGAACGCATTTCATACCAAAATATAGTAGCCGATTACATTGTAATGTGTACAGGTATAAATTCATTAGTTCCTTTTTTTGATTGGTTGCCGATTCGATCTTTGAAGGGAGAGACATTAACAATTAGCATGAAACAGTCGCCCGAAATGCTTTTAAATAAAGGCGTGTATGTGGTGCCTACCGATCAGCCTAATTTATATAAAGCCGGAGCCACCTATTCTCTTAAAGAGCTGAGCCCTGCTACTACCATTGAAGGTGAAAATGAGATCAAAGAAAAGCTGGGTGCTTTATTAAAGATTCCCTTTGAAATAGTGGGTCAGGATTGGGGAATAAGGCCCACAACAGTAGACAGAAAACCGATTTTAGGTTCCCATCCAGTTCACCCCAAGTTGGTTATTTTTAATGGGCTCGGAACAAAAGGGGTAAGCTTAGCACCCTATTTTTCTAATCAGTTGGCAAACTGGTTATTAGAGAAAGGTGAAATTATTAAAGAAGTAAATATTAACCGCTTTAAACCGTTATATTCGAAGTCTTAGTAGTGTTATTTGTATGAGATTGATTGGGAAGATAATTTTTGGACTGCTATTAGTATTCTGGTTTAAGTTGGCCACCGCGCAAAAGGCTACTGAGGTTTTTGGTCAAAACCGAATTCAATACAAAAATTTTGATTGGAAGTATTTAAGCTCCGAAAACTTTGATGTTCATTTTTATGGTGAGCGTAAGAAAGTGGCGGAAGAGGCTCTTCAATACTTAGAGTCTGAGTTTGATAGAATTACAGATCTGTTAGGATTTTATCCCTATCAAAAAACGAAAGTATTTTTATATAACTCCATTACCGATCTTCAACAAAGTAATATCGGACTCAATCATTCGCGCTACAGCGCAGGCGGTGAAACAGAATTTATAAAACCATATGTAGAAATCGCGCATCCCGGAAACCTAGAAGAATTTAAGCAAGAGCTGATCTTTAAAATGTCAGACTTGCTGGTAAACGAGATGATGTTTGGCGGAAGCTTGAAAGACATGTTTCAAAATTCTGTTTTATTGAATTTGCCTGAATGGTTTATTGAAGGCACTTCTTATTATGTAGCAAAGGGCTGGAACGAAGAAATGGATGATTACGTGCGCCAGTTAGTTAAAAGTAAAAGAGTTAATAAGGCACTTCGGTTTACAGATAAAGAAGCTGCGCTAGTCGGGCAATCAATCTGGAACTACATAGTTGAAAAGTATGGAAAGAGCAGTATCAACAATATTCTTAACTACACACGCATTATTCGAAATGAAGAGAAAAGTATTTTGATCACACTGGGGGTTCCCTTTAGGCAATTGATGGTTGATTGGAAAAATTTCTACGGAGGCATCGACAAAAAAGTAGAGCAGAGTTATGTTGGCCTGGCCGATAGCTTGCAATTCAGCAAGAATAAAAGTAGAGGATTAACCTACACAACTGTTAAGATAAGTCCCGATGGAAAGAAAGTAGCGTATGCAGAAAATGATCGAGGAAAGTTTATTGTAAAAGTGCGGTCTCTTGAAAACGGAAAAGAGTCTGTGATCTTACATGGAGGCAACAGAGTTATAAAACAAACGGTAGATTATCGAGTGCCACTTCTTAGTTGGGCAGATGCTAATACGTTAGGAGTTATTGGAGTGAAAGAAGGGCAATATATTTTTTGGTTGTATGATTTGAACACACGATCAAAACTTCCCCGAGAACTTGATAAGTTCAGCAATATCAGAAGTTTTAATTTCTCTAATAATGGAAGACTAGTGATTGTAAGCGCAGATTTTGAAGGGCAAAATGATTTGTTTTTATTAAGTAGCCGCAGAGATCGCACCAAGCGACTTACTAACGATAAGTTTGACGATCTAGATCCGGCCTTCATTCCAAATTCAAATACAATTGTGTTTAGCTCCAATCGCCCGTCCGATTCGTTGCATACCAACTTAAAAGGCCTTCAAAAACTATCGCCTAATTATAATCTATTCACGTACAACATTGATACCACCCTCAACAAGCTCATCCGAATCACCAACACGCTAAGTAAAGATTTCCACGCACGCGCTGTTGATGAACATAACTTTTATTATTTGAGCGATCAGCGTGGCATTGTAAATCTTTTTCGATTCAATACACAATCGGGCATTTACGCACAGGTTACAAATTTTAATTCGAGCATTAAGGATTACGACATGAACTACGAGAATAAAATGCTAGCAACTGTTTTGACTCAAAATTTACGCGAAGATATTTTTATTGATCGTCAGACAAATTTTGAAAGACAAGTTTTTACACCTGCCACTAGGCGCAAAGAAGTGCAACAAGCGCGGGTATTAACTGAACGAAAGAAAAAACAGCAAAACAAAGTTACGTCTATAAAGGATTTGATCAATTCCCGATTAAAAGAAAAGACAGATACAGTTCAGCAAGTAAATCCCCCTCTCACTGAAATTAAGAAAGACACAGTAAAATCATTATCGAATCAGGGTATCAATACAGATGACTATACTTTTGAAGAAGTCAAAAAAGATACGGTGGCGAAACCAATTCTGGCACCAGGGGAAAAGCCATTGAACACAGACGATTATGTTTTTGAAGAAGAAGCTGTAAAAAATAAACAACCCAGTGAAAATTTCTTAACTCGTTACATGAAGGCTCGTGAAACAAATAGGGTGACGGGCCCTTTCGCTTACCAACCAAAGTTCAGCTATGAGAATTTGGTAACTAGTATTGTTGTTGATCCATTAAGAGGTTGGAGTTTGCGTATTGAAGCGCAAATGAATGATATGTTGGAAAACTATCGGATTTTCGGAGGCATACAAACGGCTACCGATTTAAAGAGTGGAGATGTGTATGGCGAATTTCAGTACCTCCCACATCGTTTGGATTTCAGTGCACGCTTTGATCGCAAAGTTATTTTTTGGCAGCCACCAGGCAGAGATTTAGTTGAAGATGAAAATCAAAAGTATTCTTACCAGAAGTTAGAGTTTGGCGTTTCGTATCCTATTTCGGTTCGTACGCGTGTTACGCTCAAGCCATTTATTAGTTATACTGAATTTGTGGATAGAGGAAAAAACCCATTGGCTATTCAACCCGGTAGTTCCCCAGTTTTTAATCCTTCGCAAACTCAATTTTATTCAGGCGGAAAACTTGAAGTTGTTTACGATAATTCAATTACTACCGGCATGAACATTATGGAAGGCACAAGAGGTAAATTTAGTTTTGTAAACAATGTAGCTTTGGGAGATAATAAAAAGAGTTTTTCACAGGTGTCAGTTGATATTAGAAGATACCAGAAAATTTATAAAGAGATTGTTTTTGCATTACGAGGGTATGCAGGTACTTTTTTCGGAAACTCTCCTAAAAGTTATTTGTTAGGCGGAATGGATAATTGGATAGCGAACAAGTTTAATTATTCTGGAGCACTCAATCCTTTAGTGAGTACCGTTGGATCTTACAATGAAAATCTACTCTTCGTAGATTTTGCTACAAACCTGCGAGGGTTTGATTACGCTACATTATATGGGAATAGCACAGCAGTATTAAATGCGGAGTTTCGCGTACCACTTATTCGGGCATTATCAAGTGGGCCTATCACTTCTAATTTTTTCCGCAACCTCCAGCTGGTGGGTTTCTATGATTTTGGAAGTAGTTGGACGGGGCCAGTGCCAGTTGATTCTGAGAATAATGGAAGAGTTAGGATAGTACCAGAAAAACCAAGCGGTACTCCGTTTCGGGCAGAAATTAAAGAGTACTTAAACCCGTGGTTATATAGCTATGGAGCAGGCTTTAGATCCATGATTTTTGGATACTACATCAAAGTAGATGTAGCATGGCCAGTTGAAAATTATGCAGTTAAAAATCCGCGCGCGTATGTTACGTTTGGATTTGATTTTTAAAATATTATTTCATGATTAAATCAATGACTGGCTTTGGCCAGGTAATTTCAAATAACGTAAACGTTTCTATTTCAGTCGAAGTAAAATCTTTAAATTCAAAATTTTTAGATCTCAATCTTAGATTGCCACGTAAGTATTCTGAAAAAGAACTTGATCTAAGAACGCTAATAGCTGATAAACTTGAGCGTGGTAAGATTTCAATAGGAATTGATTTTCAGCAATCAGTCAAAACAGAAAATACACAGCGATATAACGAAGAACTTTTTGTTGGCTATTATTCTGAATTGAAGAAATTGGCTGACAAAGTAATGGCGGGTTACGATAATCTTTTTCAGATGGCAATCAATTCTCCGGATGTAATGATAACAAATGGAAAAGAGGAATTAGATCCGGCCGAGTGGGAGCGAGTAAAGCAATTGGTGAATGAAGCAATGGATAAGTGCGAGCAGTTTCGATTAGCAGAGGGCAAATCCTTAGAAATAAAATTGAGAGAGTACATTGAAAATATTCGCATGGGTTTAGTAGGTGTAGAAGAATTAGATCCTAAAAGAATTGAGAGAGTGCGATCAAAAATAAAAGGTAGTATAACAGATTTTTTTGGCAACGAAGGTTTTGATTCTAATAGATTAGAACAAGAAATTATTTTTTATATTGAGAAGTTAGACATTCACGAAGAGCGTGTTCGCCTGAGAACACACCTTGATTATTTCTTGAAAGGAATAGTCGACAAACAATCGAACGGAAAAAAATTGGCTTTCATCTCGCAGGAAATTGGCCGCGAAATAAATACTATCGGCAGCAAAGCAAATGATGCCGAAATGCAAAAGCACGTAGTGATGATGAAAGAGGAGTTAGAAAAAATTAAGGAGCAACTGAACAACGTCCTGTAATCATTCAAAAATTTGAAACGCGATAAGCTTTCGAGTGTAATACTCTGGTCTGTTATTTCAGCCGCTTTTATTGGTCCTGGCACCGTAACCACAGCAGCTTCGGCAGGAGCACTTTTTCAACTCCAACTTTTATGGTCGGTAGTGTTTGCTACTGTTGCCTGTATTGTGCTTCAAGAAGTTTCAGCACGAATTACGATTTCAACAGGATTAACTTTAGGGCAAGCCATTGAAACAAAATTTGGTAAGGGGAATGGCTTTTGGATAAAGTGGTTAGTAGGGGGATCCGTAATCTTAGGTTGTGCCGCGTATGAAGCAGGAAATATTTTAGGTGGCACCGCAGGCTTACTTCTTCTTTTCGATATTGATGGTAGAATTTATACTGTTTTACTTTCTTTTATTGCTTTTATAATTCTATGGACGGGCAGAGGTAAATGGATTTCTACATTAATGACAATATTAGTAGCGCTTATGGGCGTTGCTTTTTTACTACTTGCCACCCAAACTGATTTTTCATTTAGCGAAATAATTTCTTCTAGCTTTATTCCTGCTATTCCGGATGGTGCTGAGTTGCTAACGCTTGGCTTGGTGGGTACCACCATTGTTCCTTATAATTTATTTTTAGGTTCGGGAATCAGTAAAGGTCAAACTATTCCATTGATGCGAGTGGGGCTTACTATTTCTGTGCTAATTGGAGGAATGATAACCGCATGGATTTTAATGGCGGGTACATTATCTGCAAACTTTACATCCTTCGCAGATTTAGCAAATCAATTTCAATTAAAGATCGGTTACATTGGAGTGTGCGCCCTGGGTATTGGATTGTTTGCAGCCGGATTTTCTTCAGCGATAACAGCACCCTATGCCTCTTCCATTATTACCACAAGCGTATTTGGTGTCGAGAAAAAGCAAACCGTGAGGCTGATATGGACTGGTGTTTTAGCAGTTGGATTTATTTTTGGAATCAGTGGAGTAAAACCTATTCCGGTGATTTTGACTGTTCAGGCATTGAACGGATTGATTTTGCCACTGCTTACTTTCTTTTTGATTTTAATTAGCAACGATAAAAAACTAATACCACATGAAGGAAGGCATGCTCAATGGTATAATGTTATTTTAATTTTAATTCTTGCGTGCGTTTTGGTGCTTGGGCTAAATAATGTAGACAAAGTTTTGGTACAAGTGCTTAAGCTAAATAGTACACACTTTCAGATAGTATTAATTACTTCAATTACCTTTTCCGTTTTTACTGGCTGGAAGATTTTAAGAATCGATAGTAAATAACAAAACCTGAGTAAACTCAGGCTTTGTTATTTAAATTTGAGCGGTAATATGTTATTCGCTTTTTTTCTCTTTCGAAGAAGCTTTTGCTTTCTTAACTTTTATAGTTAACAAATCTCCGGTTCCTTCATAGTCGGCTTGAATAGTACCGCCTTCGGTGATTTCTCCTCTTAGAATTTCTTCTGCTACCGGATCTTCCAAATATTTTTGGATCGCACGGTTAAGTGGACGCGCGCCAAATTGTTGGTCATATCCTTTTTCAGCTAAGAAATCTTTGGCTTTGTCAGTAAGCTCAACATGATAACCGAGTGTAAGAATTCTTTCGAATAGTTTACCCAATGTGATATCAATGATTAGATGGATATGTTCGCGTTGCAATGAATTGAACACAATCACATCATCCAATCTATTCAAGAATTCAGGAGAGAAGGCACGCTTCAATGCATTTTGAATAGTTGATTTCATTACCTCTTCATCATTTTCGCGATTGGCTTTGGTTGCAAATCCAATACCTGATCCGAAATCTTTTAAATCACGAACACCAATATTAGATGTCATGATGATGATTGTATTTCTGAAATCTACTCTTCTCCCTAATCCGTCCGTCAAAATTCCATCGTCTAATACCTGTAATAGAATATTGAATACATCTGGATGAGCTTTTTCAATTTCATCTAACAATACAACACTGTATGGTTTTCTACGTACTTTTTCTGTTAACTGTCCACCTTCTTCATAACCAACGTATCCTGGAGGTGCGCCTACTAATCTAGACACAGAGAATTTCTCCATGTATTCGCTCATATCAATCCGTACCAATGCATCTTCTTTATCGAACAGATAAGTAGCAAGCACTTTTACTAATTCCGTTTTACCAACGCCTGTTGGTCCTAAAAAAATAAATGAACCGATTGGTTTCTTTGGATCTTTCAATCCGACACGGGTACGTTGAATTGCCTTTGTTAATTTTTTAATAGCCTCGGTTTGTCCAATCACTCGACTACTTAATTTATCGGCCATTCCTAAAAGCTTGTTGCTTTCTTTCTGGGCAATTCGGTTGGCAGGTATTCCCGTCATCATGCCCACTACATCCGCAACATTGTCTTCAGTAACTGTATACTTTTCTGTGCGAGTTTTTTCTTCCCAACGTGTTTTCGCTAAATCAAGCTGCTCAATAAGTTTTTTCTCTTTGTCCCGTAATTGTGCTGCCTCTTCGTACTTCTGACTTTTTACTACCCTATTTTTTTCTTTCTTCACATCTTCAATTGCTGCTTCAAATTTCACAATATCATCCGGAACGTGAATATTATTAATGTGCACACGAGCACCAGATTCATCCATTACATCAATCGCTTTGTCTGGTAAGAATCTATCGCTGATGTACCGATCTGATAAACGCACGCAAGCCTCTAATGCTTCCTTGGTATACGTTACGTGATGATGGTCTTCGTATTTTTCTTTTATATTTTCAAGAATTTGAATTGTTTCATCAACTGAAGTGGAATCTACCATCACCATTTGAAATCTTCGGGCGAGGGCTCCATCTTTTTCAATGTATTGACGATACTCATCTAACGTAGTGGCACCGATACATTGGATTTCACCGCGGGCTAGCGCAGGTTTAAACATGTTAGAAGCATCGAGAGATCCGGATGCTCCACCTGCGCCTACAATGGTATGTAACTCATCAATGAAGAGAATGACATCAGGTGATTTCTCTAACTCATTCATCACCGCTTTCATTCTTTCTTCAAACTGTCCGCGATATTTTGTTCCCGCTACTAACGATGCGAGGTCAAGTGTAACCACACGTTTGCCAAAAAGAACACGCGAGACTTTCTTCTGTATAATTCTAAGAGCAAGACCTTCGGCAATGGCTGTCTTACCAACACCGGGCTCGCCAATTAAAATCGGATTATTCTTTTTTCTACGACTTAAAATTTGTGCTACACGCTCAATTTCTTTTTCGCGACCTACGATCGGATCAAGCTTATTGTCTTCGGCAAGCTTTGTTAAATCACGACCGAAATTATCAAGAACTGGTGTGCGTGATTTATCCGTTCCTTTTTTCTCTTTTGATCCACTACCGCCAGCACCTCCACTTCCAAACATTTTAGATGAATCATCATCCGGATCGTCTGTATCAGAAGAGGCAGTTGGTTGATCATGTTGATACTCCAACATTTCTTTTACAACATCGTAGGCAACATCAAATTTATTTAAGATTTGAGTTGCCAGATTATCCGGATCTCTAAGGATAGATAAAAGTAAATGTTCGGTACCAATTAATTGCGCTTTGAAAACTTTTGCTTCTAGGTAAGTTATCTTCAAGGTTTTCTCTGAAGCGCGCGTTAACGGAATGTTTGCCAGATTTTTTATTTCATGAGTGGCAGTGCCTTTAGAAATTTTTTCAATCTCACCACGAAGTTGATCTAGTGGTACTCCCAATTTTTTGAGAACTCCCACAGCAACTCCCTCTCCTTCGCGAATCATTCCTAAGATAAGATGTTCGGTTCCAATGTAATCATGTCCTAAGCGTAATGCTTCCTCTCTGCTGAGGGAGATTACCTCTTTAACACGGTTAGAGAATTTGGCTTCCATATTTGACATAGTATATTGATATGTGTAAATGTAAAGTTTTAAGGGCAACAATTCCAAACAACCTGTTCTCTACCATTTATCGGTAGTGTAAGGTAGTTATTAACTAAAACGCCTACTTAAAATTATTTGTTCAAATTCGACTTAGAAGATTGAATAATGCGCAGTGAATTGGGGCCTTCGCAAAATAACAGATCTAAGAAGCTAAGGTTATTTACAAATGTATTGCCAAACACTTGCTGATAGCTTGTGGGCTGATAGAATGGCCGATATTCAAAGTTTTTTTTAGGTGTAATCTTCCCCCTAAGATCGGAAATGTATGTTTCGAGCTGTTTTTCAAAAATGTCCGTACTGGTTAGGTGTCTCGATAGGTCAATAGATCGCAGACAGAATGACAGCAAATTCATATTGAGATCAAAGAGCAATTCGTGGGTCTCGTAAATTATTTTTTTCAAATTATCACTATAATATTCGAAGTACGGAGCATTACGATAGGCCGATTCAATGCTTCTCCAATGTTTATTTTGCCACTTTTGTTGATGATCAATTTTAATTTCATGAATAGAAATTTTTCCGTGCTTCTCGCGAAGAGGAACTATCAACTTTTGAATTCCTTGCGAAGTGTTAATGTAGCAGCGATTGCGAAAACTTTGTTTAACGTAATGTTCATGCTTTTCCAGTTGAATTTCATCGAATGGATAGATAGCACACAAATACTCTAACGATGGAAGATAGTGAAGTTCTATTCTGGCAACCTTCATCAAATGAATAACAATAAGATTTTTTATTGAAGCATCCTCAGGAGCGTGCTCAATCTTTGCTTGAGGCTTCTGCGATCGATAATAAAATCAAGGAAGCCGTGCTCTTGCACAAACTCTGCGCTTTGAAAACCCTTTGGCAAATCTTTACCAATTGTTTCACGAATTACACGTGGTCCGGCAAATCCTATCAATGCGCCAGGCTCAGCAACATTAAAATCACCCAACATCGCATAAGAGGCTGTAACTCCTCCGGTAGTAGGATCTGTTAAAAGAGATATGTAAGGGGTTTTTGCTTCGTCTAAAAGTGCCAACCGAGCTGAGGTTTTAGCCATTTGCATTAAGGAAAGACCTGCCTCCATCATGCGGGCGCCTCCCGAGCGAGAAATCATTAAGAAGGGAGTTTTTGTTATCAATGAATGGTTAATGGCTCGTGCAATTTTTTCGCCAACCACCGATCCCATCGAGCCACCGATGAAAGTAAAATCCATACACGCCACACACAAATCAAGTCCATTGATTTTGCCATAAGCTGTTCTTACGGCATCTTTCAATTGTGTTTTTGATTGAGTCTCTTTAATTCTTTTAGGATATGGTTTAGTATCAACAAATTTTAGCGGATCGCCTGATTCCATGTTGACATCAAGTTCGGTAAACTGATTGTTATCAAATAGAATTTCAAAATATTCTTCCGAGCCAATTTTTACATGGAGATCTTCTTCAGGAACTACGTAAGCATTGTTTTTTAATTCGCGTGTGTGAATAATTTTTCCGCTAGGCGATTTGAACCAAAGGCCATCTGGCACTTCGCGTTTTGATTCGGTGGGGGTAAGAATTCCTTTATCGGTACGTTTGAACCAAGGCATATTTTAAATTCAATTTGAAAATTTTTCAATTTGAAAATTTGAAAATGACTACAAGTTATTGATGACTCTAATTTTCAAATTAGCGCATCTTCAAATTTTCGAATCAAATATTAAGCAATATCAATCTTACTATCTAAATACACATCTTGTATAGCTTGCAAAATTTCAACGCCCTCTTTCATGGGGCGCTGGAAAGCTTTCCTTCCAGAGATAAGTCCCATTCCACCTGCTCTTTTATTAATTACAGCAGTGCGAACAGCATCTGCCATATCGCTTGAGCCTTTTGAGTCACCACCAGAGTTGATCAAGCCCGCGCGACCATTATAACAATTAAGAACTTGATAACGACATAAGTCGATTGGATGATCAGAAGTCAATTCGGTATAGATTCTTTCATCTAATTTTCCATAACTGCTTCCACCGCTGTTCAACATTTTGTAACCACCATTATTCTCAGCTAATTTTTGTTTGATAATATCAGCTTGAATCGTTACGCCAAGATGATTTGCCTGGCCCGTTAAATCTGCTGATACATGATAATCTTTGCCGTCTTTTTTGAAGGCATCATTACGAGTATAACACCATAATATTGTTGCCATACCTAGTTCATGGGCACGCTCAAAGGCAACGGAAACTTCTTGAATCTGGCGAGTAGCATTATCTGATCCAAAATAGATAGTGGCTCCAACAGCTACAGCTCCTAAGTTCCATGCGTCTTCAACAGATCCATACATAATCTGATCTGCTTTATTAGGATAGGTAAGAAGTTCGTTATGATTAATCTTTACGATGAAAGGAATCTTGTGCGCATATTTTCTTGACATCATTGCCAAGCCTCCAAAAGTGGTGGCAACAGCATTACATTGACCTTCGATAGCAAGTTTGATAATATTTTCCGGATCGAAATAAATCGGATTCTTAGCGAAAGATGCACCTGCGCTATGTTCAATACCCTGATCAATTGGGAGAATAGAGAGAAAACCAGTTCCGCCTAATCGACCCTTATCGAACAATACCTGCAAACTGCGCATGGTTTGAGGATTGCGGTTGGAGATGGAAAAAATACGATCAACAAAATCAGATCCTGGTAAGTGAAGGCTTTCTTTCGGAATAGTTTTGCTTTTATGAGTTAAAAGCGACTCGGCATCTTTACCAAGTAATTCAGTGATGGTGGGTCTGGCCATAGGTTATTTTAAATGAGGGACAAATATAGGTTGCTATGCCAATTCATCCAAGGTTAAAGAAGAAAGCAAAAAACCCATTTCAACGGGTTGAAATGGGTTTTTTAGAATATTTTTTTAATTAAACGGCTATGTTTGTAGCTAATTTTTCTTTAATCCGTGCCGACTTTCCTTGGCGACCCTTCAAATAATAAAGCTTCGCTCTACGCACTTTACCCGCCTTTACAAATTCAATTTTATCAATGCTTGGGCTAAGAAGAGGGAAGATACGCTCTACTCCAACACCATTAGAAACCTTTCTTACTGAAAAGCTCTCGCCATTAGTTCCTGTTCCTCTGCGATATAAAACAACTCCTTGAAATTGCTGGATACGTTCTTTATTTCCTTCGCTGATTTTTACGTGAACACTTATCGTATCGCCAGATTTAAAGGTTGGTAATCCTGATCTTTTAGAAGCTAGCTCTTGCTCTACAATTTTCATTAAATCGGCCATGGTACTCGGTTTTTAAAATGGACTGCAAATATAGGTGAAGAAGTTGAATTTGGAAGTGTGACCAAAGAAATTTCATTCTAAGAAATTAAGCCTGGTCTTCGACTTTTAGTTCTTTTTATTGCTTCCTCTTGCTTCCAATCTTCAATTTTGGACTGATGACCGCTAAGCAGTACCTCGGGTACCTTCCAGCCATTATAATCAGCAGGGCGCGTGTAAACAGGTGGTGCAATCAACCCATCTTGAAAAGAATCGCTCAGCGCGGATGTTTCATCATTCAATACTCCTGGAAGCAATCGAATAATAG
The DNA here is from genome assembly GCA_025359125.1 of Cytophagales bacterium. GTDB lineage: Bacteria > Bacteroidota > Bacteroidia > Cytophagales > Cyclobacteriaceae > ELB16-189. The sequence goes on from JANYHI010000042.1 coordinate 79,634, forward strand.
AATCTGCGACTACCGCAGCCGCTAGCTCGCCCCCAGATAGCACGTAATCGCCAATGCTAATTTCCCTTGTAATCAAATGTTCTCTTACGCGTTCGTCTACTCCTTTATAATGACCGCAAAGTAAAATCAGATTTTGCTTTAGGCTTAATTGGTTGGCTAATGATTGAGATAGGGTTTCTCCATCCGGACTCATGTAGAGAACCTCATCATATGTTCTTTCTGATTTTAATGAAGTGATGCACCTGTCTATGGGTTCAATCATCATTACCATACCAGCACCGCCCCCAAAGGCATAATCGTCTGTTGTCCGGTGTTTGTTAGTGGAATATTCTCTTAGGTTATGAACTTTTACAGTTACCAACCCTTTGTCCTGCGCTCTTTTTAAAATGGAATCTGAAAAAGGACTCTCCAGTAAACGGGGTAAGCAAGTGATAATGTCAATGCGCATGGTTTAAATATCTAAAAACCCATTGGGCAAAGCAACTTTAATTGTTTTCTTGGTTTTATTGGTGCTCAGTATAAAAGGGCTATTTAATGGAATAAGTATTTCCTTGAGATTAAATAATACAGTTATCAGTCTGTTTGGGCCTGCCGATGATACTTCAGTAATTTTTCCAAGTTCTCCCACCTTTTCATCAATCACGGTGAACCCAATTACCTCGTCATCATAAAACTCACCTCGTTTTAATTTTGGTCTCGCTTCTTTCGGCAGAAAAATGCTTGAACCCTTTAGTTCAGATGCTTTTTCGGATGAATTGATATCTTCAAATTTGATAAAGACCTTATCGCCTCTGTCTGAGAAAGACGAAATGAAGTACGGAACAAGTGAATTTCTTTGTTCGATAAAAAGAGATTCTATCGTGTCAAAATCGATTGGCTCGGTAACAATCATTGTAACTTCTCCTTTGAGGCCGTGCGTTTTGGCTACGTAGCCAATTTTAAAGCATTGATCTTTTTCCATCGTATTGATAAATAAAAATGCCATCCCAATAAGGTGATGGCATTTCCTGTTTTAAAACTTAAAATATTATGCTTGAGCTTCTGTACTAGGTGCCTCAGCTTCAGTTGCCGTTTCAACAGTGGGCGCAGTAACAGGTACTTCAGCCTTCTTGCGAATAGCTTCTGCACGTGCTTCTTTCACCTTTGTTTCGGCCTCTTTACGTGCCTTAGCAGCATCTTGCTTAGATTTAGAAAGGGTGGATACTTTTGATTGTACAATTGCTTCTTTTGCCGTTAACCATTCGGCTAATTTGCCATCAGCTGCCTCTTGTGTTAAAGCACCTTTATCAACACCAATCTGCAAATGTCTTTTGTACATAATGCCTTTATAAGAAAGCATCGCTCTAACAGTATCAGAAGGTTGAGCCCCTGCCATTAACCAATGGAAAGCTCTGTCATCTTGAATTACAATAGAAGCAGGGTTTGTAGAAGGATTATAAGTTCCTATTTTCTCGATGAATTTACCATCACGGGGAGCTCTTGCGTCTGCCACTACAATATCAAAAATCGAAAGTTTTTTGCGGCCTCTGCGAGCCAATCTCATTTTTACCATTTTGTCTTACTTTTTTTAATGTTGGAACACGTCCGTTTTTAAAAGGATCGCAAAGGTAATCGGATTTTGAATATATGCCAATCGGGTAGCTAATAAAGTCTCGAAAGTTAACAGGTTTTCTTATTACAATTGTAATTACTTGGCTGTCAACAAGTAAATAAAAGCATCTGCATATTATTATTAAATATTTGTTTAAGCGATTATTAAGTTTTTAAATCTTATTCAACCTGAATACATTTGGTTAGATTTCAATTTCTAATTCATGGATAAGTACAGTTACATTTCTAATGCTGACACTAGTTATATCGATCAGCTCTATCAAAATTATAAACAAGATCCGGCTTCTGTCGATGGCTCGTGGCAAAAGTTTTTTGAAGGATATGATCTGTCCTCTCAAAGATATGGCGAAAATGGTCACTCTGCAGCTTCGGCAGATACGCCTAATATTAAGGAGACCTATGTGAGAACGCTGATTTTTGCATACCGTTCTTTTGGCCATTTAAAATCAAATACTAATCCGGTAAGAGAAAGGCGCGACCATGGTGTGCAGCTTGACCATGTTAAATTTGGATTAACCGATGCTGATTTAGATACAGAGTTCGATATAGCTTCCGAAATTGGGATGCCTAAATCTACTCTTCGCAAGATTATAGAGAGACTAAAGGTTCTTTATCTGGGCACTATAGGCTTTGAATATAATTTTATTCGCAATGATGAAGTCCGCAGTTGGTTTTTCGATAAAATTGAAAAGGAATATTTCAGCTACAATCCTAATCAAGATGAAAAGAAGAGAATCCTTGGCAAGCTTAACGAGGCCGTGGTTTTCGAAAACTTTCTGCATACCAAATTTTTAGGCCAAAAGCGTTTTTCATTAGAAGGCGGTGAGAATACCATCCCCGCCTTGCAAACTATTATTAATAAGAGTGCAGAATTAGGAGTGAAGGAGGTTGTCATTGGCATGGCGCATCGCGGTCGTTTAAATGTCTTGACAAACATCCTAGGTAAAATTTACGAACAAATTTTTACGGAGTTTGAAGGAAACATCAATCCAGATTTAACGATGGGTGATGGCGATGTGAAATATCATTTAGGGTATTCCAGCCACATCGATACTCCATCTGGAAATAAGATCTATTTGAAGCTTACTCCCAATCCTTCTCATCTAGAAGCAGTGAACCCATTAGTAGTAGGCTATACTCGCGGACAAATTGATGATGAATATCAAGGTGACTTGAACAAAGCAATGTCTATTCTTATTCATGGAGATGCCGCCATTGCAGGGCAAGGAGTAGGATATGAAGTTATTCAAATGTCTGGCTTGCCGGGTTACACCACTGGCGGAACAATTCACTTTGTTATTAACAATCAGATCGGTTTTACTACCGATTATGATGATGCACGCACTAGCATTTATTGTACTGATATTTCTAAAATTGTAGATGCACCTATCCTTCACGTAAATGGAGATGATGCAGAAGCAGTTACTTTCTGTTCTAATCTGGCAGTTGAATATCGCCAGAAGTTTGGTAAGGATATTTTCATTGATATGTTGTGCTATCGCAGGCATGGCCATAATGAAAGCGATGAGCCGAAGTTCACTCAACCAAAGCTTTATAATTTAATTGCGAAGCATCCTAATCCACGCGAAGTGTATGTGAAAAAATTAATTGAGCGGGGAGACGTAGATGCTTCGTTAGCAGATGAAATGGATAAGAGCTTCCGCAGTCAGCTTCAAGATCGACTGAACGAGGTGAAACAAAAACCACTTCCTTATAAGCCTCAACAAATTGAAAATGAGTGGGAGAAGTTGCGCAAATCAACACCTGCTGATTTTGACCAGTCGCCAGACACGAGCATTAAGCAAGTAATGATTGATAAAGTTGGGAAAGCGATTACTACTATTCCCGAAGGATTCAAGCCACTCAAGCAAATTGAAAAATTATTGAAAGATCGCAGTGCTGCTTTCTTCGAAACGAAAATGTTGGGATGGGCCGAAGCAGAATTATTGGCATATGGTTCGCTACTTTCTCAGGGTACTCCCGTTCGTATGAGCGGCCAAGATGTAAAGCGCGGAACCTTCAGTCACCGCCATGCATACTTCTTTGATGCCAACACCAACGAACCGTATTGCGGATTAGATAATATTGAAAAAGGTCAGCTCAAATTTAATATTTACAACTCATTGCTTTCAGAATTTGGTGTGCTTGGTTTTGAATATGGCTATGCCATGGCAACACCACATGCGTTGGTTATTTGGGAGGCACAATTTGGTGACTTTGCCAATGGTGCGCAGGTAATGATTGATCAATTCATTTGCAGTGCTGAATCGAAATGGCAACGGATGAACGGTTTGGTAATGTTGTTGCCTCATGGCTATGAAGGGCAAGGCCCGGAGCATTCAAATGCAAGACCAGAAAGATTTTTGCAGCTTTCGGCTGAGTATAACATGATTGTGGCGAACCCCACCACACCGGCAAATATTTTTCATTTGCTGAGAAGGCAGGTAGCTTGGGAGTTTAGAAAACCTTGTATTGTTTTTTCACCTAAATCATTACTGAGACACCCAAGCGTTATTTCGCCAATTAAAGATTTTACGAAGGGATCTTTTCAGGAGGTAATTGATGATGTTAACGTAAATGCCAAAGACGTTAAGAAAGTTGTATTGTGTACTGGAAAAGTATACTACGATTTACTGGAATCACAAGCCAAGAAAAAGAATAAAGATGTGGCGATTGTACGGATGGAGCAATTACATCCCTTTCCTGAAAAGCAATTGAATGCCATTCTTAAAAAATACAAAGGCGCGAAATTAGTGTGGACACAGGAAGAACCTGCTAACATGGGTTACTGGTCATTCATTCTCCGCTACATGACTGGCCTCGAATTAATTTCCCGAAAGGCAAGTGCATCTCCAGCTACTGGCTATTCAAAAGTGCATAAAGCGGAGCAGGAAAAAATTGTTTCACAATCTTTAGAAGTTTAAAAATCATTAAAGAATTTAAAGTATGGCTCAACAAGTAAAAGTGCCAACCGTTGGCGAATCAATTACAGAAGTAACCATTGCTAACTGGCTTAAGAAGGAGGGTGATGTGGTGAAGATGGATGAAGTAATAGCTGAATTGGAATCTGATAAAGCTACGTTTGAATTAACTGCACCTCAGGCTGGTGTATTAAAAATCTCTAAAGCAAAAGGTGAAGTAGTGCCCATCGGTACCGTGATTTGCGAAATTGCAGATGGAGGCGCTGCAGCGGTAAGTGCACTAGCAGCTTCACCAAAAGAAGTTAAGACTGAAAGTAAAACAGAAACGCCTGCTAAGCAATCTATGAAATCGACAGGAGCAATTAAAGAAATGAAAGTTCCGGCTGTGGGAGAATCTATCACCGAGGTAACCATTTCTACTTGGCTAAAGAAAGATGGGGACTTTGTAAAATTAGATGAGATACTTGCCGAAGTAGAATCAGATAAAGCAACGTTTGAATTGCCTGCTGAGGCAAATGGAATTTTAATAATTGTTGCAAAAGAAAAGACAACGTTGCCTATTGGCGGATTGATTTGTAAGATTGAAATGACAGAAGGCGGAGCACCTGCCACAGCTGCGCCTGTATCATCAAAAGCACCTGCGGCTCAGCCAGTGGGCGGTTCAGTTTCGTATGCTGTCGGCACTCCTTCACCAGCAGCAGCCAAAATTTTAGATGAGAAAGGAATCCCGACAGGCCAAGTTTCTGGCAGTGGAGTGGGCGGAAGAATTACAAAAGATGATGCGGTAAAAGCACAAGCATCAGCCTCCGCGAAAGATAGTAAATCAGTGCCAGCTATGTCTCCACCAGTAATTACTTCAGGGGGCTCGCGCACAGAACGCAGAGAGAAGATGACCTCGTTACGCAAGACAATTGCCAAGCGATTGGTAGCGGTGAAAAACGAAACTGCTATGCTTACCACTTTTAATGAAGTAGATATGAAGCCAGTGATGGATCTGCGTTCGAAATACAAAGATCAATTTAAAGAAAAGTATGGCGTGGGTTTGGGATTCATGTCGTTTTTTACCAAAGCAGTGTGTGTGGCATTGAAAGATTTTCCTGCGGTGAATGCATCCATTGATAAAGATGAAATTGTATTCCATGATTATTGCGATGTATCGGTAGCGGTATCAACACCAAGAGGGCTAGTGGTTCCGGTAATCCGAAATGCAGAATCATTAAGTATGAATCAAGTGGAGGCAGAAATTGTTAGACTTGCTACGCGTGCCCGCGATGGCAAACTTTCGATTGAAGAAATGAGCGGGGGAACATTTACCATTACTAACGGTGGCGTGTTTGGCTCTATGTTATCAACACCAATTATTAATGCACCTCAATCGGCAATTTTAGGAATGCACAATATTGTGGAGCGGGCTGTGGTGCAGAAAGGTGAAATAGTGGTAAGGCCAATTATGTACCTGGCACTATCTTACGATCATCGGATTGTTGATGGCCGCGAATCTGTGAGTTTCTTAGTGAGAGTAAAAGAATTATTGGAAGATCCAGGTAGATTGATTTTAGGAGTTTAATAGATGAATTGTTAAAAGTTGAAATCTAATTAGTATGCAATACAATGTAATTGTGATTGGTTCTGGCCCTGGTGGATATGTTGCCGCCATTCGCTGCGCTCAGTTGGGAATGAAAACAGCCATCGTAGAAAAGTATAATACACTTGGTGGAACATGCTTAAATGTTGGATGTATTCCTTCCAAGGCGTTGTTAGATTCTTCTGAACATTTTCACAACGCAGCACATACCTTTAAAGAACACGGCATCGATATCTCTGAGCCAAAGGTAAACCTCACTCAAATGATTTCCCGTAAGGCTGGAGTAGTAAAAGCAAATGTAGAGGGCATTGCTTTTTTGATGAAGAAAAATAAAATTGATGTGTTAACTGGCGTGGGTTCTTTTATAGATAAAAATACAATTAAGGTCACTGCTCAAGATGGAAAGGAAACAAGTTTCACTACTGAAAAAGTAATCATTGCAACAGGTTCAAAACCTACACCACTTCCATTTGCCCCATTTGATAAAAAAAGAATTATCTCTAGCACAGAAGCTTTAGAATTAAATGAAGTTCCCAAGCATTTAATTATTGTTGGAGGAGGTGTAATTGGAATGGAGCTTGGTTCTGTTTATGCGCGTATCGGGTCAAAAGTTTCTGTTGTTGAATTCCTGGATAGCCTTATTCCAACTATGGATGGAACGATGGGTAAGGAATTACAAAAGTCAACTAAGAAATTAGGAATGGATTTCTATCTCGGGCACAAAGTAACTGAGATTGAAAATAAAGGTAAAGAGGTAATCTTAAAAGCGGAACCTAAGAATGGAGGGGCAGCAATTGAATTGAAGGGCGACTATTGTTTGGTGAGCGTGGGAAGAAGACCTTATACCGATGGATTAGGTTTAGAGAAAGTAGGAATAGAATTAGACAGAGGTAAAATTCCTGTAGATGATCATCTCAAAACAAAAATTGAAAACATCTATGCTATTGGAGATGTGGTACGAGGTGCAATGCTAGCACATAAAGCAGAAGAAGAAGGGGCAATGGTTGCCGAACAATTAGCCGGGCAAAAACCGCACATTAACTATTTGTTAATACCCGGGGTTGTTTATACATGGCCGGAGGTTGCCAGCGTTGGCTATACAGAAGAGCAATTGAAAGAACAAAGTCGCGCGTACAAAATGGGTAGCTTTCCTTACAAAGCATTAGGCCGAGCGCGTGCCTCTATGGATTTAGATGGTCTAGTAAAAATATTGGCAGATAAAACCACGGATGAAATTTTAGGAGTTCACATCATCGGAGCTCGTGCTGCTGATATGATTGCGGCTGGAGTGGTAGCTATGGAATATCGTGCTTCGGCAGAAGATGTTTCGCGTATGAGTCACGCTCATCCAACTTACATGGAGGCTGTGAAAGAGGCTTGCTTAGCAGCGACAGCTAATCGCCCGATCCACATGTAGCATTATAAGTTATTTTTTGAGAGCATTTTTATTATAAATGCTCTCATTAATATGACTCCCACAACAGGTAATAAATAATTGTTCATTTGTTGAGGCAGTAATGTCCACATAAGTAAGGTGGTTGAAGTTAAAATAATCACGAAGGTAAAATAGTTTATAACCCATTTATTAGACTTGTTTTTCATAAGTCCAATTGCTCCGAAAAGATGAATCGGAAATGCCCATAGCAAATTAAAATTACTTGCGGCTGCTTTGTGATCAGTAGCAACCCATAGTAGCAATAGAAGTAATCCTAACAAACCTAAGACACCAAACAGTGTAACATCAAACCATTTTGTCAGCTTTTTTCGTCTCCAATCATGATAGGTAAGTAAGCTTACTAAGAAAAAAGCAATTCCGAAAATAATCCAAGGATGATACCAATGAAATGGAATTTGCTCAGGCGAACTTTCATATACCGGAATATTTTTCTTTACAATGGGTTGTCTATTTAATGTGGTATGATTGAATGAAGCCTCTACGTAATCAGGTAAAAACATGTAGTCGTACGGAGTAGCTTTTTTATCCATGGGTAATCCTAAACAAATATCAATTCCTAACTCGCCCCATGGTTGTTGTGTTAGATACGCATGCGTTAAATCGCGAATGGTTAAATCAGTTTTTATAAAAGAACCATCGAATTTGATTTGATCTTTGAATACTTCTGCAAAAACATCTCGTACTTTGCTCGAACAGTTGTTATAAAAATAATCGTACCGATAGGTTTGATTTAGTGGCTGAGCATTATTTTCTAAGTAACTGAAGATTTTTTGCTTTTGAACAGAATCCAAGTTTACAATTTGCTCATGCACGTAACGATTGTATGAAATATAATAATCGCGGAAGTCGGGATAAGAATAAACGCCAAGCTTGTAATACAAAAACCCTCTGGTGAAATTCAAATAAAAATTAGGCTGGTTGAAATCAAACACGCCATAATTGTAAGCAATATCGAAACCCAAAACAGGATCATTCACGCGAATAGCACTATGACCAAAAGCCGAATAGAGTTCTCCCTGAAAAGGGCCACAGGTAATAACTGAAATTTCTGCTTGGGAGGAAAGAATAGTTTGAGAATTCCCAGCAATGGATAGCGATAGGAGCAGAGCAAATAAAACTTTCTTCATTTTTCTTTCATTTGGTGACTTATTTCCATTCCGAAAGATAAACAATCAACTTTGAAAAGGTAATTTTGAATTTGATATGAATCGCAATTTTAAAGATGGGTTGAATTTTCTTTCTAAAGTTACGCCTGCTCGCGCGTGGAATGCCTCAAAAGTTCTTTCTAGTTTTTATGCTTCGAAATTATCAGGTAAACCGAATCATTCCGGAATGCCCATTAGTATCTCCATAGAGCCAACTACTTCTTGTAATTTGCGTTGCCCCGAATGCCCCAGTGGACTTCGATCATTCACTCGCCCCACAGGAATGCTTAAAACTGAGCTGTACCAATCTGTGATTGATCAGCTTGCTCCTTCGCTCTCTTATTTAATTTTTTATTTTCAAGGTGAACCGTATTTGCATCCATCTTTGGTAGACATGATTCGTTACACTTCCAATAAAGGAATTTATACTGCCACTTCAACTAACGCACATTACCTTAATGATCAGGCAGCCAAAAATACAGTTGAGTCTGGATTAGACCGATTGATTATTTCTATCGATGGAACATTACAGGAAACATACGAATCATATCGGGTAGGAGGGAACTTGGAAAAGGTAATTGAAGGAACTAAAAATATTATTCGTTGGAAGCGTGAATTAAAATCTAAAACGCCACATGTTATTTTTCAATTTTTAGTTGTTAAGCCAAATGAACATCAGGTTGACGAAGTAAAAAAACTGGCAACTGAATTAGGGGTGGATGAAGTAGTTTTAAAAACCGCACAGATTTATGATTATAAAAACGGTTCAGATTTAATTCCTACGATCGATCAATATTCTCGTTATCAGAAAAAATCTGATGGTACCTATGAAATTAAAAATGAATTAGAAGATCATTGCTGGAAGATGTGGCACAGTTGTGTAATCACTTGGGATGGAAAAGTAGTGCCTTGTTGTTTTGATAAAGACGCACATTATGTGTTGGGCGATCTTACAAAAAATACTTTTAAGGAAATATGGGAAGGACAATCCTATCATCAATTTAGAAGCTCGTTGCTCCAATCAAGAAGTGAAATTGAAATGTGCCGCAATTGCACAGAAGGCACTAAGGTGTGGGCCTGAGTTAAAAATTCTTTTGGAAACTTTTTGTAGCATCGGCTACTCCACATTTGCCACAGCCTGTTGAGCATTCATGCTTAGCTTGGAAAGAACGATAGACCAGTCTTCCTAAGTAAAAAGCAGCTCCTAAAAATACGATTCCGATAAGTATGAGTTGAATCATGATGTAAAGGTAGAAAGGACTTTTGCCAAATAAAAGTTCATCTTAGTCTGTCCGATTGCGGACGCACTAAATCGATTTTGAACGAGATTAATTTTTAGAGTTTAGAAATAACAGCAATTAAGCAGCTTTCTATATTGGCACTGAAGTTGGCTAAGGAGATAGAAAATTGTTAGTTATGATCAAGAATTACTTTGTTATAGCCTTCCGCAGCATTCTTAGAAACAAGTCTTACGCATCTATCAATATTGCCGGGCTAGCATTAGGGATCACTACGTGCTTAATTATTTTTTTAATTATAAAAAGAGAAGTTAGTTACGATACAGTTTTTTCAAGGGCTGAGTCAATATATAGAATTGTAAGACATTCAACAGATGCATCTGGCTTAAATAAAAGTAGTATTACTCCCTACACTCTTGGAAATGCACTAAAGAATGATTTCCCTGAAATAACTTCCACTCAATTTCATTTTCAATATGAGTCGTTGGTGACGATTGATGAGGAAAAAAGTAAAGTACAGAACATCGTCTTCGCAGATACTTCTTTCTTTGATGTATTCGATATCGAAGTTTTATCGGGCAATCCCCAAAAAGATTTAGCACAACCCGGCAAGATTTTTTTGACAGAAGAGTTTGCAAAAAAATTATTAAAGAAAGATGCCAAGCAATTAAAGCTTGATAACTTATTAGATTTTGAAATTGCCGGTATTATTCGAATGCCAAAGTTACCCTCTCATATCGAAATTAATATGGTGGCCTCTATGGCAACGCTTACATCTGATCTGGCAAAAAAGTTTTTAGGGTTTCCAATTGATCAATGGGGGTTAAATTCAGCGGGCTTTACCTATTTGATTTTACCTCCTAACATAGATAAACAAACGATGGAGTCTAAGTTTACAGCATTCATTAAAAAATATGTAGATGCGGAAGATGCCACGCGGACTGCCTATTTTTTACAACCACTTAAGGACATTCATTTTAATACCGAATACAGTGATAATCCGGGCAGCACGCCTACCTCATTTTCTGTTTTGATTATCTTAGGATTTATAGCATTATTCATTTTATTAATTGCTTGTGTTAATTTTATTAATTTATCAACCGCACTTTCTATCCATCGATCGCGCGAAGTGGGTGTGCGCAAAACGTTGGGTGCCCAGCAAGGTCAGCTTGCAATGCAATATTTAGGCGAGGCCTTTTTACTAACTACGATTGCAGCTCTTCTCTCAATTGTAGCTGCAGAATGGTTTACTCCCGTAATCGGTGGATTCTTACAAAAGAAAATTACGTTAAACTTATTGGCAAATCCTTCAGCTCTTAGTTTTTTAATTATCATTATTTTATTTACAGCACTTTTTTCTGGCTTATACCCAGCTTTGATTTTATCTAGGTTTAATCCCGTTAAGGCATTGAAAAGTAAAATGTCGGCTCACACGCAAGGAGCTGTTCCTGTTAGAAAAATATTAGTGGTTCTACAGTTTTTCATCGCACAGGTTCTCATCATTTGTACGCTGGTAGTAAGTAGCCAGCTTTCATTTTTTAGAAATAAATCTCTTGGCTTTGCAAAAGAGGCTGTAGTAAATGTGAACTTGCCCGATCAAGATGTGAATAAATTAGAAGCGATCAGGAATAGATTAATGGCCGATGAAGATATTAAGGATGTATCTTTTTCACTGGGTGCACCGATGTCATCTTTTAATTTTGGAACTGGCATGTTCTTAACCGAAAAGGGGAACACAAATCGCTATAGTGTTAGCATTAAGCCCGTTGATACCCATTATAAAAACGTGTATGGACTAGAGTTAATTGAGGGAAGGTGGTTTACTGAGAGTGATGAAAAGCTTGCTAACAATAAGGAGAAACCAATTTGGGTTTATATTCTAAATGAAACTGCCGTAAAGCAACTTGGCTTTGCTTCACCCAAAGATATTATCGACCAAAATATTACGATTAGCTTTAATGATATTTCAGGCCCGGTGATAGGTGTGGTAAAAGATTTTCATACGGCTTCTCTACAGCAAGAGATGAACCCAACGTGTTTATTGCCTTTTAATTTAGCACATGATGCAGGAATTAAAATTTCAACAGCTAACGCCTCAGGTATCATTAAAAAAATAGAAGCAGCGTACACTTCGCAATATCCTGAGTATTTATTTGAATATACTTTCTTAGATCAGTACATAGGTAAACAATACGAAGAAGAAGAGCGCATGTTTACGATGTTTCAAATATTTGCAGGTGTTGCCATTTTTATTGGATGCCTCGGCTTATACGGTTTAGCTTCTTTCATGGCTCAGCAAAAAACAAAAGAGATTGCTATTCGAAAAAGTTTGGGTGCATCCATTGGACATATCATTGCCATGTTTTCCAAGGAATTTATTAGCCTAATATTGATTGCTTTTGTGATTGCTGTTCCGGTGGCGTGGTATTCGATGAATAGTTGGTTGCAGGATTTTGCATATCGGGTTGAAATTGGCTGGGCAGTTTTTGCGATAGGAATTTCAAGCACATTATTTATTACCATCCTAACGGTTGGCTACAGGTCTATTCTTGCGGCTTCTGCCAATCCAGTAGATTCGTTGAAGAATGAGTAGTCGTATCTTTTGAGACTGGAGATTTAGACCTTGAAATTAGTTAGATGTGATGATGTGCACCTAACTAATATTTATTGACTTGAAAAGATTACAGGATATTGAAAAAAGAGTAACGTTGCTCGTACACAAAATTACGGCTGTACAAAATATGGGGCTAAAAAATAAGTTAGCATTGTTACCACTTAGCTTTAATTACCTTCAGCATTTCTGCATGAACGTGCCCGGCCGCGCATAACTCTCCGCCAAAAATATAATTATCGCCACCGCTAAAGTCAGTTACTTTTCCACCGGCTTGTTGAAGAATGAAAGTACCACCGGCAACATCCCAAGGTTTTAAGTTGTATTCAAAAAAACCTTCCATTCGCCCACACGCAACGTACGCAAGGTCGATGGCGGCACTGCCCAATCTGCGGATGCCGTGTGTTTGTTCTAAAAATGTTTTGATAATCTCTAAGTAATTTTCTTTTTTCTCGGTGTGATAATATGGAAACCCTGTGGCGAGCAAACTTTCATTTAAGTGCTGGATGGGAGAGATGCTGATTACTTTTTCGTTGCAGTATGCCTTGCCACCTTCAATAGCATGAAAGCATTCTTGGTGCATTACTTCATGTACTATTCCTAAAACGGTTTTATCATTTCGGGTTAAGCCAATACTTATGGCGAAAAGCGGAAGGCCATGTAAAAAATTGGTAGTTCCATCCAATGGATCGATGATCCATTTGTATTCGTTTGTACCCATTACTTCTGTACCTTCTTCTCCAATAAATCCTGCGCCCGGTAGAAGCTCTTCTAATTTTTTTACGAGCCTGTTTTCTGCCTCCTTATCAACATACGATACGAGATTACTAAAGCTTCCCTTCTGTTCAATTTTAGATCGATCAAAATTTTGATTCTCACTTTTGATAAAACTTCCTACCTCTTCACAAAGTTGAATAACTTCTTTTTCTAATGAGATCAGATTCATTTTTTCTTAGTTTGATGTTTTACTACTGCTAATAAGAGAATTAACACCGATATCCATGCTGCTGTTCTGGGTATTAATTCACCCTGCTTTGCATAAGCACCTAATGTAGACTTCCCTTGCGTATACAACGTAATCATTTGATCGCGGTTAATTCCTTCCATTGAAATAAAATAGGAAGCTAAAGCGGGGCCTATTAAACAAATTATTGTCAATACTAAAAATGGAATATTCAGTTTACCTTTAAATATAGCCAGATAAAATAGTAAGCTGGTGCAGAGTATCCAAAGGCTTGCACCCAAGTATCCGGTATAGAAAGTCCAAGTAAGCCAACTTGTTTTGAGGGCCACAGCATCTGCCAGAAAAACGGATTCATTCCGCCAAGGTAATTTTAGTAAAACATATTCTAGCCCCAGCCAAAAAAAGATGATGGTAAATTTCCCCAATCTACTTCCTAGACTTTGATAGCAAAATGAATAAGCTAAAAAGGCAAGGGTGAATATGATGGCGTGCAGAATTGCAGCGATCAGATGATTTGAATTAAAAACGTATGCCGCAAAAAATGCAGTGAACAGCGTAAGTAAAATAAATTCTGTATTAATCCAGAAATCATCTTTCTCTTTTGCCTGATCTGCAATAGCGAAAAGCGGTGCAAAGCCAAGAAAAATTAAAATAGGAAATGACTTCATCATCCACCCCGCTGATAACAGGATTGCGCTAATAAGAAATAGCAGCCAGGGCTGTAATGTTTCGTTATTCTTTTTTGCCATCGATTACTACTACAATTTCTCCTTTCACTTCTTTACTTTTAAAATGCTGAGTCACTTCTGGTAACGTTCCAGTAAATGTTTCTTCGTAAAATTTAGTTAACTCGCGCGAAACGGAAACCATTCTTTCTTCCCCAAAAAATTCTGCCATCTGCTCTAATGTTTTCACCAATCGGTGTGGCGACTCGTATAGAACAATAGTGCGTTCTTCTTCTGCTAATTTTTTTAAAGCTGTTTGCTTTCCTTTTTTGTGTGGGAGAAATCCTTCAAACACAAACCGATCGGTTGGGAAACCAGATTTAACAAGTGCCGGTACAAAAGCGGTAGCACCTGGCTGACTCTCAATCTTTAAATCAAATTTCAAACATTCTCGCACCAATAGAAATCCAGGATCGGAAATGCCTGGTGTGCCAGCATCAGCAATCAACGCCATCACTTCTCCGTCTTGCATTCGCTTTATTAACTGGCCGAGGGTTTTGTGTTCGTTAAAAATATGAAAGCTTTGGAGTGGCTTCGCTATTTCGTAGTGCTTTAATAATATTCCGGAAGTGCGCGTATCTTCGGCCAAAATTGTGTCAACGGATTTCAGGGTTTCTAACCCTCTGATAGTGATGTCACCCAAATTGCCAATGGGAGTGGAGACCAGAAAGAGAGATGTTTTGCCCAAGGTTAATTTAAAAATTCGTTGATTTGAAAATGATGTTTAATCTAAAACTTAAAATAGTTTGTCAATTGCTTTTGCAAGCTGATGATCTTTTTCTGTTACGGTATCTCCCGCATCGTGCGTAGATAATTCGAAGCTTACTTTGTTGTATACGTTTGTCCATAACGGATGATGATCCATTTTCTCAGCAGTAATGGCCACACGTGTCATGAAGCCAAAAGCTTCACTAAAATCTTTGAATATAAATTCTTTCTTCAGGCGATTATTCTCTTCTTTCCACATAGCTTTTTTGATTAAGTGTGACCTGATCGGTGCAACCAGACTTAAATATCCTAAATTAATATGGAAGCTCAATGAATGAGTGCTAACACACTTTTAAAGAGCAATGATACCCTCAATTTTAGAAATAGATTGATAAGCAGAAATAACAGCATCAGTCGATGGCATCATCATTTGGAGGGTAATGCTGGTATAGTTACCATTTTTAGATTGTCGCTCGGTAGCAATGTGGTTGGGAAACAACAAGGTTACTTCAGCCTCTTTTCCTTTCGGCACAATAAACTTGAAGGTGTAAAGCGCGGGCCATGTGTAGTGCTGATCTAGTTTTTCCTTTAGCGATGTCCAGTCCATAAAAAAAGAAAGTCGACCTTTTTGTGGAAAGTCGACCTTCGTTTAAAGGATTAAATTAAAAGAACTTATAACGGCTGTCTTCAATTTTAGAAACTTCTTTGATTGCCTGAGCAATCCCAAAACTTGATTTACCATTAAGACCTTGCAATAATTGGTTCTTAAACATAGTGTAGTCACCAATAGCAGGAGCCAATGTTTTATTTTGTGTTTCAATAATGAGTACACCATTTTCTCCGGCAAAGGCCTTAGATCTTTTTCCGTTTTCTAACGAGAAAGCAACGCCTACTGCTTTCGCATCTAACCCTACCGAGGGTAGCGAGTTTGAATTTAACTTTAAATCACTGGTTGAGTTTACGGTAGCATCGTTTCCAAAGGCTTTGGCCATTTCATCCAATGATCCTTTTTGTGCATTTATTTTCTCAATAATTTTTTCTCCTTTCAATTGATTCTTTACGATCGGAGTTATTTCTTCTTTCACTTTTTCGAAACTCTTAATACCTTCTTCGGTTTCGCCTGTCATCACGGCTACGATGTAGCTATCTTCTAAATCAAACACATCAGATACTTTACCCACTTTTCCATCGCGGAATAGCCAAGTAATCATTTGGCGAGCTTCACCTAAGTTACCAATTCTACGCTCGGCAGTGCTTAAATCATTTCCTTCTAAAATATTCAGGTTTTCTTTCTTGGCTTTTTCTTTGAAGGCATCTACACTAGATAAGCCCGCAGCAAAATTTTGCGCTTTTAAGAAAGCAGCATTTTGAGTGTCATCACTTGGCGTGATGGCTAACTCAATAGTGGCAATGGTGTAAGTAGTATTGTCTTTTGTAGCTGTTACATCAATGATATGATAACCGTATTGTGTTTCAACCACATCAGCCAGTAGACCTGTTTTTTTAGCATCAAAAACTGCTTTCTGAAAAGGCTTTACCATTTGACCTGAAGTAAACCAGCCTAAGTCGCCACCTTTGGAAGCGGTACCATCGGTACCAAACTCACGCGCTTTGTCAGCGAATTTTGCTCCGGCTTTAATATCGTTCAATATTTTTTTCGCCTTGTCTTTAGCTATTTTTTTTCCTTCGGCTGTTTCATTTTCCCACTTGATTAGTATGTGACTTGCCTTAGCAGCATATGTAGTGTCTGATCCGATCTTCACCACCTTCACAATCTTATAATTTCCACCATCCAAAAATGGGCCATTCACATTGCCTGTTTGCAAACTTGCTTTATCGTTGCTTAAAGAAGCCGGCAAAGTAGCAATCGTATATTTTGAATATGGACTCGTTCCTTCTGTGTTGGTTGCAGCATAGAGAGAATCATCTGCAACTGTTTTGAAGTCAGAAGCAATTTTAGTGGCTTCGTCTCTTAGTTTAGCAGAGTCTGCTGGAGAAGGCACCACAGCAAATCCAACATAACTTAAGCTTCTGTTTTGTTTTGCTTTATACTTGTCTTTGTTGCTATTGAAATAATCTCGCAATTGGCTGTCTGTTGGTTTTACAACCGAGTCGCTGATTGCGTAGAAAGGAACGTATAAATATTTTGCTTCTACTACATCATTTTGAGTATGGTAGTCGCGCTCTGCTTCTGCTTCGGTTACGTAGTTCGTTTTGATTAACAGGTTCTCGTATTTGATGCGCTCTCTGCCTAATCCCAATTCTTTTTGAAAAAGTGTCCAGCGGTATTTTCCTTCATTCCATTGCGAGAGCATTTGAGGATTGCCCACCGGTGCAGGTGTATTAAAGTTGTTGATGTACTGCACTACTTTCTTACGATCAAAATTTCCGGCAGAGTCAGTGAAAGACTGTTTTACGTTTTCATCCACATTTTTTCCTTGGATCATATCCCAAATCTCCTCAGCCGTTACCTTCACTCCTGTTTTTTCAAACTGGGGTTTGATGGCATGTTCTACCACTAAAAGTTCCCAAGCTTGCTGTTGTAAAGTAGGTCTTTCACGTTCGCCTGGTTGACGGCCGAAGCTCATGATGTAATTATTTTCGCGCTCTTGAACAAAGGCCTGATACTGCTCTCTGGAAATTGAAGCCCCTGCTATTTCGCCTACTTCATCATCGCTACCGCCAAATATTGAGCGAGGACCGTTTCCAAATAAGTCGTTCAAAATAAATGAGAGGATCGCTATCGCAACAAAACCAACAACCCATTTGGTCATTTTTTCTCTCAGAGTGCCTATCAATGCCATACGTAAAAATTTATTAAAGTTATGGGTTTACAAACCCCGCCATTTTAAAGAACGGCAAATTTAGTCCGTTATCTTTACTCAGCAAAGATGGGAGAGTAAATAAATGAACTGATTTTCAATGCTTTACGCTGAATAATTTGCGCGAGTCCTCAATCCCTTAATTCATTGGCATCAACCACTACTTTTATTGTGTCAATCCGCTTATTTTCTGTTTTCTGAATAGTGAATGAATAAGGGGGAATGGAAATTAAATCACCTTGTTTCGGAAAATCTTCGGTGTAAGCCAATATAAGACCTCCAAGGGTTTCATAATCTCCAGAAGGTAATTGCCATTTAAAATGTTCATTCAGATAATCCACTTCTAATCGGGCACTAACTAAATAAGTGTTTTGATCGATCTTTTGTTCTACCAGATTATCATTATCGTGCTCGTCTTCTATGTCGCCAAAGATTTCTTCAATTACGTCTTCCATGGTAACAATTCCGGAGGTGCCTCCAAACTCATCTACAACTACCGCCATGCTTTTTCTGTCTTTAATCAATTGAACCATCAAATCATTTGCCAACATGGTTTCTTGGGCAATGCTAATGGGCGTAAGAATGTCTTCAATACGAGTTGGTTTTTTAAATAATGCGGCCGAATGACAATACCCAATTACGTTATCGATGCTTTCTTTATAAATCAGAATTTTAGAATGCCCACTTTGTATAAATGTCTCTTTTAGATTTGCAATACCTTCTTCTACATCTACGGCCGTCACTTCCATGCGAGGAATCATACAGTCCCTGATTTTTACAGTTTTAAATTCCAATGCATTGTGAAAAATCTTTTTGTCTAGTTCAATGTCTCCATCTTCGCTTCTCACCTTGAGCATGTTTTTCAAGTAGTGATTCAAATCGGTAAGGCCAAAGGCGGGCTTTTCTTCAGAGTATTCGATTCTAAGCACGTGAATGATCACCATTTTTGACAAGTAGACTATCGAGAAAGTGAGCGGGGCAAGAATGATGTAAACCACTCGAAAGGGTACCGCCAGCGTTGCCAACATAAAGTTGGGATTAATCAGAAATAAACTTTTGGGTAAAAACTCTGCGGTGAAAAGAATAAGTAAAGTAGATATGAGCGTTTGAAAAATCAGTACTACCACCTCGTCATTGATACTTTCGGGCAAGTTGGCAGCCAACCAGGGTTCTATCAATTGAGCCATGTAAATACCAAACAAAACCAACGCAAGCGTATTGCCAATTAGAGTGGTTCCTATAAACCAAGATTGTCTTTTAATGAAATAAGACATGATCCTGCCCCACAAGACCCCTTGTTTCCCTTGCAGCTCAATTTGTAGTTTATTGGCCGAAAGAAAAGCAATTTCAATTCCTGAAAAGAAAAATGAGAAAACAAGCGTAATGGCTATCATTAAATACGGACCCGTTTCCATGGCTATTTCTTTTTTCTGTAAGTAAAGATAAAAAATAGCCCTACCGCTAACATGATAGCCCAATAGGCATGGCCGATGCCGAGTGTCATGGTTTCGTGGATTCCAATAATGATAAAAGCGGCAGCAAGCGAGAGCAACAGGATATCAATCAATTTCATGTTGGGCAAAGATACAATTTTCAAAATATGTGGAATTTCAATCTACTATATCCCTATTGCCAGTAATATTTTTAATATGATAAGTTGACATATCTTCTAGTGCTTCTAATCCTGTCCCATAAACAACTCCTTCAGCATCAGTAATAGTAACAAACTTATCTGTTGATATTTTGCGTGTTCCAGGAAACCAGAATAATTCTTCTGAGTTCAGTTGTTGGTTTTTATCGATGTTTTTTATTTCAACTTTTCCGCGGCCGCGCCACTTGTTTTCATTTTTAAAATGATAAGCAGAATTAGCTCTTAGAGTTGATGTCATTTTGCCTGTCTTATCAAAGAATTCTAAATAAATCCCAGCTGGAAATTCTTCATCTCCATTTTGAAATTGGAATATTTTTTTTGCCTTCAGAATTGCCTTTACCCGATCGTTTTCAGTGTAGTGCATCAATACATTTTCGTGTTCACTCATCGGTCCTTCGTAAATGAGTGCTTTGGTAACTTCTTTATTTCGGCATGAATAAAAAAAAGTTGTTAGGGCGAAAATAAATAAGCAATAACGAAGCATCGATTTTAATTTACCGATTGACGATTTTGAAATCATGCTAAATGAAGAAGGCTGACCTTACAGCCAGCCTTCTAATATTGTTTAAAATATAATTATTCTTTTCCGCGGGTACGAAGCGTTACCGTTTCTCCTACCCAACACTTTTCAATTCTTTTGGTTTCTCCTTCTTTCCAATTTAGTTCAAATAATTCGGTAACAGAAGGAAACTGTCCGCGTGCAGATTTCATTTTGTCTTGGGCACCGGCTTTCGCATACATGTCATAAGCAGCGATGTACACCAATCTATCTTCAGCTAAACTTTGTTTTCTTGAACATTCTGCAAATGAGAAGTAATATAAGTCACCAATTTTTTCATACCCATCTTTATTAGCCGGATCTGCGCCTAACGCTTTTCTGTAAAAATCTCTCGCAGCAATCTTGTTGCCTTTTTGATTTTCATTATCGCCAAGCAAGATATTTATTTCTCCTTTGTCTTTGGCATCTTTAGCAAGCGTTAACGCTTCGTTCAATAACGGTAATGCCTTTTCGAAATTTTTATTTTGGAGATATTTGGCTCCTAATACTTTTGCTAATCCAAAATCTGGGGTTGTTTTGTGAACTAACTCAGTTGCTTGAAGCCAAAGAGGATCATCAGCACATTTATCTGCCAACATGAATTGGAAAATCTTTTTAGCAAGGCTAACATCAGTTGGGTTTGCTTTAAAGCGTGGCTCTAAATTTTTCTTTACAAAGGCACAATCAATCTTCACCATCTTTAAAAGCTTGTCATCCACGTTTGCCTTAATGGCTTTATACTTATCAACATCAGCAGTTTTATTTTCGCTTTGTGCTTTTACAATCTTAGCGTCAATTACCGCAGACAATTTATCGTACCGATTTATAATCTGATCTTCTGTTAA
This sequence comes from Cytophagales bacterium, assembly GCA_025359125.1. GTDB lineage: Bacteria > Bacteroidota > Bacteroidia > Cytophagales > Cyclobacteriaceae > ELB16-189. The sequence goes on from JANYHI010000042.1 coordinate 100,454, forward strand.
TGTTTTTTGAGCCTCTGGCAATGTTTTTTGGGTAATGAAATTGGCGAGGATCACTGACATGTATGCCTCTAAATTATTATCGTTTACATTGTTTCCACTAATTTCGTAAACCCTATCAAAAAGCACTAACAACTCAGGAGCCTTCTCTTTATTGTTGATATTGTATTTCGCGTTTGATCCCGCTTTGCGGTTAAGCACATTTACTTCATCTCCGCAGGTTTTAATGCGCAAGTCATAAATCAGCATTAAAGAATCTATCAGAATTTTTTTCTTAGCAGCATCTTTTTCTTGTGAGGCAAGGCCATCGTAAGCGGCAGTTGCGTCTACATATAATTTAGTATTCCAGTTAGGTGCATTCGTCAGCATCCATTGAAGCGAAGCGGTTGCTTCTCTAAAATGCCCCTGCTTAACAGCATCACCGAAGATGGCTACTTCCTGTTCTGCTTTTGCTTTATTTTCTGGCCAGTTAAACCCTTTACATTGTGCATAAGCACCTACTGTATTAGCAGCTACTAAGGCCGTAGCCACTACTAATTGTTTCAAATTCATTTTCATACGTGTTTATGTCAATCAAACTTCCTTTTAATAAACCATCTATCGTTAAAAGTCATGCCAAAATAAAGCTTAAAATAGTTTTCGTCAATCGAGTTTTGAAGAATACTACCTCTTTTTCCAACTTTTAATGACAAATCTATAGTAGAAATGCTACCTACAGGTAAAGAGACGCCAAAATTTATGCCGTAATCTTTAATCTCATTGCTTCCTACTAGATAAGGGTACTTCTCGTAGCTTACACCTGTTCGGTAAGTAATTCGTCTTAAATAGTTGCTTACCCCTGCTTGGTCGGGAGTATATTCAAATCCAACGCCAGACCTAATTCCGGTAGTGGTGGCGGCAGTTTTGCCATTAAAATCTTTAAACTGATTGTAATCTAAAATGGTAAGGTCTGCAGCTAGCGTCCAAAATCCTGGTCGACCAAAAGAAATTCCTCCTCCATAAGTTTGTGGCAGTACTAGTGTACTTCCCTCATTGCTAATGGTGGTAGAATCATTGATCTGGCCTCTAAATGATCGTTGATCGATGCGCGTTGATATCTCTGACTTTAAATTGGATTTAAAATCATAAACTGCCCCCACACTAATTCTAAAATTCTTTTTTGAAATAGAGTCTTTATGTAAATAAATCGCAGGGGAGAGGCCAAAGCCTTTAGCGTAGCTTAAAGTTTTTACCAAGGGATAGAACAGAACTAGTCTGTTTTGATTCAAGGTTTGTGTTTCGTCACTTTCAATCGAACCGAAAAAATAACTGGCGCGCGCTCCTAAAGCCAGGTATTTATTAATTTTTACTCCGTTTGACCAATAGAACTGAGTAAGACCACCTGTACCTGTTTTTTGTGACAGCAATGTGGTATTTTGATCATTCAACACAGGTTCAACTACCGTGAATTTATATTTAGCGGTTGAGTAAGGCATTAGTCCAAGCGAAGTAGTCCATCTGCCAGATAGAACCGGAAAAGCAAGTGCCAAATAATTGAGATTTCCATTGGTATTTTTTACGGACGAGCTTCCATCGTTTACAGTTCTGTTTTCCAGAATCATCCCAGCCTGAAAAGTAGTTACAAAATTATAGGTTAAGAGTGCGGGATTCTGGTTGTTGATATACCAAGAGCTGGGGTTACTAATACCCACGCCTCCCATCCCTTGATTTTGCGCAAAGCTAGTTCCATGCAAGTCGCCTACTCCAAAGGATGAAAAAGGGCTATTTGCTATTTGAGCCACAGAGCTTGTTATAGCTAAAATAGCTAAAAAGGCTAGAAATGAAATTCTTTTAACGCGAGACATTATGACTTAAGATCCTATTCAACCCTACAAAAACTAAATCTGGGGCTACAAATATGGTTGGTTTCAACTTGTTTTCAAAAAAAGGAGCGTCTCCACCACAAAGAAGTATACTCAGAGATGGATATTTATTCAAATACTGCTCTATTATTCCATTTATTTCATGCGAGGCTCCATTCATCACTCCACTTTGCATGCAACTCTCAGTTGTTGTTCCTGTTAATTCTGCATCAGCTTTAGGCTTTATTAACGGCAAGCGGGTGGTAAATGTATGCATGGCTTTAAAGCGCATTTCTATCCCAGGAGAGATGGCGCCTCCTAAGTAGTTTCCATCAGCATCTAAAAATTCATAATTAATGCAAGTGCCTGCATCAATTATTAGACAATCTTTTTTAGGAAAAAATGATAATGCTCCACAAACAGCAGCGATACGATCTACACCAAGTGTTTTTGATGTTTGATATTTTATTTGAATAGGAAGAGGTAATTGAGTGGATAGATAAAATTTTTTATTGCTGACGGTTAGCCTATCAAGAGATTCCTGAGCGGAATCTGAAACTGAACTAATAATTCCGTTTTCGAATGGGTTACTTTCTAAAAACTTGTGGAGATCACTTACAGAATCAAAAGCGATTTTTTTGATTAGCACATCGCCTTCAAATAAAGCAGCCTTTACCCGCGTATTACCTAAATCTATTACTACGTTCATATCAAGGTATGATTTACAAATTGCGATTTACGATTTTTAAGTAAACAAAAAGAGTGTCGCCAAAGCCAAACACTGTAAAGGGTGAAATGCAAATTGGGCAAATTATAATTCGTACAGCGTAAATCGTACTTTTATACGATGAAAGATCTTCTGCAAAAGTTTGAAAATAAAAGACCGGAAATTGTTTTTGAGTGGAAAGATGCCGAAACCGAAGCAGAGGGCTGGGTGGTAATCAACTCATTACGCGGAGGTGCGGCCGGAGGTGGTACGCGCATGAGAACTGGGCTTGACAAGCGCGAGGTTGAATCGCTGGCGAAAACCATGGAAGTAAAATTTACTGTCAGTGGCCCGCCCATTGGTGGTGCTAAGTCAGGAATTAATTTTGACCCGAACGATCCGCGTAAAGAAGGCGTGCTTCACCGATGGTATACGGCTGTAATGCCTTTATTAAAATATTACTATGGAACAGGCGGAGATATGAATGTGGATGAGATACATGAAGTAATCCCGCACACAGAAGACGTTGGAATTTGGCATCCGCAAGAGGGAGTTTTTACTGGGCATTATAAACCGACTGAGCCGCAAAAAGTAAATCGCATCGGGCAACTCAGGCAAGGTGTAGTAAAAATTATCGAAGATGAAAAATTTACACCGCTGCTTTCAAAGAAATATACCATTGCCGATATGTGTACGGGCTATGGCGTTGCAGAAGCAGTGAGACATTACTATGAGTTGTGGCCCTCCTTCGTTCAAGCTTCGGAAGATAAAAGAGGAAACATCAAAGGGAAAAGAGTAGTTGTGCAGGGCTGGGGAAATGTTGGCGCGGCCGCGGGTTTTTATCTTTCTCAACAAGGCACTAAAATTGTTGGTATACTTACACGCGAGGGTGGATTAATCAATCAAAAAGGATTTACGCACGAAGAGGTTTGTCAATTAGTAGTAGACCGACAAGGAAATAGATTGGTGACAGATCAGCTTTTATCTTTTGAAATAGTAAACGAAAAAATCTGGGATCTAGAGTTCGAAGTTTTTATCCCGGCTGCCGCCTCCAGATTAGTTACCAAAGATCAGGTAGACCGGATGATTGCCTCTAAGGTCGAAGTATTTTCGTGCGGAGCAAATGTGCCTTTTGCTGATCCTGAAATTTTCTTCGGCTCGACTGGTCTTTATGCAGATGAAAAATTTTCTATCATCCCCGATTTTATTGCCAACTGTGGAATGGCTCGTGTGTTTGCTTACTTTATGCAAAGTGAAGTGCCGATGGACGATGCTTCTATTTTTGCCGACATCTCTCAAACAATCAGAGCTGCAATGGAGAAAACCAAGAAAGTGAACTCTGTAAAAACAAAAATCGCGCAAGCATCTTTTGAGATTGCCTTGCGCGAGTTGGTAAAATAATTTTAGGATTGAATGACTATGGATTAAACCCCAATTATAAAATGTTCGATAGCCAAGTAAGCAGCAGCACCAGCAAAATAACCTAGCATCGCTATCAAACTTATTTTCTTGAGGTACCAAATAAAATCTATTTTTTCCATCCCCATCACAGCCACACCAGCCGCAGAACCAATAATTAAAATACTTCCTCCGGTGCCTGCACAGTAAGCGAGGTATTCCCATATTAAGTGATCCATCGGATAGGTAGTAAGACTATACATTCCCATGCTTGCTGCCACCAACGGCACGTTATCTACAATTGCTGAGAGAAGACCAATGCAGGTTATAATAATTCGATTGTCGCCAAGAGATCTATCTAAGAATTCAGCAAAGTGATGGAGTATTTGCATAGATTCTAATGCACCTACTGCCAATAAAATTCCTAAGAAAAATAAAACACTGGAAGAATCAATTCTAGAAAGGGCACCGGCAGCAGTAAATGGTTTTCGGGAAGCTTCATCTGCATGTGGGTTAATCAATTCAGAAACTACCCACAACACACCAAGCCCTAACAGCATACCAATGTAGGGTGGTAAATGAGTAACGGTTTTGAAAATCGGCACGAATACTAAGGCTCCAATTCCTAAAATTAACATGGCAGTACTTCCCTTTGGTCTTTCACCTCCGTGCCCACCGGTATGCAAGTGTGCGGTATTTTGCCGATGACCTAGTTCTCCTTTTAGTGTAAAGCTCAAATAGATGAGTGGAATCAATAAACATAAAAGGCTCGGAATAAATAGCACCTTCATAATATTTACGGTGGAAATTTGCCCGCCAATCCAAAGCATGGTAGTGGTTACATCGCCAATGGGAGTCCATGCACCACCTGCATTCGCTGCAATGATTACCATCCCGGCAAAAAACATTCTCATTTCTTTGTTAGGAATTAATTTCCGAATCAAAGAAACCATAACAATGGCAGTAGTTAGATTATCTAATATGGAAGACAGAAAAAAGGTAACGAAGCAAATTAACCACAACAATGCTTTTGGATTTTCTGTATTAATCCGATCGGTAATTATTCTAAACCCTTGGTAGGCATCTACTAATTCTACAATGGTCATAGCGCCCATCAGAAAGAAAAGTATTTCTGATACGCTACTGAGATGATGAGAAAGTTCAGATCCAACCTTGTCTGGTTCGTGTGAGGAGAGTGCGTAAAGCGTCCAACAAAGTACCCCTGTTAACAGGGCAGAAGCCGTCTTATTGATTTTGATAGGATGCTCCATGGCAATGGCTATGTAGCCTACCACAAAAACGAGAATCACAAAAATTTCCATAGCCTTAAGTTTGGTCTATGGTAAATATAACTTGAAAATTCAGAAATTAAATAGGCTCTTCTTAAATTTCATTGCTAGGTAATTCCGGACTAAAAGTGGAACAATCCTTCATTTAAAAGATTCAATGCTTTTTCTTTTTGCGAAGTTTCTATTAAAATCGATATGTTATTATGACTGCCGCCAAAAGAAACCATTCGCACTTTAATGTTGCCCAATGCCTGAAAAACTTCTTTCAATACATCCTCTTTTTCAGCGAGTGCATTGCCCACGATACAAATGATGGTTTGGTTTTGATCTACTTCAATTGTGCCAAAACTTTGTAGTTCAGATACGATTTCATTTAGGCGTTGGCTCTCATCAATGGTTACAGAAACAGCCACCTCTGATGTAGAGATCATGTCAATAGAAGTTTTATTCTTCTCAAACACTTCAAATACTTTTCTTAAAAAACCATAGGCCAACAACATGCGCGATGATTTAATGTTAATAGCAGTGATGCCATCTTTCGCAGCAATGGCTTTGAATTGCCCGCGAGAACCTTTGTCGCTGATGATCGTGCCTAGAGCTTTTTCGTCCATCGTATTTTTTAAGCGAACGGGAACAGAATATTTTTGAGCTGGAACAATGGTAGACGGATGGAGAATTTTTGCGCCAAAGTAAGCAAGCTCAGAGGCTTCATCAAAAGTAAGTTCAGCAATGGGCATGGTCTTTTTTACTATGCGCGGGTCATTGTTATGCATCCCATCAATGTCTGTCCAAATTTGAATTTCTTCTGCGCGAATGGCTGCGCCAATCAATGAGGCAGTGTAATCACTACCACCTCTTTTTAAATTATCAATTTCATTTTTATGATTTCTGCAAATGTACCCTTGTGTTACAATTACATCTGCTTGCATGGTTTCTAAAATGGGCTGAAGGCGTTCGCTGATTTTTTCTAACTCGGGCTCGTTGTTTTCATCTATCGACATAAAATGCAAAGCGGGTAAAAGCCTTGCATTGATTTTTCTTTCCTGAAGGTGATGATAGAAAAGTTCGGTAGAAATCAATTCGCCTTGCGCCAATAATTCGCGATAGCTACGATCATCAAACTTTCCCGCTGCCAATAATCTGAATAAACTGAAATAACGACTTACTATTTCTTGGCCAATGGCTTGATAAGCTGTGGAAGAATATAGCTCTTTAATAAATTGTGTGTAGTGCTTTTCTAATTCAGTAATTTCTTGCTGCGCGCCTGTTTGGCGTTGAGCCACTAAATGATCTCCAATTTTTACAAGTGTGTTAGTGGTTCCGCTTAAAGCAGAAAGAACTACTACCTTTTTGCCCGGCATAGATAAAACCAACTCAGCAATTTTTTTCATTCGCTCAGGTTTTCCAACCGAAGTGCCACCAAACTTTACAACAAGCATAATATTCTTTTTTTAAGAAGGGCAAATATAAATGTCTTTTGAATTATCAAGCATGGTTAGCGGAAATGTTTATTAGATACGAAAATTGCAATGGTTTGAGAGAACAGTTGTAAGGTACAAAAACAAAAAAGTCCTGACGATACCGCCAGGACTCTTGAATGGAAAACTTAGAAATAATTACTTTTTCACCTCTTCGTATTCTACATCTTGTGCATCGCTGTTTCCGCTGGTGGTGTTATTACCGTCTGCGTTAGCTCCGGCTCCAGCACTTGCATCTGCACCGGGTTGAGCACTACCCTGCGCATACATTTCTTGAGAAGCAGCAGTCCATGCAGTATTCAGTGCATTCAATGCATTTTCAATTGCTGCCAAGTCTTGACTCTTGTGAGCCTCTTTCAGTTTTTCTAATGCACCATTGATAGCGGTTTTATTTCCTTCAGAAAGTTTCTCGCCAAATTCCTTCAATTGCTTTTCAGTTTGGAAAATCATCGAGTCAGCTTGATTGATTTTCTCAATCTTCTCTTTCTCTTTTTTGTCAGACTCTGCATTGGCTTGCGCTTCTTGCTTCATCTTTTGAATTTCCGCATCTGTTAATCCGCTTGAAGCTTCAATACGAATCTTCTGTTCTTTGCCTGTGCCTTTATCTTTTGCTGCTACGTGTAAGATACCGTTTGCGTCAATATCAAAAATTACTTCAATTTGAGGAACACCGCGTGGTGCCGGAGGAATACCATCTAAATGGAATCTTCCTATCGTGCGGTTATCTTTTGCCATTGGTCTTTCGCCCTGCAACACATGTATTTCTACCGAAGGTTGACTATCAGATGCTGTTGAGAATGTTTCTGATTTCTTTGAAGGAATAGTTGTGTTTGATTCAATCAATTTTGTCATTACACCCCCCATCGTTTCAATACCTAATGAAAGTGGAGTAACATCTAACAACAACACATCTTTTACTTCACCCGTTAACACACCACCTTGAATGGCTGCACCTACTGCAACTACCTCATCAGGGTTTACACCTTTAGATGGTTTCTTGCCAAAGAATTTTTCAACCTCTTCTTGAATTCTTGGAATACGAGTTGAACCTCCTACTAAAATTACTTCGTCAATTTGAGATACAGAATAACCAGAATCGGCCATCGCTTTTTTACAAGGATCTAATGTGCGTTTGATCAAATCATCACATAACTGCTCAAACTTCGCGCGACTTAATTTTTTTACTAAGTGTTCAGGCACTCCATCCACGGAAGTGATATAAGGCAAGTTGATTTCAGTTTCATTGCCACTGGAAAGTTCAATTTTTGCTTTTTCAGATGCTTCTTTTAAGCGTTGTAACGCCATCGGGTCTTTTCGCAAATCGATGTTCTTGTCGGTTTTAAACTCATCGGCAAGCCAATTCATAATGCGCATATCAAAGTCATCACCGCCAAGGTGAACATCTCCATTGGTAGATTTTACTTCAAACACACCATCTCCCAACTCTAATATCGACACATCGAATGTACCACCACCCAAGTCGTACACTGCAATTTTCATGTCTTTGTTTTTCTTATCCAATCCATAAGCCAATGCAGCAGCAGTGGGCTCGTTGATAATACGTTTCACATCCAAACCTGCAATTTGTCCGGCTTCTTTTGTTGCTTGGCGTTCTGCATCGTTGAAATAAGCGGGTACAGTTATAATTGCTTCGGTAACAGTGGTGCCTAAATAGTCTTCTGCTGTGCTCTTCATTTTTTGAAGAATCATGGCAGAAATTTCTTGTGAAGTGTACAACCTATCTCCAATGCGCACGCGCACAGTGTCGTTGTTTCCACTTTCTACTTCATAAGACACCATTTTCTTTTCACCACTCACTTCATTGAATTTTTTGCCCATGAAGCGCTTAATAGAAGAAACGGTGTTTTTGGGATTGGTAATAGCTTGGCGCTTGGCAGGGTCGCCCACTTTACGTTCGCCTTTACCGTTATCTAAAAAGCCAACAATACTAGGCGTTGTTCTTCTGCCTTCGCTATTGGCAATTACCACTGGCTCGTTACCTTCCATTACGGCCACGCAGCTGTTGGTCGTGCCTAAGTCTATTCCTATAATCTTTCCCATATGTGTAGTGTTTTAATTATTACTAATTCACGGCTGCATTAACAACCACTATGCCAATAGGGAATTTTGAAGAAATTGTGCCACAATGGCATAGACTTGAAAACGATCCTTTAAAATGCCTGTTATTTGGGCGGCCGAGTCGGGCTGTCGTTACTCGCCATCAGCGCACATTCCATTTCGGGCTCAAACAAGCACTCCATCCCTGCCGCTTCGCTTCTTACTAGTTTTCTATTTTAACTCCACCTTTTATCTATTTTTGAATTCATTTAAAATCAAATTATGCCCGGCATTCTTAAATCTGTAACAGGAAAAAGTAAAGTCAATCTTGCTAAAAAGAAATTCTCCATTGTGGTGGCAGAGTGGAACGAAGAGATCACAGAGCCTTTGTTTCAAGGAGCGTATAATGCATTAGTTCAACTAGGTGTAAAAAAGCAACACATTATTCGTAAAAATGTACCCGGCAGTTTTGAGCTTCCGCTGGCCGCACAATGGGAAGCCGAGAAAAAAGATGTTGCTGCAGTAATTTGTTTAGGCTGTGTTATTCAAGGCGATACTCCTCACTTCGATTATGTTTGTCAGGGTGTCACTTATGGCATTATGAAAGTAAGTTTAAAAACAAATAAGCCAGTAGCATTTGGTGTACTCACCACACTTAACAAACAACAAGCAATAGATAGGGCAGGAGGCAAGCTTGGTAACAAAGGAGAGGAGGCCGCACTTACCGTTGTTAAAATGTTAGAGAAATAAGAACAAGATATTTCAGGAAGGGAGGGACAAGGAGGTGTGAGGTGATAACACCTGACACGACTGAACAAGATGCACAAAGCACAAGCTAGGGCTTACGCTAGGTTGGGTCTATCAGGTATTTCGACCTAACGGTTTTAATCCAAATTTTTTGAGTGCCTGAAATAATATACCATAAATCACCCAAAAGGTATTTGGAAATGAATACCTCATCAACTTAAAGTAGTTTACGTTTTTTCTTAAAAGAGTTCTGTAAAAGAAATTATTGAGAGCGATTTCCGTTTCATTTATTTTATTGGAATCATTCGTTTTAAAATTTTCATTGAGACTCAATTCTTTTATCCAAGTGTTGATGGTGATATCTAACGAATAGGTTTTTGCCGTTGTGTAAGCTTCTTCGCTCATTTGCTGGCGAACTGTTTTGTCTTCTAATTTCTTCAATGCTTCAACCCATTCAGTTTCATTTTCGCAGATTATTCCATCTTTATTATGAGTGATTACATCTGCGTAGGAAGGAAGACGCGAACAAACAACGGGTATTGACAGCGCCATTGCTTGTAGCAAACGGTTGGCAGACTTCACTGAATTATTTTCGTTATCTATCAAAATAGGAAGGGCAACGACATCGGCATTTTTTAAAACTTCCAACGAATTTAAATTCCATTGAAGAGTAGCTTCCGGATGATTTGATATGGTTATTAATTTCCATCGATCGCTTATTTTACCGATAATATTTTTTAGCCTGATTACTTCCTCCCACTTAGGGTAAGATCCATCGCCAAACCAAAAACACTCTAGTATACCATTTTCTTTTTTGTTTAAATTATCATGATATAACTCAGGCGAATCTTCAATATAAAATGCTTGCTGTCCAATGGCTTTATAATGATTACATAGAATTTGAGAAGTGCAAATAATGGTATCTGCTAATTGACCAACGTTACTAGATATTGGCAAATCGCAATCGATCAAAATAATTTTAATTTGTAGCTTTTTAAAATATTTAATGATTGATAGATTCGTAATGCTTTTAATCTTTTGTAATACCACTATATCGCCAACACCGACTAGTGATTCAAATTTTTTGCGCTCAGAAAAATTAAAAGGAATTTCTTCTTCTATAAATAGTGGTTTGTAGGCTACCACTGAATGGTATCTTAATTCTCGCAATTTTCTATGAACAGCCATTCCATGAATTTTGGAACTTGCTGTGATGTCAGGATTTCCGAGCATGAACCAGATGATTTTACTCACGCTCTTTTAAGTTAGGTTATGCTTTATCATTTTTGGCCACTAGCATTCGCAAAGAGGCGGGCTGTATTTTTATTTCTAAGAGATCGATGGGAGCGTGGGCTTCTCCATCAATATGAAAAGCAATGGGCTTGTTAAATCTCAGTGATATTTTTTTTGCCTTGATCATTTCCACCAATGCAGACCGATGCAGCCCTCCGGAAAACATTTTATACCCAAACCCGATTGATTGGAGAACAGGTATTTTTTTTATGAAACACACATCAATCAACTGATCGCAGACAGATGCTTGAGGTGCTACGCGCGCGTTGTTTCCATATTGAGACGAGTTTGCCAATGCGATGATAAACGATTCTCTGTTTATCTTTTCCCCATCTACTTCTACCTCTACTACAAATTCTTTGAATCTGAAAAATTCTTTTAATACTAGTTTAGAGTATCCAACAAAGCCACGGGTTCCATCTTTGCCAAACATACCTGCCACATGCCCATCAAACCCAACACCCGATACATTTACAGATAGCATGTTGTTTACTAAAAGCGTATCCATTAAAATGCTTCTCGTAGATTCAATTAACGTAAGTGATTTTTTGAAATTCATGTGTAGCCCCAAGTGTCTGGCCAAACCATTTCCTGAACCATTTGGTATAATTCCCATCAAGGTGGAGGTTCCCACTAAACCCTGGGCTACTTCGTTTACTGTGCCATCGCCACCTACTGCAAAAACTGTTTTAAAATTATTTTGCTGGGCTGCCTGCTTGGCTAATTCAATGGCGTGCCCTTTGGTTTGGGTAAACTCAATAGAGCACTCAAGCTGAGCTTTGCCACACGCATCAATTATGCGACCCTCCAGAGAATCTTGAAACCCTCCGCCAGAAAACTTATTGATTATGAATAATACCTTCTTATTTTCGTTCATTCAACGGTCAAAGGTAATCAATGAAATAGTAAGTCATTGTTAATTGGATGTAATGAAATACAAATGAGCGAATTTAAACAGAGAAAAATAAAATTCAAGGCCTGGGATCAAGAGCATAAACTATTGATGCGGTTAAATAGCATTGATTGCAACAAAGGAGAATTGGTAAAGAAGAACCATATCCTACTTCAATTTACTGGGCTATTGGATAAAGAGGGCGAAGAAATTTATGATCATGACGTACTGATGATTTCGATGGAAAAGTACATTGTGTTTTGGAACGAAACTCAAAATGGATGGTCGTATTCTCCCTTAAATAATAGAAATACCCACACGCCCTTTCAATCTAAAGAAGCAGAAAAAATGAAACGATTTAGTAATTATTTTGAACTATCTTCTCAGCCAGATGAAAAGAGGTATCGATGATAATCGATGATTTATTTTTTTAGTTTAGATTGGATGTAGCTAACAGCCTGCCCGATGGTCTGCATTTTCTCTGCGTCATCATCTGGAATTTTAATATCGAAGCTTTGTTCAAACTCCATCACTAATTCTGCATAGTCGAGTGAGTCGATACCCAAATCTTTTACGAAGCTCGCATCTGGAGTAATCTGTGAATCAGGGACGCCAAGCTTTTCAATTAGTATAGCGTTAACTTTCTTTTCAACATCTATCATGAATATGAGTTAGGGTGTTCAAAGCTAAAAAATCTTTTTGATTCATCGTTCTTAGCTGTCTTTTTATCCTTTAAAAACGCAATAAAAATTCTGTTCCTTCACCCAGAATGGATTTGACCGTAATGCCACCCTCGTGCTGCCGCATGATTTGTTTGGACAAACTAAGGCCAATGCCTGAACCAGTTTTCTTGGTAGAGAAAAATGGGATAAATATTTTTTCCAATGCTTCAGGCTCAATTCCGGTACCATTGTCTTTCACAGAAATAATTACGCTACCCTTTTCATTAATATAACTTGCCAATGAAATTTGCTGAGCAGGTTTTTCTTCAAACGCCTGGATCGCATTTTTAATCAGGTTGATCAACACTTGTTCGATAAGCGTTCGGTCAGCATTGATTTTAATATCACCTGGTTCTACTGAAATAGTGATCGCAATATTTTTGTCGGCCAGTTCTTTTTTATGAAGCATAGCCAGTTCATCTAAAAGAGGTTTCACTGCCACCTCTGTCAATTTTGGTTTGGGAATATGTGTAAGACTTCTAAACTCTTTCACGAATTTGATGAGTCCCTCGCTGCGTTTGCTAATGGTTTGAACAGAAAGATGCATGTCTTCGGCCTCATCTCTTTTCATACTCAATTCATTCGCCACTAGCTTGCGTCCTAATTCTTCTTCTACTACACCCGCCAATGAAGAGATAGGTGTTACTGAATTCATAATCTCGTGTGTGAGAACGCGTACCAGATTTTGCCATGCTTCCATTTCCTTTTCTTCTAATTCGCTTTGAATGTTACTCATCGAAATGAGTTTTACCTCTTCTCCGCGCAGAGTTAGCTCAATCGCATAAATGGATAGCTGAACAGTTTCGTCTCCGTTTTTTACGCGTACCAATTCGCGGCCTCCAGTTTTAAGTTTTAAGTAAGATTCGACTAGTGCATCGCTTACTTCGCGTAGGTCACTTAATTTTTCTGCTCGATCAATACGCAACAGTCGCTTGGCTGCATTGTTAATGATCTGAATGGTTTGATCTTTTTTAAATGTTAGAATTCCAATGCCTACATGCTGCACAATGTTTTTAAAGAACTGATATTCTGAATCTTTTTCTTTTCTATTTTGACGAAGCTTGCCAAGCGCATCATTCATCTCTTGCTGAAGTTGTTTAACAGATGGATTGCTGTGGTCTGTTTTGAAGGTAGAAGTGACCTCATCAAATTTGAGTTCATTCAAAAGAGAAGCAACATCTTGAGGTGGCTTTTCAATAATTTTTACAAGTTGAGAAACCTGAAAACCAATGGCCACTAACAGACCAATTGCCAATAGGATGCTGCTACTTTCTAATTTTAATGCAGATGAAAATGCAAAAATGGTAAACACCAAAATTGCAATGCGAGTGACTATTGGCGATCGCCAATTAAATTCCATATTTTTCCATTCTGCGATAGAGCGATGCGCGGGTGAGGCCTAGTTCATCTGCTGCTTTAGAAATATTTCCGTTATGCAATTGAATAGCCTTGACTACGGCAGCTTTTTCTACTTCATCTAAATTCAATGTGTCGCTCGCCAAGCTTTCATTTCCTTTTCGGCTAAACAAGAAATCACTTTCTTGAAGTGTTTGAGAGTCAGCCATGATCAGCGCTCGTTCAATAGAATGTTGCAGCTCGCGCACATTTCCGGGCCACGGATATTTTTTTAATTTATTCATCGCCTCTGGCGAAATGGTCAATACATCTTTGCGATACTTTTTAGAATAGTAATTCAAAAAGTGATTGGCCAACATAGGGATGTCATCAATGCGCTCGCAGAGAGGCGGAATATTTATTTCAACCGTGTTGATCCGATAAAGTAAATCTTGCCTGAACTTACCTTCTTTCACCATTTGGTGAAGAGGCATATTAGTTGCGCATACCAAACGAATATCTACTTCAACGTGCTGATTGGAACCAACGCGTGTTACTTGTCTTGATTGCAGTGCGCTTAACAGTTTGCTCTGTAGGCTCATACTTAAATTACCGATCTCGTCTAAAAATAACGTTCCTCCATTTGCTAACTCAAATCTACCGGGGCGATCTTCGCGTGCATCTGTGAAAGCTCCTTTTTTATGACCGAATAATTCGCTTTCGAAAAGTGTTTCGGTTACGGCACCCATATCTACTGCTACAAACGAATTATTCTTACGCAACGATTTTTGATGAATGGCTCGTGCAATTAATTCTTTACCAGTTCCGTTTTCTCCTAAAATTAAAATGTTAGCATCGGTCTTGGCTACTTTATCAACTAAAGAAAATACTTCATTAATGGCAGAGCTGTTTCCAATAATATCGCGGAAGGGTTGACTGATTTGCTCTTCCAGCATTTCCTTTGCTTTACGCAGTTTGTCAACCTCGTTGTATGACTTCTTTAATTTAATGGCCGTTGAAATAGTAGCAATTAATTTTTCGTTTTGCCAAGGCTTCAAAACAAAATCAGTTGCGCCTTCTTTAAGTGCGCGCACGGCCATCTCCACATCTCCAAATGCAGTTATCAAAATTACTACGGCATCGGGTTCTTTTTCCTTGATCACTTTCAGCCATTCAAATCCTTCTTTGCCACTGGTAGTATCTTTGCTGAAATTCATATCCAGCAAAATCACATCATAGGTATCGTTATTAAGAAGAAAAGGAATTTTATTTGGATTTTTCTCTATGATTACTTGATGACTATTTTTTTTGAGAAGCATTTTCGCTGCGAGCAATACATCTTCATCATCATCTATCATTAATATTTTGCCGCCTTCGTTCACTATAGGTTTGGGTTAAGAGTTTGTGAATAAGAAAAATTGTGCCAATGCCAGAACCGTCCGGAAATGCGGTTTTGTCTTTCGGATTCGTTCTTTAGCGTACAAAGATGTTCAAAAATGGACAGAGATCGAAATATCCACTCGATTTTAAGGGACGAATTAGATGTAAAACGCCATCTCAACAGTCGAAGTATTTTACTTACTGACCGATAAGATAGCTTGATAGAAGAATTCCTTAGGGAAGTTAGTTCGTTAGCGATGAACTATTTCAACACGCTTTTAGTGGCAAAACCTTCTTACGAATAAGTGGAAGATTTATTTAGTGCAATCGCTTATCCTTTGAACTTAGACTTTACCTCGGCAGGCATTTTATAAAAAGTACCCTTCTTGAGTTTAATTATAATGGCTCCATTTTTAGCGAGAATGCCATATCGATCCGTTGCATCTTTTCCTTTGAATACTTCTATTGATTGAATCGAATTTGGATCGATAGAGTTCATCGTTTTTTTGATTGCTATAGAATTCTCTACAGAGAACTCTGGGTAGGTAAAAAATTTATCATCGGCTGAGATAATATAGAGTGGAGAATTTGATGAAAGATGAAATTCTCTTAGTCCTTTATTTTTAGGCTCATCCGTTTGAGCAAATAAAAGCACTGAACTAACTACGAGCAGTATAGTTGATAGCAAATATTTTTTCATATAAGGTAATGTTAGTGTAACCCTAATTAGGTTACATTAAAATTAACTAATTCAGGTAATAATTCAATTTTATTCTGTTAAAAAGTAGAGAGGATGGACAAGTAAATGACTCGCCAACCCTCTACTGAAATTTTATAATTATTATTTTCTTCTAGGATTAACCTCAGCCCCTAAAAACTTGGAAGTATTCTTGTGGGCAGGATTACCCTTGTAAGAAATAGATGCTCCAAAATCTGCGGAAGCATTCAAGTTATTTTCGACAAATACAGAAACATCTGATCCCATAGAAGAAGTAACGGTAACATCCTGACTTTGTAACATGGAAGCGTTAACACGGCTGCCCATTTTAGATTTGATATCAACGGTTTCGGCTTTACCAGTTAGTTCTACTTCGCTGCCCATAGACGAGTCTACTTCCAGAGATTTCACGTTAAGATCTAACTTAACATCTGAACCCATCTTGCTGACAATAGAAAAGCTCTTGGCATCTATAGTCATTTCTGATCGGATGACAGCACCAGCTTTAGCATCAATATTATCTAGTGTAGTATAGTAAATAGTAACCTGTGCGTAGCGTTTGCCACGGTTACGATGGTCGTCATTAAAATCAAAAAAACTGCGGTTACGAATTTTAATTTGCAACTCTTCGTCATCGCATTTAATTAAAACATCTTCTGAATTTAAGCCTCTGTAATCAATTTCAGCCCTACTTGTTTCTGATTTGATCAGGGTTACTTTGAAAGAGCCATATATTTTTATTGAATGAAATTGATTGGCTTTAATCTTTTCAACTTGTGAAAAGGAAGTAGTGAGAAAACCAATAAGGAAAATTGTAAAAATGTAGCGCATAAGATTGTTTTTTGTATAGACGCCTTAGTATTGCTAAAGGTTGCACAACCTTCTTGATTCTTTCTAGTTGGGCTTGAAATCGAATAGCGAAACTTTGTTTTTCTTGTCTACGAGAACAATTCGCTCATCTGTTACAAGCGCAAACTTATTCTCACCACTTACCTTTAATTCGTGTGTTTCTTCGCTGTAGAGATCATAGAAGATAATGGAAAAATCATTGAGGTAATAAAGCTCTTCACCAAAGAAGTTAAAATTTTCGATGCCTGCCTTTTCAATTTTATTAATCTGCTTGCCGATGTTGTTAAGTATGATGATGCCTGAATTACTATCCAATAGAAATACCATGTTTTGATATTCACGTAAGTAGGTGAATAAGGGTGGTGTTTTGAATTGTACAGTATCTAGGTAGAATTCTGTAAGAACTTCAGTTGAGAATTGATTTACTTTTTTCAGAGAAGCATCGGCCTTATCAAAAATCCAAAGTTTATTGTCGTTGCTTGGCCCTACTAGAATGGGTTCGATAGCCCAAGTAGATTCTAACGGTGTGATTTTCTCATTTTCGAAATGCCGACCTAATACACTAAAAGTTTGCTTTGGCTGGTTATAGATAAAAATGGAAGGATGATACCAAGGTTCTATCTGCGTTGTAATTTTTCCCTTTGTTGAAGCGGTAACACTTCCATTTGCATCGTATTTTTTAATGACACCATTTTTAAATACAAGAAAGAAATTACCCAACCGATCGACAGATACTTGTTTGATTTCTTTTGCTTTGATCTCTTTGATTTTCTTACCAATAATTTGTGCAGGCAAACTAATGGAGAGAAGCCAGAAGAGAATACCAGTAGCAACTTTTCTACTTTTCATTTTCAAACTTCTTTAGCAGCACAGTTTGACCATCAAAAACTCCGTACGTATTGAAGTGAACCCACTCGCCTAGATTAATATATTTACTTGATGGCGACACTGATAAATCTAACGGCAAATGGCGGTGACCAAAAATATAAAAATCATGATGCTGAGTTTTTTCCAATTCTTTGCAATAGGTGAGGAGGAACTCATTCTCTTCACCGTTAAATTTTTCTTCTCTTTTTGTATTTGCTATTCGGCTGTGTTTACTCCATAACTGCGCAATGCCAATTCCTAAATTTGGATGAATGCGCGCAAATAGCCATTGGCAAACTTTACTATTGAAAAACCATTTTTGAATTTTATATAGATGATCTCCCGGTCCGAGCCCATCGCCATGGCCAATTAAAATTTTTTTCTTGTTAATTGTTATTTCCTTTGGTTCGCGATAAACGGGAATACCTAACTCATTGGTGAAATAGTTAAACATCCACATGTCATGGTTGCCTGTGAAAAAATAAATTGGAATTCCTGCGTCTCTCAATTCAGCTAATTTTCCTTGAAAGCGAATAAATCCTTTGGGGATTGCATGACGGTATTCAAACCAAAAGTCAAAAATATCGCCTAACAAGTAAACGCTGTGAGCATCTGCTTTAATCTGATCTAGCCAAGCCACTAAACGCTTTTCGCGGAGCAGACTTGATTCTCTATCAGGCACTCCCAAATGAAAATCGGAAGCAAAATAAATACGTTGATGAGCTGGTAAGTTGATTTTCATTTTTGCTAGCGAGCAGTAAAAATAGAAAAAGCCATCCAGATATTCTGAATGGCTTTTTTTCAAAAGAAATAAATTTTTCTTAAGGCTTTACGGGTTCAACCACTGGTTCTGTGCTTGACTCCGCTTTTTCCTTATCAGCGGAGGCGGTGCCGTTTGTAAATTTTTCGTAAGTTGTTTGGTTGGCAAACGGGCGCTTACCTATCAATCGCTCTAAGTCAGATTGAAATAGAATCTCCTTTTCCAATAGCTCTTTGGCAATTACTTCTAAATGCTCGCGGTGATGTGTTAAAAGATCTTTGGTACGGTTGTAAGCATTTTCTATAATCTTCTTTACCTCTTGATCAATACGTTCTGCGGTAGCATCTGAGTAGGGCTTGTTAAATGTATAATCAGATTGTTTGGAATCATAGAACGACATGTTTCCAATTTCTTTATTCATACCATAAACAGTTACCATGCTATAAGCCATTTTGGTAATGCGTTCTAAATCACTTAAAGCGCCAGTAGATATTTTATCGAAGATGATTTCTTCGGCTGCACGCCCACCAAAGGTCATGCACATTTCATCAATAAGCTGTTCTGTTTGGTACAAGAACTGTTCTTTAGGCAGATATTGAGCGTAACCTAATGCTGCTACTCCGCGCGGCACAATACTCACTTTTACGAGTGGATCTGCATGTTCTAAGAACCAACCTGCCACTGCATGGCCAGCCTCGTGGTAGGCCACAATTTTCTTTTCTTCGGGCGAAATAATTTTAGTTTTCTTTTCAAGACCACCGATCACGCGATCGACAGCATCTTGAAAATCTTGCATATCTACTTCAGACTTATCTCTGCGGGCAGCAATCAATGCAGCTTCGTTACATACGTTGGCAATTTCCGCTCCGGCAAAGCCAGGCGTTTGCGCTGCCAATTTTTTTACATCTACATTTTTAGAAAGCTTGATAGGCTTTAAGTGAACTTTAAAAATATGTTCGCGGCCTGCTATATCTGGTTTGTCAATGCTAATCTGTCTATCAAAACGACCTGGGCGCATCAATGCTGAATCTAATACATCGGGTCGGTTAGTAGCTGCTAAGATGATTACACCACTATCTGTAGCGAAACCATCCATTTCTACCAGTAATGAGTTAAGTGTATTTTCTCGCTCATCATTAGAGCCCGGCATTTGTCCTCTTCCGCGTGAGCGGCCGATGGCATCAATCTCATCTATGAATACGATACAAGGTGCTTTTTCTTTTGCCTGTTTGAATAAGTCGCGCACACGTGCAGCACCTACGCCCACAAACATCTCAACGAAATCGGAACCCGACAAAGAGAAGAATGGAACACCTGCTTCGCCCGCTACGGCTTTTGCTAAAAGAGTTTTTCCTGTTCCCGGAGGGCCAACTAATAATGCGCCTTTCGGGATTTTGCCTCCCAGTTTTGTAAACTTTTGTGGTGTCTTTAAGAAGTCAACAATTTCTTTAACTTCTTCTTTGGCTTCTTCTAAGCCAGCTACATCGGCAAACGTAATTTTCACTTTATTCTCGGCATCAAACAAGGCAGCTTTTGATTTTCCGATATTAAAAATTTGACCACCGGGCCCACCACCCCCTGTCATTCTACGCATCAGCATCCAGAATCCAAAAATCAACAGGAATAAAAAACCAAAGTTGAGAATAGTATTCGTATAGTCGTCTCTCGTATCTATCTCTAAATCGATTTGCTGCTGACGAGGAATTTTTTTCTTGAGTTCGTCATACTTATCAAGGAATTTATCGATCGATCCAATCTTCAGTTTGTAATGTGGACCAGAAGTATTCGCGCCAAGCGGAGTAGTAAGCTTTTCAATTTCTTGCTTGTACTTACCATTTTGTAGTGCCTCTGCCTTTAAAGTAATTTCAATTACCTCTTCATTTTTAATCAGCACGAGTTTTTTGATGTCACCTGACTGCACCATATCTTCAAAACGGCTTGACTCGATTTGATTTAGTTCGCCCTTTGAAACAAGCTTGCTGATGGTGAATATAACTACTATTAAGCCGAGTATTAACCAGGTTTGGTAGTTCGTTTTAGGTAATTTAGGAGGTAATATTTTCTTATCGTTGTCTGCCATGATTTTTTTCTAAAAAATTCAAATTAATAACGTGCACTAAGCATTTAAGTTCAATCTTCAATTTCGGTGATTTCTGCATCTCCCCAAAGCTTTTCTAATGAATAGAATTTTCTGCGGTCTTTTTTAAAAACATGCGCCACCACAGAGATATAGTCGAGAATCACCCACTCTTTATTGTTTTTTCCTTCCTGATGCCAAGGATTTTCTTTCATTTTCTTGTAGACTTCATCGTCAATAGAGGAGGCGATGGCATCTAATTGTTTATCAGAGTTTCCGGAGCAGATAACAAAGAAATCGGATACGGCATTTTTAATTTCACGCAAATCCATCACTACAATATCAGAAGCTTTTATCTCTTGCATGCCACTGACAACGGCTTTTACAAGTTTTTCTGAATCTGTCTTCTTATTTTTTTTGGTCATTCAACTATATTCGAATTTTTGAGGGAATTACAATCAACAAAACTAATCAAAATACCTTGTATAAAATCCCTGCCAATACACTGTTCTTAGGTAAAAACTTGGTTTTCGTGCCAGAATGTCACTCGACCAACACGTTGTTGATGGAGTTAGCTCAAAAGACTCAGTCAATAGAGGGAACTTTAATAATCACTGCAAATCAAACAAAGGGCAGAGGCCAGCGAGGCAATGGCTGGGAAACAGAGCCAGGAGTAAACTTCACAATGTCTCTTTTATTGAGACCAACTTTTTTGATGGCGAAAGATCAATTTCAATTAACGCAGGCAATATCGCTAGGTATTGCAGATTATTTATCTGAAAGATTAACGAAGAGTATTTCGATTAAATGGCCAAACGATATTTTGGTGGGTAACAAAAAAATTACCGGAATATTGATTGAGAATACATTGTCTGGCGACTACATTCAACAAAGTATTATCGGTATTGGGTTAAATGTGAATCAAACAACTTTTAAAGTACCCACCGCTACATCTATGCTGCTAGAAAAAGGAAATACTTTTCAGTTGCAAGATGAATTGGGTTTGTTGCTTGTCCATATTGAGAAGCGTTACTTGCAACTTCGCGCAGGCAAGAAGGTAGACTTGAATGAAGAGTATTTGAAGCAATTGTATTGGAAAGGCGAAGCGCGAAAATTTTCAGCAAACGAAAAGATATTGGTTGGAAAAATTGAAGGAGTTGACTCAATTGGAAGATTGCTAGTGCGGCATGGAGATAAAGTAGATAGCTTTGGGTTAAAAGAAATTGCATTTGTAGAATGAATCGGATAAAGGCTTGGCTACGCGGATTTTTTTCACTCTCTCGCTCAGAGACGAATGCTTTTATCATTCTTCTGCCTTTAATGGTTATCATCGTTTTTTCTGAACCTGCTTACCGTTACTGGGTAAGTCGAAAGCCGTTAGACGTAAGTCAGGATTCAGTGAAACTAGATAGTTTGCTCTCAACATTAAAATGGGAGCCGGATGATTCATCAGTAAGTAAAAATACCAGAAGTATACTTTTTCCTTTCGATCCTAACCAGACATCGCGAGATCAATTAATGAGTTTAGGTTTTACGGGTTTTCTAGCAGATCGTATTGTTAATTACAGAAACAAAGGAGGGAGGTTTTTTGCGAAAGCAGATTTGCTTAAAATTTATGGAATGGATACGATGCTTTACCAAAGGGTAATCAACTTTATTGATTTGCCGAAACAGAAAGCG
The DNA here is from genome assembly GCA_025359125.1 of Cytophagales bacterium. Taxonomy (GTDB): domain Bacteria; phylum Bacteroidota; class Bacteroidia; order Cytophagales; family Cyclobacteriaceae; genus ELB16-189. Next base: position 122,541 of record JANYHI010000042.1, read on the forward strand.
CAATCAAAGTTTGAAACGAAAGAATTTAAAAAGAAAGAAATTGTGCTGCTCGATTTAAACACAGCAGATACAACTCAATTAAAGAAGGTGTTTGGTGTGGGCAAAAAACTATCCGAGCGCATCATAAAATTTAGAGATAAGCTGGGCGGATTTATTTCTGCTAACCAATTGACAGAAGTCTACGGACTAGATTCTACAGTTATAGCTGCTATTAAAATGAAATTTTTTATACAAGATAATTTCAAACCAAAGCAGCTTAACATTAATACGGCAACAGAATTCGAATTAAGTACTCATCCATATATTTCAAACAAATTAGCGAAGGCTATTACTGCTTATCGTTTTCAGCATGGTAGTTTTGCCGGTCTAGCGGATCTTACCACTATACATATACTCACGCCATCCGAGTATGAACGAGTAAAAGCGTATCTTACCGTAAACCCATCTAGTGGCTTCTGAAAAAACCAAAAAAGTATTAACTAATTATTTGCGGAAGCTGACTATTCTCTCGGGCAGAAATCGCTCTATTTTTTTGCCGCGACTTAGTTCAGATCAATTCATGGATATTCAGCAACTCAGTCAGTTAAACGGAGAAAAAGCGTTTGCCATTATAGAAGCTCTGATTGCCGGTAAGAAAAAAATGCTTTGCCCGGTGTTGGATGCGCGTATGGAAGCGGTAAACGAAGCTAGTTATAAATTAAAAAAACTACAGCGATTAGATCAGTTCATTTTTGAGGAACGAGGTTCGCGCGAATTACACATTGGTTGGCCATTTGTAAGAGGAAAATTTTCTGATGGTACATTAATTCGGTGTCCCCTTCTGTATTTTCCGGTTGAATTGAAAATAGAAAACGCCCATTGGGTAATAGCGCTGCGCAATGATGCAGAGATTACCTTCAACAAATCATTTTTACTCGCTTACTCTTTTTACAATCAGGTAAAGGCATCTGAAGAATTGTTGGATGAAACATTTGAAGGTACGGACATCGATAGTACTGTCTTTCGCACACAACTCTACCAACTTCTTCAAAAGGCAAATCTCGCTATTCATTTCAATGCAGATAACTATCGCGATGAGCTTGCACTATTTCTCTCATTTAAGAAAGAAGAATTTGATGAACAACATCAAATAGGTGTGTTAAAATTATTTCCGGAGGCTGCCCTGGGAATTTTCCCACAGGCAGGATCTTTTTTAGTTCCAGATTATATTCAACTTTTGGAGAGCGATTCGTTTACAAATTTAGAAGATTTTTTTCAAACACGTTCTCCTGTTCAGCACGGTACGCTTACCGCTGAAATTTTAAGTCAGGTAAAAGAAGATAAAGTGTATTCAATTTTTCCTATGGATGTGTGGCAAGAGAAGGCATTGAAGGCTTCTAAGCTTGGATATTCGTTGGTTGTGCAAGGGCCACCCGGCACCGGTAAATCGCAATTGATTTGTAACTTAGTCTCAGATGCAATTGCGCAAGGAAAGAGAGTGTTAATTGTGTGCCAAAAACGTGCTGCGTTAGATGTGGTATTCGCCCGCTTGCGCGAAAAAAATCTAACTGATTTTATTGCCCTTGTTCACGATTATAAAACAGATCGCAAAGAAATATTTGAAAAAGCCAACAGACAAATTGAGCGGGTAGATGAATATAAAACCCGCAATATTAGTTTGGATGCCATTCAACTCGACCGCCAGTTTTTTCAAACGGGTAAACGCATCGATCAAATTACAGAAGAACTGGAATCATTTCGCTCCTCGCTTTTTAGTGAAGTGGATTGTGGTATTAGTGTTAAACAATTGTACTTGTCGTCTGATTTTAGCGAACCCTTTATCAATCTGAAACAAGAATGCCACCAATTTAAAACTGCTGAGATAAAAGAGTTTACTCAAAAAGTGAAGAACTATTGTTTCTATGCAAATCGGTTAGTCACTGCTGATTATGTTTGGTTAGAGAGAAGATCTTTTTCAAAATATCAAGCCAGCGATCGACAGGTAATGGCTGAATGCCTGTACGAAATTCCAGTTTACTTCAATCAAGTAAAAGAAAATTTCTTTAAAAACTTTAATACGCAATTAGATTGGGAACAGTGCGAAGCGTTGATCGATAGAAGACTAGAAGCTATTACTATAAAAGAATTGATTGCCACAGACGATCGCTATTTCTTTTTTCAAAAAATGATTAGCGAATCGGAAGATGAAACTAGTGCGTTGTGGCTTGCAAATGTAGAGCGGGTGGTAATAGAGTGCTATGAGGCAGAAGGCATTGAACAGACTATCCCTTCTAATCAATTGGGGCAACTACAACAAGCCTTGTACAGAAGCATGAAGGCGAGGCGAAATTTAATTGGCCTAGTACGATGGGAATTATTTTCTAAAGATAAATATTTGGTTAGGCGTGCATTGGTAGGAAATAAATTGGAGAGTACGAAAGAGGGATTCAAAACGTTAGAGAAAATGCTGGATCAGCGATTGAATCTGGAGCATAACCTCTCTAAACTGAAAATAAAAAACTGGCTCCTGCAAATTCCGGATGGCTCATCAAAAGCAGTAATCATTTCCTGGTTTGCCGATCAGCAAAGTGCAATCAAAGCAAAGGGAATTATTGGTTCCATACGAGGAATTAAAAATTTGATTTCGCCTATTGGTCAAACCAGAAACCAGTTTTGTGGAAAGCTCGATATGTTATTTCAACTGGTTGCTCAACTTCCGGGTAAGAAAGACTATTGGCAACAATATCTTTTATCATCTCAGATTAGCAAGGTTACTCAAAAACCTGAATACGCAAATCAGCTTCGAGAAACATTGCTGCACGATTTTGATTCATTAGTTGAATTTGATCTCTTAAAAGAAAGTTTGAATACTGAAGAGCAATCAATCATTGAAAAATTGCACAATAAAATTGAAAGTTGGAAGGGCGAAAAATTAATAAAGCTTTTTGAAAATAGTATTTACCTCGCATGGATTGATAACCTAGAGATAAAGCATCCTGAGTTGAGAATGGCTTCTTCCGGAAAATTAAATTTATTAGAACAAGAACTGAAAGATTTAATTGTGCATAAGCACAACATCAGCACAGAAATTTTATTACTTCGCTCGCGCGAGCGAGTGACAGAAGACCTAGAATTTAATCGCTTAAACAACCGTGTTACTTACCGCGATCTTCAGTATCAGGTAACTAAAAAGAAAAAAATCTGGCCATTGAGAAAAGTGTTGTCAGATTTTGAAGATGATATATTCAGACTTCTTCCTTGTTGGCTCGCTTCGCCCGAATCTGTTTCAGCCATCTTTCAGATGAAAGAAATTTTTGACTTGGTTATTTTTGATGAGGCTTCGCAATGTTATGCAGAGCGTGGCATACCTGCGCTCTTTCGTGGCAAGCAAGCAGTGGTAGCAGGAGACTCTCAACAACTAAGGCCAGGCGATTTTTACCAAACTCGTTGGCAAGAGGAAGACGAGGAACCGGATACAGAAGTAGATTCGCTACTAGAACTTTGTAATCGATACTTAACAAATGTGCAATTGCAAGGGCATTACAGAAGTAAGTCGATGGAGTTAATCGAATTTTCCAACAGGCACTTTTACCAAGGTAAATTGCAAATGCTGCCCGAATTGCAAATGGTAAATAAAAAAGAACCTGCTATTGACTATATTAAAGTAGAAGGCACTTGGAAAAATTACACTAATAACGAGGAAGCAGATAAAGTTGTTGAAGCGATTGCAGAGATGGTAAGTAAATTTCCTGAAAAGGAAATTGGAGTGATAACGTTTAATGCACCGCAGCAATCGCTTATTCTTGATAAGCTGGAAGAAACATTTGCGATGTTAAGTAAACAAATTCCTGCTTCCTTATTTGTGAAAAATATTGAAAATGTACAAGGCGATGAGCGCGACATTATTATCTTTTCTATCGGCTATGCGCCCGACAAAAACGGAAGTGTTTCTGCGCAGTTTGGGAGTTTAAACATAAGTGGGGGAGAGAATCGATTAAATGTAGCAGTAAGTCGTGCGCGCGAAAAAATTATAGTGGTCACCAGTTTGTGGCCCGATCAACTTTCTGTTGGCGATACAAAAAATGAAGGACCTAAACTATTGAAAGCTTATTTGCAGTTTTCACTGGATGTATCAAAAGGGAAATTTTTATCACTCTCTGCTAGTGTAGATCAGCGGAACACTTATCTCAAAAATAAAATTAAAGAATGGTTTACTGGTAAAGAATTTAAGATGGAGAGCAATGTGTTGCCATTTTATGATCTTACTGTGCGAAAAGAAGAATTGTTGTTGGGGGCAATCTTAACTGACGATGATCTTTATTTTCAAAGTTTGTCGGCTAAGTCAATTTATGCGCTAGTGCCTCAGATGCTTGAAAAAAACAACTGGCCTTTTCTTCAACTGTACAGCCGCAATTATTGGCAAGATAAAGATCGATTCTTTAATGAGATAGGAAAGTTTATCAACAAATAAAAAAAAGCCGGTAGCAATTTGCTCCGGCTTATCTTCGAAAAACTTTAGCGTTTATTGTTCTGCACCCTTCTTCTCTGATATTTTTTGCAACGCGGCATCTTTGGTAAGCTTGCCTGATGAATAGTCTTTCAACACACTATTTTTTATCGTTAGCTCAAGTGTAGATGGAATTTGACATCCACGGCAACGGGTAAGAACAATATTGAGAATTAGATTTTCATCGTCTTTTAAACTTTTCAAGGTTTTACCATATTCCAGCATATCTTCTTTAATACTCTTGGCAAATTTCGGATAAAGTTCTTTTACTTTTTTATCGCGTGTTTCCTGATCTACCTCATTGAGGCTAACGGTTGGCATCGACCAAAAATCTTCTCCTTGCTGATTGCTAGAATACACCTGCATGTAGTAGATCACTCCAAAATCTTTCAATCGCTCGTAGTACGTGTTTTCCTGAGTAAAGAAAGTTTTAGATAAATCGCTGCGATATAATCGGTTGAAAATGCTTGATAGTAATTCTAAATCAGGCTGCAGTTCACTTTCTGTTTTGGTGTTTACTATTTTTAGTTTACCAAACAATTGATCGCGATTGATTTTGCCTTGTTTGTATTGCGATACATCTGCTTTTGTTACTTCAACATTTAAATAGGCAGCCGGATTTTGATTATTAAATTGCCCGAACCACATCCTGTCATTTTCGCCACGATTGGTGATGATGATTCTTTCGGTTGGTGAGAGTTGCCCAATCAAATCACCATAGTCGGCAATAAAATCTTTCACTGCTTTCAGCGTTCGTTCACTTGATTCTTCTTGAAGACTATCGCGATTTAATTTTGATTTATTTTTAGATCTAGCTCCTTTAGCAGTTCTTCCATCTGCGCCCGCCATTTTTGGAGCTACCCCTTTTTTATCAACCGTTGCCATCCCATTCTCATTCCCTTGCCGAATAACAGTTACACCTTCCTCATCGGTGTTGCTAAAAGAATAGGAGAAGCTTCCCTGCCCATCAGGAAATACAGCAACAGGCGTATCAAAATTTCCGAAATAGAAATCAGATTGCATGTTGGGCAGCGTAAAAGTTACACCATATCCTTCCCGATAAGTTGCTTTTACTTCAATCGGAAAAAAAGAACGTTTATCAAATTGTTGCTTGATCATCGTGCTCAGCACATTGGCTGCCACTTCAATATCGCGTTGCATGCGCTCTTCGTCTACTTTGTTTTGAGCAAAGGTGTTGATCGCAAACAGCATCAATGCTAAAATCATCTTCACATTTCTTTCTATAGTTTTCATACTACTTTATTTTTAATAACTGTTTTTATTGATTTTGCTTACCGGACTAGAAATGATACTGGCCAATATCTGTTCTGTCTCCTGCTTAAATTGATCTGTATTTTTTTCGATGCTCGTTACCCGTGTTTGCAACATCATCAAATCTTGTCTGCGTTGTTCTTTCAAGTATTCCGAAAAATCAACTAATAAACCTTCGGTATATTTTTTTTGATCGGCCGCGGAAAGCTGAAAGTAATCTTTCATCAACTTTAGGTTATCGTTTTGCAAACTGGCCACAAACCCGCGCACTTGTTCTTGCGATGCATCCGATGCTGTTTTCATCAGCGCATCTATTTTCTTTGAATTCTGCGCTAAGTTGTAGCTAATCGATTGACTCAATCGCTTTTGATCTTCAGTCCAGTTGGTAGTAATCACCTCATTATTGTTAGCTAAAGATGATTGAATCATTTCCTGCACTTTCTCTTCTGTTAACGAAGGTTGGATCAATGGAGTAGGCTGTTCCTTCTTTCCACTAAAACTAATTTTCAGTTCGCCTTCGGTATAATTGATTTCGGTGCCTAACAATTTACCCGCAACCATTATAAACAGAAGCGATGCTGCTATACTCATAACAGTTTTGAAGTAACTGTTTTGCCAGAACGATACCACTTTGGTGTCGTCCATAAAAATGGGTGGAGCAATTACTTCTTTGTCTTGCACTTGTGCGAGTACATTTTTTGTATAGCCAAGCGACTGAAGTTTTTTTAACTCCTCAGGGTTGGCCTCCAAATATGCATGCACTTTGCTGGCTTCGGCAGCGCTTAGCTCACCATACAGGTAAGAAATCAAAGCGCCCTCGTCTGGTTTATAATTCATAACCTATTGTTTCTTTCGTAATCTTCTTTTCTTCCAAAATCTTTTTCAATCCCTCCAGCCCATAATACATTCTGGATTTCACTGTGTTTTCAGAGATGTTCAGTGTTTCAGCAATCTCTCTGAATTTTAATCCCTCATACTCTTTCATAATTACCACCTCGCGTTGCTCGGCACTCAGTTCCATCAAACATTTCTGCAGTATGTCCGATAATTCTGAATGTCGTAATTGCCTTTCGGGGTTTTCTCTGCGATGATGACTTTCTTCCCACCTATAACTTTCTTCACTTTCGCCTGGCCGCATATTATCTAGCGACAGCGCCCGATTGTTTTTTTTCTTCCTGGCCTCTTCTCTACAATAATTTACAGCAATGGTGTAGAGCCAAGATTTAAATCGCGTAACTTCTTGCAACCTTGCTATGTTTTTATGCATACTGATGAAAGTCTTTTGCGATACTTCCATGGCCAGGTCGTGGTCGAAGAAAAATTTATAGCTGAAATTATAAATTCGCTTGTACCACAACTGCACCAGTTTCCCTTGGGCATTCTTGTCCCCTTCGCGGGCCCGGGCGATGAGGGAGTCAGAGTGCATCATTGCAATGTCGAGTAGAGTTTCGGCCACATCAGCAGGTTTGTGCTATAAAGATGGAGGATTATAGGAAATAGTTTTAAGGAAGCTATAAATTTGATATTGGATAAACTTGAAGCCTTTATATCATAATGCCATTTAATAGAAATTTTTCGTTGAATAGGTGGCTTAGAATCTTAATGCATATTTAATGTCTTTCTTTTGTTGTCATTTCATTAATTTGCTTAAAATAAATATGAAAAACATCAAAACTTTGCTACTATCTTTTCTTCTAGTAATAATTAGCTCAATTTTTCTATTTGGTCAGGAGAGGGCTATTGTAGGAAAAATATTAGATGGGAATACAGACTTACCATTAAACAATGCACAAATCAAAATTAAGAATTCTTCTGTCGTTACAGATTCGTTGGGCATTTTCAAAATTAGAGCTAGCCTTGGCGATACTCTTAAGGTGTTTAGCGTTGATCATGTAGATGGACTAATTATTATTTCAAGTCAATCTGATCTTATCATAAAATTAAATCATATCCAGAAAACTGATGATAGGGTTTATTCATTTGTTGATGAAAGTGCGGAACCAAAAAATGGTATGAGGGAATTATTTGAACAACTAGGCCAGCACTTGGTTTATCCTGCAGAAGCAAGAAGAAATGCAATTAGTGGAGAGGTCGTCTTATATATTATAATTGGGCGCGAAGGTGAAATTCAGGAAATGGGTATTGTAAAGGGCATTGGTTTTGGATGTGATGAAGCTGCCTTAGCGGCATTACGAGCTTCAACAGTAAAGTGGAAACCAGCAATTAAGGATGGAAAAAAAGTGCGATCAAAACTTAAATTGCCGTTAAAATTTAAGATATAGAAGTAATCAAATGCTGCAATTTGGTCTGGCTCTAAAATAAGGACAATCTGATAGAATTATGTTTCATCAGATTATCTTTACCACCCATGAAAAGACTGATCTCTGTTCTAATACGCTATGTGCCTCGTAAATACCTTCAACTTTTTAGCGGAGTAGGATTAAAAGCACTCGGTATTTTTTATGCAGGTAACAAAGTAGAATGCCCTATCTGCAAAAGTCATTACCGTCAATTTTTGCCTTATGGCAGAATCAACCCCAGACCAAATGCACTTTGCCCAAATTGCTTAAGTCTTGAAAGGCATCGGCTGATTTGGTTATATATACAAGAGAAAACGAATTTCTTTCAAGCCAAATTGAATATACTACACATTGCTCCAGAGCCATGCTTTATGAAGCGTTTCGAGAAGCAACATGGCGATACGTACATAACCGCAGACATTGAATCGCCTTTGGCTAAAGTAAAAATGGATATTCACCAAATCCCTTTCGGGGAAAATCATTTTGATGTGGTGTTGTGCAATCATGTGCTAGAGCATGTGGAGAATGATATCAAAGCAATGACCGAAATCAAGCGGGTATTAAAACCAGGAGGCTGGGCAATTCTACAAGTGCCGTTTTTTTCGCCTGTACCTGATGTTACATTCGAAGATGCTTCAATTACCGATCCGCGCGAGCGAGAAAAAATATTTGGCCAAGATGATCATGTGAGAATGTTTGGAAAAGATTATAGTAAAAGAATTGAACGAGCTGGATTAAAAGCCGAAGCGAATAAGTTTGCTTCTGAACTTGGGGAGACATCGGCATTTAGAAATGGGATAGAGAAGAACGAAATTCTCTACATAGGCCGAAAATAAAAATACCCGCTTTCTAAGGCGCACCGTAAAATCGTAGATCTATTCATTTAAAGGCTATGCATTAGAAACTACACGATTGATAATCAATTTTTTCAATTACATCAATACATAATAAACTATTCGGAGAACAAGCTGTTACAATAACAGATTTTTAGAGAGGCCTTAATAAAACAAATTTAGATTTTAAAAATCCAAATGGAAGGTCTAGTTCGTAGATGATAAAAACCAATTAAACTCAATTATGGAACCAAACAATCAAATTATGTCATTTAAAAAATTATTTAAGGTGCTGGCGTACTCGGTATGTTTCACAGCTTTTACCGCATTTGTTACGGGTTGCTCAAAGGATAATGCTATCCCTGCAGCCAATACTGTTTCGTTCAAAGATGTGTCTGTTTCATCTGCTCAAGAAATTCCAGCGAATAGCTCAACCGCTACTGGGGTGCTAAATGTGGATTATGACAAGAACACAAAATCTTTGAAATACACTATTACTTATTCTGGACTAACGCCTACCGCTATGCATTTTCACAAGGGAGCAGTTGGGGTTGCGGGTGGAGTTGAGAAGGAAATCGTAGGACCTTATTCTTCAGGCATGACAGGAACTATTACACTGTCAGCAGCTCAGGAAACTGATCTTTTGGCTAATAATTGGTACCTGAATATTCACACAACTGCCAATTCAGCGGGTGAAATCAGAGGTCAAGTGGTGCCAAACACAACGGTCGTGTTTGCTAATATTTCGCTTTCAGGCAAGCAAGAAGTTCCGAGTAATACTTCTACCACAACTGGTGTATTCAATGGTTTGTATGATAAATCAACAAAAAAGGTTACTTATTCTGTATCCGTAACTGGTGCTACCCCTTCAGCAATGCATTTGCACAATGCAAAGGTCGGAAAAAATGGAGATGTTATAGTTGAACTGGTAGGAACAAGCGGAACTACCACTGCTTTGACTGCCGCTCAGGAAACGGAGTTGTTAGCTGGTAATTTTTACTTCAACGCGCATACTGCGGCCTTTGCAAATGGCGAAATAAGGGGTCAAATAGTAAGTGATAATATGGTTGTTTTCAGTAATATTTTGAGCGGGGCAAATGAAGCTCCTACTGCAAATAATTCAACAGCCACAGGCACTGTGTATGCTCTGTACAATAAATTTACTAAAGCATTAGCGTATGTTGTAACTTATTCTAACCTTACTCCTACCGCTATGCATTTTCATAAGGGTGCAGTTGGAGTTGCTGGTGGTGTAGAAATAGAAATACCAGCTCCTTATAGTTCTGGTATGTCGGGTAGTGTTACCCTTACTGCAGCGCAAGAAACTGATTTACTAACTCAATTGTGGTATGTAAACGTGCATAGTGCAAACTTTGCCGGTGGCGAAGTACGCGCTCAATTAGTAAAATAACTTAGGCAAAATAAAAAAAGGTATTGTTCTTTTCTTGAACAATACCTTTTTTATATTTAAATCTTGCTTGAAAATTTAAACAAAATGAAATTACAGTATAACTTTTTCGCTTACTTAATTGCTCTATTAATTCCTGTAGGGTGTACGTATGATAAAGCCTTAGATGCTGGCCCTGTGATACCATTTGTTAGCTATAAAGACGAGATAAAGCCTATCATCGTGGCCAATTGTTATCAATGCCATTCTTCAACATCAACCGATCCTAAGCGTCCGGGTTATGCTTTTTTTGATGACTTCAATGAATTACAACGCTATGCTTTAAAACCAAGTACGAATCCAAATTTTAACGGCACTAAGTTGCAGGCGCGGATAAGGCATAAGGAAAGTCCGGGTATGCCTTTTGAAAAATCTCCTTTGCCAGAGGTAGAAATCGTATTGATAGAAAACTGGATAAGAGGAGGTGCGCTAAATAATTAATGTTTTATTTATTTTTTAAATTAACGGCTTGAGCATGACATACAAGATTAGTTCTATTTCCATTTTACTTTTATTGTGTTCACTCACTTTTGTATTCTCTCAAGATGACCTTCTGGCAGAACTTAGCAACAGTGAAGAGAGCAAAAAATCCGAAAAGGTAGTCGCTACTTTTAAAACATCAAGAATCGTAAATGGGCACTCCATTGAGACCGTACAAAGAAAATCGATGGATTTTAGAATTACGCACCATTTTGGTGATGTAGCAGGAGATGCGGGAGGTATTCATACACTGTATGGATTCGACAATGCTTCTGACATACGCATTGCCTTTGAATTTGGATTGACTGACAGGCTCACCTTGGGTGTGGGTAGGAGTAAGCAGAGTGAAATGTTAGATGCCTATCTAAAATATAGACTGCTACAACAAACAACAGATGATAAGATGCCCATATCAATAACCTTATTTACAAATGGGGCTATTGTGTCGCAAAAAACTACTGGTACTGAGTATGATAATTTTGCACACCGCACATCATATACTTATCAGGCTCTAATAGCCAGAAAATTTAATAGTAAACTTTCGTTGCAATTAATGCCAACGCTTCTTCACCGAAATTATCTTTTCAATTCTAAGGATGAAAATGATTTGTATTCCTTAGGAATTGGGGGGCGGGTGAAATTAACAAGAAGCTTTGCTCTGTTAGTCGATTATTTTTATAATTTCTCCACGTTCAGAAGAGACAATGATCAAACCTATTTTAATCCCTTGGGTGTTGGAGTAGAAATTGAAACAGGTGGCCATGTGTTTCACATGTTCTTTACGAATAATGGGCCGATTCTCGAAAATTCTTTCTTAGCCAATACAACCTCTTCTTGGCAAAAAGGAGAATATAAATTTGGTTTTAATATATCGAGAACGTTCGGTATCGGAAAAAAAAGGTAATTACTTACCAATCTTTTCCAGAACCTCCATCACTTCTTGTACGTGTTGGCGACTATTGTCTAGCAATGCTTTCTCTTCGTTGTTAAGATCTAACTCGATTACTTTTTCTATTCCGTTCTTACCTAAAATCACGGGTACACCGAGGTAACAATTTTTGATTCCGTACTCGCCATCTAGTTGCATGCAAACAGGCAATACTCTACGTTGATCTTTTACAATTGCCTCTACCATTTGAGCAGCGGCAGAACCTGGAGCATACCACGCAGAAGTGCCCATTAATTTTACCAGTTCACCACCCCCTACTTTTGTGCGTTCAATAATGGCGTTCAATTTATCTTTCGAAATAAGTTCTGTTACCGGAATACCGCCCACAGTGGTGTAACGTGGAAGCGGAACCATTGTGTCTCCGTGGCCACCCAACAACATTGCTTGAATATCTTTTGGCGACACGTGCAATGCCTCAGCTAAAAATGCTCGGTAACGGGCGGTATCTAAAATGCCAGCCATACCCATTACACGGGTTCTTGGCAGTTTAGAAGTAATGTGTGCCTGATAAGTCATTACATCCAAAGGATTTGAAACCACAATGATGATGGCATTGGGAGAATGCTTTACCACATTTTCGGTTACTGATTTTACAATGCCCGCATTGGTGCCAATCAAATCATCGCGTGTCATGCCAGGCTTGCGCGGAAGTCCAGAAGTAATAACCACTACTTCTGATCCGGCTGTTTTAGCATAGTCATTGGTAGCCCCAATGGTGCGACTATCGTACAAATCGATTGGAGATTTTTGCCAGATGTCCAGCGCCTTGCCCTCTGCAAAGCCTTCGCGGATGTCTACCAGCACAATTTCATTTGCGATTTCTTTATAAGCCAACACATCGGCACAAGTGGCCCCTACATTACCGGCTCCTACGACTGTTATTTTCATATAAGATTATTTTGTCTTGTAAAATCAGGCCGCGAAGTTATCAATCGAAGATTCAAAAGAAAAGAGAATCATAAAAATTACAGATCGAATTTAAGCTTCCGGTAGTAATTGGATACATAGAACCTGCCGAGTACTGTCTGTTACTTTAAACCGATTGTCAATTCGGTGGCCAACTAACCAAATTATTTCTCCTTTCGCCTCTAAAACCGTTACCGAGTCTTTGTCGGCCAGCGATACCTTCTCATCTATTAAAAAGTCACTTATTTTTTTTCGGCTAGTCATACCCAACGGGTAAAAAAAATCTCCCGACTTCCACTTACGCCAAATAACTGGAAATCTGACTAATGCTGCATCCACAATTACTTGGTTTTTAGAAGCCCGAAGTAAATCAGCCTGCTGCCTTATTTCTAAATGAAGATTTTGTTTTCCTAAAACGATGCGTTCATCTATTGATTCAATTTTTATTTCAGCTAGCGCTTGCAGATGGGGGGTGATAATGAGCTGATCTCGATCAATCGTTAACACATAAGTTTCTGATAAAAATTGCTTTCCAGATTGCCCTTCCAATGCCGAAATAATCATTGCGCATTGATTGTAATGGAACCCGTAATTTTTGATTAACTCCCACAGCAGTGATGTGTTATGCCTTTTGGTTTGATTTTCTAACCCACTCTTTGTCAGCAATATTTTTTCGGGCTCTGATTTTTGAAATTGATTCTTCCATCGGTCAACAGATTCAGAAACAATCAGGGCAGAGCCTTTTAACTTTTCAATTGTTTTCTCCATCGAAGTTTCAAAAGAAGGATTTAGTTTTTTCAGTTTAGGAATAATCTGGTGACGGATAAAATTTCGCTGATAGTCATCTGTTCGATTGCTTTCATCTTCGCGCCAACTAATTCCGTTATCGGCACCGTAGTTTTCAATCTCTTCTCGGGTTGCAAAAAGAAGTGGGCGAATAATGTCATTAGTCTTTTCAGGGATGCCTAGTAAACCATCTAGACTGGTTCCTTTGCTAAAATTGAGTAACCATGTTTCGATGGAGTCATTGAAATGGTGGGCGGTGGCTATCCAATTCAATTGATTTATATCTTTCACTTCTCTAAACCATTTATATCTTAATTCGCGGGCTGCCAGTTGGATGGACAATCCTTTTTCCGTGGCATAATTGTTGGTTTCAAAGCGAATATTATGGAAAGGAATATTCCATTTTTCGCAAATCGTCTTCGCAAAACGCTCATCGTCATTTGATTCTTTACCCCTCAATTGAAAATTGCAGTGAGCTACTGAAATAGAAACCCCAGCCTCTTTAAACAAATGAAGCATCACCATCGAATCCAATCCGCCACTAACAGCCAACAGAATTTTATCGGTAGTTTTGCACCATTGACGGATATGCGATTGAAATTGCTGAAGCACGCACAAATGTAAACGGAGATGAACGAACTGCGGATTTTTTTTGCTTCAAAATCAATTTTCTTTTTTGCTCTTTTCTTGTTGGTAGGAGTAGAGTTATTTGCGCAAAAGCGAGTAAAGTTGAAAAAGGCTGATAATGCCTATGGCAGCATAAGAGATGGAGAACGGTTTGATCGGTTGGTGGGCAATGTAATTTTCGAACAAAATACCACCACTATCTACTGCGATTCGGCTTACTTTTTTAGATCAAAAAATCAATTGGAGGCTTACGGAAAAGTACATATCACCGAAGGAGATTCGGTAGATATTACTGCTGCAGGTCTTGTATACGATGGTAACACAAAAGTGGCTAAACTGCGCAAGAAAGTGGTTTTTGTAAAGCTAGGATTGGCCAGACTGTATACTGATTTTTTGGATTACGATCGGAAAAAAAACGAGGCACGCTATTTCAATGGCGGTAAGTTGGTAGATACAACCAACACGCTTGTCAGTAGAAAAGGTTATTATGATGTTCCCGTAAATATTGCCTCATTTAAAACGGATGTGGTAGGTACAAATGTAGATTACACCCTCAACTCAGATACGCTACAGTATAATTCTAAAACCCGCGTAATTTATTTTAGAGACACCACTTTAGTAAAAGGTAAAGATGGGAAAACCGCACTGTATAAAAGTGGAACGTACAACACAGTGCAAAAGCTTTCTTTATTAGAGAATGGGGAATTTGAAACTCCCGGCTATAAGATGCGTGGGGAGCAAAACTTTTTAGACGATGTAAAAAAATACTATACCTCTAAAGGTAAAATTGCTATGACTTCTAAAACAGAAAAATTGACTATTTATGGAGATCATAGTTTATACGATCGTAAAAAAGGTGTTTCAAAAGTATATGGCAATGCGTTTATGGCTAAAGTAGAGGCGGATGGTGATACGCTATATCTCTCGGCAGACACACTGGTTTCCATTGAAAATGCTAACCCGAAAAAGAAAAGATTGCTTGCCTACAACCATGTAAAGATTTTCAAAAATAAAATGCAGGGGCTGGCCGATTCACTTACCTATGTTTCTGCAGACTCTCTGTTGTACCTCTATAAAGATCCGATCTTATGGTCAGAAGGTAATCAGATGACAGCCGATTCGATTCGGGTGCTCTTGAAGAATAAGAAAATTGATCGGATTTATATGGTAGGAAATTCCTTTGTCATTTCTCAGGATTCCATTGGCAATTTCAATCAGATAAAAGGAAGGAAGATGACCACCTACTTCGATAATAAAAATATTCATCACGTACTGGTGCAGGGCAATGGCGAAAGCCTTTATTATGCCTTGGAGGAGAAAGACCTGATAAAAACAGATAGCCTTACAGTGAAGTTGATGATTACGATGGGTATGAATAAAATGATTTGCAGCAATATGCGTATCAATTTTGTAAAAGGAAGGGTAGACAACGTTAGTTTCTATGTTAAGCCCGATGCCCAGCTCATTCCCATTCACGAACTAAAAAAGGAGGACAGATCTCTTAAGGGATTTAGCTGGCGAAAAAAGGAAAAGCCGCTCAGGAAGGAGGTGGTTAAAAGAAAACCTGTCTAACGATTGATTGCTCCAATAAATTGCCCTTCTTATTAATTTTTTTTCTCGCTGTTGAGGAAAAGAATTTCTTTTTCTGTATTTTCAACACATAAACCATTGATTATGATCAAGCATTTGCTTTTTCTGATTGCATTCGTTCTTAGCAGCGAATATTTGGTTTCGCAGCATCTCGAAGTGCTGGAAAGGCATGAAAGCCTTCAGGCTACCTACAATCAACTGTTGAGAATTCCCATCAGAGTTAAAAACAATACAGATAAGCCGCAATTTTATGTAATCCGAAAAGTGAAGGGCGAAATTGGGGATACTCAAAAAGGATATTTTTGCCTAGGCAATAACTGTCTTGAATCTTCTATCGAAGAGTTTTCTAAAAGAATAGAACCTGGCGAAACACTTCAAGATCTTTATTACACTTTTGAAAGTGGTCTTCAGCCAGCCCAAACCACTATCAAATTTGAATATTTCCCGAAAGGCAACATACACGAGATACTGACAAAAAGCGTGAGTATTCTGGTTGAAGAAAAATCGAATAAAACCTTCTTTTTTCAATCTAAAGAGATCACCATTCATGACATTTATCCTAATCCTGTGCAAGATCAGGCATTTATAGACTATAAACTTCATTCAGATTTTATTAAAGCTAAAATCAGCATTCATAATGTGTTGGGCAAAACCATAGCCGATTATGATTTGCCCTTTTCAGAGACTAGATTAAAGCTGACAGCTGATGATCTTTTACCGGGGGTTTATTTTTATACGGTCTACCTGAACAATAGCGGCATTCTTACCCGAAAAATAATGGTGAGAAAATAGCAAGTCCTTTTTTGCGTTCCATTCATCTAAGGATGGAATTGAAAAATTCCTTATGTGTCTTATATTTGCAGGCTATTTTTAATCGTAAACGTGATTTTCGCTATTCTACGCCATCTTTCATTCAAATCAAGGTATTTAGCTATTATGGCTTTGGCCTTAATGGTCATTTTTAGTGCCTGCAGCCGATTCAGAAGAATTGAGAAGAGTGACGATTGGAAAGTAAAGTACCAAGCTGGCCTAAATTATTATGCCAAAAAGGATTATTACCGAACGGCCATTCTTTTTGAGCAAATTCTTCCGATTGTCCGTGGATTGCCGGAAGGTGAGAAAGTGGAGTTCTATCTGGCCTATTGCCAGTATTATGAGAAAACATATTTGTTAGCATCTAACCAATTCAAAACATTTTTTGAGAACTACGGACGCAGCCAGTTGGCCGAGGAGGCTTATTTTATGTATGCCTACTCATTGTACATAGCTTCGCCAGCCGAAAACTTAGATCAGAAAAGCAGCATTGAGGCGATGAATGCTATGCAAACGTACGTAAACCAGTTTCCTACGAGCAAATTTGCCGACCGTGCCAATGAAGTGATAGCAGCTTCACAAAAGAAATTAGAGATGAAGGGCTTTAATGGAGCCAAACAATATTTGAAACTTAAGTATTATCAAGCTGCCGTTGTTTCCTTTGAAAATTTTAAGAAGAGTTTCCCCGATTCTCAATATCTAGAAGAACTGACTTACCTGAAAGTAATTGCCCAATATAAACTGGCTCATCAAAGTATTATTGGCAAGCAAGTGGCCAGATATACTTCTACTGTTGAATACTATAAAGAATTGATTGATAATTACCCTCAAAGTCAATACCTGAAAGAGGCGCAGCGCTATTATAGCCAAAGCCTGGAGCAACTAAATAAATTGAAAACTAAAAAATCCTAAATTAACATGGCCAATCAACCCTCACTCACCACACGCGATATAGACAAGATTTACAATCCTACTGGAAATTTGTATGAATCAGTGGTGATCATTTCAAAGCGTTCACGCCAGATTTCAGTCAACCTAAAAGAAGAGTTGAATAATAAGTTGGCTGATTTCGCTACTACTGTTGATAATTTGGAGGAGGTTTTTGAAAATCGCGAGCAAATCGAGATTTCAAAATTCTATGAGCGTATGCCAAAATCAACAACAACAGCTACAGAAGAATTTCTGGAAGGCAAATTGCGCCACCGCATGCGCGAGGCAGCCCCTGAAGGAACTACACAAGAATAATTTCGGATGCTTGCCGGAAAGAAAATCATTGTCGGGGTAAGTGGCAGTATAGCTGCTTACAAATCGGCAGTGCTTGTTCGCCTTCTGGTGAAATCAGGGGCAGAGGTTAAGGTTGTGATGACTGCTTCTGCAAAAGATTTTATTACACCTCTTACGCTATCAACGTTATCTAAAAATCCTGTTTTATCTGAATTTACAAACGGAGATCAGGGATTGTGGAATAACCATGTTGATCTTGGCCTTTGGGCAGACGCTATTGTTGTGGCTCCTGCTTCTGCAAATACATTGGCAAAAATGGCAAACGGCATTTGCGATAATTTATTGCTAGCAGTTTACCTATCAGCAAGGTGTCCTGTCTTTTTTGCTCCTGCTATGGATTTGGATATGCTTCAGCACCCTTCCACAGTTAACAATATTCAAAAATTAATAAGCTTTGGTAATTTGTTAATTGATCCTGATTTTGGGGAATTGGCAAGTGGCTTAGTTGGTAATGGCCGAATGGCTGAACCGGAGGCGATCATTTTATATTTAGAAAAGCATTTCTCAAAATCGCAGAAACTTGCCGGAAAGAAAGCACTCGTAACTGCAGGCCCCACACACGAAGCATTGGATCCCGTTCGTTTTATTGGAAATAATTCAAGTGGAAAGATGGGTTTTGCGATAGCAGAAGAATTGGCATTGCAGGGTGCCGAGGTAGAATTGGTAGTTGGCCCTACACACCTCTCATTAGAATCATCTCACATTAAAACCACCAGCGTCACTTCGGCAGAAGAAATGTATAAGGCATGCGCCTCAATTTTTCCTTCTGCAGACATCATCGTTTTATCCGCAGCGGTAGCAGACTATAGACCGGCTCATCAGGCAGATCAAAAAATAAAAAAGACCAGCGATACGCTAAGTATTGAATTGACCAAAACACACGACATTGCAGCAGCGTTGGGGAAAATTAAAAAGGCCGAACAGCTAATAGTTGGGTTTGCTTTAGAAACAGAGAACGAACAAGCTAATGCGCAGAAGAAGATCTTGTCGAAAAATTTTGACTTGATTGTTCTTAATTCTTTGAATGACAAAGGTGCAGGCTTTGGCCACGATACCAATAAGATTTCGATCATTCACAAAAATGGTTCTTCAAAAGATTTTGAATTGAAGGCTAAGAAAGAGGTTGCAAGAGATATTGTGGACTCAATCGTAAATGAAATATTTAAGTAACATCCTACTTGTTACCCTGCTAGGCATAGCTTCTATTTCTATTAGCTATTCGCAAGAACTCAATTGTAAAGTTTCCATCAATGCAGATCAGATTCAAACCTCTGAAAGATCTGTGTTTAAAGATATGGAACGTGCCATTACTACTTTTTTAAATACGCGAAAGTGGACAAGCGATACCTATAAGAACCACGAAAAAATTAACTGTGGCATTTTCCTCAACATTAGTAAAATGCCTTCGATTGGTGTTTTTAGTGCCAGCGCACAAATAACGTTAGCCCGCCCTGTTTATAATTCTAATTACGAAACGGTGCTTTTAAATTTCGCTGATCGTGAGTGGGAATTCGAGTATCTGGAATCTCAGCCGATGGAGTATAATGACAATACCTACATTAATAACCTCACCTCCATGCTTGCATTTTATGCTTACGTTATCTTAGCTATGGATTATGATTCTTTTGGCGAGCTGGGTGGAAGTCAATTTGTGCAAAGGGCATTTACAGTAGTTAACAATGCCCAATCTTCTAATCGCCCGGGATGGGCAGCCTTGGGAAGCACTCGTAGTCGCTATGCTTTACTTGAAAATCTCAACAACCCACAGATGGTAGATTTAAGAAAGAATTCCTACACCTATCACAGAATTGCTCTTGATACCTTCGATAAAAACCCGGATCAAAGTCGTGACAAAATATTAGAAGTACTTCGGAATATAAAACGCATCTGGAATATTTACCCGAGCTCCATTTCTATTATTTCTTTTTTTGATACCAAATCGGCAGAGCTGACTAAGATTTTCTCAGAAGGAAACTTAAATACCCGTAGGGAAGCATTTGATATTCTTTCTACCGTAGACCCCAAGCGAAATGTTTATCAGTCTATAATCTCAAAATAATTTTAGGTATCACGAGTTGACCTACAAATTAGTATTTTTGTTAGCACCCTATGTTACGGCAGCTCACCATTAAAAATTATGCACTTATCCGGCAGTTGGAAATTCATCCGTCTGCCAGCTTGAATGTAATTACAGGCGAAACAGGAGCAGGCAAATCCATTATGTTAGGAGCGGTGGGTTTATTGCTTGGCAACCGTGCCGATGCCAAAGTATTATGGGATGAAAATGAAAAATGTATTGTAGAGGGAGTTTTTGATGTGACGGCCTATCGGATTAAAAATCTTTTTGAATCCAGCGATTTAGATTATCAAGAGCAAGCTTTCATTCGTAGAGAAATCAGTCCAGGAGGTAAGAGCAGAGCATTTATTAATGACACTCCCGTTACACTAGATGTAATGCGCAAAATCGGAAATCGATTAATGGATGTTCATTCGCAGCATGAAACATTAGAGTTAGGCAATCACGCTTTTCAATTGGAATTGATTGATGCATACGCGGGTAATGCTAAGATTAAAGATACCTATCAACAATCCTGGAAATCTTTTTCGCTTGCTAAGTCTGGGTATGATTTATTGCTCACCGAATCAGAAACATTAAAACAAGAATCTGATTTCGTGAAATTTCAATTAGATGAGTTGATGAAAGCTTCTTTGCAGGAAGGCGAACAAGAAAAGTTAGAGAGTGAATTACGCGTGATGGAACATGCGGAGGAAATTAAAATACAACTCAATGGAGCGATTGCTCAATTAGATCAGCCTGAGTTTTCAGCGCGAACTATCCTTTCTTCTGTGCGCGCCCAACTCCAGGCAATTTCAAGTTACTCACCCGAATATGAAAAATTATTTGATCGCATCGAAAGTCTACGAATAGAGTTAGATGATATTACTAAAGAGATAGAAAGCGAGGAGGAGAGAGTTGAATTCGATCCGCACCGAACAGAAGAAACCAAAGAAAGACTAAGTTTTCTTTATCATTTAATGCAGAAGCATAGGCTTACTACTGTGGCCCAACTTCTTGAATTGCAGGAAGCTTTACAGGTTAAGTTTGATAAGACTTCTAATTTGGATGAAGCACTTCGCGTTGCAAAATCAAGTTTAGATAAGGCAACGACTCAATTAAAGGTTCATGCCGATGACTTGAGTAAATCGCGACAAAAAGTTTTTACTTCACTATGTAAAAATATTGTAGAGCTGCTCCGCGAGTTAGGAATGCCCGATGCGTCTCTGAAAATTCAGCATCAAAATATCGCACCAGTTGCTACGGGTGCAGATTTAATTGAATTACTTTTTAGTGCTAACAAAGGCATTGAGCCAAAACCAATGGCGCAAGTTGCCTCGGGCGGAGAATTTTCTCGACTCATGTTTACTATTAAATATGTAATGGCCGAGAAAACTTCGCTGCCTACTTTAATTTTAGATGAAATTGACAGCGGCATATCTGGAGAGATTGCCATTCAATTAGGTCGCATGATGAAAGAGATGGCCACCCGTCACCAACTTATTACAATCACTCACTTACCACAGATTGCTGCAAAAGGCGATACACATTATTTTGTTTATAAAGATAACAGCTCTAAAAAAACCGTTAGCTTAATCAAACAGTTAACTACCGATGAGCGCGTAGATGAAATTGCGAAAATGATTGCTGGAGCCAAACCTTCTGTGTTGGCAATTGAAAACGCGAAGGAGTTAATTGCCAACTGAATTTTCTTCAGCCTATTTTAATTTTCTGTTGTGGTGAAGATGTTTCCTTCGAAAACTATTAGACTTTTCCTGCCGTTTTTTTGAGTTTATTACAAAAATTTCCTATTTTGTTATTAGATAGGCGAAACCTAATAGAATTGACTAAAATAAATGATCAGCAATTTTCTTTAGTACTATGAATATTTTTGTAGCCCGTTTAAATTTTAAAACCAGACATGAAGATTTGGAAGCAGCCTTTGCAAAATTTGGTCAGGTAACATCTGCTAAAATTGTAAAAGATCGAGACACTGGTCGCTCTAAAGGTTTTGGATTTGTAGAAATGGCCAGCGATGAAGAAGCTAATAAAGCGATTGTTGCGCTTAACGAGACTGAACTCGATGGCAGACAAATTGTAGTTAAGCCGGCAAACCCAAAGACTTCTGCTGACGGAGGGCAAGCGTAATACTTTTTGAAAATAATATAAGAGCGGAGGATACCTTCGCTTTTTTTTTAACTGTACTTTTAAAATATGGAAGAATCAGAAATAGGTTTAGGAAAGAAAATAGGATTTGTATTAGGCCCGGCTGTGTTTCTGGTTTTGTTGTTACTAATAGATCCGGCTTTTATTGCTCCTAATGCTTTTAAAGTTTTAGCACTAGCTGCTTGGATTATCATATGGTGGATTACAGAAGCTGTTCCTATTTCGGTTACAGCATTTCTGCCGTTGGTACTTTTTCCTTTTATGGGCGTAATGAAAATGAGCGATGCAGCCGCGCCATATGCAAATCCCATCGTGTTTTTATTTATGGGAGGCTTCTTAATTGCGCTGGCATTGGAGAAACATAGATTGCACGAACGTATTGCACTTAACCTAGTAAAAATTACGGGCACTTCTGGCAATGGAATCATTTTGGGTTTCATGATGGCATCTGCATTTATTAGCATGTGGATTAGCAACACTGCCACAGCTATGATGATGTTGCCAATCGCCTTGTCAGTTATTAATCTGTTAAAAAGTAATCCGAATCAATCTAATGAATCGCTGCCAAAGCAAGAGCGAAACTTTGCTATAGGTTTACTACTCACGGTAGGCTATACAAGTAGTATTGGTGGAATCGCAACAATCATCGGCACTCCTCCTAATGTTGTTTTTGCTGGCTTGCTCGATCAATTTTATCATCAGAAACTTGATTTTGGAAAATGGATGATGGTTGGTTTTCCGTTGATGATTCTGTTGCTTATTGCCACCTATGTAATTATCACCAAGATTCTTTTTGTGAATGGCATAGAAAAAGTGGCGGGTTCAGATCAACTGATAAAAAATAAATTGGAAGAGCTTGGAAGGCTTCGGAAGGAAGAAAAACTAGTAATGATCATTTTTGCCAGTACCTGCTTGCTATGGACATTTCAACAACCAATCAATATTCTATTGGGTAAGGATATGCTTAACGATACCAATGTTGCCATGACGGGCGGCTTAGCTATGTTTATAGTGCCTGTCAGTTGGAAGAAGATGCATTTCTTATTGCATTGGCGAGATACAGAAAAATTAGCTTGGGGAATTTTATTTTTATTTGGTGGAGGATTATGCTTGGCTCAAGGATTGTCAAACACTGGAATTATTCAGGTAGTAGGAAATAAAATTGCAGAACAAAGTTCTTCTTTACAGTGGTTAGTTTTTGGATTGATAACCGCATCCGTTTTTATTACCGAGTTGATGAGTAATGTGGCATTGGTTCAAATTTTTATTCCGGTTGTGTTTGGTATTGCTAATAGCTTGGGAGTAAATCCGATTTTATTGGCTATGCCTGTTACGATTGGGGCAAGTATGGCGTTTATGTTTCCGGTGGCCACCCCACCCAATGCAATTGTATTTTCGAGTGGTCATATGAAAGTAAAGCACATGATGAAGGCAGGAATTTTGTTGAATATTGTTTCGATCGCCCTGATTTATCTAGCTTCTATTACCTTGATTAAATGGGTGTATGGAAATGGGTGAGCTTTTCTGATTATTTTTCTACTCCGTAATATCAAAATTCCATTTTAATATTACGGAATTAAAAATATGAAGATGGTTGCCGTTAGTTTAAATAAATTATGGAACAAACATCTTATTCTGCGCTAGGCAACCACTCAATTGTTTGTACGTTCTTTTGATGGCTTCAAGAGAGGTATCTCCCTCCAATGATTTTATGATTCTGTCGGATAACGTACCTTCAGATAAGATTACACTCAATTCAGGCTTCCATTTTTCTAAAGCAGTATTGCCGGAAGAGAGCCTTTCAATTATTTTTTTCCAAAGCTCAATAGTTGTACAGTTTGAGTTGGCGCCAAATGCCTGCACATAATCCCAATTATCGATAGAAGTTTTTTGACCTGTTGAAAGAGTCTTATCAAAAATCTGAACGAGACTTTCTGTTTTGAATTTCATTTGATCTTCGAGGTTCAAAAACTTTTCATTTACCAGAGCCTTGAGTGTTTCAATCACGAGTGTAATAATGGCCATATCGGCCGAAGGGCATTCTTGAATATCCATCACGCGAATTTCAATCGATCCCCGATCGAAACGCGGAATCGCTCCACGCGAGTTAACCCAAATCGGATTAAGAATTCCGGTAGGATCATAAGGTGCAATATCTGTTTTGATTTTTTCGTAAATGGTATTGAGGTAATTTCGTTTCGAAAAAATTGCTTCGGGAATTACCTTTCCGGTGATAGAAGGAATTTTAGCTTGGTTGGTTTTATAAAAAGTAAGTCGTGTATCAAGTACTCCTGTGAGTTTGCCATCTAAAATAGGAGAGCTGGCGCACAAAGCAGGTAGGATAGGAAGTATTAAACGCACGGCTGCATGCAGCTTGGCAAATTCTTCATCATCATAAAATGGGAGATTCAAATGTGTGCTTTGCAGATTTGACCAACCATGACCTTTTGAGTTGAATATTTTATCATACAAATCGTATACTTCATTGCTATCGTGCGGCCATAGTTTTGTATCTGTCAGCGGGTTCATAAATGGATGCACAGCCGTAGGCATGAGCATGGCATTCTGTTTATCCAGAAAAGCATTAATTCTTCTTACATCATCGGCAAAAGCATGTTCTAGTGCGTTGAAATTCAGCTCTGGCTTGGTAGATTTTAATTCGATCACATGAAGTACCAATTCATTGGACCAGGTGACGATACCATTTTCAAAGTCACTTCCATATTCACCTAATTCATGCTTCAATACTTCATCTGTAATTGGCTTTACAGCCAATGTATCTTTATCTACTAGCATGTACTCCAGCTCAATGCCAAAGCCCTGAAATAAGTGGATGCGATTGGGTTGATTCATTTTTCTATTTTGATTTTATTCAAAAATACTTCCATTATTGTATCGTACAATTTATCTTTTAATATTTTATCTTCAATGCCGGCATCAATATTTGGATTGTCGTTTATTTCAATTACATAAAATTTTTCTCCTACCTCCTTCATATCCACTCCGTATAAACTTTTACCAATCAGCGAAGTTGCCTTCAATGCCGTCTTCAATAAACCAGAAGGTGCCTGGTCAATAGCAATGCACTCCACTTCACCTTCTTGTGCCTTCACTTGTTTACTATTCCAGTTTATAATTTGCCAGTGTTTGGTTGCCATAAAGTATTTGCAAACGAAAAGTACCTGCCCGTCAATAATGCCTACGCGCCAGTCGAATGGTGTGGGCAAAAATTCCTGAGCGATAAGTAAATCCGATTTTTCGAACATACTTTCGCGCACGCGCTTAAATTCATCGATCGATTCAATTTTAAAAACACCTTTTGAAAAAGCGCCATCGGGTTGTTTTAAGATAAAGGGAAACACCATTTTATCCGGAAGTTGGTCGCAGTTTTCTTCTGTAATAACAAAAGATTTCGGAGTGAGAATTTTATTGGCTCTTAGTAACTCATGCAAATAAACTTTGTTTGTACACTTTAGTATGGATTCCGGATCGTCTATCACTGCCAACCCTAACGAGGCCGCTTTTTTTGCAAACCGAAAGGTGTGATGGTTTACGTTCGTAGTCTCTCGAATAAATAAAGCATCATACTGAATAAGCTGATCGAAATCATTTTTGGTAATGAACTCAGTATTGAAGCCTGCCTCCAAAGCGGCTTTATAAAATCTCTTCAGGGCACGATCGTCTGAAGGAGGGTTGCTATCTTCAGGGTTTACTAAAATTGCGAGATCATATTTTTTCTTATCTGGTTTGTAATCGCGTTTGCGATGCAAATATTTTTCCAGTGCTTTAACTAGAAGTGGTTTATCTACATCTGGTACTTCATTAATGCTAATGGGTTTGATATTATGTAATACCCATTTGTGTTTTCGCGCAAATGAGGCGCGGAGGGAAGGCGCTTGCACTAATTGAAAAAGTTGTAAAGCCAGTTTATCCAAATGTTCTGATAAGGCATTTCCAAAATAGATATTGAACTCGATGTGATTGTACGGCTCATTCTTAAATGTATTTTGAATGAGTTCATCAAAATCTTGTGAGTCATCTCGTAAGATGGATGGAAATCGCAGATCTTGAATAGTAGAGACACCCGGCAACACCTTGTGACTGCGCGCTTCCGCCAAAAGCGAAACATAATATCCTTCACTCTGATATTGATAAGACTTGCACAGATTAATGACTTTTAAATTCTTGACGGATTGATAATATTCTTCTGTGATGTATTTATCGGCAGTAATGACATCTACATCCTCCAGATTAAATTTCCAAGTTTCAGGTTTTTCAACTACTATTAGTTTTGGCATAGAATAATTTGAAGATTCGTTAAGTTAAGAGCAAATGAATTTGAAAAAAGTAGAAGCTTAACAATAGTTGAATGTTTTATATCTTTTTTAAGCTAACGAATTTTTTATGAGCTGTATTTTCATAATAACGAATCTTCAAATCACCGAATTAACGGGGTTCTATGATAAGTAAGTTTGCATCGTACGTTACGATTCCCAGCATAATACTATTGATAAGCCGATCGAAAGTAACTGTGTAAAATTGGCTTTCTTTAGGATTGATATTCATAGGATCGGCTAGGTATACATTGTTGGTTTCTTCTTCAAAGCCGGTTATAATTACAAAGTGGCCTGCTGGTTCTCCTTTAATACTATCAAATTTATTGTTTGCCGGAATTTCGCGTGGCGTTCCATATAAATAAGTGGCGCTTAGCCCGGTGAGAATTGGAGTAGATCGTTTTAAATAACTTTTGATGAGGTGCTCATCCAATTCTTTTTGGTGTATCACTCCTCCTGATTCTAAGAATTTGATATACGCCTTAGATGCAACTTGTAATTTTTTACTTCTGAATTTATACCTCATTTGTTTCTTAAGATTGTCAATAATCTTTGCACTTGGTTCATTGGCCCAAGAAGGATCAAAAACATTTAAGTTGTAAGTATAAATATGTGCCTTGTATCCACGCTTGAGTGCGTGGTTGCCCAACATCACAGCAAGAGTGCCTCCGGTTTTTAAACTCTTTACCTCTTTCACTACTTCTTCTAATAGAATATCGTCATGGTAATATTGATACATGGCGTGCAAGCAAGTAGGGCCACAGGTAATTTCATCGGGCTGCGCCTTAATATCAAAATTTAAAACCAGTGCATTATTTTCGGCCATGCTAAAATAATTTGGAAATCAACAAGTCAAAAACTTCTACTAAAATCAAGGCGATGATGATCCACTCCAAAATGGCACTTTCTCGTTGATTCGAGATTTCTCTGAATACCCTTAAGTTATCTTCAATAATTCGTAAGGTATATTCAATCTCGCTAAAGCGAACCCGCAGGTCAAAATGTTTCATTAATCCTTTGTGTAAACTATCTAGGTATTCATCATCCCAAACTTGCTCGGGTGCATCAAAAATATAAATGTTATCGGCAATATCATTTTGAGTACTCAACGCCTTACCAATAAATTTAATCATATCCTTTCTGTTCATGCTCAGCTTTCCTGTTTTTTCAAGATCGCGCGTAAAGCCTTTTATTTCAGCTAACAGATTTTCGGTTACATCATGATAGTAATCTAACGCAACTGACTGTGCTAGATTAAACATAGCTATTCGGGTTACTTTAACATCCAGGTGATCAACAATTAATTGATCGAATTCAAACTCTATTTCTCCTTGCTGAACACTTATCTCATGGTCATCGCGCAACCAGTTGTTATTAGGATCGCGCAAGCATGAATAAATTGCTTTCACAGCCATTTTTATCTCTTCTTCTGTGTGGCCAGCGAAAACCAATACACCATAATTGAAGTAGTACTGATAGCGATTATTACCAAAATCATAAAGCAATTCTGTGGAAGACTCATAAGCTGTTTTTACCTCTAAAAAAGCTTTAATGCCTTTGATGTCAAGTTGATTGGCAACCAGTAATGCCGATAGCTTAATTGTTGTTTCCATATATCCCAAGTTACCACCATTTGATTTAATTCCATAGAACAGTTATCGGTTATCAAATCATTATGTTCAGATTATTTAGGAGATTGAAACTACTATTCTTTTATATTTGAGTTCTAAAACCGATACTAAATGAAGAAGTTATTTTTGATTTTGATTGCCGTAGGATTTTCATCAAATATATTTGGTTGGGGTGTTACCGGGCACCGAGCAATTGGCCTGATTGCGGAACAACATCTCACAGCTAAAGCAAAAAAGAAACTGAAGGCTCTTCTAGGCCAAGAGTCATTGGCGATGGCGAGTACTTGGATGGATGAAATCAGATCTGATTCGACTTACAACTACACTGCCGATTGGCATTGGGTAACAATTGAAACCGGAAAAACGTATGATGAATCTCAGAAAAATCCTAATGGTGATGTGATCATGACGCTTGAACGTATCGTTAAGGAATTGAAGGAAGGAAAAATAGATAGAAAGAAACAAATCGAATATATTAAAATGTTGGTTCACTTAGTGGGAGACATTCATCAGCCGCTGCATGTTGGCTGCTGTGATGATCGTGGCGGTAATAGTGTGAGGGTGAAATGGTTTAGAAATGATTCTAATTTACATAGCGTGTGGGATAGCGGAATGATTGATGACACCAAGCTTAGCTATACCGAAACGGCATTGGCGCTGGGTGAGCCTGAAAAATTAACTCTTATGCAATGGCAAAAAGCAAGTGTACGCGAGTGGGCAAATGAGTCGATGAGTTTTAGAAAACAAGTATATGCAGTAGGCGATGGAAACTTAAGCTTCAAGTATTCTTACAAGAATATGGATTTAGTGAAGCAGCGCTTATTGCAAGCCGGCATTCGACTGGCGGGCATCTTTAATCAGATTTATAAGTAAGAACAGATTCATGACAGACCTTACCATTCAGCAAGCACAAGAACAAGTGGATCGTTGGATCAAGCAATATGGCGTTCGTTATTTTAATGAACTTACCAATATGGCAATGCTTACCGAAGAGGTGGGAGAGGTGGCGCGCATTATTGCCAGGCGCTATGGAGAACAATCTGAGAAGGAATCAGATAAAAGTAAAGACTTAGGAGATGAAATGGCTGATGTACTTTGGGTGCTATTATGTTTGGCTAACCAAACTGGAGTAGATTTAACGAAGGCATTTGAAAAGAATTTAGAAAAGAAAACACAGCGTGATCAAGATCGACATCATCAAAACTCCAAACTAGCGTAGTCTCAGCTCTCCGTTTTTCAATCTTGGCAATACATTAAATTGATCGATTGTTAAACAAAACTTCATGTCGTCATGAATGTTGAGTTTGTTTAATCTCTTTACGTGAGAAGAAGCGCTGAGAAAGCCAACCATATCATGCCTAGCAATGTTGTAGAGATGCTGAGCAGCGAGTGGCGCATCGCAATCTGGGCCGAGATAATCTTTTAGTTTATCTACTAAAGCTCCTGCAAATAATGTGTCTTCTAAATTTACTTTCCCCTTCCAGCCTGCACAAACCACCAACACATTATGGTCACTCAATAACAAATATTTTGCTACTGAATTTAGGTTTAAGAACGAGCCGATTATTATTTCTTTCGCCCCTCTAGATTTTTCAATTGCTTGGGTACCATTGGTGGTGGTGAAAGCTACTTTTAATCCCCTTACCTGATCATCTGTGTACTCAAACGGAGAATTACCTTTGTCAAATCCATCTACTTTTTTTCCATCTCGCTCGCCAGCGGTAACATAGCCTTTTAGTTTCATCTTCAAGCATTCTTCTAAATTGGCGAACGGGGTAATGCTTTCAACGCCATTGGCAAATGCGGTAACCATGCAAGAGGTAGCGCGAAGAATATCTACTACCACCACTGTTTTATCATAGACAGGGTAAAGGTGCATCAACTCTGGGCTTAGGCAAACGTCAATTGTTTTCATGGTGTGCTAATTTATTTTGTAAGCAGGCATTTGGTAGGAATTATCTTACAATTAGTCTGTAAATGACTTGCTGATTTTGAGTTGCCTTTAAATAGTGCTTCACACCAATCTAAGCAAGCTTCCGTTTTTTTTCCGATCTTGTACAATGCTATGGCTCTATTGTGGAAAGAGTTGTCGTGCTCGGGATTAAATTTTATCGACTGATTATAATCTGCGATGGCCAATTCAAAATTAGTTTGCTTCAGGTAATTGGTTCCCCGCTGAAAGTAAAATTGAAAATTGTCAGGTTCTAATTTAATAGCTTTTGTATAATAAGGAATAGCGGCCTTTAAACTATCTAACTCCTCTAATAAATCACCTGCCTGAAAATAATATTCGGCTTCATCAGCTACTTGGCTAATCAAGACTTTGTAATGGCCTAGCGCTTCTTTTTTCTTTTTTAGATTAGTTAGCGTTATGGCAAGATTGTATCTGTAAAGTGTAGTGCCAGGTTGGTTGGCCACAAGCTTTTCAAAGATTGGAAGTGCTTCTTCATACTTTTCTTTTTCCATTAATGTAATAGCTCGATTATTTAAGTCTTCAGGACTTTGCGCTACTGCATGGAAAGAAAGTAGAAAAAATAAAACAAAGCTTTTTTGCATGCTAGCCGATTAGTGGCATTTTACTGACCACTGCTTTCAATCCCTTTCCCCTCACATCAATAAATATTTCTGAACCAACGGATGCGTATGGTGTAGTTACATAACCAAGGCCAATGCCAATACTTAACATGGGCGATTGTGTGCCGGAGGTAACCTTACCGATTACATTTTCTGCGGCATCTTTAATTTGATAATCATGACGCGGAATTCCTTTGTCAACCATTTTAAAGCCAACCAATTTTTTAGCAACGCCTTCTTCTTTTTGCTTTTTAATATTAGCCGCATTTGTAAACTCTTTCGTGAATTTAGTAATCCATCCTAAACCACCTTCAATAGGCGATGTCGTATCGTCAATATCGTTTCCGTATAAGCAAAAGCCCATCTCTAAGCGCAGCGTATCGCGCGCGCCCAACCCAATTGGTTTAATGTTTTCGGGTTTGCCCGCTTCGAAAATTGCATTCCATACTTTTTCGCCATCGGCTTTGTTTACATAAATCTCAAAACCACCTGCGCCAGTATATCCTGTGTTACTCAAGATTACATTTTTCGCTCCGGCAAAATCTCCAATGGTAAAATGATAATATTTGATAGTCGATAAATCTACGGAAGTAAGTTTTTGTAAAACACCAACTGCTTTCGGGCCTTGTATGGCAAACAGGCAAATGTCGTCCGAAACATTTTTCATCTCAGCTCCTTTGGTATTGAACTTCGAAATCCAATTCCAGTCTTTATCAATGTTAGAAGCATTCACCACCACCAAGTAATCGTTTTCTTTTATTTTATATACGATCAAGTCATCCACAATTCCACCTGTTTCATTGGGCAAACAAGAATACTGCGCCTGTCCATCTACCAACTTGCTTGCATCATTGCTGGTTACCCTCTGAATCAAATCAAGCGCTTGTGATCCTTTAATGGTAAATTCACCCATGTGACTCACGTCAAAAACGCCCACACCATTGCGCACCGTCATGTGCTCTTCAATATCAGAAGAATAGCGGACCGGCATATTGAAGCCGGCAAAAGGCACCATTTTGGCTCCTAGTTTTTCGTGTACTTGATTGAGCGGAACAAATTTTATATCCATGGGTACTATTTATTTTATGGCCAAAAGTAGCAACTGTTTGCGAGAAATGAGCACACTAGTTTTGCTGCGAAGGCAAGATTTTTTTTGGTTTAAAAATCTCTATGGCTAAAAGATGAATTTAATGTGTAATAAGAATTTGGGTAGTTTTATTTATTAAATTCTCCTATGTGCCATAGAATCCCAGACGGGTCATGCACAAAGCATTCGCTACCCCAATCAGATTTTCGAATAGGTACTAACTTTATATTTTTATATTTAGTTGTTAAGTCAAGGGTTAAAAGATATTCCCAATAAGAATCAACATTCTCGACCTCTAAAAAAATCATGGTATTGTCTACCCAATCTTTCACGTAGGCTTTTTGTAAATAGAAACCCAAGTTCTCTATTTTGAAGTAAGATAAATTTGTATCAATGATACTCTCTTCAAAACCCATGTCTCGATAAAAGTTTCTTGAAACCTCAAAGTCTTTTGCGCCAATAAATGGCCTAACGGAGATGGTTTGGTTTTTCATCTACTAAGTTATTGGTGGTAATATATTTTGTAAACGCCTTTGAACTAATTAGTAATTTTAACTTTTCGAGCGTTTGCCGCACCTCTTCATCAAAGCCTAAATTAGCTGATACCTTGATGTATTCTTTTAATAACGGAACAGAATTGGAATTTGCTAATAATCCGTTCACTAAAATGGAGTATGCCTTTAACTTATCGGTTGAGTTCTTTTCAAAATATTTGGCAGAGGCCAGCAATCCATCAGTAAATAAAAAATTTGCAGAAGCTAGGTATTCAAATTTCTTTTTCGCGTCCGCAGACTTGTTTTGTCTTTCAGCTACTAGAGCTTGCAAATAGATTTTTTCGTTAATAAATATTTTCGGCATTTTCTCAAGCTGAGATTCAATCAACGCCCAATTGGATAGTTTCGCATTTAAAATTAAAGTGTGCGCCAGAATATTTTCTGCCAGGGATTTATCTCTCAATTTCATTCCGAGTAGCAAGTTCATGTAATCAGCTGCTAAGTTCACCTCATCTAGTGCAAGCCATCTTTTGCTTCTAGCTAAAATTGCTTTTGCCCGCCCATCTTCATCAACAATGCTTAGTGCTACTTGCATAAATAGAGATGAATCATTTAACGGTATTCGGTAATTACAAACACCATATTTCTCCATATCATTTAGCAGTTGAAATGGTGACACGGGCTGCTCTAAAATTTTTAAATACACCTTGGCCTCATTACTAATAAGTGAATCATTAGATTGAATTAGTGCACGCCAAATCGGCAAGGCATTTTTTGCACTGTCCGCTTCTGTGTATGAAAGTGCTTCTAAGAAATTAGCACCTTTTATTCTTTTCTCATTTGCTTTTTTAAAATATCCGGCAGCAGTATTGGGTTCATCTTGTTCTAAAAACCAAATAGCAAGGAGGTTAAAGTATTTTCCTTTATCTGTAGAATATGCCATCTCTCGAACCAAGTCAAAAGCCTTTTTAATCATATCGTGTTGGTAATAGGATTGTGCCGCTGCTACTAATAGATATTCTTTAAAATTTTCGTTTACAGACTTTCTTGCCAACGAAATAATAGGAGCTAACAATGCTGTATCAATTTTATTTCTCTGATTAGTAAGTTGGTTACACAAAAGAGTTGCCATCTTCACATTCAATACAGTATCTTTTGAAAGTGAAGGCCGAACATCAAGGGGTAAGTGCTGCACATTGGCTAGTGCCAGCGCATTACTTTGCGCGCCAATATCATCTGACCCCAAAAGTTTTAATAATGAGTCGGCAGGAAATTTTAAATCAAGTTTTGCACTCGTGGCAAATAGATTTGTTTCGGCCGTAGCTTTCGTAAGCGTCACATTTCTTGCTTTTTGAAAATAAGATAGAGAAGAATCCAGCAGGCCAATTTGATAATAGTTCAACGCTTGCGCATTTGCCAACACGCCACTCTTCTTAAATATTTTCAGTCCATCTGTCAGTACTTCTTGTGTTCTTACATAATTTCCATTTAGGCCAGTAATATCAGCTAGATTTAAATATGAAATTTCAGTGGGTGAAGTATTTATGATGGTTTCGTATTCTTTTAATTCTCTGTTCGGATCTAATTGTTCGGCATACATTGTAGCCAATGCATAGTGAGCATGATGATTTTGATTTCTATATAAAATTGATTTGCGGTAGTATGCTTCTGCTGTGGTTTGATCTCCATGTGATAGATAAATGTCGCCCTGTGCATTATGATACGCGGCAGTAACCCGATCAAAATAAGTGGTAAGAGGCGAGGAGAACGACAGAAATGCAAACGTTGCAATCAAGCTCATGATGCGGAAAGTCATGAATGGCATTGTATCGGGCTTATATAAAATTTTGTGTACGGGCAGATTAGCCAGTAGCATCGGACCAAAATTTGAAAGGGTATACGAGAAGAAAATTATTCCGTAGCCCAAATGTGAGAATAAAATAATATCGTTAAAAGTTTCTACAAGTGTAGTACTATCAGTGGCTATCCCCAGGCTAACAGTGGCAAAGGTGGTCAAGAAAAAACCGAGGTATAATAAAATTGGGTGAACAGGATTTTCAATGGCATCTGCGTATAATGGTTCTCTTTTCAGAAGTCCCCATATTCCTATAACGGCAGAAATCGTTAATAAGAAAAATGAATTCACGGTAAAAATATCCCAATAAATATATTGTTCTCGAATCAGGTAAGTGATGATCAGATTTGCAAAGTAGATCATGAAGATGACAAAGAAGTGTAACGCACTTTTGCTGGCATCTCTACTATTCGTTACGATTGAAACGAAGGAGGCAACAATCTCATGCGCCACCATGAGTATAAAATAAATGCTCATCACAATGCTTATTGTTATCGCGTTGGCGGCTAAATGAAGGAAAGGTTCTGTGATGTGACTGAATAGAAAAATTATAATTCCTATTACGGTGGCAATACCTGTGAATACCGACAATCGAAAGTTAAAAGAGTGATGTGTTCTTATCGATTGGAAAAAGTAAGCAGTGCCTCCGAACAGCACAACAATAACGGCCGAAGTAAATTTATTTGTTAGCCCAAATAGTTCGAGTGCCTCCCACCGAAAGCTGACGATTGCCAGAATTAAAAACCCAACACCTACTAAGAATGAATACCTTTTTAGCGTAGTGATGAAAGTAGTGTACAACAGAAATCCAATAGAAACACATCCTAGGAAAATATAAAAAATCCACGCGGTTGGTTGTAAAGCACTTCCTGAGAAAGTTTCAAAGAGCAGTAAGTTATCGATAGGGACATCAACAGATGATAGACCCATAGAGAAAGTTCGTGAAGGAATTTCTAACAACTCAATAGTTTGGAATTGCTCCCAGATAAATGCAAGTGAAGGATTTTGAAAGTAAACGAAGCAAAGAATAAAAATGCTTGCAAATCCCAAGCTAGCTAAAAGCCAAAATAATTTCCTCTCGCCACGCGGCCAATTTTTCCAAAACCAAAGTGTGTGCATCTTATTCTAATACTTTAGGAACCCGAAAGAAATCAGCATCTTTTTTAGGTGCATTTTTTAAAACTTCCTCGTGCGTTAATTGTTGCTTGGCAATATCTTCGCGCAAAGCATTTACCTCATGGCTCATGGTGGTGAGTGGCTCCACATCATCGGTATTCACTTCATTCAATTTTTCAACGAAGGTGAGCATGTTACTCATGTCTCGCAACATCTTGTCTGTGTCTTTCTCGTCAATTTCTAATCGCGAAAGATGAGCTATCTTTTTTAAGGTTTCGGCATCCAGCTTCATCTGGCTGATAGTTGTTTTTTTAATTCGGTATCAATAGTAGAAAAAACAAGTTGCTTTAGTTGGGGTACCTCTTCAAGTGTCATCCCAATTGTTTCAATTGGTTTGTGAAATATCAGCTTCACTTTGCCAGCCTGCAATCGTATTTTCTTTTGGTCGGGTAAAATTATCCAATTATAAGGAATGGTGACGGGAACTATGGCGATTTGTTTTTCTATGGCTGTTCTAAACGCGCCATCTTTAAAAGCACACATTTGTGGAGGATTAGTTGTAAGCATGCCGCCTTCGGGATAGATGACTAAACTTTTGCCATCATCAATGGCTTTCATAGAAGCGAGCACGGTATTTACCCTGCTTTTTAAACTTGTGCGGTTGACTGTGATGTGCAATTTTTTGTACATATATCCAAACAATGGAATTGTCTCCATATCATTCTTGCCTACAAAAACTGTGTTGATCGGATTGAGCCCCATGGTTGGGATATCCAGGTAGGAAAAGTGATTGGGACAGAAAATATAATTTTTTGTGGGATCCAGTCGCATTTCACATTTAACAGAGTAGGGAAGAAAAGTAAAGATGAACATGGCTTTTGCCCACCACCGATTAATGATACCCACCCATTTAAATTGAGATGGAAAAAGAATTGGAATAAAAAAAAATGGAAAGAGCAGAAGAAACAGAATACTGAAAATGAAGAACCCGTAAATGGTGTGTAAAAAACGAAGTAACTTCATTTTTATATATCAAGAGGTTTTAAACCTTGTACTAGTTCAATGCCTTTTTGATAAAGCCTGTTAAAACCTTCGTTGGTTCTAGGGCAAACAGATTGGGTTAATAAATTTCTTAAAACTTTGTACATCTTTCTAAATCTACTTTGCATTTGAGATGGCTCGCGGAATTAAAATCAATTCGGTTTGTCTGCCATCGATGTACCTAAAGCCAGTTTCTTCAAAATAGCCATCTTCTTCTAATTGAATGCGCACTTCTTTTTTCCACTCGATCACATATACCGAAGCATTCAGTTCAATCGAGTAGGCCGTATTGTAGTGCATAGGATAATCTCCTGTAAAGGGAACACCACTTTGCATATCCCATTGGCCAATGGTTGTACCGGCTGCATGTCCATGAAATCCGATTGGATGCGTGTAGATGGAAGGCTGTATGCCACCCGTAATTGCTTGCGTTCTTGAGTCACTTAATATTTGATTTCCTGTTTTACCCTCTTTGAAATTACTGGTGAGAATATCTTGTAATTTATTTCCGCGTTTAAATGCGTTCTTTAAATAGTCAGGAGCATCTGCTTCATCCGGTTTTAAGAGGTAAGCATGTTGTTGTGTATCGGTGTTCAATCTTAAATAAGTGATACCAAAATCTACATGAAGAAGATCTCCAGGCAAAATGACTAATGGCTGTGGCCTTTTAGAAGTAATCGTTTCTTGTTCGTTTCGTTGTATCGATACGGAAGGCTGAAACCAAGTATCTAATTTTAATCTTTTAATTTCTTCACGATACCACCACACTACATCTTCGGTAGTGGTGACACCCGGCTGAATTACTTGATCAGAAAAACCCGCTGCAATTATTTGATGCGCAATGCGGCAAATCTGTTGGTAGATAATCATTTCTTTTTCTGTGCGCGTCTCCAACCAAGCTACGGCTAATTTTTCTGCTGATACCACATGCGGATATAATCGTTTTGGCAACGCAGTTAACAACTGATCGTAGTCATTAGAAGTTATCCCATCGGCATGGCTCCAGGCAGGAGCTTTATTAATTCCGATTTTTTTTGGATTTCGTTCTTCAATAATTCTGGCGAGCTGCGCCCATTGATCGGGCTGCTTGTCAGGATCCCAAGCGCGTTTAAAATTTTTTCCTACATCGTATCTGGCCACCGCCAAATACTCTAACCCTAACTCATTTCCTTTGTTGTCTTTACCTCTATCAAACACAACCAACATGGTTGTTCTGCGCGCGGCAAACCAGGTGGCGGGTAACATGGTTTTGATAACCGGATCTTCATTGTACTCGCGCGACATGATGATCCACATGTCAAATCCTTCTCTGCGCATAAGAGTAGGTAAGAGCGTGCGAAGGCGATCTTCTAATAACTCGTCAATTACGCGTGCTTGCTCTCGTTGGGATAAGATGGCTGGATACTGAGCAAATGAGAGTTGAAACGAAAAAAGAAATATAAGAATGGTAAAAAATCTCATGCGCTGAATTTAGAATCTATAAAATAAAAATATGCCGTAGGCAGAAGCTGTATTAGCAGAGAAGCCGTTTGACGAATTTTCTTGTGAGGAAAATTGTACTCCATTATTGAAAGACTTGTTAATGGTTTTTTGATTGTTATATCCTATGCTAATATTTGCTTCTGTTGCCACATACAATTTTTCTGAGATTACAAAGCGAATTCCGAGAAAGGGAGCAAATGATAATCCGTAATATTTTTGTTGTTGTTCGCTTACTTGCTGATTGTTTCCATAGTTTGAAAAGCTATTTCCTGATAGGGATGCCCTTATATCTGTCCCATAATACCAAATCCATCTTTTTGATAATTGTGATTGCCACTCTTTACCAACGCTGGGATTGATAGAATAAAAATCTTGTGAATAATAGTTAGTTGGATTGCCAGAAATTGAATTTAGGTTAACATTAAAAGACATTCCAAGTCTCAGTGCTTTTCTCTCCGCCAATTGGTGTTTGTACATAAAAACAAAAGGGTTACTACTGCTGGAATTGAATATTCCATTCAGGATAAAATTAGTATTAAACCCTATGTCATTTTTAATTTCCTTTGCAGCTTCTTGTGCAAGTAAAAGCTTACTGATTAATAAAAAGGTTGTCACTAGAATTTTAGTTTTCATTTTTTTGGATTTAGTTTTTCGTTTGAATTTATCAAGAATCAAGCCAGCTTTTGAATAAGTTTTCACAACCGAATTTTAATCTCACACCGTTGATCTTTCAAAATAGTTTTTGCGTTTTCTACTTCCATCTTAGAATAGGCATCATCCATTTTTGCTTTCACAGAATTTTTAATTTCTTTCATGCGCATCATCTCAATAAATCTTTTCACCTCTTCTTCATTCTCTAAAATCAGTTTAGGAACAATAGCGGGTTTGTCATCTTCTCCTTTTGCCACCATAGTAAAGTAAGAAGAGTTGGTGTGCTTAGTTATACCTGTTTTTACATTCTGAGATTCCACTCGTATGCCCACAACCAAGGAAGTATTGCCAACATAATTTACAGAGGCCATCATAGAAACTAATTCACCTACTTCAACAGGCTGAAGAAATTCTACTTTATCTACCGACACAGTTACGCAATATGTTTCGGCATGTTTACTGGCGGTGGCATAGGCTACTTTATCCATCAACGAAAGTAAAATACCTCCATGAATTTTACCGCCAAAGTTGGCATACGCAGGAATCATCAATTCGGTGATGGTAGTTTGGGAGAGCCGAACAGGCTTAGATGAAGTCATTGATTTTTTAATTTGAAACCTATTTTCCTTCTTGGTTTTACTTTAGTAATCAAAAGATTCTTCATGGCATTAAAAATTACTTGAATTTCGTTAACATGTTTGCCCAATTGGTGGTCATGTTCCAGAACTCGTTTTTCTAATTTTTCTAATTTGAGGAGAACTTCTTTGTTATTGATTAATTCTTCTCGTAGGCGAGTAAAAATTCGAATGATTTGAATATTGACTTCTATAGCAGTATTGCTATTTAATACACTGGAGAGCATTGCTACACCTTGTTCCGAAAATGCAAATGGCATCTTACGAACCCCTCCCCAAGATTTGCTTTCAGCAGGACTTGATGTCACAATTTGTGATATCAAGTTTTGGAATTCATCTTCTGACAGTTGAAACATGAAATCTTCGGGGAATCTTTTTGCGTTTCTTTTGACCGCTTGATTTAAAATTCTTGTTTCAACACCATACATTTCTGCTAGGTCTCGATCTAGCATCACTTTTTTACCCCTTGCAAGAAATATCTTATCGATTACTTTTTTGTCAGTAAGTGCAATTACTTTTCTCATTCTTTTGCCATAGGTGTAATCAAATATAAAAAAACTTATACCAACTTTTTAGTCAGGAAATGAAATCTCCACGCCATGGCAATAGCTGTTAGCGTCAATCCGATCAGTAAACCCATCCAAATACCATTGGCACCATAGCCCATTTTAAAACCCAGCCAATAGCCTAAGGGTAAGCCAATAACCCAATAGGCAATAAAGATAAAGATGGACGGAATTTTTACATCTTGTAATCCGCGCAAAGCGCCAATACAAACTACCTGCGTGCCATCTGCCAGTTGAAAGAAGCCTGCAATCACAATTAAAGGAGCTGCAATAGTCAGTACTTCTACATCTTCAATATAGAGTACCGGTAAAAAATTTCTTCCCACTATAAATAATAAACCCCACGCGGCCATTATGGCTAAAGCCAAACCCAAAAGCGTAAAGCCAACGGTTCGTAGTGTTCTAAAATCTTTTTTGCCCAACTCGTTACTTACGCGGATGGTTGCTGCTGCTGCCAAGCCTGTTGTAGTCATGTAGCTGATGGTGGCCAGATTGATTGCGATTTGATGTGCCGCCAATGTTTTGGCACCAAGCCAGCCCATCATCACGGCAGAAAAATCAAAAGCTGCTACTTCAAAAATAAATTGCACGCCCGCGGGCACTCCAATGTTCAGCATCTTTTTAAACAATGCTTTTGAGTAATTACCTATCGAAAATCCGCTGCGGAAATCTTTGAAGGCGGGAGTGCGGTAAATGTAAATTCCTATAAACAATGCCATAGCGATACGTGAGATCAGCGTTCCATAGCCCGCACCCACCAAACCCATGGCCGGAAAGCCGGCATGACCGTAAATAAAAATATAATTCAAACCGATATTTAAAAAATTACTAGCGATCACTACAAACATGGCAATCCGCGTAAGCGAAAGGCCCTCTGTAAACTGACGAAAGGTTTGAAATAGTAAAGTAGGAATGATGGAAAATGTAATGATATCTAAGTAGGGAATAGAAAGTTTAACTACTGCCTCAGGCTGATCAATATGGAAGAGAATATTTTTTCCAAAGTACACAACCATTACAAGAATTAAACTATTCACAAAATTGATAGCCATTCCATGTTTTAATGTATTGCTGATGTTTTCATTATTATGCTCGCCTTGTGCAGAGGCAACCAATGGAGTGATGGCATACGAAACACCAATGCCGAAAAGTAAGATCACATTAAAGGCAACATTTGCTAATGAAGCGGCCGCCAATGGCTCGGCTCCTATGTGGCCTACCATAATGCTATCGGTAACACCCATCATTACATGCCCCAGCTGGCTTAGCATTACGGGGTAAGCGAGAAGTATACTCTCTTTAATGTGTGGCTTATATCGCGAGAAGTTCATTCTTGTTATACTGTTTCCCTAATAACTAATCACCATCAACTGTTCGGGCAACAAACAAAATCCCCATCACACTTAAACTATCGGTAATTTTTCCATCCAGTACCATTTGCAAAGCTTCTTTAAAAGGGAGCTTCCGCACTTTAAGATCTGCCTCTGTTTCTTCTAGGTTTGGGTTGCCATGTACAAGATCTTGTGCTAAAAAAACAAAGCCTTCTTCATCTGAAACAGAATTGGAAAGATGCGCTCGTAAAATCATTGTCCACTTTTTGGCAGTTATTCCGGTTTCTTCTTTCAGTTCGCGCTTGGCCGATCCAAGCAAATCATCTTCCAACGGCCCACCTCCTTCCGGTATTTCCCAGCTCCATTCTTTTAAAGGGTAGCGATATTGTCCTACCAACCACGTATTTTTTGCTTCATCCAGTACAACAATGCCAATAGCTTTATTTTTGAAATGTACCTTCCCGTAAATCCCTTTTCCACCAGCCGGATTAATTACGTGATGATGTTCGAGTTTTATCCATGGGTTTTCATAGATATCTTCAGTGCTTACGGTTGTCCACGGATTTTGCATACGAGTTAAAAGCTTAAAGTTAAAAGTTAAAAGTTAAGAGTGTAGCCTAACTTTTAACTTTGTACTTTTAACTTTCTGTT
This sequence comes from Cytophagales bacterium, assembly GCA_025359125.1. Lineage (GTDB taxonomy): Bacteria > Bacteroidota > Bacteroidia > Cytophagales > Cyclobacteriaceae > ELB16-189. Next base: position 163,984 of record JANYHI010000042.1, read on the forward strand.
GAATGTTAAAATCCTTTTTTACCAAAGATTTAATTGAAGCTGGCTGCGATGAGGTAGGGCGTGGTTGCCTAGCTGGGCCGGTGGTAGCGGCCGCAGTTATTTTACCCAAAAAGTTTAGACACAAACTTCTCACCGATTCCAAGAAATTGAAAAAAGCAAACAGAGATGAATTGGAAGGCGAGATTAAACTGGCCGCTTTGGCGTGGGCGATTGCCGAGGTGAGCCACCAAGAAATTGATCAGATCAACATCTTAAATGCTTCTTTCAAAGCCATGCACTTGGCATTGGATCAATTAAAAGTGATACCAGAATTTTTATTGATAGACGGAAACCGTTTCAAGCCGTATCAAGAAATAAAATTTGAATGCATCGTAAAAGGCGATGGTAAATATCTTTCTATTGCTGCCGCATCGGTTCTGGCAAAAACGTATCGTGATAATTTAATGGAGCAACTCTCAGTAGAGTATCCGGGTTATGGCTGGCAAACGAATGTGGGCTATCCAACCGCTGAGCATCGGGAAGGAATAAAGCTATTGGGCATCACTCCTTACCATCGCAAATCATTTCAACTCTTACCATCGCAATTAGAATTATTTGAGTGACCAATAACTGATGATTAGTAACCAATAACAATTAACTTGTAGCGAGCAAATGTGTCTTATTTTTCTTTCTGTCAATCAACATCCCACTTATAAATTAATCATCGCGGCCAACCGAGATGAATTTTATAATCGCGATACTGCGCCTGCTGATTATTGGCAAGATCATCCTAGTATTTTGGGTGGAAGAGATTTAGAAGCTCATGGCACTTGGATGGCCATGAAAAAATCTGGCAAAATCTCAATGCTAACAAACTATCGCGATCCCAAAAATATTAAACCAAACGCACCTTCGCGCGGGCAACTGGTTTCTGATTTTTTATTGAACAATCATTCTCCTTTAGATTATCTGAAAAAAGTAGATCAAGTAGCACCTCAATACAATGGATTTAATCTCGTAGTAGGCGATGTAAATCAACTTTACTACTTATCCAATTATAAAAGAGGAATCGATAAACTAGATACAGGCTTGCACGGACTCAGCAATCATTTGCTAGATACTCCTTGGCCTAAAGTGGCAAATGGCAAAGTACAACTTAAGTCTATTTTAGCTAATGATAATATTTCGACTGATGAGTTATTCCAATTTTTAAATAACGAACAGCGAGCACCCGATTCTAAATTACCCGAAACTGGAATTGGTATCGCGCGCGAAAGAGCCCTCTCTTCTATGTTCATCAAAACAAATGGCTATGGCACCCGATGCTCTACCGTTATTCTCATCAATAAACAAAATCAGGTAGAATTTACTGAGCGAGTATATGATCTCTCCACATTCGAGTTTACCGATCGAGCCTATCAGTTTATTGTTGGTTCGTAACAATTGGAGCTTTGACTCGTCTAAAGCGCGTTCCTGACAATAAAAACACTTTTTTTTGCTAAAATTGAGTTGTTTTGAAACCAATTAGCGTTACATCAGTTCAAAGAAGAAACTTTTAAGACAGATTTATCATCAAACTAGAAAAGCATGACAAAAATTATTGAAACCAACGCCATCTCTAAAGTTTATAAAATGGGCAATAACATTGTCAATGCCCTACAATCGGTATCTATCACTATCAATAAAGGCGAGTATGTAGCTTTTATGGGCCCATCCGGTTCTGGTAAATCTACTTTGATGAATATTGTTGGCTGCCTCGATTCACCCACCACAGGGACGTACCGATTGAATAATCAAGAAGTGAGTGAGATGACAGAAAATGAATTGGCCATGACCCGTAATAAAGAGATTGGCTTTGTGTTTCAAACTTTCAACTTATTGCCACGCGCCTCAGCTTTAGAAAATGTAGCGCTACCACTAATATACGCCGGCTACGGTAAAGAAGAACGTGAAGAAATTGCCATGGCAGCATTAGAAAGTGTAAACCTGGGCGATCGTTACCATCACAAACCTAATGAACTTTCAGGTGGCCAACGTCAGCGTGTGGCCATTGCTCGTGCATTGGTAAACAGCCCTTCTATTATTTTGGCCGATGAGCCAACTGGTAACTTAGACACCAAGACATCTTACGACATCATGAATTTATTTCAAGATCTTCATGATAAAGGCAACACCATTATTTTAGTAACACACGAAGACGATATTGCCCACTACTCGCACCGCATCATTCGCTTACGCGATGGTTTGATTGAGTGGGATCGTAAAAATGAAAACATTACTCGCAACCCAGCCACAGTAGAGGCGTCTCATTAATATTAATCAAATTTTAATGGTAGTTACTTTCGGGTAATTCTATAAGAGATTGTAGCACTCATCCAGATGTGTTTCATATTTCCTTCCTTTCCCCCTTGTTGATAGAACGAATAATTAGAAGGGACTTGCCAAGTTGTATCTAACCGATTCGAATACCAATCGCTTAACGGAAGAAAATACCATCGGGCACTCAGAAAAAAACGATTGACGTATACGAACAAACCACCTACGGGCTGAAAATTTATTTTGTCTCCTAATCCTGTAGTGAGGTTTCCCTGATCTTTGTATACAGTTTCTCCCACAATATCTCCGTTGGTATCTCTTGTTTTGACGGATGCAATTTCCGATAGATCGTATTGAATCCACGAGGTAGTAAGCACACCTAGCTCAACACCCATCCGATTGTTATCAATCAACTCACTTATTTTTAATGATCCCCGAATGAAAATGGGCATATTGATTAATTGTGATTTAATCTCTGATACAAATTGATTTTTTTTGCTGTCTACAAGCGTACCTATGTATGCGGGATTGGAATAGTAGAAGCCAATACTATAATGAAGTTTCGCTCCGTTTTTTTCTTTCGCAAAAATATTGTCCAATTCTATTCCGGGCGATACCACATCTTTTCTGCTTTCGTATTGATAAATCTCAATCGCATTATCAGCACTTCCAAAATAAATGGATTCAATAAATGGAGGAGACTCGACTGAGAGATTTAATCGCAGTTGGGCCTGACCACCGAAGTAACTTAAAATCAATATCAGACAGATGGATATTTTCATAGATCTAGTTTCCAGATAAGATAAAGGCACCCCAATAATACGGGTTCGGATATTTTTCTCTCAAGCGTAGTTGCGCCTGTTTAAAGGCCGCATGAATTTCAGTTCCGTCAAGCCACGCTTGGTAGAAATCGATCATCAATTGAGCGGTGGCCTCATCATCTACTTTCCATAGCGACATTAAGAGATTTTTAGCACCCGCAACTTTTAATCCGCGCTGCAGCCCATACACACCTTCTCCATTTTTTACTTCACCCAACCCGGTTTCGCAGGCCGAAAGAACTACTAGTTCTGTTCCTTCCAGTGCAAGATTAGTTGCTTCATAAGCAGTAAGAATTCCATCTTCTTGCTGATCTTGATGATTTTTTACGCCACTTAAAATAATGCCCGAGCGGATCATAGAGTTTACCTGTGCCCCATCGTTGGCCAGAAAGAAACCGTGTGTGGCTAAGTGCAAGACAGTAGGAGAACGGCTCGATTTTAAATTTGCCTCTGATGCTTCTTCGTTTTTGAAACTGGTTGAAGTCCATTGTTTAGCCTTTAAGAGATTGGTGATCACCTCAATCTCTTTTTCTGTATTGGGTAAATCGGCAAACTCTTGCTGCGTAAAGTCGATGAGATCTCTGTCGCCTAGCGCTCGGATGTTTCCGGATATTTCAACTTCAAAAGAAGATTTTTTTGAAGAAGTAGAATACGAAGGATGACCAAAAAGATAAGCGTTGTGTTTTTGAGTTGCTGTATGCGTTGGTAGAAGATCTTTTGTATTGGTAACAAAATAAAGATTGATTTCATCTAGCACGTATTTTCCTGATTGTGGATTTTGAAGGACATTCAAATTGATTTGATTATAAACTCCATCAGCCGAAAGAAAAAGTTGTGCGCAATCTGACAAATGATTGTGAAGTGGTTTCCAAAAATGATTGTATGAAAGCGTGTCTCGTAATTCCTGCCTGATTGAGTTTCTGTAATTTGATAAATATCGTGTTTCCATACCCACTCCATCTTTCAAAATAAAAGCTTCAGGGCTTGTTGAATTGGGATGTAGGATTAAAAATAAATAGTAAACGGAATCAGTGAAACTCAAACCACGACTACTCTTTGCATCGGGATTAAAAGATTTCACTCTGATGATTTCAACGGCAGCCTCATTTTTTTTAAGTTGGTCTCTAACCTCACTCCACCTTACTTCCCTATCGGTCTTGTTAAAAAAAGAGGATGATGCATTGATTTCTTTTTCCAGCGTATTGATCTGTTGTTCTAATTGAGAGATGCTGGCGCTTGCATTCTTATTGTTATAATATAAAGAAGCAATTTGATTTTTCGCATTCTGCCATTGGTTCACTTTTTCGATCAGGCTTTGATCTTTGCTTTCGATGAGATTTTTCTTTGTCTTGGCAATTTCATTTAGTAGGAGCGCTTTCGTAAATAATTGAGTGTCGTACAATAGTTCTAGAAGATGATCTACTTTTTTGTTGGAAAGAATTTCGGCTGCTACAAATGAATTGAACAAATCAAAATCTTTTTTAAGAGTGATAAAAAATTGTTCTCGCTCATATTCACTCATAGAAGGAAAGTTCTTTCGGATATTTAATTCGTATGAGTTCAGTAATCGCTGAAAAATTGCAGACGTTGAATCAATGTTATTCTTACTCCAATAATAAATTGCCTTAGTGCGTAAAATCCTCACTTGAGATTTCGAGAAAATTCCCTGATTGAATGGAAGGACACCTTCTGCTCTTTTAAGATTCGAGAAAGCAAGTTCAGGATTTCCGGCTATTAGAAAATACCTACTTCTCATTTCAAACGCTCCGGCAACTTGCTCTAATGAAGGGCTTACAGTGTTGAGCGAATAGAAATAACGAGAAAGAAATTTCCACGCCTCTTTCATTCTTCTTTTCTCCAAACTCACCTCAAAATGAAATCCATATAGTTGATGGCGCAGCCCATCGTAATTAAAACCGGTGGTAGTTGCTTGATCTAATAAAATGCTACCCTCACTAAAAAAGGAAAGTGCTTTATCGGTATCGCCCGATTGATAATACAGTTGACCTAGCCCAATGTAAGGATATATTCTATGAACACTTCTGGTAGTAAAAATAAGTTGACGTTGTTTTAGTGACTTGCTAAAAAGCTCTTCTGCCTTTCTGAAATTACCGGCCATCATGTAAAGTGTAGCCAATTTTTCGTAGGCAAAAACATAGGTTCGTATTTGCTTTTTAGAAAAATAAAATTTTTCGCTTTTGATTTGATCAGGGTTTGTTAGGTAAATAATGAGTGTATCGGTGAGTTCGCAGGCACGCTTCAAATATTTTTCGGCTAGCAGATAGTTGCTTGCGTTCGAAGCTCTTTCGCCTTGATCAGAAACTTCGAGAATGAGTTGATTTAAATTTGTTTTTCCAAAATACTTTGTCTTCTTCTGGGCAAAAATACTTTGCCAGCATATTAAGAATAAACAACAAAAATGTACTCTGTTCATTAACGTATTCGGCAAGTTATTTTTAAACCATTACTCTGAAAATGAAAATTCTGGTAGTATAAAAGAAACAAAGACCTATTTTGATTGAGTCCCCACTCATTCGAAAAATCAGATGAAGAGCCGAATGATTTTAATTGTGAAAAATAGGCAAAGCCCCATCTGCGAAAAGCAAAGCCCAACTCAAAATAGAATGAGGTTGAAAAACGCGAAAGGTGCGGAGCAATATTTTGTTGGTCGGTTTGTTGTAAAAAACTTTCCTTCAAGTTTGCGTAAAGGAGATAATTTTCCATAATACCTAAGTCGATGTAAACTGTGTTGGCATTATTTAGATTCAAGCGAAGCAGCAAGGGAACAGACAAATAGGTGTTTCTCAAATTGCTGGTGTAAACAGATTCAGCATAATCATAACCCGATTGATTGAGCTTGATACCAGTAAGCCAATAGTAGGGACCAAAAAATCGTTTTTCGATTGTTAAGTCCACGCGTGGAAATTTCCCCCAGCTATAGTCAGTAGTGTACGAGCCAGTAGAAAAAGAATTATTGGTTAGCCCTAAATTGAGATTTGGCTCAGCAATAAATTCTGTGTTTACATTGGTGCCAACAGATAAATACACACGAGTTTGAGCGGCACTTGGCAAGAAACCAGTGCAGATAAAACATCCCCATAAAACTATTTTTATTCTCATGGGCTTGGCAAAAGTAGATTGCTCAGTAAAAGTTACGCTTATTACTTTAACTTAGCAACTGAAAAAAGAGCTTATTATCTAGGATGAAAATTTATACTAAAACAGGAGACAAAGGAACTACTGCTTTATTCGGAGGCAAGCGTGTTTCCAAAGCAGACTTGCGCATCGATACCTACGGAACAGTAGATGAGTTGAATTCTTTTGTTGGGCTCGTGCGCGATCAAGAAGTGAATCAAAAACGCAAAGCCGGGTTAGTAGAAATTCAGGATCGACTTTTTACCATCGGATCTATTTTGGCTACTGAGCCCGGAAACACGAAAGTAAAAATACCATCGCTAGCGGAAACAGATATTACTTTTTTAGAAAACGAAATGGATAAGATGGATGAAGTGCTGCCGCCTATGAAATTTTTTGTATTGCCCGGTGGCCACCCCTCTATTTCGTTTGGCCATGTAGCGCGCACCGTTTGTCGCAGATCCGAGCGATTAACTATTGCCTTGAATGAACAAGAAGCAGTTGACCCCATGGTGATTAAATATCTCAACCGCCTTTCTGATTATTTATTTGTGCTTTGCCGCACCATGGCGCACGAACTTAAGGTTGAGGAAACGCCTTGGAAACCGAGGATGTAATGAATAGGATCTTCAGGAAATATTTTCTTTGCATTATTATTTTTAGTGTTGGTTTTCCGGCATTGGCGCAAAAGCAAGTAGTGTTTATACAACATGGAAACATAATAGCACGGTTTACAGAGGGAGATAAATTTAAATTTAAGCTGAAAGGTCACTCTTGGAAAGAAGGATACATTACTGAGCTTAATGATTTTTCGATGGTAACTTCTGCTTTGGATACGATTTCATTTCTCTCGATAGAAAAAATAAGTATTAAAGGGCAGCGTAGAAGAAGTTTTGTAAAGACCATTGGTGGCGTGTTGATGGCAGGCGGCTTACTATATATTGCCATTGATCAGGCAAATGTTTTGTATGGCTCTAGCAAAAGTGGCTTTGACGAAAGTAACCGTGGTGCGTTAGTAACCGCAGGGTTAGGAGCTTTACTTCTATTTATAAAACCGACACACAAAAATGTTACTCGTGGTGTGTCGGTTCGTACAATTGATTACAAGTCGCCTTTATATCAGTTTAAATAACTCAGCGTGCTTTGCAAGAAACGGTACCTAACAAGTTCACGCTTATTGAGGGGAGATAGATAGAATTTTAAAATCCTTCATATATGGGTTCGGAAATACAAATTACGAATAGCCTCAAGTTTATAATTCCTATTCGGGTTTAATAGAGTCTAATTTTTCCTATCTTTTGGAATGAATTTCCTGCAATGGATTACACATACTGGTTTAATACGCACTGATAAGTATCAAAAGAGGAGGGGAGTTATTATAGCCAACTCGATGTCGTTAATTTTATGTGGGGTAATTCTTTTATCTTATGCACTTCGCTATTTTGTTTTTTCTGAGGTTGGCAATGCTCCACCGCTAAAATTTCTTTTTGTTGGATTATTTTTTTGCTCCGCTCCACTGGTATTAAATAGATCTTCTTTAACAACCGCTAGCCGCCTCTTTTTATGTTATGGAACGGTAGTATTTATTTGGGTTTCCTTTTTACTAAGGATGAGAGCAGAGGTAGAGCCAATACCCACAAGTGTGTATGATACACTTCGCATTTACTTGTTGGCCGTAAGCATTATTCCGTATCTGCTATTTGATAGAGCTAAAATATATCATCTTGTTTTAGCGGTGCTTCCCACTTTTTTTTCACTACTTCTATTTGATAATATAATGGGTTGGGCAGGGGTTAGCAATAGTTTAGTGGGTGCATTTGCCGATGATTACAAGGTGATGCAATTGCGATCGATGATTGCTTATCTAATCATATCGGGGGGCTGCTATGCATTTCAATCTATTATCATCCAAAATGATGAGATGAACCAGAAGTTGATTAAGGAGCTGAAAGAAAAGACAGAAGAAATAGAAATGCAAAATGAAGAGTTGATTCAAGGTCAGGAGAAATTAAATGAGACCAATCAGCATCTGGAGGCGGAGGTCAGTAAAAAAACCGAGAACATCAAGTTGCAAAATATGGCACTTATCAATTATGCCTTTGCCAATGCCCACCATGTGCGAGGGCCATTAGCGAGAATTTTAGGCTTGCTTCAACTCACCAAAATAGATAAGGACTTAGATCAAGCCTGGGTATTTAAGCAGTTGGAAGAAGAGACAAACCAAATAGATTTTGTGGTGAAGCAGATTGCTAAGGATTTAAATGAAGTGGATTTTTTAGCAGACGGGAAAGACTCAATTTCATAATACTTCGGTCAGCTTTTAAACACGTTATCATATTGCTTTTTTAATTTTACTGAAGCCAAATTATCATGAGAAAGAAATTTAGCCTCGCTATCATTATCAGCTCATTATTCATTTTTCTATTCTCGGCTTGCAATAAGCCAAAAGAATTAGTTGAAGGGCAAGGCTACATCAATGTAGATGGAGGAAAAATTTGGTATCGGGTGGTGGGTAAAGGAAATAAAACACCGCTGTTGTTGTTGCATGGCGGACCGGGAATGCCCAGTTATTATTTGAAACCGCTTGGTGAGTTGGGTAGCGACCGCAAAATTATTTTCTTCGATCAGCTCGGCTGCGGAAAATCAGATCGTATAGCAGACACTACTTTAATGACGGTAGATCATTACGTGGAAGAAGTGAACAAGGTGGTTCAGTATTTTGGTTTGAAAGAATATTATTTGTACGGGCAATCTTGGGGAACGATGTTGGGTACAGAATTTTATTTGAAGCACCCGCAGGGGATTAAAGCAATAATTCTTAGTAGTCCGGCCATTAGCATACCACGATGGCTAAAAGATGCCGACTCGTTGATTTCACTTTTGCCAGATTCTACACAAAAGGCGATTCGTAACAACGAGAAAACAAAAAACTATAGCGCGCCCGAATACAAGCGAGGGGTACAATTATTCTACGAGAATTTTGTGGCAAGAAAACTCCCTTGGTCTGCCGACCTTGATAGTTGCATGACTCAGATTGGAAAACAATATGATTATATGAACGGACCAAGTGAATTTACCATAGTAGGCCTATTAAAGACATTTGATCGCACCGATCGCCTGCACGAAATAAATGTTCCAACACTTTTTATCACAGGCGAATTTGATGAGGCTTGTCCACCTACCGTAAAATATTATCAAAGTTTGGTGCGGGGCGCGAAGATGGAGATCATCCCAAAGGCAGGGCATTTTACGATGCAAGATTCTCCTGAAGTTCATAATAAGGTGTTGAGTGATTTTTTAAGCGGAATTGAAAAGTAGCAATAGGGTTTTGCCCACTCATTTTGTAGTGCGCACTGCGGCAGGGATTGAGCGGCCTGTTTGAGCCCGAAATGGAAAGTGCGTTTGGTGGCGAGCAGTGAAAGCCCGACTGCCGCCCAAAAGTAATTAACTCCAATTTTATGCGGCTCCTTTTCGTTTCTGGGGAGCGACCGTCAAGTACGCAGATTTTAAAATCCATACATACTAACTACCTTTGAATATGAAACAACGTTTCTATTTTGATACATCTGTTTTTGGTGGACTTTTTGACGATGAATTTGAAGACGAGACCGCTTTACTTTTTGAGAAGGTTCAGCTAGGACAAATAATATGTGTTTATTCCAATTTAACAGAAAGTGAATTAGCAAATGCACCAGAAAAAGTTAGGATTTTCTTTCAAAGTTTAACTGAGGAGGTCAAAGAAAAGCTATTAGTTACTCCGGAAGTACTGACATTAGCAAATAGTTATATCATGGAAAAAGTTGTAGGCGAAACAAGTCTGAATGATTGTATTCATATTGCTACTGCAACTTTAAACAAGGTAGATATGTTGGTTAGTTGGAATTTCAAACATATTGTAAATGTTTATAGAGTTCGTGGTTATAACTCAATAAATTTGCGTTTGGGACACAGTATATTAGAAATTCACTCACCAAAAGAAATTGTGAACGATGAAAACAAAGAATAAGATTGTAAAGGAGTTTGACACAGTCAAGATTTTTAGAGAAATCAAAAGCAACATTTCGAAAGAGATAAAAGGTATGACCTTTGAAGAGTTAAAGACTTACCTTGACAAGACTCAGTTAAAATCTTTAATTTCTAAAACAAGATTTTAAAATCTTGTTTTAGTTGGCTTCGGGGTGCCCACTCATTTTGTAGTGCGCACTGCGGCAGGGATTGAGCGGCCTGTTTGAGCCCGAAATGGAAAGTGCGTTTGGTGGCGAGCAGTGAAAGCCCGACTGCCGCCCAAAAAATAATTTTAACTATTTTACTCCTTATCCAATTTGGTTTATGGTTTTTAAAAACCGTATTAAATCAATACTTTTCCCGGCTCGAACCATGCCAACAGTGGCATTAACTCATGATGGACACTCATTACGCGCTGATTAAGGCGAAAAAACTGGAACTGCATTATTGGTTTGGCGATAAATCGCATACGATGGATGCGTTGGTTTACAATAAATGCGAACGCGAATTGCTGGAGATTACAAAAGCCATTGCCTCTTTATGTGGTGTGTCTATAAAACTAGAAACGGAACCATCGGCCCGTGGCGGACTAAAAACATGGCTTACCATTAACGCCAAATCGGAGAAGAAAACATCACCTGCTAAAATTACTTTGGTAACTACTTTGGTGGCCGTTGTGATGGTTACGCCTATGAACGCCTCTATGGGGCGAAGTGCAGAAAAATTATTCGATCGATTTGTAATAAGCGAGGGATGGAGTGAGGACGAGCAAAAGCAGTTCCGCTCAGAAATAAATTTGTTGAAAGAACTGTTGTCGGAAAAAATTGAAGTGTTGGAAAAAAGTGCTGTGATAAAAAAGAGGCGTTCTAATTTTTATCAGCAACTAAAGAAATACCAAAAGGTAAAATCGGTTTCTATTTCTGTGGAAGACGCCAGTCGAAAAAATATAAGTGAAGAGCAATTTATAATGCGCGATGCGTTTGTTTCTTTCGTTGTGGTTTCGGGTGTGTTGGCTCCTGAGGTGTTAGAAAATGTGCCTATTGAAATTATCTCTCCCGTGCTGGGGCAAGGAAATTTTAAATGGAAGGGCAAATATTTGGACTCACCCATTTCTTTCACCATGAAGTCGGATGAATTTATGCAATTGGTGCAATCGGGGAAAATGGAGTTTAAAAATGGAACCACCATCAACTGCACATTGCAGATAGATAAGAAAATGAGTAGCGAGGGGATAGAAAAGATAACAGGATACACAATTATTAGCGTGGCTACCTATTTTGAGAATGGCAAAGCGGTGGAGACCATAGAGGGGAAACAACATCGCCAAAAACAAAAAGAGAGCAAACGCCAACTAGATTTGTTTGCGTAGTTTAAATATTATTTTGTGTGAAGCCTTATTTTCAAAGTTTAAGCCCCGATGCATTAGAGGGTTATGAGCTAGATCAATTGTTGGCGTTGGGTTTTTATCGTATGCATCAAACTATTTTTACCGTTTCGCACATTGAACATGAGGACTTATTTAGAGTGCATTGGTTGCGATACAAAGTTTCTGAAATTTTAAAGCGGTCTACCCATAAGCGCATTATTACCAGAGCGAAAAATTTTCGTCATACAATTGCAGATGCTTTCATTATTACTAATGAACATAAGCAACTTCACGCCCGCTACCGTGCTTCTATAGATTTTGATGGTGCAATAAGTATTGAAGACTGCCTCTTTGGCGAGCGGGGTGAAGGGCTCAGTATCTATAATACAAAATACGTTTCCGTTTGGGACGGTGATCAATTAATTGCTTCCGGCTATTTTGATTTGGGAGAAACTGCTGCCACATCCATTATTAATTTCTTTGATCCCCAGTATGCAAAATTTAGTTTAGGCAAGTATCTGATTCTACTCACGATTGATTACTTGAAAGATCGGGGCTATGCATATTATTATCCTGGCTATGTTGTTGAGGGATTGTCTAAGATGGACTACAAACTTTTTTTAGGACGAGATGTGGCAGAGTATTTTGATCCGGAAATGGCAGGCTGGAAAAAATTTAATGAAAGTATATTAGTGAGGAAGCCGATGGAAGGAGAAGAACTATTTTAATGGCTCGATTGGTTTTGTTTGTTTATCTTTAAAGAAGTAATCAGTAAAATTATATGCGCAAAATTATTTTAGTAGCTCTCGTGTTTTTTGTTGTAGCCCCGTTATTCCCCACTAATGCGAAAGAAGGGAAGCGGGAATTTTATTCACTTCTAATTTATCGTGTTAAGAATATTGCGCAATTGAATGCAGTAGAGAAATATTTGAAGGATGCTTATGTTCCTGCATTGCATCGGTTCGGTAAAAAAAACATTGGTGTATTTAAGCCGGTCGCCAGCGATAGTGCCGCCTTCGAAAAAATTATTTATGTGTTAACTCCGTTCCAGTCATTGGAAGAATTCAATAAAATAACTTCCAGTCTTTCAGTTGATGTGCAACTGGCAAAAGATGGAGTAGCTTTTTTAAATGCTCCGTTTAACGAACCTCCCTACGAAAGAAAAGAGACGGTTCTGATGAGTGCATTCACTAAAATGCCAATGATGGAAGCACCTAAACTAACGGGTGCGCGAGACGAACGCGTGTATGAGCTTAGGAGTTATGAAAGCGCGACAGATAATTTATATGCCAGCAAGGTAAAAATGTTTAATGATGGCGATGAGATTGGTTTATTTAAAAGACTTCAGTTTAATGCTGTCTTCTATGCTGAAGTGTTAGCAGGAGGCAGAATGCCAAATCTTATTTACATGACTACTTTTGAAAATAGAACTGCGCGCGATGCTCATTGGAAATCTTTTGTAGAAGATCCGCAATGGAAAACATTATCTGGATTGGAAGAGTACCAACATACCGTTTCAAAAGCTGACATATTATTACTGTATCCCACCGACTATTCAGACTATTGATAGAAGTATGGCTGCTCTACTAGGCTACTTTCGTTAAAAGCTATTATGAAAAAAATATTTTTATTTTTTTGTTCAATTATTTTTTTAGCAAGCTGTGCAACCACTTCCCCTTTTCAGGGTAGAATTGTTTATCAATACCAATATTTAGATAAGAGTGGAAAAAATGTATCTGATCAGATGAAAGAGATGGATACCGAGCAACGCTATTATATCAATCCTGCTAATTACAAATCATATAATCAGAAAGGAGAGCTGACTCAGCTTTATAATTCAACATCAAATAAATATTTCTACAGCGTAGGCATGGAATTAGAAACCATTGATGCTTCTACCCCCTCGCCTAAGAATTTTTTTGCCGAGGATAAAAAAGGAGAAGAGAAAATTTTAGATCATCCTTGCAAGAAATTATTGGTAAGCTCAGAATTGGGATCAGTACTTTATTATTACGATAAAACCGTAAAAGTAAATCCCGCTCCCTTTATGAAACATCGGTTTGGCAATTGGAGTCAGTACCTATCAAAAACCAAAGGTGCATTACCACTTAAATTTATTTTAACCAATAAGGAAGGCACACTGGTGGCCACCGCGATTGAGATTAAATCGATGACATTGTTGGATGAAGAGTTTGAAGTGCAGAGGGCTTTGAGAAAAAAATAACGGGTTAAAACCACTAATCTTTTTTATTTTTTGTTGGCTACAAAGTTATTCAATGATAAAACAAACTCAATCTTCGTCTTCTCAAGTTGACACCTATTTTAAAAAATACCCTCGGCTACTCAGGAAGTGTTAAAGAAAATTCGAGAAACGATTAGAAAGGCGGCACCCAAAGCATCGGAAGCGGTTCACTATGGCGTTCCAACATTTTTATTAGATGGATATTTGGTTCACTATGGGGCTTATAAAAGTCACATTGGTTTTTATCCCACACCCGGTGCTATTGTAGCCTTTGAAAACGAGCTATCAAAATATGAACGATCGAAGGGAGCTGTAAAATTTCCGCTGAAGACACCAATGCCGTTATCATTAATTTCGAAAATTGTAAAGTATCGGGTAAAACAGAATTCAATAAAAGTTAAATCTTCTAAGAATAAAATTATAAACAAGAGAGGAGACTTGTAATTTTTGAACATTTGAATGATGTCAAGCCGAAAGAATCTGTCTTGAAATAAGTAATTAAAGATTCGATTAAGTTGATCGAAAAATAATATGAATAGTTGGGATATGGGACAAGTATGCGAGGTATCATTGAAATATTGTTAAGATTTTTAGGAAGATAGACCAATGAGATTCTCCAGAATAATTGTGTTTTTGAGCTTTCTCATTTATTCAAGCATAACTACAATGGCTCAACAAACTTTTAATTTGTATGAAAATAAAATTCCCAATTCTAAAATTGATTTGTCAGTCGTAGAAAAATCTGAAATCGGATCTGATGGCATTTTACGAATTAGCGATGTAACCATTCCCGCCTTAACAGTTTATTTACCCGAAAGAGAAAAGGTTAATGGAACAGCAGTAATTATTTGCCCCGGTGGTGGCTATTGGATTTTGGCCACTGGCCATGAAGGCGAAGAGGTGGCTAAAGAATTTGTAAAAATTGGAGTAACGGCTTTTGTTTTAAAATATCGATTGCCCGATTCTCGCACTCAATTAACGCCAGAGGTGGCACCCTTGCAAGACGCGCAAAAAGCTATTCAATTGATAAGAGAGCGAGCCGAAGAATGGAAACTGGATCCTACTAAAATTGGCGTGATGGGATTTTCTGCTGGGGGACATTTAGCAAGCACATTGGCAACCAAGTTTAACAAATCGTTAGTTGAAAATAGAAAGCGAATTTCTTTGCGACCTGATTTTATCATTTTGATTTATCCGGTGATTAGCTCAGATCCCACGATTGCTAGTGTCAGCTCGTTTGATAAACTATTGGGTTCAAAAAGTTCTGCTATTAAAAGAGAAGAGTATTCATCAGAGAAACATATCACCAACCAAACACCTCCAACATTTTTAATTCATGCTTCCGATGATGATGGTGTAAGTCCATCCAATAGCGTTGTGTTTTATCAGGCCTTATTGAAAAATAAAGTTCCTGCCGAGATGCACCTCTATCAAAAAGGCGGTCATGGATTTGGATTAAAAAATCCGATCACAGAGGATGTATGGTTTGATAGATTGCAAAATTGGATGAAAACAAATAACTGGTTATGGTAGAAATTAAATTACTTAATCACTTTCAAAACCCGGCTGGCAAATGTATTCAAATCAAATTCTCTTTTTTGACTAAGTCCGAGCCTTACAATTACCATATTACGAGAAGGAATCATTACCACACTTTGTCCTTCGAATCCATCCATTAAATACATATCATTCGGCATTTCAGGAAATCGTTTATCGTTCGGATTATTTTTATTTCCAGCATTGAGCCAAATCTGAGCACCATATTCTCCTTGTGGTGCTGCCTCTGCTGCGGTAGTAGAATATTTAACCCAACCATCAGGTAATATTCGTTCGTTGTTCCAAACGCCATCATTCAGATATAATAATCCAAAGCGAGCCCAGTCGCGTGCGGTGGCGTAACTAAAAGAAGAGCCTACAAAAGTTCCAGATGGATCAGGTTCAATCACCATGCTATAGGCTCCAATCTTATAAAAAATTTCTTGATAAGGAAACGCGTGATAGTTTTCGATTCCAATTGTTTGTTTGGTAATGCGAGAAATAATATTGGTGGTGCCGCTGCTGTAATACCATTTTGTATTAGGTGCACTTTCTTGTTTTGATTGTGCAGCAAACGTACCAGCATCTTTTCTTCTAAAGAGCATGTTTGTTGCTGTGCTGGGACCTCCATAGATTTCTTGCCAAGCTAATCCACTGCTTGCTTGTAATAAATTGTGTAAAGTAATTTTCTTTCGATCGTCCTCTTTCCATTCGGCAACGGGAGCTGGCTCTTCGGTTTTTAACTTTCCTTGTTTCACCAATACACCTACAATGGCATTGGTAATGGTTTTAGTCATAGACCAGCCGATGAGTTTCGTTTGCTGATCAAAAGACGAAGCATATTTTTCCGCTAAGATATTTCCATCTTTTATAATGATCACTGCTCTTGTATTTACAGGATTGGCCGTGTCAGGTTCTGCAAAGGCTTCATCAACTACGCTGTTCAATTCTTCAATTTTATTATAAAGGCTATCCGTGATTTTATTTCCCGATGGCCAAGCAATTGTATCTTGATTAAGAGCAGGTTTCTTTGCTAAATTTATTTTTTGAGTTCGCAATTCATCTTCTGTTATCTCTGATACAAGAGTGCAACCCATGCCTTTTCTATAAACGGCTTTTCTCGTACTCATTCCAAATACAGAGCCTGTGGCAGAAGAATCTTCATAGTGTGCTTCATAAGTTCCCAAATTAACTAGCGCGGCACCTAATTCCTGAGCAATTATTTGCTTAGGATCTCGATTAGCTACAAATACGCACGAGCATAAATTCTTGGCTCCGTATCCGGCCACGATTGGGAGCGCTTGCGATAAGTAGTAAACTGCATAACTAACAATACCTAAAGCAATAATTAGAAGTGATCTCTTAATAATTTTCATCATTTTTTCTAAGCAATTCTGTAGTGAACGTAAATCTTGTTTTCCCACTCACTCAATAATGGATTCATTACTGAAAACCAAAGCGGTGGAAAAAGTGCAATTAAAATCATAGTGGGATAGCCGAATGGCAATTGCGGGCTTTCATCGTAATGCTTCAATACTTGGTAACGCTTGATGGCATTTGCGTGATGATCGGAATGGCGTTGTAATTGAAAGAGGAAAAAATTGCTCACTAGGTGACTAGCATTCCAAGAGTGCAATGGATTTACACGTTCGTATTTTCCGGCTGCATCCAATTTTCTTATAATACCATAATGCTCAATATAATTAACCAATTCAAGCAACGTAAAGGCAACGATACTTTGCACAAAAAAGAAAACAGGTATTTCCCAGACGAGTCTTCCGGTAATCTGACTAAATGAAATTGTCAGCACAGAGCAAAAAATGATCGGCAAAATAGCAAACCAAATCATTTCGTTTTGCACGCTCCATACAGTAGAATTCTTACGCTGTAAACTTTCTTTTTCAATTTGCCAAGCGTGTGAGTACCCATCAAATACAGATCGAATCCAGAAGGAATAGAAGTTTTCATTCTTTCTGGCCGTTGCCGGATCTGCGGGTGTAGCAACTTGCATATGATGCCCGCGGTTGTGTTCAATAAAAAAATGCATGTAGCAAACCGTCATCAGCACTACTTTGCTGTAGAACCGCTCAAGCTTAGATTTTTTATGGCCAAGTTCATGCGCAACAGTAATTCCAATACCTCCGGTAACTAATCCAAAGCCAATCACGAAAATGACCCACTCAATGGCTGTGTGAAATTTATTTAAAATAACAGCATAGCAACCCCATATCACAAAAGCTATTTGAACAAACGTCCAGATGTAAGTGATGAAGCGATAGTAAAATTCTTCGCTTATAATTTTAGCTTCTGAGTCTGATGCATTTTCTATATCAATACCACTGGCATGATCGATGGTTGTAATGATAAAAAATACAAAAATGATAGTTAAAGAATTCCATAATCCACCCAAATAATAACCAGTAATGACCAGCGCAGGTAAAATAAATGCTGTAAAGAATCCGATTTTTTTTAGTAGGTGCATAGTGATATAAAGCTACGAAATGGAGATTAGATCAGAAAGCAAATAAAATCCATACACCTTTATATTTTCGTATGTTTACCGATGCTAAAAAAGCTGCTTCTCTATTTTTGCGGATTGCTTATTTCAGCGCATACTTTCTCTCAGGCAATTGATAATGGAGCTAGTTTTAAAATGCTGCCAGCTGAAAGATCGATTCGCTTTCAATACGATAATGATTATTTCAGCGAATCGGACGAGTACTACACTCAAGGGATGAATTTGGAGTGGAGTAGTCCCAGCTTAAAAAATAATCCACTTACACGATTATTAATTACGCCAAAAGAAAATTCGAACCGATATGGATTAGCGATTGAGCACAATGCCTACACGCCAACCAGTATTCGTTCAAATGAAATATTATATGGAGATAGACCCTTTGCAGCTGCTATTATCTTAAAGACTTTTGGAGCAAGTATTAACTCAACCAAACGTTATCGCATTACTTCTTCTTTTTCTTTAGGGATGATAGGCTCGGTGGCTGGCGCATATCAAATTCAAAAAACGATTCATTCTTGGTTGAATGGAACCGACCCCAAAGGCTGGCAATACCAAATAAGAAATGACTTGGCTATTAATTACGAGGCAGCGGTAGAGAGAAATATTATTCATCATAAATATTTTCTAATAAACGGTTTGGCGTCTGCCCGCATCGGTACACTCAGTACCAAGTCTTCGCTTGGCGCAGCTGTTATGGTGGGTAAACTAAACTCGGCTATCTCTAATGCTTTTTCAGGAGCCGCTCCCGCATCAGAAAAACGAAAATTTATGTTCCATCTTTTTTTGCAGCCTTTGATAAGCGCAATAGGGTATGATGGCACGTTGAGCGGAGGGCTGATATTTAATCGGGAAAGTCCATATACACTTAACCAAAGTGAAATAGAAAGATTTATCTTTCAAGGAAATGCCGGAATTGTTTTTTCAATTAACTCCTTATACTTTGAATATTTCCAATCCATTCTCACCAAAGAATTTACCACTGGAAGAATGCATCAATGGGGTGGGGTGAAGATCGGTATGCACTTTTAAATTTTTTAATAGCAACTATTCAAAGTTTTAAGAAGGCGTTTGCTATTTTGTATTCTAATTCTACAATTTTAACAAGTACGCCATTTGCCCAATAATGTGTGGTTGGAAATAATCATTCCCCAATAAATTATTATAGATACTCGCGTTTAGCTAATAATATCACTTCCAATTAATTAGGTTACCTTTGCGGCTTAATTTTAAATAATAAAAATGAAATCTTTTAACGAACTGGGATTATCAGGGCAAGTGGTGGAGGCTATCCGCCAAATGGGCTTTGAGAACCCCACGCCCATTCAAGAACAAGCCATCCCGGTATTGTTGCAAGGAAACACCGACCTAGTCGGATTAGCTCAAACAGGCACAGGTAAAACTGCAGCCTTCGGATTGCCATTGATCGAACTGATTGATGAAAAAAACCGAACTACACAGGCTTTGATTTTAGCGCCTACGCGCGAACTAAGTGTGCAGATCACTAACGACCTCGAAAATTTTTCGAAGGCAGTGAAAGACTTAAATATTGTTACCGTTTATGGCGGTGCCAGTATCTCAGATCAAATCAGAAAAGTAAAAAAAGGTGCACAAATTATTGTGGCTACTCCCGGTCGATTAATTGACCTGATCGAGCGCAAAGTAGTAAGCCTTGGTACGATAAAATATGTAGTGTTAGACGAGGCAGATGAAATGTTGAACATGGGCTTTAAAGAAGCCATTGACGAAATTTTATCGGGCACACCAGACGATAAAAATGTTTGGCTGTTTTCAGCAACTATGCCTCGCGAAGTGCGCGAGATTTCGAAGAACTACATGAATAATCCGCAAGAGATTACCATGGGCGAACGAAATCAAGGAAATGAAAATATCGATCACCAATATATTGTGGTGGACGAGCGCGACAAGTACATGGCACTCAAACGAATTGTAGATTATTCTACTGATATTTTTGGTGTGATCTTTTGTCGTACTAAAATTGACACCCAACGGGTAGCAGAAAGCTTGATGAAAGACGGCTACAATGCAGACGCCCTTCACGGGGATTTGACGCAAATGCAGCGCGACCGCGTAATGAAAAGTTTTAAGAATAAAACCTTACAACTTTTGGTAGCTACCGATGTGGCTGCTCGTGGTATTGACGTGACTGCGATTACGCATGTAATCCACATGAATATGCCAGATGAGATGGAGTACTACACACACCGAAGCGGGCGTACCGCCCGTGCCGGTAAAAAAGGTATTTCATTGGCTATTGTTTCTAAAAAAGATCTAGGTAAAATCAGCCAGATAGAAAAAACTTTGAAACGTAGATTTACAAAGATCATGATCCCCACTGGCGATGAAGTTTGCCAGAAGAAAATTATGGAGCTTACGCACAAGATGCGCAATGTAGAAGTGAACGAAGAAGAGATTGACAGTTTCTTACCAGAGGTGTATCATGAATTGATGGATCTCTCCAAAGAAGATATCATCAAGCGATTTGCTTCGATTGAGTTCAATCGTTTCTTAGCGTACTATCGGGATGCACGTGATTTAAATAAATCTGATCGTGCCAGAACAATACCGAGTGATGATCGAGACAGAGATGGATCAGGAGGAAGTTACCCAAGCACTACTGGAGACCGTGTATTCATCAATGTTGGTAGAATGGATGGATTAGAAGTAGGTGATTTGTTAGGTTTGATTTGCGATTATGGAGACATCGACAAAACCAAAATCGGTAAGATAGATTTGAAAGGTGCATTCTCCTTCATAGAATTAGAAAAGGATGTAACAGAAAAAGTATTTAAAGGCTTTGAAGGCGTTGAGGTAAGAGGCCGCAAAGTAAGATTAGAGATGACTACCGGAAGGAGTGATAGAGACGGTGGCGGTGCGCCAGAAAGAAAAAGATCTTACGGTAGCGGAGGCGGCAGCCGCGAGCGCAGCTCAGGCGGTGGAGAGAAAAGAGGCAAATCTTACGGAGGCAGTAGCAGTGGCGAAAAGAAAGATCGCTCTTCATGGGGTGGCGGTAGCCGCAGCGAAGGAGGCGAAAGGGAGAGAAAGAAGCGTTGGTAAAAATTTATTTAAATGATTGAGAGGGGGAGCTTTAAAATAGCTTCCCCTTTTTTTTGATCAATTGAAAAGATAAGATGCGTTTAATCCAAGCGTATAAACTTTATAGTTGTTGACAACATTGGCATAATCAAATGCGCCATTTGATAAAGGTACAGGATCACGAATAATATTTGTAAAATTTTGATCAATTGTGATACTGAGAATAAATGATTGATTGTTTTTGGTTGGAATTTGAATGCCAATGCTAGAACTACCAAACAAACTCCAATCGTTTAAGGTGCTATAAATGGATACATCAGGGCCTGAGGTTGTATTTCCAGAACTTCTTGTAAGGACCTCACTTCTTCTAGCACTGAGCAATCTTCTGGCTGAAAAACCGGCATCAATAAATAGCTTTGTGGTTGATTTTGGATTCATTACAAAATTTAAATTTAAAGGCATCTCTAACCATGAATTAAATTCATCAGCCGAAAAAGTTACTTGAGATCCTGAACCATTATCACTAGATAAGGGAGTAGATTGAAATTTTATTTTCCGTGTACCATAGCTCAATCCACTTGCTAGCGAAAATCTTTTTGATAAATCGTATTTTAGTATCCCACCAATTTTAAATCCAACTTTAGGAGTAAATTGAGTAGATGAAGAACTTACATAAGCAGAATTTGCCTCTTCATATTGGATAAAAGCGGTGTTAATAGAAGAGGTAAATCCAATATGGAATTTATTTACTTTTTTTGGTAAATCTTGAGAGAAGCAATAACTACAAGCAAGGGTGGTTGTGATTATATTAATTGCAAGGCTAATCTTCATTAAATAAAGATAACTAACCGCTACGAATTAAACTACTTTTTGAAAACCGTGTTAAATATGGGTCGTTTTTCTAAGCTGGTAGAATTGTCAATTTCTTTTAGCATTCCTTTATTTTTTTCTAAGAATGCATTGAACTCGTTCGCAATGCTATCATACGTCAATCGGAAATTGAGCACACGTTGATCTGTTACTTTAATTTTTTCAATGGAGGAAGATAATTGGTTGTCTGCTAGAAGAGCTGGGTTTGCGTCTGCAATAGAGAGCACTTCGCTAATCAATGAATTAGAAGCAAAATCATATTCTTCTACCACATCTGGATTAGAAAGTGTTTTTTGGGTGATGTGTATTTCTTTCAGTTGATTCAATCGTGTTTTTAATACTACCAATTGCGCGATATTGGATGGTGAAAGTTTTACTAATTCGTTAATAGTATTTTCTATTGCTTTAAGTTTTTGGTCTTCATCTTTCGCTAATAGATGCCAGGAGTGAAGCAGTGAATCTTGTAACGTCAGGTATGTTTCTGTCAGCGAATCTATATGTGTAAAATTGGTTTTCTCATTTGACACGGTGGATCTCACACAACTTACCAAGGCAAAAGAACCTATCATCAAACCAAAACTACCAATGCTTCTTACAGAAATTCTCATAATCAACGGCTATACGGGGTGCAAGAATAAAGGTTTTGAACGAGCACATGAAAAGGATGTACCATTTTATAGAGGTTTGAACTGTTCGAAGGCTTCTTTGCAACTATCGCAATAGTAAATGGAGCGGCATAGCGTAGGGCCAAAGGGATTTTTTAATTCGGTATTGCTGCCATCGCAGCGGGGGCAAATACCATTTTCTAATATTTCTAAGTCTGTAAAAATTTTATTGGATGGGGGTGGAGCAAAGCCATATTGCTTGAGTGCCTTTTTTCCTTTTTCGGAAATAAATTCAGACGACCAAGGGATACGGAAGGAAATTTCAACGACTACATTTTCAATCCCCCTGCTTCTCAGTTTTTCGATCACCTCATTTTTCATCACGTCCATGGCGGGGCAACCTGCAAAAGTGGGCGTGAGTTCTACCCTAACCTTTTCACCATCTATTTCTACTTCCGTTATCACACCTAAATCAACGAGCGATAAAACGGGTATTTCCGGATCTTTCACTTCCTCCAGCCATTCATAAACCTGCTTAATAGAAATATTTATCATAGAAACATGATTTGAAAAATGCTCTGATTATAACAACTGATCACCAATAACCATTAATCAACAGCTGTGCTACCACTCTGCACCTGGATCGATTCTAAAAACTTCGCCCATCTCTTCTAACAAGGGCTGCAGATGTTCGCTGTGCTTTCCTATTCTTCCTCCAATTATTGGATTTATGATTTTCCAATCGGGCAAAATTAAACTCGTGTTAGAAAGTGTTTCTTCAATACGAACAAGCCATCTTTTCTTTACTTCATTTTCGCCCGCAAAAATGCCGGCTTCAATAATTTCTTTTTCGAAAGGAGATTCTTCAAACATACCAAGTGCATAAGGCATTGCATAGTCTAATGATTTTTGCAATCGAGAGATACTTTCTTCAGTGGCAGACCCTAATTTTTTAATCCAAGTATTAGCATGAAGGGTATGGTAGCGTAGTTCTCCTCTGAATTTTCTGGCTACTTGTGCTAATGGTTCATACGATGAATTGCTCAGTAGTTCAAATCGAATGGCCTCTTGCGTATCGTACAGAAAATGACGGATCAAACTAAAATCATATTCTTGATTGGGTAGTTCTGTAAAAATGCTGTTATGAAATTGAGTGTCGTTTCGGGTAAAGGCAACAGTGTCGGGTTCACTTTCTCCTAGCTGATGCAAGAGGTTGAATAAGGCAAGGCTGTGCCCGATTTTATCTTGTGCCATAGAAGAGAAAGCAATGTCTTCTTCCAACAGCGGACCGAAGCCAGTCCATTCAGAATTTCGATGACCTAGTATCAATTGATCATCGGCCATTTTGTAAAGAAGTTCTTTAAGCGGCAGCTCGTTCATTGTCATTAGATTGAAAGTCAAATTTTTTATCGAATGCTTTCATTATAAAATACCCTGCAAAAAGGAGGTAATAGGTTTTACTATTGTAGATAAAATGAATACCACTAAAAAGATTATAACCATACTGATTAATGGATTTATCCATTTGGTACGAGTGTTGTTTTTATTTGAGTCTTGAAAGAAATAATATAAACCAGATATGCCCACGCCTAAAAAACCGAGGTGAAAGATAATTTGAAATTTATCTAGGTTTGCTAATTTCAACATTAGTCCTACCACAATAATTATGGCAGATATAAAGTAGCTTGTTTTGTATTTTAATCTCACAGCTAATTTTTAGAATTTAAAAAATCATTCAACTTATCACCGCCCTTGTATTCGGCAGCATCGCGGTATTTTTTTTCCGGAAGTGTAATCCAAAGTTCTTGATCTTCTGGTGTTGTAAATCTTATTTGATCAGCGGCAATGGCCCAAACATTATAAATCACCTTTCCTAAATTTAATTTTTCTTTCGCTTCGCTCATGGCTTCTTCCGGAGAGCCGGC
>JANYHI010000048.1 GCA_025359125.1 Cytophagales bacterium
TATTGCGCAAAAACAGGCTGGACCCCAACAACCAACAAAAGGCAGAGCAGTTGCAAAAGGCAGACGCCATCACAGAGGCAAAAAAGAAAGAGGAGATAAAGCAAGCCGTGAAAGAACAGTTACACGAAAACCATTTGCGCAAAACTCATTTGCCTTTGCTTGCCACTTGCTGAGTGCCTTCAAATCAGGATAGAGGATAATCGGTAAACGGTTCAACGGTTCTAAACGGTTCAAACTAAGCATTGACAACCCACCACAGGCCATCCATGTATATTCAGGCAAGTAAATGCTGGCTATTATGGCGGTCTTTTCTGATTCCACAATAACCACTTCTTTGACTTTGCCCGAATTGATTTGATTCTCACCAAATAGGCATTGCTCTAGTTGAAATGTTTCAGGCATCAAACCGTTTTTGCGCAAAATAGAATGCACCCACGTGACATGATCGTACGGCTTTTTTACCCGTTTACCGTTTTCAGGATTGTAGAGCATCACTTTGCCAGTGCGTGCCTTGTTTTTTGAATCGACCTGCCAGAACACCGTTGCCCCGTGCCAATGCTTGCTCGTTCCAATGCAAAACCGTTTGGCGACTTCTGAAACCACAAAAGAGCCAAAACGGTTTGTCAAAAATTGCGTGAAGTGATTAGCCTTTGCCGATGCTACACTAAGATTCACCAAGTCGTTAGATATTGCGTTTAACGGTTTCGCAAAGGCAAAACCGTTTTGCGTTTTGGATTTGTGCCTTTGCACTTTTGCTTTTGCGTAATTGCCTGATGGGTTCTCTTTAAAATGATCGACTGGCTTGTAGTGATAACCACATTCCAGCTCTCGGTTGCACCTGCCTACATGGTCGCCCAATGGCTCCCCGTTTTCAGTGTTCACATACCGAACAAATACCCGCAGCTTTCCACACGCGGGGCAGGTGTGGCGGCTACCAATGCCAGCATATTTTTGGAGGGTAAAGAGGTAAGATTCCACCACTAAAAAGACTTACCGCAAAAAGCAACCGCAAAACAGGGGCGTATATAAGGGAAATGCGTTGCGGTAAAGTACCGCAACGCAACGCAGATCAGTCTTATATATAAACTACGGTTGCGGTATATATTTATCTGCCAATCCATAATAATCTCCATTGATATTGATAATCTCCCTTTTCTTCATTTCTGTAACTCTCGTCTCTGCCGTACGCTTTGATAGCGATTTACCCTCAATTTCAGGTGCTAGTTCCAGTATCTTTTGCACCAAGTCACCAAATTTCAAGTGGCCAGTTATCAGGCATTGCTTGGCAAGCTTGACCCGATCGTTAAGCTTAATAATATTCTTATCAGTTGTAGTTTTGACTTCAATTGTTTCGGTGGCATCAAGTGAAACCATGCGGCCAAGAGCCTTGTCATATCGAAAATAGATCGTTTCAAAATCGGGGCCGCCTCTTATAAGTTTTGCTTCGATGCTGTGGATACCTTTATCCTTTATTTTCTTGATTGCAATAGCTCCGCCACATTTGCGCTCCGCTTCACTTCCTAGATTACCTCTTAGTTTACCTGAAGTGCCTGGGTTCTCGTGAATGTAAAGTACAATGGCCGTGAAAAGCTCCTCTGATTTCATCATGAATTTTTCTATTACACCAAATGACTCTTTAGTATCGTTTGGGTCTTTTATCAAGTCGGCAACGCCATCAATGATCCATAGGTGAGCTTTGGGGTAACGATCCATTAAATCCAATACCTTTTTCATTTTGGTTTGACTATCATATTTTCTAAGGTTTATGACTTTGAAATTTTCAGGATGGGATTCAACTTCAATAATTTTCAGGACTTGCTTTCGCAGCTTATTGGTGTAAGATTTTGGTTGCTCTGTGTCAATGTAAACCACCATCTCACCTTCGCAGAAAGTAGTATCTATTCCAAGGCTATCAAGCCCTTCGGGTTTTACTTTCATTAAGGCGGTTGAAAGCATAAACACAGAACATGAAGTCTTTCCAGCTTTGGGTAATCCACCTACAATTGAAATATCTCCTTTAACAGTAAAAGGAGATCCACCAATTGTAATAACTGATATAGGGTCGCTTACTTTAGTGGAATCATTGATCTCATCTTCGTGAGCTTCTAGTTCCTTAATTCCCTTTTGTACATCTGCTTTAAGAACAGATAGATCGAAGCCTTTTAGATTTTCCATTCGAGGACTCGACTATTTGCGTTTGATCCTTCTGATTTTCCAAGCTATTTTAGCTCTTTGCGAGCGGTAAGCTTTAATGAGTTTCCTTATGTGGGAATTGTTTCTTTTAGTTATCTTTGCCATATCATTTGTATTTAGTTGTTAAAAAATTTAAAGCCTCGATTGGTTGATCGAGGCTTTTTTCATGCTGCTTTTTTTGTTTTGATTTTTGAAGTGTACTCTCTCGCTTCTTCTTCCATTTGCTCAACTGTTTTGCGTTGGCCAGAGTGGAGCCAATCTGTGAGTTGCTTTTTGGAGAAATAAATGAACTTGCCTTTTTTCAAGAATGGCAATTCTCTTTTACTGATTTTCGCATACCCAGTAGGTTCAGCGATGTTTAAGAATTTACATCCCTCCTTAAAAGTTAGAATGTCTTCTTGCTCAGTACTTGATCCTTTCTTGAGTGCTGTACCTAGAAATTTTTCTAGTGAGTGTTGAATGCGAGTATCAAAACGTGACTCCCATTCGTCCAATGAAATCGGACTTAGAATGATTTGATTTGTTGTTTCCATTTTTGCAATTGTTTATTGTTAAACTTCATTGCAAAACTGAAAATAGATTATCAGAGTGAACTGGTTAACTTAAAGTTAACTTGGGCTAACTGATTGGAAATCAGTTCAAAAACTTTTAATAAAAGTATTAAAGGTTAACCAAGTTCTTTAAGGAAAGTGGTTGCTTTGTTGTGAGCTTTAGGTTCTTTTACTTTTAAGATTTCAATTGCTGATTCTATTTCCTTTCTGTGAGATTTATGAAAGACAATATTTTGTCCTTTATTAATCGCGTAAAATCTTGTTTTAAGACTTCCTTCAGTAAAATGACCAGAGTATTCAGAAGCCATCTTGATGAAAAGTTTGTTGTGTTCTTCACCAGTAGCTTCGCTAATGAATTTTACCATGTAAGCAGCAATAATCGGAGTTATTTTAGAACTTGAAGGACTCTTCAATTCATCATCAATCCATAAATCAATTGTTCGTTCCAATTGACTTAAATACTGTGGATGCTTTTC
>JANYHI010000057.1 GCA_025359125.1 Cytophagales bacterium
TCTTCCCATTCCGAACAGAGAAGTTAAGCCCGCCAGCGCCAATGGTACTAGGTTAAAACCCGGGAGAGTAGGTCGTTGCCTTTTTTTATTACCTAAAGGGTATTCAGAAAATCTGGATACCCTTTTTTGCTTTTAAAGCATTACTTATTTTAAAAATAGGCTGAAGTGGTGCTAATTTTTTCTAATGTTCTCAAAAAAAACCTTCAATAGTTGTTGACTTTCTGATGATTTGATTCCTTTGAGTACTTCTGTCTTTGGGTGAAGAATATTCTTGTTTAACAGGGAGAAGCCGCGTTGAGAATCTTCGGCAGCATAGATTAACTTAGAGAGTTGTACCCAGTGAAGTGCGCCAGCGCACATTACACAAGGTTCTAGCGTGACATAGAGAATACATTCATTTAAATACTTTGAACCTAACTCGTAAGACGCGGACGTAATAGCCAACATTTCTGCATGGGCTGTTGCATCTGTAAGTTTTTCTGTTTGATTATGTGCTCTTGAAATGATTTTATTTTTGCAAACGACAATGGCTCCTACAGGAACTTCACCAAGTTCTAAAGCTTTTTGGGCTTCTTTTAGTGCTTCGCCCATGAAGAATTCGTGAGACTTGTTGAGTTCAATCTTCATATGCTGGGCGGATTATTTGCGTGAGGGATTGAAGTGAAAAGCCTCCCGAGGCTGCGCTCGGGAAGGACTCCGTGTGAGTTGGAGAGCCGAGGGAGCTTGAAACGGAAAGCCCGACCCGAAGGGGCACGCCCCAATAGACATAACATGTTTTTAGTTTAGAGTTATTTTATTTTAACTGATTTCATCATTGCTCGGACGGTAGTTTGCCATTGCATTTTTTGATCTTTTGGGCAATTGAACGAAAATACAATAGCTCGATCTTTTTCAACAAAGTACTGAATGTAGGTGTAGCGATAAACCGCTGATTGCTCTCCTTCTTTCATTCTATTTCCATTTATTCGAGATTCAAATTCGAAAAAGATAAGTTTACGTTTATTAACAATATGCACACCTTGGTCAATAAAATCGACTCGATCATATAAGTTATTGATTCCAGCTTTAAAGAATTTTTGAGCAAGTTCTAAGTTTCCATCTGGCCATTGGGTAGCAGAAGTATTTACACTAAAATCGGCTGTCCGATTTCCATTTGTAAAGGCAGCTAAGGGTGCACGGACAGATGGGTATCGTTGCGTAATATCATCCACAGACATTGGAGTAAGATCTTTCGGTAATGAGATCATTACACCATCTGATATTTTTGTTTTGACCAATTTAGGATGTGTAAATCCTAAGAAGAAAAATGAGGCCACAATCAGAATTTTTTTCATAGCTATTTTAGTAATGGATTTGCTCATTGATAACGGAAGCGACAACCTTTTATTAATTTGCACCTTCAAATTTAATCATTTAGATATGTTACGAACCCATACTTGCGGTGAACTTCGAATAGGCGATGTAAATAAAGAGGTAATTCTTACAGGTTGGGTTCAGCGGCAACGCGACAAAGGAAGTTTGATTTGGGTTGATTTGCGAGATCGCTATGGGGTGACTCAGCTCTTTTTAGAAGAAGGAAAATCAGAGGCTTTGCTTATTGAGCTTGTGCGAACAATTGGTAGAGAGTATGTAGTTAAGGTGATAGGCATTGTAGCAGAGCGATTATCTAAAAATGATAAAATGCCTACTGGTGATATTGAGATAAAACTAACTTCTGTAGAAATTTTAAATTCTTCTAAGACGCCACCTTTTACCATTGAAGATCAAACGGATGGCGGAGATGATCTTAGAATGAAATATCGTTATCTGGATTTAAGAAGAAATCCTGTTCGTGAGAGTTTGCAATTGCGTCATAAAATGGCACAACAAACAAGAGTTTATCTTGATGGCCTTAATTTCATTGAAGTAGAGACTCCTGTTCTAATTAAATCTACACCGGAAGGCGCGCGCGATTTTGTTGTGCCATCGAGGATGAACCCAGGGGAATTTTACGCATTGCCGCAATCGCCACAAACATTTAAGCAATTGCTGATGGTTTCTGGTTTTGATAGATATTATCAAATTGTAAAATGCTTTCGCGATGAAGATTTAAGAGCCGACCGTCAGCCTGAGTTTACACAGATTGATTGCGAGATGTCATTCATCACGCAAGAAGATATTTTAAAAACGTTTGAGGGATTAGTGCGCCACCTATTTAAAACTGTGAAGGGTGTTGATATGCCTTCTGTGCCGCACATGAGTTATGATGATGCCATGAAGTATTATGGATCGGACAAACCTGATACTCGTTTTGAAATGAAATTTGTTGAGTTAAACGAAGTTGCGAAGGGTAAGGGCTTTGTCGTTTTTGATGATGCGGAATTAGTAGTAGGAATTTGCGCTAAGGGATGTGCTGGTTATACGCGGAAGCAATTAGATGAACTGACTGAGTTTGTAAAGCGGCCGCAGATTGGAGCAAAAGGATTAGTTTATTTACGCTGCGAAGCCAATGGTACATTTAAATCTTCTGCCGATAAATTCTTTGATGAAATTGAGTTGAGCAAATGGGCGCAAAAATTTAATGCAGATCCGGGTGATCTTATTTTAGTATTAGCAGGCGAGAAGGACAAAACGAGAAAAGCATTGGGTGAACTTCGCCTTCATGTAGCCAATACATTAGGTTTGCGCGATAAAAATAAATTCGCTCCACTTTGGGTGGTAGATTTCCCTTTGCTTGAGTGGAATGAGGAGACAAACAGATGGCATGCCATGCACCATCCTTTTACTTCGCCTAAGCCAGAGGATATGAATTTATTGGATAGCGATCCCGGCAAGGTAAGAGCCAACGCCTATGATATGGTTTTGAATGGTACTGAAATTGGTGGTGGTTCGATTCGAATTCACGATCGGGCTACTCAGCAATTAATGTTTAGTAAACTTGGCTTTAGTGAAGAAGAAGCTAAAAAGCAATTTGGATTTTTAATGGAGGCATTTGAATACGGAGCTCCACCACACGGAGGAATTGCATTTGGGTTTGATCGGTTGTGTTCTCTTTTTGGTGGGGTAGATTCTATTCGTGACTTTATTGCCTTCCCTAAAAATAATTCTGGCCGCGATGTAATGATTGATTCGCCTTCTACCATTTCAAATGAGCAGTTGAAAGAGTTGGGGATAGAAGTTAAAACTAGTTAAAATGCTCGGGCAAATCTTATTTTATTCTTTGCTCTCATTCTTTTTCTAATTTCCTGTTTAGAGTCGTTCGTTTAGGAATTTTTTTGGGAATGAGGCGATCAATATTGGGTTTTGGAAAATGGCGAGGTGAAAATCGTTTACGCTTCTGACTGCAATTCGTTATTAATACTTTTTATAACCAGATCAATTTCTTTTGCCTGTTCTTCAATTTTTTGAAACAGAAAAGGATAATCCAGATCAGAATCTATTTTCGATAAATGAATCAATCCTAACACACGCGCAACAGGCCCTCGCAAGTGGTGTGCGTTTGAGTAAGCATACCGAATAAGCTGTTCGTTTTGTTCTTTTACCTTATGCGTTCTCTCTTCTACTAACCGTTCTAAATTGATATTTAATTGATATAAATTTTCTTGGCCTTGCATTAATTCCTCATTTTGAGTTTCAATTTCGTTTGTCTTTTCAATAAGTTCTAGGTTTTTTTCGGCTAAATCTTCAAATGCCTTATCATATTTTTGTTTTAACATCCAAGATGAGAAAGCGATTATAGTGAATAAAATGCAATAGGTAACGCCAGCTACAATAATGTCATTGGCATTCTGCTTTCCGTATTGCGTGGGGTGTAAGGCAAGCCACGTAAAAACAAGTGACATTCCAAGTAACGTAATACTATTCAAGAACAAAGGAGACTTGCCCTTGGTAAGAACGGAAAACCCAAACCCGATTACCATTACCAGAGCCATTGATGAAGTGGTAATAGTATCTGCCTCTATACTTTGATAAAACATAGCTGCCATACTTATAAAACCTATCCATATCACAGCAAAAGAAAAGTACCCATTCTTATAAAAAATGTATGCAGTGACTACTGCAAATAAAATAGCTGAGTCTATCAGAGCAGATCGGGTTACAGTAAACCCAGTAAAATAAAAATCAACTGCCATCACAATTAAAATACTGATTAAACATATTTTTAAAAGTGACTCTAGGAAAAATTCTTCAATAGGTTTTACAGACTTGGACATGTGCTTCTATTTATTCTCTATCAATTTTTGAATAGCCAAATATTCATCTCGTAAGCGGGCAGCTTCCATAAACTCTAATTCTTTGGCAGCCTTCTCCATAGCCTTACGTGTGCGTTCAGCCATCTTCATCAATTCATCTTTGGTTAAATAAGCTGTAACCGGATCTGCCGCTAAAGATTTTTCTTCATCTTCAATGTAGTATCTCTTCATCGACTTTTTAGAATCAGCCACTTTAGTTTGCCCAAGAATAGAATCGATTGACTTTAAAATTGTTTTAGGTGTAAGGCCATTTGCCAGGTTGTAATCTTGCTGAATTTTTCTTCTACGGTCTGTTTCATCAATGGCCAAATGCATCGACTCAGTTATTTTATCGGCATACATAATCACACGGCCATTTTCATTTCTAGCAGCACGCCCAATAGTTTGGACTAGAGATCTTTGGTTTCTTAAAAAGCCTTCTTTGTCGGCATCTAAGATTGCAACCAGAGAAACTTCCGGTAAGTCTAAACCTTCGCGTAATAAATTCACTCCTACTAAAACATCAAAAATTCCGAGGCGTAATTCGCGAAGAATTTCTACACGATCTAATGTTTGCACTTCGCTGTGAATGTAACGACACTTAACATGCGCGCGCTCCATAAACTTTGTAAGTTCTTCGGCCATGCGCTTTGTAAGAGTGGTTACCAAAACTCTTTCTTTCTTTTTTACACGTTCGTCAATTTCTTCTAGCAAATCATCAATTTGATTTTTACTAGGTCGAACGTCAATGATTGGATCGAGCAATCCGGTTGGTCGGATGATTTGTTCTACTACTACACCTTCAGATTTTCTTAATTCATATTCAGAGGGTGTTGCGCTCACATAAACAGTCTGGCCTAGTATCCCTTCAAACTCGTTAAATGTTAACGGACGATTATCCATTGCAGAGGGCAATCGAAAGCCATAGTCAACTAAGTTTACTTTTCTTGAGCGATCTCCACCCCACATGGCTCGAACTTGGGGAACGGTTACGTGACTTTCATCAATCACCATCAAAAAATCATCAGGAAAATAATCAATCAGGCAGAAGGGTCTGGCGCCAACTTGTCTTCTATCAAAATAGCGGGAGTAGTTTTCGATGCCACTGCAATACCCAAGTTCGCGCATCATTTCCAAGTCAAACTCTGTTCTTTCTTTTAGTCGTTTAGCTTCTAAATGTTTTCGTTCACCTTCAAACATACCAACTTGCAGCACCATGTCATCCTGAATTTCACGGATGGCTTGCTGCAGCATGTCTTTTCCTGTAACAAATAAATTAGCTGGAAATATTACAGTTTGTTTTTCGTCTGATATTTTTTTACCGCTGATTGGATCAATTAATTGAATGGATTCAATTTCATCGCCAAAGAAATAAACGCGCAAAGCATAATCTGCATAAGCAAGAAAAATATCAACGGTATCTCCCTTTACTCTAAAGGTGCCCCTCTTAAATTCTGCTTCTGTGCGATTATATAAAATATCTACCAACGCAAAGAGGAGTCTGTTGCGCGGAATTAGTTCTCCTACTTTTAGTTGAATTCTGTTTTTACCAAATTCTTCCGGATTTCCGATACCATAAATACATGAGACGGAAGCCACCACAATCACATCTCTTCGGCCAGAAAGTAATGAGGAAGTTGCGCTTAATCTAAGCTTTTCAATTTCTTGATTGATGGATAAATCTTTTTCAATATAAAGATTGGAAGAGGGAATGAATGCTTCGGGTTGGTAGTAGTCATAATAAGAGATAAAATATTCTACCGCGTTATGCGGAAAGAATTGTTTAAACTCTCCGTATAATTGAGCAGCCAGCGTTTTATTGTGGCTAAGAATAAGGGTTGGCTTATTTGTCTTTGCAATTACATTGGCAATTGTAAATGTTTTTCCTGAACCGGTTACACCAAGCAGTGTTTGATTTTGCTCGCCCTCTAGCACACCCTTCACAAGTTGTTCAATTGCTTTGGGCTGATCTCCAGTAGGTTCGTATTCGCTGGTTAGTTCAAAGTCCATTTGATTAAAAGTTGATCAAATAATAGTTAACTGTTAATCGCAGAGCCGACAGCGACAACTCTAATTATTCCAAATTGCCCAAGCCTTTTCGGCCTGAATGTGAAGCATCTCTAATCCGTTTTTAATGGTAGCTCCTCTCATCTCTGCTTTCTGCAAAAACAATGTTCTGGCAGGATTGTAAATTAAATCGTACACAAAGTGGCTGGAGGTAAGCAAATCAAAATTAATGGTAGGAAATGAATTTGTATTAGGTGACATGCCTAACGGAGTAGTATTAATGATGAGTGTTGATTCTGAAATGGGGCTGCCGTCTTTTTCAAGACCTTCATATGTAAAATCGCCTTTACCTTCTTCTCTAGATGCGATCTTAAATGGAATAGAAAGTTTTTTCAACGCTTGCTGAACGGCTTTAGAAGAACCACCAGTGCCGAGTATAAGTGCTTTTGCATTTTCGGTTTTAGGAAACCATTTTTCTAATGTTTCATAAAAAGCATCACTATCGGTATTAAAACCTTTTAGGCTACCATTTTGAATTTTAATTACGTTAACTGCGCCAATTTTTTTTGCTTCAGAATCAATGTCGTTCAAAAACTTTAGCACTTGTTCTTTATAAGGTACGGTTACATTCAGTCCGTATAATTCTGGGTTTTCTTCTAGTAACTTTTTTAGTTCATCTACTTTGTTCAATGGATACAAGTCATAATGATAATCACGCAATCCCTCGCGAAAAAATTTTTCATCAAAAAAAGATTTTGAAAAAGAGTGAGATACAGAAGAGCCGATTAAGCCAAATTTTTTTTCCATAAAATAAATTATAAAGTGACGGACGTGGTTTTGTTCTTCCTGCTCTTGATGAGCCCTATTACCATTGGAAGTAGGGAGATCAGTATGATTGCGAGGATTACTTTTTCAAAGTTACTCTTTACTATTGGAATATTGCCGAATAGGTACCCTAATAATGACAGCCCCACTACCCAGAGGATGCCGCCTACAATACAGTTTAAAATGTAGGTCTTATATTTCATGTTTCCTGCACCAGCTACAAATGGCGCAATGGTTCTTATAATTGGAACAAACCGCGCCATGATGATAGTTTTTGCCCCGTGTTTTTGGTAGAAGACTTCTGTTTGTACAATGTATTCGTGTTTAAAGAACAAGATTCTTTTTTTGCTCTTAATGAAGTTACCCGCAAACCTACCCACAAAATAATTTGTGTTATCTCCACAAAGAGCAGCAATAATCAAAAGAGGAATGATAACATAAATATTCAATGCGGAATTGGGTAGTGCGGAAATTGCCCCTGCCGCAAATAAAAGCGAATCTCCCGGAAGGAAAGGCATAACAATTAAACCGGTTTCGGTAAAAACGATTAGAAAGAGGATGACGTAGGTTAAAGTTCCATACTCATTTACAAGGGCAATCAAATGCTGATCTAAATGAAGTATAAAATCAATTAAAAATTCCATTGCTATTAGTCAGCTTCAAAAGCAGGTGCAGAATTATTATCTTTTTTTCTTTCTAATCCCAAGAAGTGAAGGAATGTATCTCCGCGCAAACCTAATCGGATTGTTTCCAGGGGAATTATTTCATTAGGAGCGATATTGCCTAAGTTAACATTAGCACCTAATAATTTGATGAACCAAACTTGTTGAGCTTTTTGTGGAGCTTCCCAGATAATTTTTTCAAAAGGTATTTTGGTTAAAATCTCCTGAACAAGTCCTGATCTTACTTCGCCACTTGAACGGAACAAACCTACATTTCCGCCTTCGCGCGCTTCTCCAATCACTTTCCACGCTCCGGCATCTAATTCCTTTTGCATGAGATCAATCCACATATAAGGAGGAATGACTTTGTCAGCATCTTTTGATCCTACCTCAGATAAAACGGTTACTTGTGAAGATAACTTGGTTATATAATCAAGTTTTTTATCGTGATCCAAATCAATCGAGCCGTCAGAAACTTCTGCAAAGCCCATATCGTATTTATCTAATACTTTGCGGTAATCATCAAATTGGTCTCTGATAATGAAGGCTTCAAACAAGGTGCCTCCGAAATAGCACGGTACGCCAGCATCTCTGTAGACTTTTAATTTTTCTTTAAGATGAGGGGTAACAAATGAAGTGGCCCATCCAAGTTTAACAATATCAACATGTTCGGAAGCAATGCTCATAAAGTCTTCTGCCTCGCGCACGCTAAGACCTTTATCCATTGCCATGGTATAACCCATCTGCCTGGGCTTTTGTGTGCGCTCAGGTAAATTTTTAAGATTGTAGTTCATTAGGAATTTTCTTTTCTAAACTGATCGATGATTTTGTAAAGGGCTTTTTGCGTCTCTAATTTCGGGAAGAAGTCAAATAATACCTTGTGCCCATCAAAGTCCAAAATTAACGCATTTTCTAAATAAGTAAAGGCTTCTTTGAATTGGCCAGCCTCGATGTAATAAACACCCATTCTGTAAAGAAAATCGGTGTCTTTAGGGGTATCAGCCATTCCCTGTGCAAGCACATCCACGGCTTTTAAGGGTTCCCCTTGCTCGTAATAGATAAAGGACCAATTCAACCAAATCTCTTTATCATCGGGTGCGAGGTTAGCAGCTTCTTCATAGGCGCTAATGCTAGAGATGGTGTTGCCTATTTTAAATTCTGCGTGCGCGGCAGCTTTCCAATAATCGGGATTGAGATGATTTATTTTAATTGCTTTATTAAAAAAATGAAGGGCCTGATACCATTTTTCTTGTTTCTCCAGGCAGCTCCCAGCTCCGTACCAAGCTTCATCATAAAGTGAATCTAGTTTAGAAGATTTCTGAAAATATTTTAGACCTAAATCAAATTGATTCAGGTTTTCGTATGCCGCACCAATGCAACAATAAACCTCAGGGCTAGGGCCTTCGATTTCAATTGTTTTGTTAAATGCTTCCAATGCCTCTTGATGTTTTTCAAGATTCATTAGTGAGTTGCCCAAATTAAAATAAGCAGATGCGAAATTTTCGTCAATGGCTAAAGCATATCCATACGCATCAACTGCCTCTTGGAATTTCTCAAGTTTATTACAAACTATTCCCAGATTATACCAAGCTGCCGCTGAGTATGGGTCTTCGTCAATAAACTTTTTATAGTACGATAAGCTATTTTCAAGCTGACCAACTACATCAAGACAAAAGGCTAGTTCATACAAAGACCCTTCGTGATTGATATTTTCTTCAATTGAATTTTTATAGGCTTCAATTGCCTTATCGTAATCTTCTATACTTTGATACGCTAATCCAATGTTATAATAAATATCATCCCTCTCATCATTCGCAAACGAAAGGATTTCTTCGTACAACGTAATTGCCTCCTGGTATTTTGCTTGTAATGAGAGGATGGATCCAATAGAAAGATAAATTTCAATATCCATTGGGTGAAGATTGCGAGCTTTCTCTAATAAATCGAGTGCTTCTTCGTACTCCTCAAGGTTAGAAAGAATTTGTGCTTTAATTGAAATTAATCCAGTCGAAAATGGAAATTGATCCATCGCATTATTCACAGCTTTTAAAGCTTTTTTAAACTTTAATTTTTCCATGTAATAATCGATGATGATCTCGTAGGCATCGATATCAAAATATTCCAGTGAATTGGCTCGTAGATTTTCTTCGTAGCGCTTGATCAACTCCTCTTCTTCTTCCCTCTTTCTGAATTCGTGGCTCATCTGTCGAAAGGTTTTTCTAAAGTAGGAAAAAATTTGATGTACAAAAAAGATAGTCTACTTTTTTGTACAAAGTTCTTGTAATAAAAAGTTACTGACAAGTTGCGATTCTTATTTCTTTATACTATACATATCTAAAAAATAACTGCAACACCTGTCCAGTGTTTCCTGCAATGGTTTGTAGTGCATTTGCAGTTGTAACACTGATTTCTTGTTAGAGTAAACAAAGTTTTCGTGGGTAGCTTTAATGGATTCGCGCGTTATGTACGGCTTTGTTCTAAGTAAAACGCATCGTATTTCTTCCAGCCTAGCAAAAATAGATAATAAGAAAGGAGCTAATTTAATAGACGGGCTTTTTTTGTTGAAGCGTCTTGCAATTTCACGAAATAGGTTTTCAAATGAAATATTTCCGGCACTGGCTATGAAGCGTTCACCAAAAATATTTTTATGATAAATCTGATAAACTAATTCTGCCACATCTTCTACATCTACATAATTAGAAATACCGTTGCTCGAAAATTTATTTTCTTTCCACACGTATTGAAAAATCTGTGAACTGCTCTTATCCCAATTATTCGGTGCGAGTATAAACGAAGGACAAACGATCGCAACAGAAAGCCCTTCTTCCATTCCTCTATACACTTCGAGTTCGGCTAAATATTTTGATTTTCCGTAAGCTGAATTTAAAGGACTGTCTACCCACTTAGCCGTTTCATCAATTGTTATAACTCCCTTCTGCCGACCTAAAGCAGCAACAGAACTGATGTGAATTAATTTGGATACGCCATGGGTTAAGCAGGCGTTCACAATATTTTTGGTGCCTTCAATATTTACTTTCAATAAAGTTTCCTCCTCTCGAGGGTCAAACGAAACATGCGCGGCACAATGAATTACTAAATCTGCTTTTTTAAATTCTTCGTTCAGGCCAGTCAAATCAAGAATGTCGCTGTCGATCCAGCGAATGGTATTTGCAATATCTTGAATTGATGAAGTGTCGCTGTTAATTCTCTTCAGGGCTACAACGGAAATTTCTTCTTTAAGTAATCGTCTGACTATAACGCTTCCCAATAAGCCAGTGGCACCCGTAACAATTACCATGGTTATAGCATATTATTTAGTAAAGGAAGTTCCAATACCTTTCGGTAATATTTATGATTCATCGATTCTTCTAACGCGTTTGCCTGAATCATGTTATGACAATCACTTCCTAAGAAGTCCACCCAACCTTTATCAATTAATTCAAATGCCATTTTTTGAATAGGCCTAGAATAGAAACCACTAATTGAAATAGAATTTAATTGCAACAATACACCCCGATTACGCATGTCCTCTGCTTTCTCCAAATTCATGTACCCATATCTTTCTGGATGGGCAAGCACCAGTTTATAGCCTTGAGTAGTGGCTTGAAAAATAAAATCTTTTAGAATGTAGGGTTCGCTTAAAAAGTTTGTTTCAAACAATAAATACCTGTCGCCAAAAGTTAGTAAAGGTTCTTTTTTTAAAATGGAGCTGTAAAGAGTTTCGTCCAAGTAGTATTCAGCTGCGGCTTCTACTCGTACTACTATTTTGTTTTCAATTAATTTTTGATTCAGTTCTTTTAGTTTGGATAGAATAATTTTAGGATTGTTTGGATAAGTGTCTCTCATAATATGAGGCGTGGTGATAATCCGCGTAAATCCTTTTTTTTGAAAATTTAAAATCAGGTTTAACGTATCGCCCCAACTTTTGGCGCCATCATCAATACCCGGCAAGAAATGAGAATGGATGTCTGTAAGTATTGGAGGTTGATCGTTTTTTTTATTTTTTCTTAGAAAGCTTAGCATAAAAAAATATTTTTATGCCTGAAAAAATCTTCTCCACTTTGTTTTTGGTTTATCTTCATAATAACCATATCCGTAAGTTTTATTTGAAGCGGGAAGGGCATTTAGCACTACAGCTAAGCCTGATAGCTTATGAAGATTTTGTATTCTATTAAGATTAGACAAAAATTCCTTTTTAGAGTAATTAGCTCTAACGACATAGATCGAAAGATCTGATCTTTTCATAGCCATAATTCCATCGGTAACCAATCCTACCGGAGGAGTATCGATTACGATATAGTCGAATTCTTGTTTTAATTCTTCCAACAAAGTTGAGAATTCCCCATTCAATAATAGTTCTGATGGGTTGGGCGGGTGAGGGCCAGAAGAAAGGAAATAAAGATTTTCAAGCTTTGTTTCTTGAACACACTCCTGCCAATTATTTTTCTTTATTAAAATTGTACTTACCCCTTTCGATAAATCTTTAGTAGTAAAGAAGCTTTCATTCTTTTGCTTGCGCATATCAAGATCTAGTAGAATAACTTTTTTGCGAGACATCGCTAGCACACCGCCTAAGTTAGATGCTAGAAAAGATTTACCTTCTCCTGAAATAGTAGATGTTATAGTAATAATTTTTTTGTAACCACCCGATGTAAAAAAATCCAAATTAGTTCGGAGTGTACGAATGGCTTCGCTAACCATTGATTTCGGATTATCGAGAACTTGAAATTCGGTAGATGAGGAATTATAAAAGGCAGGCACTATTCCTAAAAGAGGTGCTGAAATAGATTTTTCAATTTCTTGTGCGCTGGTAATTTTATTATTGAGTAGATATAATAATCCAATGAAAAAGAAATTTAGTGTGATGCCAGCAACTAACCCTATACCCAGAATTAAAATCTTTCTCGGTGAAAGTGGCTGCGTAGGGATGGTTGCATTTGAAAGAATTTTAAAGTCTGGTATGTTTCCTGCCTGCGCGATTTCAAATTGAGCTTTCGATTGCATCATCGACAAATAGAATTCCTCGTAGAGTTTATAGAATCGCTGATTTTTAGAAAACTGCGTATTCTTATCGGGCATAGCAATAAATTCTTTTTCTAGCTGCTGTTTTCTTGCGCTTAACTCTGAAGAAGTTTTTAGCCATTCTTTTTTTAACTCAGAAAGTTGTTGGAAAACAAGTTCCATAAGTGAGTTCATTTCTTTTTCTTTCTGGCGGAAAGCAAAAGTATTTTCGTTGTAGGCGAGAGCTAATCGATCCCGATCTTGCTGCATCTTATTCAGGTCTTCAATTCGTTTGTTGACATAGGCTGGCAAAAAGGAGTATTGCTTAGAGGAGAAATTTAATTTCTCAGAATGGATTTCATCAATTGTTTCGTTCAGTTGCGTAATTCGTTTTGCCATTTCATAGCGCTGTGAATCAACTTTGTTAATAGCCAAAATCGTACGTTTTAAATCTAGATTTAGATCACTACTTTTATTTTTAAGCGTAAAATTCTCAAAGTAATTTTCGTAATCCTGCATTCTATTCTCCACCTGAGAGAGCTCATTATTCAGCCA
The DNA here is from genome assembly GCA_025359125.1 of Cytophagales bacterium. Taxonomy (GTDB): domain Bacteria; phylum Bacteroidota; class Bacteroidia; order Cytophagales; family Cyclobacteriaceae; genus ELB16-189. The sequence continues at coordinate 13,262 of JANYHI010000057.1, forward strand.
CACGATTTTCTGTCGGTTAGCTAGATTTTTCTGTTCATTACTGTAGTAGATGTAGAGAGAGTCTACCGCGTTTACAATGTCGTATGCTTTTTGTGCATTATAATCCTGAAAAGCAATACGGATAGTGTTTGCATTGAAGTTTAGCGGTTCCACGGCTATTCTTTTTGAGATGTACTCAATCAGAGCGACTTTGCTGTTGATAATGAAATAATAATCGTTCGATTGTGACTCGTAAAAGTTCTCCTTTGTAATGGTTAGCTGATTTCCTCGCAGATGAAAAGGCGTACCAAAAGTACCAGTGATTACTTCGTTTGGTTCTAGCTTTAATGTAAAGGATTTATTATCAATAAAATCAAAGAATATCTGCTGGTCATATAATTTATCATTGTTTATTTGGCACTTAACAATAAATGGCGAACGCTTGTACATTTCATCAGTAAGTATATTTCCGATGCTATAATAGCTAACCTGCAAGTCGAGTGAATCAATCACGCGCCCAATAAAAACCTTTGATTTTATTTGCTCAATCTCACCCGAAACAACATTGATGTTTTGATCGTCAACAATCGTTTTTATGCCGAGTGCCGTTGCATCTCGCTTGATGTCTAATTTAAGTTCTGATTCAGATTCGTACAGATCTTTTGTCCACCGTGTGGTAAGGTAGCCAGCAATATTGCAACCGATAAAAATTAATAGAATCCACCACTTTGTAGTTTTTACAACACTAAATAGTTTGTCCCAATCAATTCCTTCAAAGGATTGATTGGACTGCATTGATATTTTCTCTTGCTGGTTCAATGACAAATTTTATTTAATGCTACGGATAACTGCTATTAAAGTGCCTAAACTTACTACTAGGCTGATTATCCCAAAATTATCTCGCAATCCTTCTGTAAAGGGTCTTCTGATAGGCTCTACATACACCACATCGCCAGCTTCAATTAACATATTACCATCTTTGAATCCCTGTATGGTACTAAAGTCTACCAGATAAACGTGCTCTCCTCTTATCAATTTAATATTGTTTGCTTTCGCATCGTTGTTTAATCCTTTTGATAAAGCCAATACTTCGACCAGAGTTATATTTTGATTAGTAAGTGGTATCACCTGTCCTCCTAAAGCTCCCAAAACAATTACTCTTTTGTTTACATAGTTTAGGATGACAAACGGTTCCTTAAAATACTTAGCATATTCTTTCTGAACAATTTCTTCAGCTTGCCTTAGCGTTAGCCCATCTAACTTTATTTCGCCAATCATTGGGAATTTTATGAGCCCATTTAATTCAACCAAGTAATTGAAAACAGTAGTTTGAATGACGTTTTGGTTAGTTGGACTAGTTGTTAATTCAGGATTAGGATCGATAATTCTCTCTCCTTTGTTGGAGAAAACATCTAAACGCAACAAGTCATTTTTTTGAATAACATAGTTCTTATCAACTGAGGCGGCCTCTCTTTTAAACACTTCTGGTTGTGCAGTTTCAGAAGGTTTGAACATGATATTTTGCTTATATGAGGCGCATGAAAAGAAAGCGCAAAGAATAGCTAAGAATGGTATAAGCTTATACACGGATAAATGAATTAAAATCAAACCAAATTAAAGACTTTCTTTCGAAAGTAACTACGGTAATACTTAAATCTGCTGGAGGCTGTCAATAGCTGTAATATACTTTGATATTACCAGATTCTCATCGAATTGATTTTCCATTTTCTTACGACCATTTTGGCCAAACCTTCGTAGATCTTCATCTTCCAGCAAAGCCATTTCAAGCATTTTATCGGCTAAATCTTCTGCGTCTTTTAATTTGCATAGTAGGCCGTTGTAGCGATGATCTACTACATGATGGCAACCAGGTACATCAGTTGTAATAATTGGTTTTGAACAACTGGCAGCCTCTAATAATGTCCTTGGAGTTCCCTCTCTATACGATGGCAGTACAATGCAATCAGCCTTGTTGATAAATTCTCTCACGTCCTTGGTCGTTCCCAGGTATTCAACTGTTTGTGACGAAATCCATTCGTTTATAACGGAAACAGGAATGCCTCGTTGGTGATTGGGATCTTTAGGTCCTAAAATTTGGAAATGCGCATTGAGGCCATTTGATTGGAGTTTCTTTACGGCATCAATAAATTCAATTACTCCTTTATCGGTAATAAGTCTCGAAATAAGTAAAAAAGTAAAGGGGCGATTGCGTGTAAAATCTAAGGCGGTAAATTTTTTAAGATCTATTCCGGAGCCAGGAACAAGATCTGCTTTTTCTTTTTTTATAAGTTTCCTCTCGACAAATAGAGCGAGGTCATCCGGATTTTGAAAGAAAACCTTTTTAGGGAATCTGAATGCAATTTTATACAGTTTTATTGCGACCGCGGAAAATAAACTATCTTTTAGAAATATAGTGCCTAATCCGCAGACGTTATTTATAGTAGGTATTTTAAGAAAAGCTGCTGCAATAGTTCCGTAAATATTTGGCTTTATCGTATAGTGTAAGATAACATCAGGCTTTAGTTTCTTGTAAATAAAAAAAAGCTCTAGCAGTAATGCGAAATCTTTTATCGGATTGACACCCCGGCTGTCCATTTTTACATCGTGGTTCATGCATCCTTCCTTCACTAAAAGAGCCGAAAAATCATCAATCGGTGCAATGGTATGAACCTCATGCCCTTCTGCAATTAGTGCCCTTACAAAATTCAACCTGAAATTATAGATATTCCAGGCGGTGTTTAAAACAATCGCTACTCTCATAGTTTGCCAACTATATTATCTTTCGGGACAGATTTAGGTTTTACGCCATCTTTTCCCTTGAAAATCAAGGTATTCCAACAACTAAATCTTACAAAAGTATAAAAAAGTAACCCCGATATAAAATGAACTTGTAATAAAAGTAAGTTTGCACCCAGTTATGAATAAACAACTAAAAAAGTCGGTGCTAGTGGCTTTAGCTGACTCTAAAATAAAGCCTGAAGAAATAAATGAACATTTGGATGAGTTAGCTTTTTTGGCTGAAACAGCAGGCATTACCACTGTAAATCGATATGTACAAAAACTACCACACCCTGATGTGCGAACATTTGTGGGAAAGGGTAAACTGGAGGAGATAAAGGAATTCGTTTTTGCTAAGGATGTGCAGAATGTTCTATTCGATGATGATTTAAGTCCTTCACAGCTTAGAAACTTAGAACGCGAACTTAATCCTGCTAGCCGCGAAGATCAAAAAGTAAGAGTGTACGATCGAAGCTTATTAATATTAGATATCTTTTTAATGCGAGCCCAAACCGCACAAGCCCGTACCCAAGTTGAACTTGCAATGAATCAATACTTACTACCACGATTGACCAGAATGTGGACGCACTTGGAACGCCAGCGTGGAGGCACGGGCTCAAGAGGTGGTTCGGGAGAAAAGGAAATTGAAACAGACAGGCGGATGATTAAGAATCAGATCTCTATGTTGAAGGAAGAGCTGAAGAAAATCGACAAGCAGAGAATTACCCAGCGCAAATCAAGAAGCAATATTGTTAGGGTTTCGTTGGTGGGCTATACCAATGTTGGCAAATCTACCATCATGAATTTATTAGCAAAAGCCGATGTAAAAGCCGAGAATAAATTGTTTGCCACTGTAGATGCAACGGTACGCAAAATGGTAATTGGCGATATTCCTTTTCTGTTATCAGATACGGTCGGATTTATTCGAAAACTTCCGCCCCACTTGATTGAATCTTTTAAATCTACGTTGGATGAAGTGCGCGAAGCAGATTTATTGCTGCACGTGGCAGACACGGCACATCCCTTTCACGATAATCACATTCAAATAGTGAAACAAACACTGGCCGAAATTGGAGCAGGAAACATTACTACCATTTTGGTTTTGAATAAAATAGATTTAATACTAAAAGATCAAATTGATTTTGATAAAGTAAAAGGATACTATCAGGATTTGGGGTTTGATGAAGTTGTTTTTATTTCAGCTGTTTCCAAAGAAAACCTTCAACAGTTTAAACAAACAATTTTTGACGCAGTCAGAAAAAAGCATTTACACATTTACCCCAACTATATTCAATCCGAAACAGCTTCTTATCTTAACTTACACCCTTCTTAGTTTAGTTAGAAATGTTACCCATACTTTCATCTGAACAAATTCATCAACTCGATAAATTTACAATCGATCAGGAGAAAATTTCTTCTTTTGAATTGATGGAGCGGGCAAGCCAAGCTTTTGTAGACTGGTATGTTCAGCGACATAACCAAACCAAACGGATTGCCATTGTATGCGGAACCGGAAATAATGGAGGAGACGGACTGGGTATTGCTAGACTATTGAAGGAACATCACTATCGCGTGCATGTTTTTGTTATTGATGGAAAAGGAAAAAGATCAACGGATTTCTTGGCTAATCTTGAAAAGGCAAAAGGCATTCTACAGGTTACTGAGATTACAGAATCCTTGCCGAACCATTTTTTAAATGGATTGGATGTTTTAATAGATGCTCTTTTTGGTTCAGGGCTTTCGAGATCGCTTGATGGAATTTATGCCAATGCCATTGAAGAAATGAATCAATCGAAGGCTACTAAGATTGCAGTAGATATTCCGTCTGGATTGATGCCTGACCAAGTTAGCACGGGTGCAATTTTCAAAGCAGATAGAACGGTCTCCTTTCAATTGCCCAAGTTAGCTTTTCTATTGCCCCACAATAATCAATATGTTGGCGAATGGAGTTTGGTAGACATCGGTTTAAAAAGTTCCTTCTATAAACAAATTGATGTTCCTTATTTTCTTGCCGCAAAAAAATCTGTAAAGAATCTTCTACAAGTGAGGAAACGATTTTCACACAAGGGAAATTATGGCCATGCGTTACTCATAGCAGGCTCGTACGGAAAAATGGGTGCAGCCATTCTTTCTGCACGCGCAGCTTTACGATCTGGGTTAGGATTGCTCACTGTTCATGTCCCGGCATCCGGTAACCAGCTTGTTCAAATGAGTGCACCGGAAGCAATGACTTCGGTAGATCAAACCGAAAAATATTTTACTGCTCTTCCGGCAGATTTGAATTTTAGTGCTATCGGCATTGGTCCGGGAATTGGACAAGCCAATGAAACTGTAGTTGGGTTTAAAAAATTATTATCTGGATATAAAGCTCCTATAGTGTTAGATGCCGATGCGTTAAACATTCTATCTCAGAATCCGAGCTTACTCAATCAAATTCCTGCCAACAGTATTCTAACGCCTCATCCAAAAGAGTTTGAAAGGTTAGTTGGTACCTGGAAAGACGATTTCAACCGATTGCAAAAGCAAATTGATTTTAGTAAAAGAATTAATTGTGTGATTATTTTGAAGGGCGCATTCACATCTATTTCTCTGCCAAACGGTAAAGTATACTTCAACCCCACTGGCAATCCTGGGATAGCTACTGGTGGAAGTGGCGATGTGCTTACCGGAGTGTTAACTGGTTTATTGGCGCAGGGGTATTCGGCAGAACATACTGCTATTTTAGGGGTTTACTTGCATGGCTTTGCTGGCGATTTAGCGGCACAAGAGTTGGGGATGAACTCCTTAATGGCGAGTGATCTAGTTGACTTTCTACCTCAGGCATTTATAAAACTTCAAAAAGAAAATTAAATTCATTTAAACTTTTGGCTTACGAATTGCATCCAAAAGTTATAAATTTGCGTAAGTAACCCAAATGAACGTTTTCAAAACCATCTTTATTGTACTAGTCTGGATTTGCAGCGCACAATTTTCCTTTGCACAGTTAAAGGATGAGTCTTTTGTAGGCCATCCCGACCAGTTGAAGTCCGTTCAAGTCTATCCCAATCCGGCAATTGAATTTATTTCTGTCAAGTTCGATTTTCCGATAGCAAGCAAAACAAAAGTTGTGGTTCATAATATCATTGGTAACGAAATCACACCTGACATTGAAGTTATAGATGAATTTGAGATAAAGCTTAAAGTGAAAGATCTGCCTGATGGTTATTACTTCTTGGCCATTCAAAATCTACATACCGGTTCTAAAACTATTCATAAGTTTTTGAAGCGCTGATCTCACTTCCATTTCCTTTCCAAATTTGATTTCATTATTTTTCTGATCTAAAGTCAGAAATTTTGAATTGTGTTTTAGCAATTGACATTGGCACTACCAGTACTAAATGCCTCTTGGTTGGCAAAGAGGGATCTGTATTACATCAACATCAGAACTTTTATCCAACTCATTATCCGCAATCTGGATTTGCCGAACAAGATCCTGAAGTTATTTTTCAAGCAGTACTAAGCTGTATCTCGTCCATTACTCAATCTCCTAATAAGTCGTTTAGTACAATTTGCTTTAGCGGTGCCATGCATAGCTTGATGGCGATAGATAAAAATGGTGAGCCCATTACACCACTTATAATTTGGGCTGATACCAGAAGCGTGGATGAGGCAATTGAATTAAAAAAACTGGGAGTTGCTCAACAGCTATATGAATCGACAGGCACTCCGGTCCATCCAATGTCTCCATTGTGTAAGCTTTTATGGATGAAGCAACATCAACCCGAAATTATTTTAAAAGCATTTCGATTTTTATCGATCAAAGAATTTGTCATTTATAAACTGACCAACGAATTTTTAGTTGATTACTCCACTGCATCAGCTACCGGATTTTTTGATCTGAAGAGAAAAGCATGGTCAGAGTTTGCTTTTCAATTTCATCAGGTGCCTCCCATTAAGTTTTCATTGCCAGTGAGTATTTATGATTCTGCGAAAGAGATTTTAAAAGATTGGATCGATAAATTAAATCTTGATTCGGCTTGTAAAATAATTGTTGGCTCTAGCGATGGATGCGCAGCACAGCTAGGAAGCGATGCCATGGAAGACGGATTTCTATCTCTTACACTTGGTACCAGCGGAGCGGTAAGAATAGCAAGCGCAAAAAAAATTATTGGCACATCAGACTTAATTTTTAATTATGTGTTTGATGAATCAACTTTTGTTTGTGGAGGAGCAACTAATAATGGGGCAGCTTTGCTGCAATGGTATTCAAAAAACATGGATCAGAATGCATCCACTAATCTATCTAAATTTGTGAATCAAGTACTACATATTCCTGCTGGAGCAGGTGGGCTTTTATTTTTACCTTATTTGCTAGGTGAGCGTGCTCCAATGTATGATGCCGATGCTAGAGGGGTTTTCTTTGGTATCTCGGTAGAGCATACAAACTTTCACTTTCAGCGTGCATTGTTAGAAGGTATTTGCTTCGCACTAAAAAGTATTTTGATTTCTATAGAGAAGGCAACGAATACTAATCACAAAATAAAAGTAAGTGGAGGTATTACTCACTCATCGGCATGGCTTCAAATGCTCAGTAATATACTTGGCAGAGAGTTGATTGTTTCTTCTGAAAATGATGCCTCGGCTATGGGCGCAGCATTGATTGGATTTCATGCAGCAGGAATTGAAATGAAGATCGATCGTAAAACTCAATCTACCATTACTCCAGATTTACTTGTTAACCAGAAATATGAAGATCTTTTTAAAATTTGGAATGGTCTTTACCCATCTCTCGAACATTCATTTCAACTGTTAGCTGAATTCAGAAAAGTATGCCGCTCATAATTCTGGCCGTAGGAATTTTATTTTTGTTAGCACTTATCTTGCTAAAGGTGAAGCCCCTCTATGCACTGTTGATTACTTCAGTAGCTGTGGGGCTGGGTGAAGGATTAGGTTTTGTTTCTACCATCGCATCTGTTTCAAATGGAGTGTGGGATACTCTAAAAAGTATAGCACTCGTTCTTTGTTTGGGTGCTATGCTTGGTAAAATGATAGAGACCAGTTCGGCTGCTCGAAGTATCACCAATTCACTGGTCAATTGGTTTGGAGTGAAGAATGTACATTGGGCAGTTATGCTTACCGGATTGATTGTTGGTATTCCACTTTTTTATAATGCGGGGTTTGTGATATTAATTCCGCTCGTGTTTTCAATTTCCTATTCAACTAAAACGCCACTACTTCTAATCGGAATTCCGATGGCTGCCTCTTTATCTGTTACACATGGATTCTTGCCGCCACATCCTGGGCCTACTGCTATTGCCGCTGCATTTCATGCAGACCTCGGTAGGACTTTGATGTACGGATTGATTTTAGCCATACCAGCCGTTGTTTTAGCGGGCCCTGTTTTCTCCACTTTTCTTAGTAAAATGAAAGTGCTTCCGGCAAAGAAGCCCGTTGAGTCTGTTACTGACGAAGCATTGCCGCCTGTTGGCATTAGTTTTATGGTTGCACTTTTTCCAGTAATGATTATCGCCATTTGCACGCTGCTTGAGTTATCGTCATCCAATCAAGAGTTAATTCGAATTTTAAAAATCGTTGGCAATCCGATTACCGCTCTTTCAGTTAGCCTTCTTTTGGCGCTTTATATTTTTGGAGTGAAGCGGAACAAAAGTTTTTCAGCGCTATACAAAACTCTTTTTCAATCCATCAAAGACATTGCATTGATTGTGTTAATTATTGCGGCCGGTGGTGGCTTCAAACAAGTACTTATAGATAGTGGTGTAGGCCCTTATATTAAAGACCTTGCCTCGGGCTTTCATCTTTCTCCTCTTTTGTTGGGTTGGAGTGTGGCGGCACTGCTGCGCATATCGCTCGGCTCTGCTACGGTGGCGGGTTTAACAGCTGTAGGAATTGTGTTGCCGTTTCTTTCTAGTCCTGATGTTCATCCTGAATTGATGGTGCTGGCTGTTGGCTCGGGTAGCTTAATGTTTTCGCATGTAAATGATACAGGTTTCTGGATGTTTAAAGAATACTTTAATTTGTCGCTGAAACAAACGTTTCAATCGTGGACCATGATGGAGACAATTGTTTCGCTTACAGGCTTGGCAGGCGTTTTAATTTTAGATTCAATCATTTAATTTCTTGTGAATATGAAAATAGGTTTAGTGGGCTTAGGTAAGATGGGCTATAATCTTGCCCTTAATTTTAAAAGCAAGGGCTTTGAGGTAGTTGCATTTGATGTAAACAAATCTGCTGCAGAGAAAATTTCGAAAGAAGGAGTTACTACAGCACCAGCGTTGAGCGATATGGCACTCGCTTTATCAGGAAGAAAAGTTATTTGGTTGATGGTGCCCGCTGGCCATGTTGTAGATGTAGTGCTCAACAATCTCAAAAATTATTTGAATGCAGATGACATTGTGATTGATGGAGGCAACTCTCATTTTAAAGATACCTTAGCGCGTGCCCGCGATCTTGAAAAAATGGGTGTACATCTGTTGGATTGTGGAACGAGTGGAGGCGTGAATGGAGCCCTTCATGGTGTTTGCACGATGATAGGAGGGAAGAAGGAAGTGTTTGATTATTGTGAAATTCTCTTCAAATCTATTTCAGTGCCCAATGGTTATTTGTATTGTGGTAAAACAGGAAGTGGACATTTTACCAAGATGATTCACAACGGTATAGAGTATGGCATGATGCAAGCAATTGCCGAAGGCTTTGAGGTATTGCATCGGTACGATGGAGAGATGGATATTGCTGCAGTATCTAAAGTTTGGAATAATGGATCGGTGGTGAGGAGTTGGTTGATGGAGTTAACACAATCGGCTTTAGAGAAAGATAAAAATCTGGAATCGATTAAAGGTGTGATGCACTCTTCTGGTGAGGCAAAATGGACAGTAGAGACAGCATTAGAAATGGGAGTGCCTACTCCAGTAATTACCATGTCGCTGCTGATGCGTTATCGTTCACAAACAGAAGATACCTTTAGTGGCAAGGTAGTAGCGGCTTTACGAAATGAGTTTGGCGGGCATGCAGTGGAGAAGAAATAGTTAGAAGTAAAAAGTTATAATTGACAAGAGGCAACTTATAACTTTTTACTTTTCACTTCTAATTTTACTTCCCTTCTTTTAGTTTTTTAAGTTCCCCTTCATAAAAGCCAAGGTTTTGCTTTTGATCAGCAGGGAGATTTTTTATAGCTAACTCCCAGAATTTAATTGCATTCTTTTTATCGCCCATGGCAGTATAGCCTCTAGCTAAACCTACGTTAGGTGTAAATTTTTCTTCGGGATTTTTTTGTGCATTGTATTTAAAAATCTCTAAAGCCTTTTCTTTTTTGCCTGCCTGCAACAGCGTGCGACCGTATTGGTGAACAGCTTGAACGGTTGCATCGGCACGTTTCACGGCTTTCTCCATCACAGCATCTGCCTCATCATTTTTATTCATCGCTCTCAATACACTAGCTTTTGTTTGCAGCGTAAAAAATTCCTCTTGTCCGCCAATGGCCGGATTCATCGCCTGATCTGCCCATGTTAATGCCTCTGGCAAGTTTATTTTATTCTGCGCGCAGAAGGCAGCAGCATTGGAGAAGTTACGATAATCAAAACCTGGATAAGAGCGAAGCTCGTCTCTCATTTTATTTAAGTAGATGTCGTTTACACTCGCCTCAATCTTGAATGGAATCTTTTTATTCTCCCATTGTAAAAAGGCAACGGCAGAATTTTTTTGACGATCGTCAAAACCATAGGTTAAAAATTCAGTGTAAGCACCATCAATTGGATAAGTATCCACACGCAAAGCATCTTCACTTTGGTTGTAGAAATAACTTCCCCAACTGCCTGTGTTCTTAGAAAAAATCCATGTCCAAGGGCCTTCTTTAGCTGTAGCTAAAAATAATCCGTACGCACCTGCTTTTAACTCTCTGCCTTCAATTTTCACATCATGCGAAAATGAGATGATGGTGTTTTCATTTGCACCCGCTCTCCACGGTGCGGCTTTAGAAGTGCCAAAACCCTGATCGATGTAGCCGTAGTGAACGAGTTCTCCCCAGATGTGACCTTTGCGATCTTCACCATTGGGGCCGTGTACATCGGGACTGCTGTAGGTAATGCTCACCTCCACAGGACCAATGAATTGAGTTACTTTTGATTTTTGATTGTCGCCACTTGGTGGCTGACTAATTGCTTGTGCAAACCCCCATGTTGTGATAGCGGAAAGCAGAATGATGGTAAATAGTTTTTTCATACGAGTGTTGTTTATTTGGTGTTTTGAGTATTGTTTCTAACGGTAAATTTTAGAACATGGTTAATTTTAGCAAACCTTATTTTTGATGGCTATAATTGGGGACGGTCGGCTTTTTTTGAAAATTAAGATAAATTGATGTACCAGGCTAGGTTGGAAGACTTGATAGAATACCGCTGGCGTTGCTTTTATAAAATACGTAGGCAGAAATAAAAAATTGTTGGTTAGTTACCCCATGCCTATAAGAACATTACCACAAGCTATTTCAGGAAGCAACAGCTTAACTTTTTCTGGTTCATGAAGACACAAACATTGGCTTAGCAGCACTTACCGTTGTTAAAATGTTTGGTAATAAAAAGGAGCTTGATTTTCAAGCTCCTTCTACTCTATCATATATTTTATTTCAATTTTTCTTGATAAACTTTATTTGTTGAAGATGGTTGTTCTCACTAATTCGTAAGAAATAAAATCCTTCTGATAAATTGCCAGTAGGCAAGAGATGACCCTCGCCAACTTTTTCTAAACTCATCGGAGTAGACCTACCTAGTATGTCAAGTACTATACACTCTTTGGCATCTGCTTCTAATCCAATAATAAATAAATTTTCTGATGTGGGATTGGGGTAAACACGTACAACGCTTGCACCCAAATTTATGTCGCCCGTGATAACCACAGGGGTATCAATAGAAAAATCACTTACACAATCATCAACCGTTGTTTGCACTTTGTAAGTACCTGCGGTGGTAGCCGAGTACGTGTTGTTGGTTGCTCCGGCAATAGCGGTTCCATTTAAAAACCATTGGTTGCCCACTGTGGCGCTTGAAGTAAGTGTTGCTAACCCTGAGCCGAGTGATGATGAAATAGTTGGCTTAGCAGGTTGAATACAAAAACTTTTAGTAACATCTGTGGCAGCATTGTAGTTGGCATTACCAGATTGTGCAGCTTTAATATTGGCGCGTCCGGCACTTACAATTGTTACTTGTGAGCCAACTAAAGTAATTTTTGCTGAAGTAGTGGTGAAGACAATCGGCAGTAAAGAATTTGTAGTTGCAACTAAAGAAAAGGAAGGATCAATAAGCTTTTTGTCAGCGATAGTATTAAATGTAATTGCCTGATCGGCTTTGTTGATCGTTAGAGATTGAGACACATCAGTGGCTGCATTGTAGTTAGCATCACCTGCTTGCTTTGCTGTAATGCTCACCGTGCCTGCTTTTAAAATTGTTATCGTGTTTCCACTAATAGATGCAGCAGTTGCATCTGAACTAACAAGCGTAACAGGCAAGATTGAAGTGGAGGTAGCACTTATTATAAAGGAAGCATCGCCAAATATTTTCGTTGGCAATGGATTAAATGCAATGGTTTGATCGGCTTTGTTGACGGTTAAACTCTGGTCTATACTCAGTGCGGCATTATAACTTCCATCACCAACTTGGTTGGCGGTAATAGTTACCGTGCCGGGTTTAAGAATGGTAACTGAATTACCAGCAATTGACGCTACGGTAGCATCGGAAGTAGAATAACTTATTGGCAAGCCAGAAGTAGAATTCGCTGAAAGCGTAAAGGCTGCATCGCCATATTTCTTGGCGGGTAGAGTATTGAAAGTGATAGTTTGATCTGTCTTCACATCCAATAAAAACCGAGCGGAAACTGGCAGGTGATCGGAAGTGGTGTTGGTGTAATTAGAAATATAGGTTCTTGGGTCTTCAACTGTAATGGAATTAGTAATGTATGTGTTAGTCAACTCATTGGAAGTAATGATATGATCTAAAAAACTACTAGAACTTGGGAAGCTAAATGCACCCGCTGTGCTGATGGAATAGGTAAGTGTATTGAAATTGGTAGCATCATCAACAAATGATTTAAAGGAAGAATTGGTGATGGCAGGTGCAGCTATGGAAACATCTACATCATCGTTGTAATCTCCCACCAAAATAATATTGTCGTTGGCATAATGAGCCACGAGTGAATCGCGCAGCAATTGCACATCGTACTTTCTCCTGTTGTAATCGGCTGTAGCCGAACCTGATTTGGCGTGAATGTCGATCACCCGGATGCGTTTCTTAAAGCCGTTGATGGTAATATCGAAGGTAACCATAAAGGGCAGCCTGCCCGATGACCAGAAGCTAGAGGCTGTAGTTGGATAGCCTGGTAGCAAGCTGCTGTTACCTCCACGAATATCGTCATACATTTTAGCGAACATTACCCGTGAACTTACTACTTGCACAGTAGATGTATTGTAAATGAATCCAACTTTCTGTGGCGGGAAGTTAGGATCAGGTGTATTGAAAGAGTAAGACCATTTATCAGACAGAATCTTATCATAGCCAGTAAGTCCGGAAACCAATGTATTGAATGCGGCATCATCGGCAACTTCTTCTACCCCGTAGATATCTGCATTAATGGTTTGCAGCACCGTGCGAACATTGTTCACTTGTAAGGCGTCATCCGTAGGACCAAACTCTTTGCCACTGGTATCTTTTACATCGGTGCCAAAAAATTCTAAGTTATAACAAACAACATCTAACGTTTCAACTTTGGGGTACGATGAACCCGTAAGTGTACCATACGATGTATTTAAACCCGCGCCTGTAAAACTAATTGAGCCGTTCCATTTCAATTGTTTAGTAGAGGGGGCAAATCTCACATAGATTGTCCTGCCTCCAGCAGCATCGGATTGTGCTACCACTTGACTGGCTGCAAAAGTGGCATTATCCAACGATACCTCATACCCAGCCGAAGGTGTTACTGTTATATCGCCATAGCCAATTCCTGTAAAAGTAAAATTCTTGGAAGCCGAACTGTTGCCAGCTACGATCTCGCCAAATGAATAGCTTATAGCGGGCACATCAATATAGCTAGCTGTGTCTTCCAGCAACCAGTCATCAAACGTCCAGCGAGAGGCGGCTGTGGTATTAGATGTATAAATAACAGCGACATACATATTCAATTTAGGAAGAATTATATTAGACGATTTTGTCCACGTGGCTGTATTGGAAGCAGGAAATTTTCCATCCAAAGTTGTCCAATTGGCGAGAGTTGGATCGCCCGACCCGGTATAATTTGTAGAGTATTTCAATTGTAATCCATCGCCCGCAAAAGCAGAAATAGACCAGAAAGAAAGGGCTGGGTAGTTCACAAATCCCGTAAGGTCTAGTTGAGGTGAAATAAGCCAATCTTCATTGTCTTGAGCGACACTGGCATACCCATTTATTTGAGCCGCCTTATCAACCGTTGCGCCAGTGCATCCAGTAAGGCACGTGTGCCCAAAATTGGTGGTAGCCCACACTTGCGCGCCCGTCTTGCTGTACTGACCCCACCCGCTGGTAGTTAGAAAATTGGGGTCGTTAAAATTTTGATTAAAAGGATCAAAGGCTATAGCCGATAAAGACAAGGTTTTATCTGTTGCGCCTGTAGAGGAGTTCGTGATCGTGCCTGTTTGTGTACCCGAATTGCCACTAGGATTAAATTTTATATATATGGTTTGAGCAGATGAGAAAAGTGTTTTATCAATTGAGATGATTGAGGCATAAGTTGCATCGTCCTTAGACAGAAGAAAGCTTCCTGTTACCGAAATACTCGCATCGGATGAAAGATCGCTGGCCGAAAGCGTATAGGTTTGCGGTGCACTTTGCTTTATTTTACTCGTAACCCCCAGAAAAGTAATGGTGGTAGCGGAAGGTGTTAATACTGGGGTGACTACGGTAGCCGTGGTGACATCCACTTTGGAAGGCGAAGTTTGCAGATTACCCACGTTGTCTTCAGCCACAGCGTATACATCATAGTCGATACCGGCAGAAAGACCCGTTACAGATAAATTATATTCTATGGCCGCGGCAGTATTGGTAATGGTTCCTTTCAAGTTACTAGATAAAGAATTGCCAACATCATCTTGTCCGTTTTTCACTTGCGTGGATGTAGGAGTGGTTGCATTATTGGTTAATACCACAAAATAGGTTTTTCCAGCTTCGTTCAAATTGGTGAACACATCAAAGCCACTTGATAGAATATTTCCTGTTTTCGGATATGATGAAGTAAATGTTGGTGGAGTGGTATCTACCACCAGGGGCTCAATAGCACTACTAGAATTTTGAGGTTGAGGAGAGCGCGTAACAAAATCGCTGGCGTTATTATTTGAATCTTGTCCATTGCCTAAAAATTCATCTACACCACCGCTGCCCATGGTGGTGGTGGTGGAGGTTGAATTAGCTTTACGTTCGAGGGAAATAATATTGGATGCTGCAGAGGCAACCGCTCCTTCAAAACAATTTGCTGTGCCGTATCCCAACAAATCAACATATCCTGAGGGGCACGAGCCAGATAATGCAGTGATAGAATTGACCAAAGCTACTTTGCCATTAGAGGCCGATAAATTAATAGAACCGACAGCCGCATCGCTTAAAGGCAAGGCTGCGCCAACCGATCCTCCAGAGGCTTCTTGAATTAAATAATATCCTTTTGCAGCAATAGATCCGGTAAGGGCTGTAACTGCCCAAGTCGTTCCAGAAGAGGATGCATATTGTACACTCCATCCAGCCAAGCTAATAGAAGAACTAGTTGGGTTATAAAGTTCAATAAAATCGTTTTTATAAACGGCACTTGTATTGCCACCGCCTCCATATACTTCACTGATTACTATATTTTGAGAGAATGCACCGAGGGTAAGAAATACCAACCAACAAAAAGATAAGTAAAATTTCAATTTCATGGGCTTTATGATTAAGTGAACTATAAAGATGTATCTTTTGTAGGGTTTTGATACTAAAAAATGAGTTAACGAATCTTTAACAAATGTACTTTGAGATAACACCCCTACAAACTTAATTTTTTGGTTAATTTCGAACTTTGTTAATGATATGTTTCGCAGAATAATCGACCAATTCTCTCGCTTTTTTGTTGGGGGCCTTTTTATTTTTTCCGGGTTAATTAAACTCAATGATCCTGTTGGCACACAAATAAAAATGGAAGAATACTTTGAAGTGTTTGCTGATGATTTCGGCTTATTTTTTCATTATTTTATTCCTGGGTCTTTAGAAATAGGAATGATTATGATCATTCTCGAACTGGCAATTGGTGTTGCCATTCTTATTTTCTGGCGAATGAATCTTACCACCTGGATTCTTCTCGGGCTGATGTTATTTTTTACCTTTTTAACTTTCTACTCTGCTTACTTTAATAAAGTTACCGACTGCGGTTGTTTTGGCGATGCCATTAAACTCACTCCGTGGGAATCTTTTACAAAGGATATAATTCTCATGGTTTTTGTATTACACTTGTTTTGGTTTAGAAGAAAGTATCAACCAGCTCTGCGTACGCGCGAAGGAAATGCAATTGTCATCACAACTATTTTGATTAGCCTTTTCTTAGGTATTTATGCCATACAACATTTGCCTTTTATAGATTTTCGTGCATACCGGGTCGGTAATAATATTCCACAACAAATGATTGCTACAGAGCAACCCGTGATCAAATATGTTTTTGAGAATGATGGAAAGAAAATTATTTCTGATAAATATATTTCGGATCCAGCGTACAAATACGTTTCCTCAAAAATATTAAATGAAGATAAGATCAAACCGAAGATTACAGATTATTCAGTAAGCAGCACAGAAGGAGAAGATAAAACACAATATACTTTTCAAGGCTCCCGATTATTGATTGTTATTTCTAATGCAGGCAAAGCATCTACTAAGAATATTGAGGCGATCAGAAATCTTACGCGTGCATTAGAGGGCAAGGTAGATTGTTTTGTGCTCACAGCCTCAAGTGCTGAGGCTATGGAAACTTTCCGTCATGAGAATCAGCTAGCTGTGCCTTATTATTTTTCGGATGCAACGGTTTTAAAAACAATCATCCGAGCTAACCCTGGCATTGCCCTATGGAAAGATGGAACGGTGTTAGGCAACTGGCACTATAATGATACCCCATCTGCAGAAGAAATTTTGAATCTGCTTCAATGAAAATTTTTCTGATTGGATTGCCGGGTTCAGGAAAGTCTACTTTGGGAAAGCACGTTGCGAGTTCTCTTTCCTTACCGTTTGTAGATTTGGATACGATCATTGAAAAGGTAGAAAAGCGAACCGTTGCGGAAATCTTTAAAGAATCTGGCGAAGATTATTTTAGAAAAATTGAATCTGAACTTTTAATCAAGTGGATTCAATTCGACACAGATTATATTATGGCAACAGGAGGAGGCACACCTTGTTTTTATACTAATATGCAAGAGATGAATAAGGCTGGAGCTACCATTTTTCTGGACGTTTCTCCAATGGAAATTGCCCACCGCATCCATTCCTCAAGAAATCAAAACCGCCCGTTGTTTGACAAAATGAATTTTGATGTAATGAAAGATCAGATAGAAACACTTCGCACTCGAAGAATCTCATTCTATAAAATGGCTAAAAAAATTATCTCAGATAAAAATATTTCTTCTTCTCAAGTTCTTGCCTTAATTAAAAAGGAAAGCCAACTGTAAACATGATTCGAGTGGTTGAGTTGGTGTAATTTACATAAGGGCTAATAGGTGTGGCAACAGAGTAAGGAACATAATATCCGTCACCTTGTGTATTGATTATAGCAAAGTCAATGAAAAATTTTGCGTCTCTATAACCAACACCGCCACTGATAGAACTTAAACTTGTCAAAGAGTAATTAATTCTATCGGTTGGCTTTCTAAGGTATGGATCTCCCATCAAATTGTATCCACCACGGACTCTAAATTTCTTGATTCGGTATTCTCCACCTATACGGATATTGGTTGCAGATTTAAATCTTGTACTGACTTTGCTATTCACTTCGCTGTTCGCATCAATAGTTAAGCTGTAATACTGCTGACTAAAACTGCTGGTTGTTGAATGGCTATAATCAATCATTTCAACATCAAATGAAAGGAATCCTTTTTTAGGATAAAAAACTGCTGCTCCAAATGTAAATCTGGCTGGAGTACTTAAACTATAACTAACGGGATCATCAATAGTACTTGACTTTTCATTTGTCAAAATTCGTTTACCGTTTCCATAATAATCAAAATTATTCCAACTAGTACGCGCACTTCCATTATATGTATCATTTAATTGATAGGCCGAAGGTGTTACATAGGAAATTCCAACTTGAAAGAAATCAATTGGCTTATAAATTCCACCTAGCGTTAAATTAACACCACCTCCTGTTGTTGATCGTGTTTCATTGAGAACTAAATTATTAAAGCAACCATTGCAATTCATTTTTTGACCTTCGTAGTTCTCTTTGTAAGTTTTATCATAACTGTATCGCACAGAATTAATACCAAGCCCTGCTCCTAAAAAAATCTTATCAGCAAAATTTGCTCCGTAGGATATGTTCCATTGATTTTGTGAACCCGAAGTCTTTATCGTTTCACTTTGAAGTGGTTTGCCCGTGACATCTGTGAAATAGGTTGTGCCATTGGTAGTAGTAGGGCCTAGCAAATAATTTTCATACCCCAAGAATGCCTGAGTATTTACATTATCTCCTTTACCAGGCGCATTATTGTTCGGGTCGAAGTTTGAATCGAATTGATCTTTGGTAAAGCCATCTGAAACTTCTTTAAAATAGTCAATGATTGAGGTTCCATTATTTTGCCCTTTGTATTCTATGCCTCCGTTAAAATCATTAATTCGATTTAAGGTTATAGCAAAGGTTCCTCCTAAGAATGGAGCTCTGTCATCATTTTTACCTGCGCCAAAAACAATACTTAACCCAGGCAAACTCAAATTTGAACTTGAAAATGGAGAGCTGAACTTGGAGTTAATTATTTTACCATTGATATCAAATTCATTGGTCGTGTAAGTTGAATTTGAAGACTGTAATGTAAATGCGGGCGTAATAGTAAATTCATTTCTATTATAAAGACCAAGACCGGCAGGATTTGAAAGAGCTGAACTATAATCTCCCCCTAGTGCAACTTGCGCTCCACCCATGGCTTGCATTCGCGCACTGCCTCCAGAATTTTGTCTGGAGAATAGAAGTGCTTGCTCGATAAAATAATTTTGCCCCACAACCTGAAAAGAAAAGAGCATGAGTATAACAGAGAGCAATCGCTCCAAATTTTTAAAGCTCATTCGTTTCTAATTTTTTTGTAAAGGAAAAAATTTAATCTCTACCTCTTCTTGAACCGCCCCCACCGGCATGTCCACCACCACCTCCTGTGCTGAATGAGGATCGACTGCCGCCATTGTTGAATCCTCCAAAGCTGCTGCGCCCACCCCAATCATTATTATTTTGATTGTTCCAGCTGTTGTTATAGTTCTGCTGCTGATAAGAGCGTGTGTTGTTCCAAGTATCACTTCCTCTAGTAACTTGGGTATCATTTCTCCAAGTTCTATTGTAATACTGAGTTGAGTTATTATTAGATGCTATTCTTCCACCAGTACTATTTAAGGAACTTGCCCGTGTTCCATCTGCAGAATAGTAGCTATTTACTTCCTGATTTCTTGCTGAATGTGGTCTAGGTCGGTCAACGACTACAATAGTAGATGATCCGTACCCGCCATATCTATAAGGGTTATAGGCATACGGATTATAATATGAGCCATATCCTCCATATCCGTACCCACTGTTGTAAAACGAATTCATGCCGTAATAACTATTCCCGAAACTCATAGAAGAACTTCCCCATCCATAGCCACTACCAAATCCAAATGACAAACCAGATTGATAAAAACTGCTTCCGTATCCGCCAAATCCTCCATACCCGTAAGGGCTCATCATACTATTATAACCATAAGGATTCATTCCGCTATATCCATAGTTATTGTATCCATATGGGCTACCAAATCTACTTGCAGAATAATATGAGTTGTTATAGTTCGTATAGCAGCTATTGCAATTGCTGGCTAAATTTTGATTCACAGCTATCGGCTGATAATTCGGTGAGAAATATTGTGCGGTCGTGTTTGTATTTCCATTCACCTTAGCACCTGAAATATATTCCGGATTTACATTTCGTGCCGAATAACTATCAGTAGGATTGATGGCACTCGTTGTTTCACTTTCGGTAATTCTTCTTGCGTTATCCGAAGATAAAGCAATGTGACGAGAGGCATTTAAAGTGGCTCTGTCTTTAGAAGTAAAGTACATGTCATCATACTCTTCTGTGCTTTGTGCCCACACACAAGAACCTGCTGCTACTGCCAGAATGGTTAAGAATGCTACTTTCGTTTTCATATGTTTATGGATTGTATCCACGGTTAATAACGTAAATCTAATCAAATCAGATATCTATTGATGCAATTTTAATGCTAAAAGACACCTCTGCCATTTGATGGAAGAATGAAAACAAGGCCTAACATCCTTCTATCCTCCCAATACTTCTATATTTGCGGTTCGCTTCACTAAAAAAGATGTTTTTGTAATGGGAAAGGAGATTACTAGCCGCGCGACAGATTATTCGCAATGGTATATTGACCTGGTAAAAAAGGCCGATTTGGCAGAGAATTCGGATGTTAGAGGTTGTATGGTTATAAAGCCGTATGGCTATAGCATTTGGGAAAAAATGCAACAGGCATTAGACAAGATGTTTAAAGATACTGGGCATGTTAATGCGTACTTCCCTCTCTTTGTGCCGAAGAGCATGTTTGAAGCGGAAGAGAAGAATGCTGAAGGTTTCGCCAAGGAGTGTGCGATTGTTACTCACTACCGATTAAAAAATGACCCAAACCGTCCGGGTAAGTTAATGGTAGATCCGGATGCAAAGTTGGAAGAGGAGTTAGTAGTTAGGCCAACCAGTGAAGCTATCATTTGGAGCACGTATAAAAAATGGATTCAATCGTATCGCGACTTACCCCTGTTGATAAACCAATGGGCGAATGTGATTCGCTGGGAAATGCGTACACGACTTTTTTTACGTACGGCAGAATTTTTATGGCAAGAAGGACATACTGCACATGCTACTTCTGCTGAAGCCATAGCAGAAACCAAGCAGATGTTAGATGTGTATGCAGAATTTGCTGAGACGTTTATGGCCATGCCAGTAATCAAAGGTGTTAAATCTGAAGGCGAGCGTTTCCCAGGTGCAATTGATACTTATTGTATTGAGGCAATGATGCAAGATGGTAAAGCTTTGCAAGCAGGCACTTCTCATTTTTTAGGTCAGAATTTTGCAAACGCATTTGATGTACAGTTTACAAATAAAGAAGGCAAGCTTGAAAAAGTGTGGGGAACTTCGTGGGGTGTAAGCACGCGTTTGATTGGTGCATTAATTATGGCTCATTCAGATGATGATGGATTAGTATTGCCACCGAAGTTGGCTCCGATACATGTGGTGATTGTACCTATTTTTAAGAATGAAGAAGAGTTAGCTAAAATATCTACGAAAGCGGAGGGTATTGCTAAAGAATTGAGAAAGCAAGGTCTATCGGTAAAGTTCGATAACAGAGAAAACTTAAAGCCTGGATTTAAGTTTGCTGAATATGAGTTGAAAGGGGTACCCGTACGTATAGCTATCGGACCGCGCGATTTAGAAAATGGAACCGTGGAGGTTGCCAGAAGAGATACCAAAGAAAAGAAAGTAGTTTCGTTAGATAGTGTCGTGTCTGAAATCCAAGGATTGCTCGACAACATTCAACAAAATATTTACGATCGTGCTTTAAAATTCCGCGAAGAAAAAGTTACGAAAGCAGATTCGTATGCCGATTTCAAAAAAATATTAGACGAAAAAGGAGGATTTGTTTTGGCTCATTGGGATGGAACCGCAGAAACTGAAGGATTAATTAAAGATGAGACAAAAGCTACTATTCGCTGCATTCCATTAGATGCAAAAGAAGAAAGTGGCGCTTGTATTTATTCTGGCAAGCCATCTAATAAAAGGGTACTATTTGCAAGAGCTTATTAGATTTGAAACTGCCGATTTAAGATATGAGATTTTAACAGTAGCTTTGAAAGTGTAAATTGTGAGTCAATCAAAAATCGTAGATCATAATAGTAAATACAGTAAATGGTAGAATGGTCAACCGTTATATCGCTCATTGGGTTTGGGCTTATCTTAGTAGTGGTAGAAATTATTTTTGTGCCGGGCACTACTTTGGTTGGGGTAATCGGATTTTGTTTCTTGATTGCAGGAGTTGGTTTAAGTTTTAAATATTTTGGTGCAGAAGTAGGTTGGATAATGTTGGGCAGCACAGCCGTTGCGTGTGGAGGTCTTTTGTATTTTTCTTTTACGAGTGATATTTGGAAACGATTCTCATTAAAATCTTTCAGCAATAGTAAAGTGAACGAAGGAGATTTGGATAAACTAGCCGTAGGCATGGAAGGTCAAACTATTTCAGCATTAAGGCCAATTGGTAAGGCTGAATTGAATAATCAAACTGTTGAAGTAAAGACCAATGGTGGTTATGTAGACAGCGGAAGCAAGATTAGAATCGTTAAAATAATTTCAAATCAAATAATCGTAGAAACAATTAATTAAAAATTTTATGCAAGAATTAGGATTCATTTTTATTGTGTTTATCTGTATCATTGGATTTTTCATGTTCATGTACTTTGTACCAGTAGGATTATGGGTAACGGCCATTTTCTCTGGTGTACGTGTGAGCATCGGTCAACTTATTGGAATGCGCCTCCGTAAAATTCCACCTAGCATTATAGTCAATTCATTGATCACAGCAACGAAGGCGGGAATTCCCTTAACGCCAAGCGATCTAGAGACCCACTACCTTGCTGGAGGTGACGTTCCGAATGTAATTAAAGCACTAATATCAGCCGATAAGGCAAACATTAATTTGAGTTTCAAACAAGCCACTGCTATTGACTTGGCAGGCCGTAATGTATTTGAAGCAGTACAAATTTCTGTGAATCCAAAAGTAATTAACACCCCTAAGGTTGCAGCCGTTGCCGCAGATGGTATTCAGTTGATTGCCATTGCACGCGTTACGGTTCGTGCAAGCTTAGCTCAGTTGGTGGGGGGTGCTGGTGAAGAAACGATTTTAGCTCGAGTAGGTGAGGGCATTGTTACCTCTATCGGTTCAGCGGCATCACATAAGGAAGTATTAGCAAACCCTGATAAGATTTCGAAGTTGGTATTGTCTCGCGGATTGGATGCTGGTACAGCTTTTGAAATTCTCTCGATTGATATTGCTGATGTAGATGTAGGTGCTAACATTGGCGCGAAATTGCAAACCGACCAAGCGGCTGCTGATTTACGTGTAGCAGAAGCAAGAGCGGAGGAACGCAGAGCCATGGCCGTTGCAGTAGAGCAAGAGATGAAAGCAAAGGCACAGGAAGCTCGCGCAAAGGTTATCGAAGCAGAAGCAGAAATTCCTAAATCAATTGCGCAAGCTTTTCTTAATGGTAACTTAGGCGTGATGGATTATTATAAGATGCAAAACGTGCAGGCCGATACCGAGATGAGAAATTCGATTTCCGGTTCTGGCAAGGGGTCTACGCCTATTAAATAACAATACTTAAAAAGTGCCGGGAGTCTCTTGGTTTTTTACCAAGAGACTTTTTTTATACTCCTTCATGAATATGAAATTGCTTTTGTAATCTGTCTTCACCTTTACCATCCATCATCATTACCATATAATCTTCCACTTCAATCTTCACTGATCCTTCAGGGTTCTTCATCAACTTCCTTTTTCCATTTACCGTCTTTACCAAGCCAATTAAAATTACGTTACAGCTTTTCTTTAAATCAAAAAAAGCCTTTTCGTAAAACATCCCGGCAAACGGATTGTCTTGTTTTACCTTCACTTGCTTCATGTCGTACTCATGATCTTCGTGCGCATACGCAATCAATTCTTCGCTAAATAAAGCTACATCAGGTTCATAGATGTAGCTGGCTAAAAGTTTAGAAGAGATTTCATTCTTTGAAATAGTATACATCACTCCTGCTGCCTGAAAAGTTCCTTTCAGGTTTCCATTGTCAAGTGTTACTACATAGTGTAGGTCTGGAAAATTTTTTTTGATGTTGATGATGTAAACTAATTTTTCTGTGTCATCATTTAGGTTTACAAATATGATCGAAGCATCTCTGATATTTGATTTCTCCAGCAAATCAAAATTACTATAATCAGAATAAAGGATGTAAACTTTATCTTCCTTATAATATTCGCGAATGATTTCAATATTATTTCTGTCTTTAGTGATAACCGCCACCTGCTTTCCGGCTCCTACCAAATGGCTAATTACCGATTGGCCAAAATCATTCCACCCAATCATTACCACGTGGTTTTTAAAATTAGTGCCACTAAGGCCTAATGTTTTATTCTCTTGTAATGTGTTCATAAAATTGGCGATCTGTCCTATAATTAAACCATAAACTCCTAGACTTGAAAGTAAGAAAGCAAATCCGATTATCCTTCCCCAATAGGTTACGGGCAGCATGTCTCCGTAGCCAACTGTTGTTAGCGTTTCTAATAAATACCAAGCAGCATCTAGCCCACTGTTTATTTTGTGTGTAGGAGCATCTTTCTCGAGGTCAATAAGAATGGCTAAAAGTATGACGTATGTCAATATTACTACCGAGAGAATAATTAGCGCTCGTTTGGTATTAAATCTCCTTACGTGTATGCCCGACATTCGGGAAATTTAAATTAAAATACTAAGATTTAAAATTTTTTAACCTAGTTATCGCACTTATTCAGCTCCGTTGTTACTCGTGCTATTTCAATCATTCCTTCTTGGTGATCCCAGGTATTATAGATGTAAGTGGCGATCTCTGCTATCTCCAGTTCAGTCAAGGAGGCTATTCCCTTCATGGGCTTATTGAACTTCTTACCATTTACTATCATTTCTCCTTCCTTGCCGTATTTCATAATACAAAATACCGCATCCACGTTTTGATCCATGAAATCTGAGTTATTGATTGGCGGATAGACAAGCCCCAAACCAGATCCATTTTTTTGATGGCAATTGCTACAGTTTTTAATGTACAGTTGTTGACCTTGCACGTAGTATTGTTGAAACTTGGTGTCTTTGACTGTGCCTTGCCCACAGGCCATAAGCCACAGGCCACAGGCCACAAGCCTGCCTAGCCAGAGGTATGGTTGCCTAGTTCGCGCACTGAGCTTGCGGCTTGCCGCGTGAAGACATAAGCCAAACTTGCTATTCACCCTCGACACTTCGTAACCTCTTTATATCTATAATTAATTGATTCACTTCTTCTTCTTTGGTACCATCGTACTTTCCGCGGATGCGACCTTTTTTATCGATCAACAAAAAAGCACCACTATGAATAAATCCATCTGGTTCAGATGTGTCTTCCATAGCTGTTGCAAAATAACTTGTCTGCGCAATTTTGTAGATAGAATCTTTTACACCTGTAACAAAATGCCAGCGTTTGCTTTCAACGCCTAGTCGTTCGGCAAAATCATGGAGAAGTGCAACGGTGTCATATTCCGGATCGATCGTGTGAGATAACAATAACACATCGGGCATTTCTTTCGTGGCTTCGTATACCCTAACCAGTTGAGTTTTCATAATGGGGCAAATAGTTCTGCACGAGGTAAAGAAAAAATCGGCTACATAAATTTTGTCTTGGTAGGTTTTGTTTGTAATGATAGAACTATCTTGATCTACAAATTTAAAATTAGCGATAGTATGATAGACGGTATCTTTTCCAACTAATTCTCGCTCACCAAAAATGGGCAATGGCCTTTCCTTCGGAGTGCAACTGGCTAAGAGTAGGAAGCAACTAGTGATTAGTAAACAGTAAACAGTTAATATTTTCCAGTTTCCAGTTTCCAGTTTCCTGTCACCAATAGCTAGCGTCTGGCAACGGGTAGCTGATTTACGCAAGTCTGATTTCATCTCCTTCATGTATTTCATTTTTATCAATAGCTAACACATTCTGGCCAAAGTAAATTTTATTTTCGCGCTTGCGATAAGTGGCTAATGTAGACAGGGGTTCTTTTCCTTGCTTACCCGTTTCCTGATCTACTGTGGTAAGTATGCAACGGCTGCATGGTTTTACACCTGCAAATTTATTTGAGCCAATACTAAAATATTTCCAGGCATCTTCCTCACACGGCTGGCCGCCTAAGAATACTAAGTTTGGTCTGAAGCGATTCATGGGCACAGGTGAATCGAGTCTACTATTTAAATCATCTAAAGAACTTTGTCCAATAATTAAAATCGGGTATCCATCAGATAAACTTACTTGTTCACTATTGATAGAGTACTTGGCATCTACTGGTCTCTTATTACTTTCTGGGAAGACAACCAACTTGCATGCAATGTCCATTTTTTCTGAAAACCATTTGCTGAAACGAGCTCCTACTTCTCGCGTAAGCACTTCATCATCCCAAATGGTAGTTTTCATTTCTGGGCCTTCTGCAACAAACGAAATGGGCAGTTCTATAGAGTCTTCTTTAAACCTGATAATAAAATTTTCATTCTTCCTCGATAGCTTAAATAATGCCATGATGGGATGAACCCGCTGTGTGATAAAAATATTTTGTTCATCCACCAGCATCCAACGCCTGTCATTCTCTAAACCCTTCTCGGCTACTTTTGCATTTTTAAGGCGAATGCCACCCATTGATTTGATTGGGTAAATCCAGATTTCACTTAATTGCAACACATTAGGAACTTTTATGTGATAATTTGCGCTAACTTAGTCAATAACCCGTAGAAAATAATGAGTAACGCAGCGGCACTTTGGTATTTTGAAAGTGTAAATTTATACAACACTCTTTGCCCACATAAAGTAAAGGCAATGGCTGGCAAGCACACCTTTCTCACTTTCAAGAAAGATCAATTCATTTATTTTTTGGAAGATACCGCCACTCATATTTATATGATAGTGAGTGGCCGCGTAAAGATTGGCAGGTATTTAGACGAAGGGAAAGAAATTACTACCGCTATTTTAACGACAGGCGAAATTTTTGGTGAGTTAGCATTAGCAGGCGAAGACAAACGCAGAGACTTTGCGCAGGCAATGGACGAGTGTGTGATCTGTCCATTAGGTATTGATGAGATGAAGGAGTTGATGTACGAAAACCGTGAGCTGAGTTTCAAAATGCTAAAGTTTGTAGGGCTACGCTTAATGAAATTGGAGCGCAAGCTGGAGTTACTTGTTTTTAAAGATGCGCGCACTCGCATTGTAGAATTTATAAAAGACGCTGCTGCGTGGAAGGGAAAGAAAGTTGGATTTGAAACACTTATTCAAACCAAACTTACCCATCAGGATATTGCTTCACTTACAGGCACCTCTCGCCAAACGGTAACCACTATCTTAAATGAGTTGAAAGAAAAAAACTTAATCAACTTTGATCGTAAGCGAATTTTGGTGAGAGATCTGGAAACTTTAAAATAAGAATTAAAGAGCCAGCCAAGCTTTCGGTAAATCTTTTTCTTCATCCACATCCGTAAGCTCGGGCAAGAGCGCACACGACATATTTTTATTTTTAAAATCTTGCAGCGTAGAAGAAGCAACAGAGGCAGTGCTCCATTCTTTATTTTGAAAGGCTTCTTTCATCAGTTGATTCATACCCAACAAATAATAGCCGCCATCTTTAGCAGGACCCAATACAGCATCTTCTTTTTTTAGTTGCGTAAATGCTTTTGATACGATAGATGAATTTAATTCGAAGCAGTCCGTTCCGATAATACAAATTCGTTGATAGCCATTTTGGAATCCTTCTTCAAAGGCACGTAGCATTTTTTCACCTAAGCCTTCTCCAGATTGTAATTTCTTTTTATACAGCCGATTGAACCATGCATCTTCAGTATCAATAAATTGAGAATAGTATACTGCTTTATCAACTTGTACATCTTGCGTAATCACCCTAGTGTGATTTGCCAGCTTTAAATAAATAGCCAATGCTTTTTCATAGCCCATTGTTTTGGCTAATCGTGTTTTAACTTTTCCGAGTTCGGGATTACGATAAAAAATTATTAGAAGTTCTTTCAATTCTCAATAAACTTTAATGCCTTTGGTAAGCCATTTCGACCAACTTTTGTTGTAAGTATGAACACTGTCGGTTGCCATCTCAGATTTATTTACGATTGAAAGCCCTTCATTCTTCCACTCGAAAATTCCTCCGTAAAGATTATAAACATTTTTATAACCAAGTCTTTGCAGTTTTTCTCCTATGCGTT
This sequence comes from Cytophagales bacterium, assembly GCA_025359125.1. Taxonomy (GTDB): domain Bacteria; phylum Bacteroidota; class Bacteroidia; order Cytophagales; family Cyclobacteriaceae; genus ELB16-189. The sequence goes on from JANYHI010000057.1 coordinate 41,282, forward strand.
CACTTCGGTAGCCAACACTACAGTAGATAATAATTTTTTGATCGACCGGTAATTTTTTTAGATCGTCTACAGAAAATGAATCATAATCTAAAAATATAGCGCCTTTAATATGACTTACTTCAAATTCTTCGCGCGCGCGCGAGTCAACTAAAACTATTTTTTCTTGATTCTCAATTTTCTTTTGAACCTCTGATGGCTTAATTGTTTTTACAGTGTTTTTGTAAAGCGATGATAACTTTTTGTCGTATTCGGTTTGGCCAACAGCCGCAGCATAAACAATGCAAAGAAAAATTAATAGGACTGCTCTTTTTGTTTCCATAAAAGTTCTACTGCAAGATAGCCAAATACCATTGCATACTCGGCAACAACCAGGCAAAGATTTTCGGTGAAGCCCTCAGATGAATAGCCCGAATAAGTGAGAAAAATAAGAGCACTCCATAAAACCGGAAATCTAAATCGAGTAAAAATGGAAAAAGCGACTAGGGTAGTCACGTACCAAGGATGCATAACCGTAGCAAATGAAAAGTGAATTAGAAACACAAACAAGAACGAAGTCCAGATTCTGCCATCAAAATTCCAAAGTGAAGTGTATTGCCAAAAAATCTTTACTGATGAATCGGTGACTTTATATTTTCTCCATGCATCATAAAAAATATACAGAAGCATGAAGCTAAAACTCCACGCTCCCAATTTCCATCCAACAGTTTGAATAATATTGTAGCCATATCTCCAAAAACCCCATTCTCGTACTAGATAATAAATACTCGCATTGAATTCAAATTTGGTAAAGTAGTAACCAAGACTTTGTTTAAAGCCTAGAATAATATCAAGATTTAATAATGGAAGAAATGCCAAGCTGCAAAATATTAAAACTAAACTTCCGTAAATAAGAAATAGCTTAGAGCCAAGTCGTGCAAATAATAATGGTAGAATAATTATGGGCAACAGCTTTGTGCAAATGGCAAAACTAAAGCTTAATGCAGATAGCGAATGTTTATGTTTAATGAGCAGCCAGATGCTCCAGAGTAAAAAGAAAATCATCAGTGCTTCAAAATGAAGGTTGCCCGTCAATTCAATTATGACTAATGGATTCAAAACGTATAGTAAAATATTTTTTTCTGGTAGATTATAATGTTGTAATAATTTTTTGATAACCATGAAGCTTCCGATTTCTGATGCAATTATAAAAAGTCTCATAATCACAATACTTCCTGAAATTGAATTGCCAGCAACTATTGCAGCTAAAAAAAATATGAATTGATTGATTGGTGGGTAGATGGTAAAATAATTCTGACTGTTTAATCCTTCAAACAATTGCTGATTAATTCCTTCGATAACAATCTTATTTTCGATGTAATAGCTGGGCAGGTGTGAGAATGGATGCAGGCCGTTTGCCATCAATCGTCCATCCCAGATAAACCGATAGAAGTCATCAGATAAATTTGGAGTGGAGAGCAAAAATATAATTCTAAAAAAAACACCAGCCCCTAACCAAAATTGAATTTCTCTTTTGTTATCTGATTTGCAAATCTGCCAATAGGCAAGAAAGAGAAAAGAGTATCCTATAAGTAGATTTATAGTATCGGGTCTCTGTAAGTAAAAGGCAAAAAGTGAGTATCCAAGAATTGAGATGAGTAAAAACAAATAACGTTTTACTAGCACCTTATCCATTCCATGAAGGCCTTAATGAAAAATAGAATACACTTCCAAAGCCCAGCGCAAGCATGAAATGAAAAACGAGTAACCCCATATCTTTTAGATAAAAACCAATTCCTATTCCGCACAAAAAGTATAAGCATAATAGGCCTTCACCGAAAGTCAGCCAATTGAAATTAGATTTGATATAGGTATTATTTTTCCAAGAATCAGTGTTTGAGATGATGTTGAATTTTGGTGTTCTTATAAACGGTGTCTTTCTTCCCACTAAGCCCTCCATCACTGCCAAGCCATTGTGCAATGATAGCCCCATTGAGACAATCAAGAACGATGGATACAAACTCCAGAAAATCTTTTTGCGATTAAGGGGGTAGAAGCGTTTGGTTGCCACCCAATAGAAAAGTGTAATGGAGAGAAAGCCTGCGAGAAAAATTACACCTAAATTAAAAACCCACGCAATGGTTGCATGATTTTGTTTGATGAAAAGCATAGGCACACTTAGCAATGCAGCAACTAGTAAGCATGTAAAAACCGAACTGTTAAAAAGATGAAAGAATGCATGAGCTTTATTTTTAAAAGGCATGTGTGAATTTACTACTTTTCCAAAATTTTTGCGTGCCGTTTCTGCTGCTCCTTTGTTCCATCGGTATTGTTGCGATTTAATTGCAGACATAATTACCGGAAGTTCACCTTTTGTTTCTACTTCTTCCAGGTAATGAAAATGCCAACCTTTTAATTGCGCACGATAGCTCAAATCCAAATCTTCAGTAAGGGTATCGTTGCTCCAGCCGCCTGCATCGGCAATGCAAGACTTTCGCCACACACCACAGGTGCCATTAAAATTTATAAAACTACCTGCATAATTTCTCGCACTTTGTTCAATCGAAAAATGCGCATCTAATCCAAACGCTTGCAGTTTTGTTAATAATGAATAGTTTTTATTAATGTGTGCCCAGCGGGTTTGCACAACACCTACTTTTTCATTTGTAAAATATGGAATAGTTTTTTTTAAAAAATCCGGAGTAGGAATAAAGTCTGCATCAAAGATGACAATGTATTCTCCCTTCGCCAGTTGAAAGCCGTGATCTAACGCGCCTGCTTTAAATCCTTCTCTGCTTTCGCGATGAATTAATTTAATATCTAAACTAAGTGGCCTGAGTGTTTCCATTTTTTTTAAAATGATCTCAGTAGTCTCATCACTAGAATCATCCAGAACTTGAATTTCTAATTTCTCCTTGGGGTAATCAAACTTAGAAATCGCATCTAATAATCTTTCTACCACGTACTTTTCGTTATACACAGGCAATTGAATGGTTACATTCGGAAATTTTATAAGCGTGGGTTCTTCATTTAATTTTTTCTTGCGCGATTGCAAATAATTCCACGTTAAGTGAAGTTGCCCCATGCTAAAAGCAAATAGGTAAGAGAGGCAGAGTAAGTATAATATGGTGATAATGATTTCCATTTGCCGTTTAGCGGTTAGTTGTTCATGGTCAATCGACTATGCACAACTTTACCAATACTTAAATATTGTGGTTATAATTTTGTGTCCAGCTAAGATAGTGCCCTTTACCGTTCCTGAAATTTTTGAAAACCCGATTCTCCTTCTGTAGCGAACGGGCACCTCTTGGCACTTGAAGCCTTGCTTGGCTGCTTTTAGTTGCATCTCCACCGTCCAACCGTAGGTTTTATCTTGCATATTAAGTTCTATAAGTTTAGAATATCGTATGGCGCGAAATGGCCCCAAGTCGGTGAAGGTAATTCCATATAATATTTTTATAAGTCGCGTAGCTAACCAATTGCCAAAGATTTGTTGAGGAGTCATTGATCCTTTCTCTTTTATTCCAAGTGCACGCGACCCAATTACAAAATCAACACCGTTCTCAATAATTGGTTTTATAAGCTCTTTAATTTCTTCCGGATAATCAGAGTGGTCGGCATCCAAAAACACAACAATATCTGGAGGCGTAACAGATCGGCTCAAATAGTTAATTCCCTTTAAGCAAGCGCGACCGTACCCAGGAGTTGCTTCTCGTAAAACTATAGCTCCATTTTGTGCGGCAACTTTTTCAGTATTATCGGTAGAGGCATTATTAACTACAATAATTTCTGTGACAATGTCTTTAGGTATTGCTTGAATTACCTGACCCACGCCATTTTCTTCATTAAATGCTGGGATAATCACACTGATCTTACGCATATTCTTCTTTCAGATGCAAATATCTACCATTCTAGTATAGCATAATAATTTGATAACAAACAAATTTCAGATTGCTTCGTTGTGGTTTTTACATTTGATGTTAATGATAAATATTTTTAAGCGTAACTCGATCCGAAGTAGAATGCTTTCTGGATTTTTGTTTCTGACGTTACTGATTATTTGTGTTGCCGCGGTTTCTCTTTTTATCCTAAATAAAACTAGTGAGGTAGCTTCCATCCACGGCCGTATAAGTCAATTGCAAATTTCTACGTTAAGCTTAATTAAAACAGACAATGATTTTTTTGATCTGGAAACAATTAACAATAGCTATTTTGAAACGCACGAAAGTATTTTCTTAAATAGGCGTGATAGCCTCAAAATCAGAATTCAATCTGGGATGGACTATATCTTTCACGAAAGTAAGAATGGGGTAATAGCCAGCCTTACCGTAATTGATAGCCTCTTTAACCAATACGATATTAAGTTTAAACTACTCGAAAACTTACTATACGCAAAAGGCTTTAAAGATTTTGGGCTTGAGGGTCAAATGCGACTGCATGCGCACAAATTGGAAGAATCGCAATTTAAGGTGAGTATGCTAAGTGTTTTATCATTAAGAAGAAATGAAAAGGATTTTTTTCTTCGTCATGATTTGATGTATGTGACTTCACTGAATAAACTAGCTGATCAACTACTGAAGGAACTAAAGGCCAGCCCCCTCAACAATCAAGAAGCAATTTTCCATTTGCAAGAGTATCAGCGTTACTTTAACAAACTTGCCGCCATTCAAATTCAAATTGGATTAAGTAGTAATGATGGATTGCGAAACGAATTGAACTTGCTTAGCAACGAGTTGACTTCAAAATACTTTGATCTTTCTGAATATAGTTATCAGGCATCTACTCAAACGCAAATGCAAGCAAGAATTTTTTATCTCTTCATCGTTGGGGGAGCCGTTCTTTTTTCGCTGATATCGGGATACTGGATTTCGAAAAGGCTATCATCTCCTATTGCTAAATTATCGAAACTGATGAATAGTGTAGTGTCGCAGAAAAAGATTGTAAAAATAGATTTTACAACAGATAATGCCGCGGAAGAAATAAATACGCTCACGCGATCTTTTATTCATTTAATGAGCCAGACCAATGGGCACATGAAAGAGATTAAATCAAAATCTCGCTTGTTGAAAAAGAGAAATCAAGATTTAAAAAAACTTAATCACGAGTTAGACAGTTTTATCTATAGCACCGCTCATGATTTACGATCGCCCCTTACTTCACTACTCGGCTTGTTAAACATTATGAATCATGAAAATAAACAAGAAGATTTAAAACCTTATATTCAAATGATGCAGTCGAGTATTTATCGGATGGAAGATTTCATTGGGCAAATAGTGGGATTCTCTAAAAATAAGCGCCTGGATTTAGTGATTGAAAAAATAGATTTGTATTCTATGATTTCAGAAATTTTTGACAATCATCAGTTTGTAGAAGGTGCCAACAAAATTGATAGACTGATACAAGTAACAGATGACATTCCTTGTTTTTCTGATCGGGCACGAGTTATAATCCTCTTTAATAATCTAATATCAAACGCTATTCGGTATGCCGATTTACAAAAGCCAAACCCTTTTATTAAAATTAATATAGCGGTCAACGAGATTGAAATGGTTATGGAGTTTTCAGACAATGGAATTGGTATTGGAGAAGAACATCTGGATAAAGTTTTCAATATGTTTTACCGCGCCAACGTAAAGTCAAAAGGATCTGGGTTAGGACTGTTTATTTTTAAAGAGACTATCAATAAATTAAATGGGTCTGTCAATGTTGAGTCTGAACTTTCAGTGGGTACCAAATTCGTTGTTCGTATACCTAATTATTTTTCACAACAATTAATTGAAAACGAAAAGAATGTTACGCTCCTTTTTGCCTAATTAGTCAGTGGCAAAGAAATATGAAAGGCAGCACCGGTATAGGTTTTGTCAAATACTTTTATGGTTCCCCCCATTCGCGCTAAAGCGGTTTGAGTGATATATAGTCCCAATCCGATTCCGGTAGAATTTTCATTCCCTCTTTTAAACATAGTAATGAGTTCTTTCACGGCTTCTGGGGCAATGCCTATTCCATTATCTTCTATTAGCATTGTAGTCGCCCCTTCAGAAATGGTAGAAGTTATTTTAATGGTGAGATTCTCTTGACCCTTATTATATTGAAGAGAATTTTTAAATAGCTCTTGTAAAGAAATGGTAAGCAACTCCCTATCTACTTTTATTTTGTGATTGAGGTTTAGATTTAGAGCGCAATTTTTGTTGTAGCGAACCGATTCAAAAACTTTTTGAATTGTTTTTTCCAGATCAATTTCTACCCATTCGATCTTCTTTGTTTTGATGTGGTGTACTAGCTGAATTGTTTTCACCATTTTTTCCAGTTTGCTGGTAGTTTCACTTATCAGGCCTAAATATATTTTTAAGTTGTCATCTTTTGCTTCACTTAAGGCAAGAGATTGTAGCCCTTTTAAAGTAGCAATAGGTGCTTGCACATCGTGCGAAGAGTGGTAGAGAAAATTTGCCAACTCTGCATTGGCGGTTTCTAATTCTTGTGTTCTTGCTTTTACGCGCAAGTCTAATCCTTTATTCTGAGTTTCTATAAAATCACTTTGAGTTTTAATTTCTTCATTCTTTGCCTCTATTTCTTCTTTTTGTAATACCAACAATGCCTGATCTTCCTCTTGCTTCTTAAATGTGCGAGAGAAAAAATTGTAAAGTAAAAAACCGAAAGGCACAATTAGGCTAAGCGAAATCAGCGAGTTTTTAAGCAATTCTTTTCTAGCTCTATCAACAAACCAATCGAAGTTTTCATCTGCTTCAATAAGTGCAATTACTTCTCCTTTTTTATTTCTTACAGGAGCAAACGCAGATAGCCACTTCCCGTTTTCGTCTTCATAAGTATCCAGCACTCCGCCCGTTTGTTGATTCTTTAAAAGATCTTTCGGAAAGTTTTTATAGCTGTGCCGATAGTAAGGTTTATCAGATGAGGTGCCAATGAAATGAAAAGTACTGTCTGGGTTATAGTAAACAATTGTGTAGATAGGGGTTACTAATTTATTTTTTTCCTTGATGGTCAGTAATTGGTTATGGAGGTGGAGATAATCCGAATCTTGTTCGTGACGGACTATAGCATCTTTCCCCATGTAGCGAGAAGAAATTTTTTCGTGAAAGTCTCCATCAATTGCCAGTGCACCTGTTTCGGTAACGGCCATCAGCCTATGAAGGACTTCTTCTTTAGACTTTTGAATCCACAAAAAATAATTACTTGTAATGAAGTAAACAACCAAGGCTATTATTCCAAACGAAAGAACAAGTAATAGTCGGGTATTTGATTTTTTAAACGAGTTATCAGGTTTCAAAATTAAAAATCAGGTTTGTTTTCTTTAACGCTAATTAGAAAATCCTGATTTTAATTGGTGTAGTTAACTTTCGTTTTGTCACGTTAATGACATTTTACATCCACAGCTTTGTGAAGTCAATTCCACAATTAAGCGCATTGAATACTTTTATTCAATTCTAATTTAACAGCTACGTTTACAACAGCGGTTGATGTTTGTAAAGTACTATCTGCGAACTTAGCACCGAAACGAGCATCTTTATTGTGCCAGAAAACAAAAGTGGCAGCATCAATTCTTCCGTCAATTTGAATTGCCTTGCCTTTCCTATTTCCGTCTACTAGACTTGGGGATAATTTGAAATCTCACCTTTCTATAAGTTCCTTTTGGCACCATTACAGAAGTAAGAATTTGCTCTACGAATGTTCCAGCGTTTCTCAAGTCAATAAATAATGGATTTAAGTGTTTGAGTATGTGTGTTGGCTAGAGGGGCTGCTAAGAAATTATTCTGCTAACTTAACACCGTTATTCCCAATCAAAATTGCTTTTCCAAATCTGCCCTCTTCTTCTTTTACCTCTAAGTTTAAAACACCACGTGGGCAAACTGATGAGCAAACTCCACAACCCACGCAAGAGCTGCGCACAATGTTTTGGCCGCGCTGCGCGTACCAGCGCACGTCAATACCCATTTCGCAATAGGTAGAGCAATTACCGCAAGAGATGCACTGACCTCCGTTGGTGGTAATTCTAAACTTGGATTTAAATCGCTGGATCAAACCCAAATAAGCCGCTAGCGGACAACCAAATCGGCACCAGGTTCGGTTGCCCATTAAGGGATAAAAACCAGTGCCAACTACTCCTGCAAAGCCTGCACCAATAAACGCTCCGTACACTTCGCGTAGTTTATAGCTATCGAAGAAGAATACCCAAGCGTTATTTGTAAAGTAAGTATAGAGCACTCCGGCTGTCATGACCACTGCAAACACCAATACGCTATGAATTATCCATCGCTCAGCTTTCCATGCTTTCACAGATTTGTTGGAGAGCTGTCGGTAGGGGTCTCCCAATGTTTCGGCTAGGCCCCCGCAGCCACACACCCAACTGCAATACCAGCGCTTACCAAAAAAGTAAACCAACACGGGCACAGCAATTACGATGAGTGCAATACCCCACACGAGCATAAAAATTCCTAAACCTCCGTTGGCGAGTAGTGTATCTAATCTATTGTTGAAGAAGAAGGAATAATCTAGAGGCCAAATATTTTTGAAATCAAAATACGGCTGATTCAGTCGTATCATAATCTCAGGAATGAGAAAGGCAAGGCAAGTTTGAAAAAACATAACCGAAGCGGTGCGCAGCATTTGGTACTTGCTATGGCGATAGTTAATAATCATGCGCACGCCCATTACTAAAATACAAAGCGTGTAGATGAAGCCATAGAGAAAAAATCGTCCTGCATCGGTACCGCTTAGTGCTTTACTTACAGGGTCAACCAAGATGACCCAGTTGGTCATATATTCTGGATAGAAATAGAGGACTACATAAAACGCCATGAGCCAAGTGCCGGTAAAGATGCCAAGCCATTGCACGTTTTTCATTACGTTGAAAAAGATGCCGTTATTTTTTATGCCGGGTGGCAATTGTATCTTTGGTAAGATGTACATCAGCCCACCGATCACACACAAGCCGATAGTAAGAAATAAAAAGAACGTTGGATTGTTTTTTATTGGACTAACCGAAGATGTTTTGGTAAGTGAATAAGTTAAATCTTTTATGGCATATCGATCGAAGCCATACTGATTTACAATGCCGTATTTTTTAATGTTGCCAGCTACATTCTGCAATTGATCTTTATTGATTGCTTGTCCATCCAACCAACTGCCATAGTCTCTAAATGCTTTTCGTTTGAAAGAGTTAGATTCGTCAGCACCTTTAAAAACAGAATCTACAGATGTGATAGAAAATTTTTCTTTATTGAATGACGCAAGTTTATCTAATTCAGGGAGCGAAAATTCAAAGGTTTTAATTTGTGTTGAGTTAATGCGATCGAAAGCGGCATGTAGTTGATTGACAAATTCGAAGTTAGATGAAATTTCTTTTTGCAGAATTGATGAGGTTTCGTTTAAAAAGAGAGTTGCCTTTCGGGCATCAGTAATCTGTGATTTGATTATTGTTGGGGTTAATTCATACCTCGAAAGGAAGAACGATAAATTGAACAGCGCAAAGCCAATTACAAATAGTGCAAGGCCAATTGTTTTAATAAATTTAGTATTCATAATTAGCGATTCACCAATTGGGTCTCTTTTTTAAATGCTGCTATTATTTCTTTTTCATAACGAGAGAAAAATTCAGGATCGAAGTTAGCTTCTGCTAAATGTTCTATTATAAAGTCAATGCTTTTCATTTCGCGCAGCCATTTATCAAAACACTTGTGGCGCATGCGTATGCCGAATGTATTTATGCCAATAAACTCTCTTGAGTTTTTATCCCAAACTAAATGAACGCACTTGTCTCCGTCAGCATGCTCCCAATATAAATCTGTTTCGTTTGGTTTTAATGTGTTACCTACATTGCCATAGGTTTGATATTCTATGTCGAAGAATTTAGCAGAATTAAACCAAGGTCCGGGTTCGTATTTTGTTTTTTCTCCACAAATAGTTTGTGCTACCACTTCGCCCATCATACGGCCTGTGTACCAAACTTGTTCAATATTTCTGCGGCCAGGTAATTCATATTTTCTTTCTACACAATCTCCCAGTGCATACACATCAGGGATATTTGTTTCTAAAAATTCATTTACCAATACTCCTTTCTTTGTTTCAATGCCAGAATCTTTTAAGAAACTAATATTCGGAGAGACACCCACGGTTAACCCTACGAACTGGCAAGGTATGTGTTGACCTTTGCTGGTGATCACATTTTGTACGTTGCCACTCTCATTACCAATAATTTCTTTCAATTCTGTTTCTAGTTGCAGATTAATATGATGTGAAAGAATGTGTCGACTGATAAGATTGGCTTCTTGTTTTGGTAACACGTTATCCCAAAATTCATTTTCTCGAACCAGAAAAGTTACTGCAATTTTTCTGGAGAGCAGCATCTCTGCCATTTCAATTCCAATCAGTCCGCCTCCTACAATTACTGCTTGTTTGATTTCTTTAGTGTTTTCTTCCATCAACTGAAGATCCGGATATCCGTATAATCCTTGCACGCCTTTTAAATTTTCGCCCGGCCAACTAAAAGTATTTGAGCGAGAGCCCGAAGCAATGATGAGAATATCGTACGTTATTTCTTTTCCTGATTTTAAGTGAAGCGATTTTGTGGTAGTACTTACGTTTTCTACGTGATCTTTTATAAGATTGATTTTATTCTTCTTCCAAAATCCATCCTCATAAGGTTTTGTGTTTTCGTACTTCATGTGACCCATGTAAATGTACATAAGCGCAGTGCGCGAAAAGAAGTGCTCAGTTTCAGAAGATATTACGGTGATGGTATAATTACTGCGCTTGCGAATGTGGCGTGCCGCGGTAATGCCACTAATTCCGTTGCCAATGATAATTACATTTTTCATAAAAGGTCAAGATTCAGAATTAGCCTTGGTATCCTTTGTCAACTGTTTGACAAACTATCCGGAACTATTACTTTATTTTTAGACTTTCAAGGTACAATAAATCCTTTAACTCGGATTTTTCATATGTACCAGAAAAATTGCTTATACGACTATTTATGAAACGATTATTGACTTTCTTCTTGCTCGCTATAACTTTTTTGCCATTGCGGGCGCAAAGTAACTTACCTGCTTTTATTAAATCAGCCGATGGCTTTTTTAAGAAATATGTAAGTAATGGTTCTGTTGCTTACTCTAAGATCAAGCAAAATATGCTGGAAATAGATGGTTTGTATGCGAGCGTGGGGGAGATGGAGCTTTCGAAAATAGAGGAAGCAAATAAAAAAGCATTTTATGTAAATGCATATAATATTGTTGTCATCTATTGGGTTGCAAAACATTACCCATTAAAATCACCGCTAGATAATTCAGGTTTCTTCGATAAGATTAAACATAAAATTGCTGGCGAAGAAATGACTCTTAATTCATTGGAAATAAAAAAATTGTTACTGCCATACAAAGATGCTCGCTTACATTTTGCACTAGCTTGTGCTGCCACTAGCTGCCCCCCTTTGGCGAGTTTTGCTTACCAGTCGGCCATATTAGATAAGCAACTGGACGAACGAGCATCGTTGGCACTTAACAACCCAGGTTGGCTAAAAGTGAATGATGCCCAAAAGAAAGTAGAGCTCTCTAAAATTTTTGAGTGGTATAAAAAAGATTTTGTTGCATCGGGTAAAACAGAAATTGAATGGATCAACCAATTTCGTAAAGATAAAATCCCAGCTACTTACGCAGTGGGATTTTATGAATACAATTGGGCACTGAATGAGAGGTAAGCGATTAACAGATTACGATCAACTATCTAAGATACATTTTTTCATAGTACTCTTTCGCCATACGGGCTGAGTCAAAGAATGGAACAACTTCGTCCATGGCGGTTTTTACAATCTTATTCCATTTTTCGGGAGTTTGATAATAAGTAGGAATAACTTCTTTCTCTAGCACATCTAATAAATTTTCTGCCTCTATACGATCCCTTTGTTCAACAGATAGAGACTCGTCTGCTGTTTTAATGATGAAAGAGTTCTTTCCGTGTTTCGAAAATTCGGGAACCCATCCATCGGGAATAGAAACATTTACTGATCCATTCATGGCGGCTGTCATGCCAGAAGTTCCCGAAGCCTCATGATACAAACGAGGATTATTCAACCACACATCCGATCCCTTTTTCAAATGGCCAGATAACCAAAGCTCGTAGCCTGTAAGCACGGTACAGTTTGGGAGATCTTTTGTCTTCCAATAAATTTCGTTGAAAATATTAATGGCACCGAAATCTTCCGGATAAGGTTTGCCAGCCCAAATTACCTGAATAGGATATTTTGAATTTTTGGCAATTGTTAAGAATCTTTCAAAGTCGGCTAATAATAAATTAGCACGCTTATAGGCCGCAAATCTTCTGGCCCACACAATTGTTAATATATTTGGGTCGAATAATTTTCCGGTTTGGTTTGCCACCAAACGAAAAAGTTTTTCTTTCAATTCTATTTTTCTTTTGGCAATCGCTTTTTCGTTGTCATCAGCCAGTGCTTTTTCAATCACTTCGTCATGCCAATAGATTTTATTTTGTGCATTTGTAATGTCACCAATTTCGCAAATGCCTTTGTTGTCTTTCCACATTTTACGCGCAACCTCTCCGTGTAATTGAGATACTCCATTGGCGCGCTTGGCCATTCGCAACGCAGTGAGCGTATAATTTAACACGCCATTTTCAGGATGTAGCTTTTCTTCTACTTCAGCCTGGCTAATTCCGTTAAAGAAACTCATGCTGTTTAAAAGAGGTACACTGTGCGCTTCGTTACCCGCTAGTTCAGGAGTATGCGTGGTGAACACCACTCGTTTTTTTACTTCTTCTAAATCTTTGTGCTTATCCAGTAAATAAAAACACAGCGGAAGGGCGTGGCCTTCATTCATGTGATAAATATCCGTTTTGCGATTGAGTTCATCCAATAACTTTGCGCCACCAATTCCTAATAAAATAGATTGTGCAATGCGAGTGGTTTCGTTTGGGTCGTAGAGGCGATGGCTGATTGTTTGTGCTAGAAAATCATTTTCCGGAATATCAGTTGATAATAAAAAGATAGGAGCAGAGCTGAATACTTCTGACTTTAACAAATAAGCTTTAACAAAAACTTTTGCACCGTGTATGGTAATAGGGTAAACGATTCCGGTGTCAGTAAGAAAATGATAATCCTTATCGCGAAAGCTTACTTTTAAGGTTTGGTCTTGATTTCTTTCTTGATCATAATATCCTTTTTTCCAAAGGATGCCGATGCCAATCATGTTTTGCTTTAAATCGAAAGCACTGCGCATGTGCGAGCCTGCCAAAAACCCCAATCCGCCAGAGTAAATCTTAAGAGGCTGGTCGATGGCAAACTCCATAGAGAAGTACGCCACTGGCTTAGAATATTTTTTATCAAACTCAAAAGGGAACAACTTATCTAATGAAAACATGGTAAGTAGATTAATTAATTATTAAGTCTTGGTTTCGGGATGCGAACATAACACTTGTCGAGCGATTTGGTGAACACAAATCATTTTATTGGAATTACAAATTCGTTACAAACGTTTGTAATCACTACTTCACAGGTATTTTAGTTTGATAGAGATTTCTTTGGAGCCCGTTATTTCAATTTTAGCCTTTTCAAAACTGGGAGGCCCGAAATTTCCCATGGCATTATTAGAAAAACCAAATCCTTCTTTGGGTATTCCTAATAGATTGGTATCGAGTTTCAGGTTTTTATTCTCGTCATGCATTACGCTTAGCGCATATTGGCCTTGTGGAATATTTTCGAATATAATTTCAACAGTTCCAGCTACCGCTTTTCCTGTTTTAGTTTTATAACTGCTTTTCATGAATTTTTTCTCGGCATTATACAATGCCACTGCTATTTCTCCTTCGCTCGTTTTAATATTTGTAATCTTAACTGTAAGTGTGTTTTCGGAAGCAATACTCACCAGGTTAAGCACCAGTGGCAAAAGGCAAACAAAAATCAGTTTCATTGTAAGTACGAATTACGTATTTTTAATTTCTATCCATCAAATTATGGCAACAATAACACTAAAGTTAAACAACACCAACCACACGATTGAGGCCGATCCAAAAATGCCTTTGCTGTGGGCTATTCGAGATGTAGTCGGCCTTACCGGAACCAAATATGGTTGTGGCATTGCCCAATGCGGTGCGTGCACCGTTCATTTAGATGGAAAGCCGGTGCGCTCGTGTTCTATTCCTGTTGCTGTCGCAGCGAATAAAAACGTTACCACCATTGAAGGAGTTTCTAGTGATAATTCTAACCCTGTGCAACAAGCGTGGATTTTGGAGCAAGTGCCCCAATGTGGTTATTGCCAAAGCGGACAAATTATGGCAGCCACGGCTTTGTTAAAGAGTAATGCAAATCCCTCTGATAAAGAGATTGATACTGCCATGCAAGGTCATATTTGTAGATGTGGAACCTATCCGCGCATTCGTAAAGCAATTAAAACAGCCGCTCAGTTAATGGCAAAAAAATAATTTGATATGGAAACAATCAATAAAAATTTATCGCGCAGAAATTTCATCAGGCTCACAAGCTTAACAGGAACTGCTCTTACACTTGGTTTTAATTTTTCTGCCTCCGCAAAAGAACCAGAGATATTAAATGCAGTAGCAGCCGAGAATTTAGGAATTGAATTGAACTCCTGGATTTCGATTGATACAAATGGCAAAGTCACTATTCTCAACCATCGATCAGAGATGGGGCAAGGATCTTTTCAATCTGTTCCACAAATGATTGCGGAAGAACTGGAAGTATCCTTAGATAACGTAACGATTTTATTTGCTCCCGGCAACGGAAGAAAATACGGAAGTCAGGTAACGGGAGGAAGTTCAACGATCAGAGGGTCATATAAAAAGTTAATGAACTTGGGTGCATCTGCCCGCGAAATGTTGATTGAGGCCGCTGCCAAAAAATGGAACGTGAACAAATCAGAATGCTATGCGGAAAATGGAAACGTCATTCATAAACCTTCTGGAAAGAAATTCCATTATGGCGAGTTAGTGGCTGAGGCTTCTAAACTAGAGACGCCTAAAAATATTGCACTAAAAAATCCGAAAGATTATAAAATCATTCGCAAGCCCATGCTGCGGCAGGACACACCTTCTAAGGTAAACGGCAAAGCAATTTTTGGATTAGATTTTAAACTGCCGGGCATGTTGTATGCGGTGGTAGAAAGAAGCCCGCGCTTTCAAGGTAAAGTGATAAAGTTTGATGACACTGAAACAAGAAAAATACCCGGTGTAAAGCACGTAGTGAAAGTAGCACGCGATGAGTTTGATAACCTGCGAGAAGGTGTTGCAGTGGTAGCTACTAGTACGTGGGCAGCTATGCAAGGAAGAAAAGTATTGAAGGTAGAGTGGGACGATACTGCCTTTCCACATCATAGCTCCGAACAACTCTACACTAAAATGCGCGAACAAGTAAAAGGAGATTTTATTTCTTTTCGTACGATGGGAAACACCACGAAAGCATTTGAAAAAGCAGCCAAGAAAGTAGAGGCTACTTACGAAACACCCTATGAATCTCATAGCTGCATGGAACCGCTCAACTGCGTAGCCCATGTTACTGAAGACAAATGTGAAATTTGGGGACCCATACAAGGCCCCGATTGGATACAAGGAAATATTGCCGGCCATTTAAAATTACCCCCTGAGAAGGTGCATGTGAATATGACATTTTTGGGTGGTGGATTTGGACGCAAAGCATTTACTGATTATCCCTACGAAGCAGTGATGATTTCGAAAGAGATCAAAGCGCCTGTGCAAGTTATTTGGACACGCGAAGATGATATGACTATTGGGCCGTTTCGTCCTGGCATGGTGTATCAATGCAAGGGTGTTGTTACCGATGGTGGAAGAATTGGTTCATACGAAACTAAAATTGCTGGTCAGAATATGGGTACCCAAAATCCGGGTGCCGATAAATCTGTTTATAACGATAGCGATACCGAAGGATTTTTAGAAGGATATTTTAATTCCATTCCGCATTATAGTTTTGGCGATTCTCCGCTAGAATCTCCCGTGCCAGTAATGTGGTGGCGGTCGGTTTATTCTTCTACCAATGCGTTTGCTTTCGAAAGTTTTATCGATGAGATGGCTGTTTTGGCGGAGAAAGATCCAATTGATTTTCGCAGGCAGCATTTGGGCGAGCGTTATCAATTGCTAATGAATAAATTGGAAGAGGTAACCAATTGGAAAGCTCGCAAGAAGAATGAAGGTTATGGTGTTGCCATCACAGAATGTTTCTCTAGCATCGTTGGTGAGGTGGTAAAAGTTTCTAAGAATGCCGAAGGAAAAATCAAGATCGACAAAGTGTGGGCAGTAATGGATTGTGGTTGGTATGTAAATCCGGATATCATCAAAGCACAAGTAGAGGGAAGCATCATCATGGCGCTGGGCGCAGCCACTAAGCATGAAACAACTTTTAAAGATGGCAAAGCAGTAGAGCGTAATTTTGATTCTTATAAAATGCCTCGTATACAAGATACACCAGAGATTGAAGTGCACATTATGGAGAATGATGAAAAAGCAGGTGGAGTAGGTGAGCCAGGCCTGCCTCCGTTTACACCAGCACTTACCAATGCAATTTTTGATTTGACAGGTACACGAGTAAGGAAATTGCCCTTTAGTTTGGAGAAAGTTTAGTAATTTTAATACATGGCACTTGACAGAATAACATTTAATCCTAGACTGATGCAAGGGCAGGCTTGTATTAGAGGAATGCGTTTAACTGTTTCCTTGATACTAAATCTGATCGCTAACGGAATGACTACAAAAGAGATTATTGAAGAGTATCCAGATGTTGAAGAAGAAGATATAACTCAATGTCTTTTATATGCGTCAATGATCGCCAAAGAAGAGTACCACTCTTTGATGAAATAAGTCATGCGTTTCTTGGCGGATATGGGAATATCTCAGACAACAGTGAAGTGGCTTAGGAGTGAAGGTAATGATGCAATTCATTTGAGAGATGAGAACCTTCAAACATTGGAAGATTCCCTTATTATTATTAAAGCTAGATCAGAGAAAAGAATTATTTTAACATTTGATCTCGATTTTGCAGCTCTTATGGCGGTGTCAAATGAAAAATTTCCGAGTATAGTTATTCTGCGGTTAAAGAATCAAAAATACAGCAATCAAATCTCGAAAATTAAATCTATTTTAGATGAGTCATCTCTTTCGCTAATGAATGGAGCAATTATTAGTGTAGATGAATCTTCATTTAGAGTTAAGCATTTGCCAATTAGAAATAAAGATTAAGGATATGAATTTAAAACTCCCCTTGTTGATTCTCCCAATTATCTCCATCACTTTTTTATATTTTCAAAAAACCCCTGCGTTTGACTTAAAGAAAAGTGTTGCTCGAGGGCAAGAAGTTTACACTTCAAACTGCATTGCATGCCATATGGAAAAAGGCGAAGGCTTGGAGGGTGTTTACCCGCCTTTGGCAAAATCTAATTATCTAATGGCAGATAAAAAACGTTCGATTGTGCAAATAATAAATGGTGTTAATGGTCCGATAAAAGTGAATGGAGTAGAGTATGATGGAGCCATGATGGCTATTGATTTAACAGACGAGCAAGTGAGCGATGTATTGAATTACGTTAGAAATTCTTTTGGAAATAAAGGTGTGGCGGTTACACCCGCGGAGGTAAAGGTTGCCAGAAAGTAAACGCACTAAATTATTTTTGTGGCAGGGATGGAGCCACGCGCTTCGCGTGGTTTTGAGCCCGAAGTGGCACGTGCGTAAGGTGGTGAGTAGTGACAGCCCGACCGCCACCCCAAAAAAGGTAAACTACTCAACTAAATTTTTGTTGAAATAAAATCGCGCTACCTTTGTCGATTATACTACTACTATGGCAGAAGAAAAGAGCCTGAACTTTCTGGAAGAAATTGTTGAAGCAGACCTGAAGGCTGGAAAGTATGAAAGCATTGCGACACGCTTTCCACCAGAACCTAACGGATATCTTCACCTGGGCCATGCAAAAAGTATTTGCCTAAACTTTGGCTTGGCGCTAAAGTATGGTGGTTATACCAATCTGCGATTTGATGATACCAATCCGGTAACGGAAGAAACCGAATATGTGGAAAGCATTAAAGGCGATGTAAAGTGGCTTGGCTTTAACTGGAAAAATGAATTGTATGCTTCTGATTATTTTCCGCAATTGTATGAGTTTGCCGTTTTATTAATTAAAAAAGGATTGGCGTATGTAGATGATAGCACAAGCGAGGAAATTGCTGCACAAAAGGGAACACCTACTAAACCAGGAACTAATAATAAATTTCGCGGTAGATCAATAGAAGAAAATATTTCGCTTTTCGCGGATATGAAA
>JANYHI010000078.1 GCA_025359125.1 Cytophagales bacterium
CGCGCTTCTAGGATTAATAACGTTTGTAAAAACCATGGATGGCCCCAAAAAAACTTCGTCTTCACAAATTACACCTGTATAAATCGAAACATTATTTTGAACCTTTACATTTCTACCCAGCACAACCTCAGGCGAGATCACTACATTCTGACCAATATTACAGTTTTCTCCTATTTTACAATTTGGCATGATGTGAGAGAAGTGCCAGATTTTTGTACCTGCGCCTATCTCGCAACCATCGTCAATGATGGAAGTTTCGTGGGCAAAATAGTTTTTAAGCTCAGGCATGTTGCGGATATGCTTTTATCTGTTCGCAAATGTAAACTAATTCAGATTCAGTCATTTCAGTATGGATGGGCAATGAAATAACTGTCTTAGAAAGTTTTTCCGTTACTGGGAATGATCCCTCTCCAAAGCCATCCTTTTTATAAGCCTTTTGTAAATGCAAAGGAACCGGATAATAAATCATAGTAGGTATGCCCTTTGATTCTAAATATTTTTTAAAATGATCACGATCTATCGTTTTTACTTTTAATGTATATTGATGGTACGCATGTGTTGACTGAGGTGAACGAAAAGGTGTTTCTATGAATTGACAATCCTTCAAATTCTCGTCATAAAAATCGGCTACTTTATTTCTGCGTTGTGTGTAATCGGTCAAGTAGTTTAACTTCACCAATAATATTGCCGCCTGTAGCGTATCAAGCCTGCTATTGATTCCGATTACATCATGATGATATTTTATTTGCTGCCCGTGGTTGGCAATCATTCGCATTTTTCTTGCTAGCTCTTTATCGTGCGTAAAGATGGCACCTCCGTCTCCGTAACATCCTAAATTCTTAGAAGGAAAAAACGAGGTGGTGCCTATTAATCCAATCGTTCCAGCTTTCTTTACTTCTTCATTAGAAAATTTAAATTCTGCGCCAAGCGCTTGGGCTACATCTTCGATAACAACTAGCTTGTGTTTTGCTGCAATGGTCAATATCGATTCCATATCGGCACATTGACCATATAAATGCACCGGCACTATTGCTACCGTTCTAGAAGTTATCTTATTTTCAATCTGCGCGCTATCAATAGTAAATGTTTTCTCATCAACATCAACAAAAACAGGAGTGAGTCCTAATAGTGCTATTACTTCTGCTGTTGCTACATACGTATGAACGGGCAAAATAATCTCATCACCCACTTTAAACTCCATAGCCATCATTGCTATTTGCAAAGCATCTGTGCCATTGGCGCATGGAATTACATTTGTATTATCGCTATGTTTAGCGAGCGCTTCAGCGAATTCCTGAACTTGGGGTCCCTGAATAAAGGCCGTAGAATTCAAAACATTTTGGATAGCCGCATCTATCTCTTCTTTTATCCGAAGGTATTGTGCTTGCAGATCAACCATTCTAATTTGACCCATAGCTTCTACAAAATATTTCTAACTTTCTTTTCCCAGTTCCAAGCATTTAGTAAGGAATCGCCAATAGATTTTTTAGTTTGCCAGCCCAATATCTCTTTTGCCTTGGCGGGATTGGCAAATATTTTTTCTATATCGCCAGCCCTCCGAGCACCAATCTGATAGTTAAGTTTTACACCTGTAACCTCTTCAAATTTCTTTACAATTTGCAAAACGGTTTCGCCTCTACCCGTACCTAAATTAAATGTCTCGTAACGACCAGAAATTTTTTCAATTGATTTTATAGCTTGTACGTGTGCTTTGGCAAGATCATCTACATCAATAAAATCACGAACACAACTACCATCCGCTGTATCATAATCATCACCAAAAACTGTAAGTTTTTCTCTTACGCCAGCGGCAGTTTGCGTGATGTATGGTACCAAATTAGTAGGTGCACCAATTGGCAGTTCGCCAATTAATGAACTAGGATGCGCACCAACAGGATTGAAATAGCGTAAGGAAATAACTTTTAGATTGCGATTTGAATTGACTGTATCCTCTAAAATTCTCTCGCACATTTGTTTAGTTGCGCCATAGGGCGATTCCGCTTTCTTAAAGGGCGCGTTTTCGTCTACTGGCATAGCATCTGGTTGGCCATATACGGTACAAGAAGAAGAGAAAATGAATTTGTTCATTTGATGCTTTTTCATCGCACTCAACAAATTGATCATTGAGCCTAAATTATTTTGATAGTAAAGCAGTGGTTCGTCTACCGATTCATTCACTGATTTATATGCCGCAAAATGAATAAGGCTATCAATAGATTCTTTTTTAAATACGTTATCTAAAAATAAAGAATCGTTGCAATCTCCTTTATAAAAATTAACTCTTTGGTTGGTTATATTTTCAATACCTTCAATAATCCTTGCCTCACTTCTAGAAAGATCATCAACAATAACAATTTCAAAATTTTGCTGAATTAATTCGACTGCAGTGTGCGAACCAATATATCCGGCTCCGCCTGTTAATAAAATTTTCTTAGAATTATTCATTATTTATAATCGCGCGGTAACTTCTGATTTGCCCAAAAACCCTTTAACATCATAGATAATAGTATTCAGATTTTTGATCTCTTCCCACTTCAATGATTTAAATTCACTATGGCTAACAGCTAGTACTATTGCGGAATATTTTTTATTCAGCTCTTGAACAAGCGAAAGGCCGTATTCATGCTGTACTTCTTCATTATCGGCATGAGGATCATAAACCTCTACATCTGCGCCAAAACTTTGCAGTTCGCGTATCACATCAATCGCCCGGCTGTTTCGAATATCCGGACAGTTTTCTTTAAACGTAATTCCTAAAACAAGAATTTTGGCTGCTTTAACCGAGAGATCATTCTGAGTCATCAGCTTAATTACGCGGTTAGCCACATGAACTCCCATGTTATCATTTATTCTTCTTCCGGCTAAAATAACTTGCGGGTAATAACCCAAACTATCGGCCTTGTATGTTAAGTAGTAAGGATCTACTCCAATACAGTGCCCCCCTACTAGGCCAGGTTTATAGGGAAGGAAATTCCATTTAGTGCCGGCTGCTTCCAAAACTTCATGTGTATCTATATTCATTCTCTCAAAAATGAGCGACAACTCATTAACAAAAGCAATGTTTATATCTCGTTGCGAATTCTCAATTACTTTAGCGGCTTCTGCCACTTTTATACTGGACGCTTTATGTGTTCCGGCAACAATAATCTTTTTATATAATTGATCTACCCTTTCTGCCATCTCAGGTGTGCTACCACTGGTAACTTTTTTAATATTCGGCAGGCGATGCTGTTTATCTCCCGGGTTAATCCGCTCGGGTGAATACCCACAAAAGAAATCTACATTAAATTTTAAATCGCTAAATTTTTCTAATACCGGAACGCAATCTTCTTCGGTGCAACCGGGATAAACAGTAGATTCATAAATAACTATGTCTCCCTTTTTTAAAACTTTTCCTACTGTTTCGCTTGCTTTAATAAGTGGAGTAAGATCGGGTTTTTTATATTCGTCTACAGGAGTGGGTACCGTAATAATAAAATAATTTACATCTTTTAAATCTTGGCGATTAGTAGTGAAAGATAATTTTGAAGCCTTCTTCAATTCTTCTTTGTCCACCTCTAAAGTTCTATCAAAGCCATCTTTCAATTCCTTTATTCGAGATTCATTAATATCGAAGCCAACTACCGAAATAATTTTACCAAACTCTACCGCCAATGGCAGGCCTACGTACCCAAGCCCAATCACTCCTATTTTTTCCATATCACAATTTAACCTTATAGTATTCGATATACCAATCAATAAAATTACTCACCCCTACTTCAATAGGAGTAGATGGTTTAAAGTTGATTTCCCGCTGCAGATCTTCCACTTCGGCAAGCGCATCGGGCACATCTCCCACTTGCATGGGTAAAAAGTTTTTAATGGCTTTTTTACCTAATTTCTCTTCTATGATTTCGATATAGCGGCTGAGTTCAACTGTACTGCTATTACCTACATTATAAATTTTATAAGGAGCAAAGCTTGTTGAGGGATCTGGATTTAAACCACTCCAAGATTTGTCTGGCGTTGCAGGTTTGGGAATTAACCTCACAATACACTCAACTAAATCATCTACATATGTAAAATCTCTTTTCATTTTACCATGATTATACACGTTGATGGGCTCTCCTGCTAAAATGGCTTTAGTGAACATGAATAATGCCATGTCTGGTCTGCCATAAGTTCCGTAAGCTGAAAAGAATCTTAGTCCTGTAGTTGGAATATTATATAATGAAGAGTAGGCATGTGCCATCAACTCATTTGATTTCTTGCTGGCAGCATATAATGCAAGAGGATGATCTACATTATCGTGGGTGGAAAAGGGCATCTTTTTATTTGCTCCATAGACTGAACTGGAAGAGGCATATACCAAATGCTTAACAGGATTATTTCTACACGCCTCTAGGATATTTAGAAATCCTGCAATGTTGCTTTCTAAATAAGTGTATGGGTTTTCAATTGAATATCTAACTCCCGCCTGTGCTGCAAGGTTAATAACAAAGTCAAACTTCTTTTCTTTAAATAATTTATCGATTGATAATTTATCGATTAAGTCAATTTTATGAAAATCGAAATCAGAGAAATCTTTAAGAATAGCGAGCCTAGATTGTTTGAGGGAGACATCATAATAGTTGTTGATATTATCCAGCCCATCAACTTTATAGCCGTCAATTAATAGGCGCCTTGAAAGATGAAAGCCAATGAAACCGGCCGCACCGGTCACTAAAATGGAAGTTTTGCTCATCAAAAAAATAGAGTTCAAAATTAAGAATTTTCATGGGTTAATGAGGTACTTGTTGTTTCTTTGTTCCAAATAAAATAATAGTAGATGAGTACCCAAACAGACGAAATTGATCTTCTTGAATTATTAGCCAAAATAACACTAGCTATTAAAAGCAATCTAAAATCCTTAGTTATCGCTTTTATTGTAGGAAGCATTCTTGGCCTAGTTTACTATCAATTTGCGCCAAAGATTTTTGAGGCAAAAATGATTCTGCTGTCAGATATTCTTAAGCAATCTCAAACAGAAAAAATTACAGAAAGCCTTGAAAATTTAATCAAAGAAAGTAACATTAAAGTTTTGGCGGAACGATTGGCAATTACTGAAAAACAAGCCTCATCAATATCTAAAATAGAAATTGAAAGTGTTAAGAAAACGCAAGTAATTGATGACAAGGATGGAAATGCCATCTTTATTGTAACTATTAAAACTAAGGATAACGCAATATTTCCAATTCTTCAAGATGGGATTATTAATCACTTAAGGGGAAATGAATTTGTGAAAATACGTGTTAGGCAACGGCAAGATTTTTACCTAGCCATGATTGAAAAAGTAGGGCAAGAAATTAAATCTTTGGATAGCTTAAAAAATCGTTTGTTTAAAGGCCAAGCTGTTTATGCAAAAAGTGCTGAAATGATGTTGATCGATCCAACAAATATCTATTCAAAAATCATTGAGTTGAATAAGGAGCAAATAAATTATAAAAATGCGCTCGAATTGGTTAACAGTATTCAATTGGTAGAGGGGTTCACTGTCTATAACAAACCTGTTTCTCCAAAGCTTTCTATTAGTTTGACAGCAGGAGCTTCTATCGGAATATTTTTTATGCTGGCATTATTAGGGGTTAAGTCACTTCGAAAAAGTGTACAACTTTCTGAAGAAAAACTTGGGAAAGATTAACACGCTAATCTTTAAAGAATTCACATTAGAGCTCAGGCGCAAGTCTGTTTTTTCTGGTTTAGCACTTTATCTGATCAGTACTGTTTTTATTTATTACCTCACTTTTAACCTCCGCCAAAACCTAATCAGTCCGTTGGTATGGAGCGCACTTTTTTGGATTACTGTTTTATTCTCGTCTATTAATACTATTGCCAAAAGTTTTATAGGCGAAAAGAAAGGTCAAGAAATTTATTTCTATTCTTTAATAAGCCCAGAGAGAATTATTATCTCAAAACTAGTTTACAACTTTTTGCTTTGCTTGGTTCTATCATGTGCCGGATTCTTATTGTTTGTTCTATTTATTTCAAATCCACTTAGTGATAGTGGAATGTTCTTAGTTACCATTTTATTGGTTTCTTGGGGATTTTCATCTTCCCTCACGCTCCTTTCAGGAATTGCATCAAAGGCTAATAACAGCAATGTGCTGATGACCGTTTTGAGTTTTCCTGTTGTAATCTCCATTTTATTGTTAGCTATAAAAATTACTAAAAACTGTATCGATGGCCTGGAAAGTTATAGCAGTTATGATGAGCTAATTACACTTCTTGCAATAAATTGCCTTGTTACCGCGGTGTCTTATTTGCTGTTCCCGTATATTTGGCGCAGCTAAGCAAGTGATGAAAAAAAACTGGTGGAAGGTTCTTTCTATTGTGCTGCTAATTTATACGGTAATTGGTGGCTTTCTATTTAACGTGCCTCGGCTTACCATCGTAAACGAAACCATAAGAGCGTTATATTTTCATGTGCCGATGTGGTTTGGTATGGTATTCATGTTTTTGGCGTCAACTTATCATGCTGTCCTATATTTAAGAAAGTCTCAAACTATTTATGACAATTACTCAAACTCGTTTGCCACGGTTGGTTTATTTCTTGGTTTGCTAGGAATAGTGACTGGAATGATCTGGGCGAATTATACATGGGGTTCGCCCTGGCACGGAGACCCTAAACAGAATGGAGCCGCCATTGCTTTGCTAGTCTACTTCGCGTATTTTATTTTACGCGGTTCTATTACTAATAACGAACAGAAAGCGAGACTCAGCGCGGTGTACAATATTTTTGCTTTTACAGCCATGGTGCCATTGATTTTTATCATCCCCAGAATGACTAGCTCGATGCATCCCGGCAGCGGTGGCAACCCCGGATTTAATATGTATGATCTAGACAGTAAAATGCGCATGGTTTTTTATCCAGCCGTAATAGGGTGGTCTTTAATGGGAAGGTGGGTGGCCACGGTGCTGATAAGAATACAAATTGTAAAAGAAAAAATTGAAGATTTAGAAGATGAACAAGTTCAATAAGATACTCGCTCTCGTTTTTTTTAGCACGATTGCTTTAAGTGCTTCTGCCCAAGAAGCAGAAATGGCAGATACCATGAGGGCAAACGGAAAGATTTATGTGGTAGTGGCCATCGTTTTGGTTATTCTTTTAGGATTAATTAGCTATCTGATTTCCATCGATAGAAAAGTTAGAAATCTGGAAAAGCGGCTTCCTAAAAAGTAGTTGCAAAATCAATTGCTCCTCTTTCTTTTAAGCTACCTTTGTTCTATTAAAATCAGCAGTTTATGAAAAAGTCTCACATCTTAGCAATCGCGGTAATTGGTGTGGCTATTGCCATCATTATTTCTACTGCGGGCGATGCCAGCACTTATGTGAATTTTGAACAAGCTTCTCAATTAGCATCTACCGGAAGTTCTACGCAAGTACACGTGGTGGGGCAACTGCCTAAAGATGCAATGGGAAATATTCAAGGGCTAGAAAACAGCGAAGACCGGCTTTCATTTTCGTTTACATTGATTGATGACGCGAGTAAAGAACAGAAAGTATATTACAACGAACCAATGCCTCCTGATTTTACTAAATCTGAAAAAATAGTAGTGATAGGCAACTACCAAAACGATCGGTTTATAGCTAAGAAGATTTTATTGAAATGCCCTTCTAAATACAATGAACAGAAATTAAATGCGGGTGTATAATTTGAAAATGAGTCTATTTGAAAATTTGAAAATGGAGTTTGCCCATATCTCATTGTTATTTTCAAGACGGCAAATTTTCAAATTAAAAAATTAAAAAATTTTCAAATTATCATGCATTACTTAATCGGCAACCTCGGGCACTTCGCTGTTATTACTGCTTTTGTTACCTCGCTACTAAGTGCTTTTGCCTATTGGAAGTCCACTACTCTAATTGAAATAGAAAATAAAAATTCTTGGTTGCAAAATGGCCGTTTTGCTTTTTATGCTCATGTACTAGCCGTACTAGTAATTGTAGCTTCACTTTTCGTCATCATTTACCAGCATTATTTTGAGTATCACTACGCGTATTCTCATTCGTCTTTGCATTTGCCTGGGCAATATATGTTGTCTTGCTTTTGGGAAGGACAAGAAGGAAGTTTTTTGCTATGGATGTTTTGGCATGCAGTAGTTGGTATAGTGTTAATTAAAACTCAAAAATCGTGGGAGGCATCTACCATGACGATATTTACATTAGTGCAGGCTTTTCTTGCCTCGATGATCTTGGGTGTGGTGATTCCTGGTATTGATTTAAAATTAGGTAGCTCTCCATTTATTTTACTACGCGATGCAATGGATGATCCGATCTTTAAACTGCAGCCCGATTTTATTCCGAAAGATGGAAATGGATTGAATGCACTGCTTCAAAATTATTGGATGGTCATTCATCCACCAACTTTGTTTTTAGGATTCGCGCTCACACTTCCTCCTTTCGCATTTTGCATTGCCGGTTTATGGCAAAAAAAATATTCAGATTGGATAAGGCCTGCGTTACCGTGGTCCCTTTTAGGGGGCGGTATTTTAGGGCTTGGAATTTTAATGGGAGGATATTGGGCTTACGAGACTTTAAATTTTGGCGGGTATTGGAATTGGGATCCGGTAGAGAATGCAGTTTATGTGCCTTGGCTAATTTTGATAGCCTCTATACACACGATGATTACTTTTAAAAATAGTAACACGGCCTTAAAGAGTTCTATCGTTTTAGTGATTGCCGTTTTTGTATTACTTCTTTACTCAACTTTTTTGGCTCGCAGCGGCATTTTAGGCGATGCTTCCGTACACTCATTTACAGACCTCGGGCTTTCTGGGCAGCTATTGATTTATCTACTATTTTTTATGCTTGGCGCGATTGTTCTTTCCGCTGTCAGATGGAAAGAAATTCCGTCAACAGAAAAAGAAGTGTCAACTTATTCGCGCGAGTTTTGGATTTTTATTGGCGCTACTACTTTGTGCTTAATGGGCTTTCAGGTTTTATTACCTACGTCCATTCCGGTTTACAACAAAATTATTTCTTTGTTCGGTGGCAGTTCAAATTTGGCACCTCCTGCCAATCAAGTTGAGTTTTATTCCAAGTTTCAATTGTGGTTTGGTGTGGCTATCGCTTTGATCTCAGGTACAGGCCAATTTTTTTGGTGGAAAAAAATTGATCATGCAAAATTAAAAACAGAAATCTCCACTCCGCTCTTAATCACACTTCTTGTCTCCGTATTGATTATTTCCATTGCCAAAGTTTATAATGTGCCTTACATTATTTTAACAATAGCAGGTGTTTACCTGATCGTTTCTAATTTAACGGTGTTACTTACCCTTACCAAACTTAATCCTAAACTTTCGGGCGGAGCAATTGCTCATATTGGCGTAGGTATGATGCTGATTGGTGTGATGTTCTCTGCCGGGTATTCGAATGTAGTATCGCTCAATAACAGTGGCATGCTCATTTCAAAAGAGTTGCCCACCGAATTTAACCGCGATAATTTGTTGCTCTTCATTAACGAACCACGGGCCATGGCAGGTTATGATATTGAGTATAAAGGAGCGCGCATTGAACCGCGACATAAAAGCGCATACATCAATAAAAATGATGTGGAGCTTACGCTAGATCCTTTCAAGGTGGTAGCTACTAAGGATATTATTTTCAGAGATGAAAAACTTTACCAAGCAAAAGATACTATTGAGATTTATCCTGAAAATACTTTTTATGAAATAGAGCTTCGCAAAAACGGAAAAATTGCGGCCACATTATTTCCACGTGTGCAAATTAATCCTGCGATGGGGGGATTCATTGCCTCGCCCGATATCAAGCGAAAAATTACGCGCGATTTATACACGCATGTTTCGTTACCTATGAATAGAGAAGATGAACCTGAGTGGGGAAACCTAGAAGAGGTGAAGGTAAAAGCTAACGAAAAGTTTTATGTCAGCTCTAAGTACAGTTCAACACTCGAATCAATTACCCGCATCGAAGAAATAGATGGTGTAAAAATTGAAGCAGAAGATGTTGCTGTGCAAGCTAAAATTAAAATACAAGGCGAACATGAGGCATACTATGCAGAGCCTATTTTCTTAATAAAAAATAAAAGTCAAGTAGGAAGATTGTCTGCCGAAGTAAATGATTTGGGAATAAAAATAACATTGCTCAATATTTTACCCGAGACAAATGAATTCTTGCTGGGAATCAACGCAAGACAAAAAGATTGGGTAGTAATAAAGGCATTAGAAAAGCCTTTTATCAACATATTGTGGCTGGGCACTTTCGTGCTGATGATTGGATTTGGTATGGCAATGGTAAGAAGGTTTAGAGATTATAATCTTAGCGGAGAATAATCGTTTGAAAAAATAAAAAAGACCGATCTAAAATTAGATCGGTCTTTTTTTATGTTTCGATGGTAACTACTTTGTAGGTGTCCTTTTTATTTCTCGTTTCTCGTAGCTTTCAATTACGTCACCTACGTTGATATCATTTAAGTTTTTGATGCTCATGCCGCAGTCAAACCCAGATTTTACTTCAGATGCGTCATCCTTAAATCTTTTCAAGGCTGTCATCTCACCCGAGTAAACCACAATACCATCTCTGATCAAACGGATCGGATTGCTACGTTTGATGTAGCCATCGGTAACCATACAACCTGCTACTGTACCCACTTTCGTGATCTTAAACACATCACGCACTTCTGCATTACCTACAATCACTTCTTCAAATTCTTTCTCTAGCATACCTTCCATGGCTGCTTTGATTTCGTTGATCGCATCGTAAATGATCGAGTACATTCTGATCTCTATCTCTTCATTATCGGCCAACCTACGAGCAGATGCCGAAGGACGAACTTGGAAACCAATTATGATGGCATCAGATGCCGAAGCTAGCAACACGTCAGATTCCGAAATCTGGCCTACCGCTTTGTGGATGATGCTTACCTCCACTTTAGGAGTTGATAATTTCAATAATGAATCTGATAATGCTTCGATAGATCCGTCCACATCTCCTTTAATGATCACATTCAATTGCTTGAACGAACCAATGGCTAAGCGCCTTCCAATCTCATCGAGTGTAATATGCTTCTTAGTGCGTATGCTCTGCTCTCGTAAAATCTGACTTCTTCTGTTAGCCACTTCCCTTGCTTCGCGGTCTGACTCCATCACTTGGAATTTCTCGCCCGCTTGTGGTGCGCCATCCAAACCTAAAACTTGTACGGGTGTTGATGGCCCTGCTTCTTGCACTTTCTTGCCTGTGTCATCGAACATGGCTTTTACCCGGCCATAGTTTGAACCTGCGACCATAATATCTCCCACTTTCAAAGTGCCCGCTTGTACCATCAAAGTAGTAACATAACCGCGACCTTTATCTAGCTCTGCTTCTATGATAGAACCAACTGCGGGCTTATTCGGATTGGCTTTTAGATTTAGTAATTCTGCCTCTAATAATACTTTCTCCAACAAATCTTCAATACCCACTCCTGTCTTAGCAGAAATGCCTTGGCTTTGGTACTTACCTCCCCAGTCTTCTACCAGAATATTAATTTTAGATAATCCTTCTTTAATCTTTTCAGGATTAGCACTCGACTTATCAATTTTGTTGATTGCGAAAACAAGAGGAACCCCTGCTACCTGTGCATGGTTAATTGCTTCCTTTGTTTGCGGCATAATATTATCGTCTGCAGCTATCACAATTACGGCAATATCTGTAAGCTTAGCCCCGCGTGCGCGCATCGCGGTAAACGCCTCGTGACCAGGTGTATCTAAGAAAGCAATCTTATTTCCGCTCTTCGTCATTACATCATACGCACCAATATGCTGAGTAATACCTCCCGCCTCTGAAGCTGTTACTTTTGTATTGCGGATATAATCGAGTAGCGATGTTTTACCATGATCTACGTGACCCATGATGGTAACAATAGGAGCGCGCGGTAGTAAATCTGCTTCCAAATCTTCTTCTACCGTTACTTCCTCTTCATCTGAAGATGAGAATTGAACATCAAAACCAAACTCATCAGAAATAACAGTGATCGCTTCTGCATCTAACCGTTGGTTGATTGAAACGAACATTCCTAACCCTAAACAAGTTGAGATAACATCGTTTACAGAAACATTCATCAACGAAGCCAAATCGTTGGCCGAAATAAATTCGGTAACTTTTAATATTTTAGAAGATTCTTGTTCTTGTTGTAGTCTTTCTTCTTCGGCATCTGATACAGCTTGTCTTTTTTCTTTTCTGTATTTCGCGCCAGTAAATTTCTTTTGCCCACCACTAAGTTTTGCGAGTGTAGCGCGCACCTGATCTTGAATTTCCTTATCGGTAGGTTCAGGTTTTGGCGTACGCACAAATGGTTTTTGTCCGGCACTACCTGATTGCGGTCTGGCTGCGCCACCACCTTGACCTTGATAAGGTCTTGATCCACCGCCAGCTTGAGGACGCTGCTCATTTGCATTGGGCAATCTCTTGCGAGGTCTCTTCTGCTGATTGTTTTTATTTGGATCAGATGAAGCTACCGGCTGACTTTTCTTTTCGGCAGGAAGTTCAATCTTAGATAAAACTTTTAAGCCTTGTAATTTATCAGCTTTAGCTTTTATAAGTTCTTGCTCTACTACTTTTTCAGGCTCTGGTGCTTTTACTATTTCGGGTTGCTTCTCTTCAACTGCTTTTACTGGCTTAACTTCTTTAGCCTCTATTGCTGGTTTCTCAACAACTTGTTCAACCGGTTTTTTCCCTGCCTTGCTCGCAGATGGATTGGATGCTTTTTCTAATTCAATTTTGCCCAGCACTTTTATGCCTTCTAGTTTTGGTTTTTCAACCTCCACCTTTTCTACCTTCTCTTGCTTTGGCTCTTCTTTGTGCTTAACAATATCTTTTGATCCCAGATTTTTGATGAGAACACTTTCCTCTTCATCTGTTTTTTTCTTATGAACTTCGGGCTCAGCCTTAGGTGTAACTACTTGTTCGGCAGGCTTGATGCCTATTGTAAGGCTTGACGCCTCCAATTTTTCCGATGCAGAAGATGCATACTCTTTGGCCAACATGGCATACTGCTCTGCTGTAAGTTTAGCATTCGGATTATTCTCAACACTGACACCTTTTTTGGCTAAAAAATCCAAAATAGTATTGTGCCCCACGTTAAGCTTCCGCGATGCCTGCCCTAACCTTACTAATTTTTCTTCTGCCATGCTCAAATATCTGCTATTTTATTGATTTAAGTGAGATTTTGTGTGTTACGGTTATTCAAATTCCTTTCTTAAAACAGCTAATACCGACTCGGCTGTCTCCTCTTCTAAATCCGTTCTGCGCACAATTTCTTCTTTGTTTAAGTTCAGTACACTCTTCGCTGTATCTAATCCGATTCGCTTCAGTTCATCGATTACCCAGCCTTCAATCTCGTCTGTAAATTCATCTAGGTCAACATCTTCTTCCGCTACTTGTGTATCGTTTTCACGGAACACATCTATCTCCATTCCAACCAAACGGCTGGCAAGTTTTATATTAAGTCCGCCTTTACCAATGGCTAATGAAACCTGATCTGGTTTTAAGAATACCGCTACGCGACCACTGTCTTTATCTATCTTGATAGAAACTACTTTTGCAGGACTTAATGCTCGTTGAATAAACAACTCCAGGTTTTCTGTAAAGTTAATTACATCTATGTTTTCATTCTGCAATTCACGAACTACTGCGTGAATGCGAGAGCCCTTCATACCAACGCAAGCACCGACAGGGTCAATCCTATCATCATAAGACTCAACTGCCACTTTCGCTCTTTCGCCTGGCTCGCGAACAACTTTTTTTATCGTAATCAACCCATCATACACTTCAGGCACTTCTTGCTCAAATAATCTTTCTAAGAAAACAGGAGACGTGCGCGAAAGAATAATCTTAGGGCTACCATTCACCATGTCCACTCTGTGAACAATCGATTTTACATTTTCTCCTTTGCGGAAACGATCTTTAGGAATTTGCTCATTGCGCGGAATGGAGATTTCATTTCCATCAGCATCAATCAGCAAAACCTCGCGGCTAAGTACTTGGTATACTTCTCCTACAATTACTTCTCCTACAATATCTTTATACTTCTGATAGACGATATCCTTCTCTAAGTCTTTTACTTTTTGAATGAGTGTTTGGCGCGCAGTAGTTACAGCTCTACGACCGAAGTCTTCCAAGTGAACTTCTTCTGCCACCTCTTCGCCTACTTCAAAATCAGGTTCGATTTTCTGAGCATCGGTTAAGCTGATTTTATCATGCTCCCAAATATCTTCAGAGTCATCTTCTACAATCTCGCGAAAGCGCCAAATTTCAAGATCACCCTTGTCGGCATTTACGATAATATCGAAGTTGTCGTCTTCCACATATTTTTTCTTGATCATATTACGAAACACATCTTCTAAGATGCGGATCATAGTCGGGCGGTCAATGTTTTTTTGCTTGGCGAAATCGGCAAACGATTCGATCAGTGTTGATGCATCCATACGGCTTGCTAGTTAAAAGAAACGGTTACAATTGTTTTTTCTATATCACTAAAAAGTATTTCCACTTTTACTAATTCCTTTTTTCTCTCCTTCGAGGGAGTTTCTACTACTATTTTTTCTTCACTCACTTCCAACAGCTTCCCTTCCATATAATTTCTACTCTTTACCTGCACTTTTACAGATCGGCCTACATTGGCATAATACTGTCTCTTCAATTTCAAAGGAACATCCAACCCGGGCGTTCCTACTTCTAAATTGTAAGCACCTTCAATCAGATTCAATATTTCCAAATCTTCTGAAAGCTTTCTGCTCACATCCGCGCATGCATCAATACTGACTCCCTTATCGCCATCTAATTGCACTACAATTTTGGTTGGCTTATATTTTGAAATAAGTACATCTACCAAAAAATGACTCGGGTCATTCAGGTGCGATTCTGCCAATTCCTTTATTCTTTGAACCAATTCCATAATAGTCTACAAACAAAGAGGGGACTTTTAGGTCCCCTCCAGCTGATTTTTCAAGAAAGTGATGCAAATGTAACTGATTTTTACTTTATCGCAAATAGTATGTTCTTTGATCTATCGAATTCATTCAGCATGACGTCCAACAGAATTATTTTTTTAGCTCTATTAATTGCCACCTCATGTGGCCCTAAAAAGCCGAATGCAGAAGAAGTGGTTGCAGAAAGGGTAATTAACGTTCCTCGGTTCAATGCAGACTCTGCTTACAGCTTTGTAAAAAAGCAAGTTGACTTTGGGCCACGTGTGCCTAATACAAAAGCGCACGCAATCACATCTGATTATCTTATAGTACAATTTAAAAAGTATGGCGCAGCGGTAACTGTACAAGAATTTGAGGCAACTACTTTCGATAATCAACGTCTTAAACTCAAAAATATCATCGCCAGTTATTTTCCTGAAAATAAAAAAAGAGTGTTGCTGGCAGCGCACTGGGATACAAGACCTTTTGCCGACAAGAACAAAGAAAAAAAAGATGCTGCTTTTGATGGAGCTAATGATGGGGCCAGTGGTGTTGGCGTTTTATTAGAGATTGCACGGATTATTTCATCAAGTAAATCTGCTCCTTCCATTGGTATCGACTTTATTTTATTTGATGGTGAAGATTGGGGAGAGAAAGAGGGTGAATCTCATAGTAGTCCGCCCGAAGGACAAGAGTCTTGGTGGTGCTTGGGTTCGCAATATTGGGCCAAGAACAAGCATAAAAAAAATTATTCTGCACACTACGGAATTCTGTTAGATATGGTGGGTGCCAGAAGATCTCAATTTTTTAGAGAAGAAGTTTCACTGGAGTTTGCCGCCAAAACGGTAGAGAAAGTTTGGGATCGTGCAGCAAAAATTGGCTACTCCGATTATTTTGTAAAACAGAATGTAGCCGGCATTACCGATGACCATCTGTTTGTAAACAAGCTTGGAAAAATTCCGATGATTGACATTGTGCATTACCAAGCCGGCATTGGTTTCTTTGGCGACTATCATCACACCACCAAAGACAACATGTCTATCATTAGCAAAGAAACTTTAGATGCTGTTGGCAATACGTTGTTGAATGTGTTGTATTATGAACAGTAGATTTTCAAATCGTAAAACCTCCGTCTGCAGTAAACACACTTCCTGTACAGTAGGCAGATGAATCTGAAGCGAGATACAATGCTAATGCGGCAATTTCTTCTGGCGTGCCCACTCGTTTTATCGGCAAAACCTTCATCATCATCGCCATCACTTTATCATTGCTCCAAAGTGCTTCGCTAAATTTTGTTTTGATAAGGCCAGGGCAAATAACGTTGGCACGAATGTTATCATCGCCCCATTCTTTTGCAAATACTTTGGTGAGTGAAATCAATGCAGCTTTGCTCATGCTATAAATCCCCAACCCATGTTCGGGTCTTAATCCACCAATAGAACTAATGTTGATAACCGATCCTGATTTTTTAGCTTTCAAAATCGGGTATACTTTTTTAGCTAGCTCAAATGGCCCCTTCACATTTACAGTCATAATTTTATCAAAAGCTTCCAAACTTGTATCTACCACCGGGCCAAACACCGGGTTAGCCGCTGCATTGTTCACCAAAATATCGATCGTGCCGTATTTGCCCACGGTAGCTTCAGCTAATCTGGCAACATCGGCCATGTCGCCCATGTGGCACGCAATAGCTGTGGCCTCAAATCCTTTACTTCTTATTTCGGCAGCTACTGCTTCAACTGCTTCTTGCTTGCGACTACTCACTACCACTTTTGCTCCGGCAGCGGCATAATATTCTGCTATCGATTGGCCGATACCTTTTGATGCTCCTGTTACCAAAGCTACTTTGCCTTCTAGTGAAAATAGATTCATACATTATAAATTATGGATTCAAGGTATGGGTTTTTATGAATTGATAAATCAAATTTTTATCCTCCTAATGAAAATAGTCTACAGAAAAAGAAGGCAGCCAAAAAAAACACGTCAAAATGTAATGTGAATATAGTACAATAGGCTTAACCTCACCTTTTTCAGCTAACCATTGCAACTGGTTTTCGGGTATTGTTTTTAATTCAGAAACTCGTTTTAACTGCTGGAGTAGATTTGTAATCATGTTTTTAAGGTAAAGGTTTTATTTCAAACACAGGAAGTGCCACAGTGCTTTCATTCGTTTTTTTGCTGAAGATATTCTAGGTCAAAAAAATCCAAATCTCCCCCTAAATACGTACTTGATATACAAATCTTTTTTATGGGCACAGTGCTTCGTGTTACATTGGCTGCAACTCTTTTACTTATACTTGGTAATTTCAATACCAAACGCTCGCTTATCTACAATGGCATTGCATCCGATTTAGAATCAGACGAAATCTATTTTACTGAACATCATGAAGAATATCTTTCGGACACGCAATCAACTGAGCTTACTGAAATTGAATACAGGAACCCTGCGGGAGAAACGATTGTAAAAAAGAGGATCGACTACTCGCGCAATCATTTTTGTCCAGATTTTATGCAAGAAGATGTAAGGGATGGATATATAGAAGGGGCAAAAGTAAATAATGACGAAATCGAATTAATTTATCGGAAAAATAAAAAGAAGAATATTCAGCGAAAGAAGATAAAAATTCCATCACCTGCTGTGATTGATGGTGGCTTTAATTACTTTTTAAAATCTCATTGGAATGAACTGATGAAGGGAGAACAAATCAGATTCAATTTTGCCGTACCCTCACAACTTACTTATTATTCGTTCAGAGTTTTTAAAATTCATGAAGAGACGGTGAATCAGAAAAAAATTATTATTTTTAAAATGGAGCCAGATGCACTTTTGTTACGAGTGCTTGTCGCCCCAATTTTACTCACTTACAACTTCGAAACAAAACGCTTGATGCAATATCAAGGCATTACTACCATCAACGATGCCAGTGGTAAAAGCTTCAAAGCGAAAATAATATATCCTGTTACGGGGCCTTAAAATTATCTGCAAATTAGCAGTGAAATATGATATGATTTTGTTCACTAGTTTTGTGGCCGGTTATAGATCAATTGCAAAACGGTAATGTGTTGAAGTTTGAATGCGGCATCACAATACTGTAAATAATAATTCCACTTTCTGATAAAGCGATCATCCATACCTAATTTTTTTACTTGCTCCAACTGGCGATTAAATTGATCGTACCACATACGAAGGGTTTTGGCATAATCCAAGCCAATGTCTTTCATATCAAATAAATTAAGTTCAGATACTTTACTAACAGCTGCCTGAACAGCCATCAAAGAAGGTGTTTGCGAACCGGGGAAAATATGTTTTTGAATAAAGTCAACATCTTTTCTGAATTCTTCATAGCGCTTGTCGCGCGAGGTAATTACCTGCAACCCAATTTTACCACCGGGCTTAAGTAACTCATTCACCTTCTTGAAATAAACAGGTAAGTACTCGTGCCCCACTGCTTCTAACATTTCGATGGATACAATTTTATCGTATTGACCTTCAATCAAGCGGTAATCTTTCAATAGAATCTCTGCCCGATCTGCAATACCCTCTCTTTCAAATCGCTCTGCTGCATATTTAAATTGTTCATTCGAAATGGTAACGGTAGTAACCTTGCAACCATAATACTTCGCTGCATGCACAGCCATTCCGCCCCATCCACTTCCAATTTCTAATAGATGATCTGAAGCTTTAAGATCGAGATGGCGGCATAAGCGATCATACTTTTCAAATTGACCTTCTTCCAGAGATTGATTTTCATTTTTGAAAATAGCGCTGGAATATGTCATCGTTTTGTCTAAAAACAAACTATAAAAATCATTCCCTAAATCATAATGTTCAGAAATATTTCTGCTCGATCCTTCCAGCGTGTTCTTGCGCGAAAAATGATAAAGTTTATTGGCCATTCTCATAAAATTACCAGTCAATCTTTTTAATCCTTTACCTGCCAAAACAGGATTGTGATTAAGGTTGATAATAAACCAGGAAACGATATCTGCAATGCTATTGGTGTGCCAGTCTCCATCCATATACGATTCTGCAAATCCAATGTCTCCATAGAGCACGCATTTCAAAAAGAAATCATTATTGGTAATTCTGATATTTGCCCTCACGCCTTGTCCGCTTCCAAAATAGCAATCACTTCCATCGGGCCATTCCATTCGAAGAGAGCCGTTAGGTAGTTTATTAAACAACTTTATAATCAGAAGCTCTGAAACAGAAAGTTTTCGGGAGAGCGTAAGGGTCGAAGAATTCATACTAAAACAGTTTAGTTATTTATAATGAAACATATTTTGCTGTAAATCGAGATCTGCTTTTTTTTGCTTGAAGGGAATCTTCTTTAACCAAAGAATAAAAGCTTGCCAGTGTATCAGTCCAAAAATGCGGAGAGGGATAAGTGGAAATAAAAAAGCAAATTTTAGCAGCGTTGAATCTGTAAGTGCGGTGCTTTCTCCCTGTAAAGAGGTAAGTAGAAACCTTCTGTCTTTTTCATAATCATCAACACGAAAGTGTAATGAACTCTTTGGGATTTTAAATATGAAACGGAAAGATGCGTCCATATTTACAAACGGTGAAACATAAAAAAACTTTGAAACGATGAGATCAAATGTATCTTCAGAAAAATGAGACTTGTCAAGCAAATACAATTTCATTTCTCCGTGTGTGTTGCACACTTCTGCCACCGCACACAAGGGCTGCTCATTTAAATCAAAACAGATGTAAACTGAAATAGGATTAAAACCATAACCCAATACCGATGCATTGGTGAGTAACATCACTCTGCCAATAATTTTATTAACTCCCTGTTCCTTCAGGTAATTTACTACCTTAATTTTTATTGGGTTTGTGTTTTTCTCTGCAGATACGACTAGGTGATTCTTATCGTAAAATGAAAACCAATTAAAACGATTTCTGCTAAACAATCTTACCTTTTTGTGTAGTAGATCCAACTCATCCAAGTCCAAATAAAACATGAAGACGGAATAATCAAACTTATTCTCCTTCGGCTCAAGCCGATGGTGCATCACATCACATTTGTACAGGCAGGAGTTCATTTTAAAATAATCTACGATACAAGTTCCTCTTCTGGTTTTTGAGTTAACACCAACTCGCTCCACACATCTCTATTCAAAATTTTATTACAAACATTTACCGCGCTGGTAAAGGCATCTTCATGAAATCCAAATCGAAAATAGCTTCCGCAGAAATAGCTCACTCCATTTTCATTCAATTGATAAAGCTTTTCCTGAGCCGCAGCGGTTGCGGGTGTGAAAATGGGATGATCGTACTGAATAGACCGGATTACTTTTGATTCGTTAATTAAATTAGGATCATTGATGGAGACAAAATAATTCTTGTTTTGAGACACGTTCTGTAAAATATTCATGTCGTAAATGGTTGTTGCAGTTAATTGCCCATCAATATCCTGCACACGATAATTCCAGGCCGACCATGTAGATTTAATTTTTGGCATTACCGCTTCATCGGTGTGGAGTTTGGCAACGTTCTTTTGGTATTCAAAAGGTGCGAGCAGTTGCTTCTCTAATTCGGTTGGATCGTCCAGCAAAGCAAGTGCCTGATCGGCATGGGTAGCAATAATTACCTTATCATATATTTTAGATTCGCCATTCTTAAAATAGAGAATTGCCTTGTTCTTTTGTCTAGTAACTTTAATTACTTTTTTATTTACCTGAATTTTATTTTTGAAAGGCGCGATTAACTTATCGCGGTATTGCCAGCTCCCGTTTTTCACTGTGTACCACTGAAACTGAGTGCTGATTCCTAATAACCCATGATTTTTAAAAAAGTTAATTAACACTCTTACCGGATATTTAAGCGTGACATCCACAGGCGTTGACCACAGTGCACTACTCATGGGCACAATGTATTGATGAACAAAATCTTGATTATATTTTCTTTCTGCAATAAAATCTCCTAACGAATAAGAAGCGTATCGATCATCTGCCAGCACTTCCTCTGCTTCATTATAAAATCGCTGAATCTGAAAAAGCAATTTCCAGAAGCTAGGTTTAAAAAAATTTAATTTTTGAGCAAACATTTTCTTGCTGCCAAACACTAGCCCTGATGGTATGTGTTGCACACCAAACGACATATCGGTTGGCATTATTTCCACTTTTAGTTGATCGAACAACTTTACCAGATTAGGGTAAGTGTGATAGTTGAAAACTATAAAACCAGTGTCAACCGGAATCGTTTTACCAGCTTCTTCCACATATGCAGTGTTCGTGTGGCCACCTATGTAGTCATTCTGTTCATACAAATCGATTTCAGTGTGTTGATGCAAAAAATGCCCGCACCCCATACCTGCGATACCGGTGCCGATGATTGCTATTGATTCCATACTTCTTCTTCAAATTGAATCTCATTTTTTACTACGGAAACAGTTCTATTCTCAAATAGGTAATGACTGACAAACCACTCGTTTCCGTTTTTATATTTCCAGAGCTCTGCGCACGCCATAAAAAATATTCGCCAATACACCCACCACTTCAAAGCATTTTCTACTCCGTATGTTTCTTCGAAAAGTGGCATAATTAATTTTCTATTTTGATCCATGTTGTTCAACCAGGCTTCTGCCGTTTTTCCATAGTGCACTCCATTCACACGCCAGTGGTTAGAGATTTTGAAATCGTCTGCAAAGTAGAGCAGCAGGTGATCGCTCGGCATGATGCCTCCCGAGAAAAAATATTTCGACATCCAATCGCTCTCGTCTTTTACTTCATATAAATAACTCAACTTACGATGGGTGAAAATATGGATAAACATTTTTCCGTTGGGTTCTAAGAAAGAAGAGAGTTTATGCATGAGCGACTTGTAGTTACGCATGTGTTCAAACATCTCTACTGATACTATGCGATCAAATTTTTTGTCAGTTGAAAAAATATTCATGTCGGCCGTAATGATCTGAAGGTTTTTTATGCCGCGCTTTACCGCTTGTTGGTCAATAAAAATCTTTTGGGTTCTAGAATTTGAAACCGCTGTGATTTTACTATTCGGAAATTTCTTAGCCATGTAAAGGGAGAGAGAACCCCAGCCGCAGCCGCACTCTAAAATGTGCTGTCCGTCAATTAGGTCTGCTCGCTCCATTGTCTTTTTTAACATTGCCTCCTCTGCTTCATCGAGCGTAGATGTATTCTCATCCCAATAGCCGCAGCTGTATTTTAAATT
The DNA here is from genome assembly GCA_025359125.1 of Cytophagales bacterium. Lineage (GTDB taxonomy): Bacteria > Bacteroidota > Bacteroidia > Cytophagales > Cyclobacteriaceae > ELB16-189. The sequence continues at coordinate 22,106 of JANYHI010000078.1, forward strand.
CTTACCCAACACAAGTTCAAAAAACTTGGTGGGCACTTCGTAGTGCTGTTCGTTAGCGGCTTTTGTTTCTTCTGCAATGGGTCTGTTTCTCAAATCCATTACGAAGTCCATAAATTTTTTGTGCTGGTGTTCTAGGTTGGCACTCGTTTCTTCTTGCAGGCGCTGCGCACAATTTTTTCTGATTCCGTTGCGAATCAGGAAATCGGGAATCAGATCTTTTTCTAATATGCTATCGTACCACATGTTAAATTATTTTCTTTTTAAGGAATGGATTAAAGTGATGCTGATTTAGATTTAAAAATATCAGATAATACCTGCCCTTCTTTTAAAGAGAAAAGCTGTATTAATACATAGGCTATTGAACCGATGCTACCTAGAAAAAAGAATAGAACAGCCCATAAAAATTTAATGAACAGGCTTTTTTCTCTCCACAAAACAAAAATGTAGATGATGAGAATATTGGCGTAGAAATCCCAAAGGGTGGCTCTCATCCATGGAATGGACGCCAAAAAATTCCATTGTTCAAACAGGCTACTTTCCAAACTTGTGGAAATAACTATATAAACCATCCAGATCCAGACGAGAAGAAGAGCTATTTGAAGAAACCGAACCATCTTAATTAAGTTAAAAATATCTACGAAGAAAGTATCCTTATTGGATTTCAGTAATTAACACACGATTGCCGAGTATGTTTTTAGCTGTAGAAGCCTTCTGCCAAATAGGGAGGGGTTTATCGTGATCATAAACGGTATTTTTTTTATTAGATACCGATCGGTATCTTTGTAGCATGCGAAATCCCACCGAAACAAAAGGATCCATTTTGGAGCATGCCGGAAGTCTCTTTAACATTCAGGGATATAAAGCAACTTCGATTAGTCACATTACCGATGCTACTGGTTTAACGAAAGGTGCCATCTATCGGCATTTTAAAAATAAAGAGAAGCTGGAAGAGCAGTCGTTAGTGTACCTCATGAGTGTGATGTTTGAAAAACTTCGCACTGAAATCAAACAACAACAAAATGCAGTCAATAAACTTAAGGCCATCATCCATTTTTTTGAATCGTACGTAACCAAGTCGCCCATTAAGGGTGGTTGCCCTTTATTAAATGTTGCCATTGAGGCAGACGACCACAGTCCGCACTTACGAAAGAAGGCGCATCACATTTTAGAAGTATTGAAAGAATCGATTGTTACTATTTTATCTAACGGACAAAAATTTAATCAGATTAAACCCAACATCGATAAGAGTTATTATGCTACTGTATTGATTGCAAGTTTAGAGGGCGCGATTATGATGAGCAAACTTTCTAAAACCAATCACGACATCCGCATTGTCATTTCTCATCTTGAAAAAACCATTGAACAAATAGAAGCCTGATACACTCAAAGAAGAATTTATGAACAAACTACTTATACAATCCATCGGATTTTATTTGAACACCTTAGCTATTGTTGCCCCGCAATATGCCGCGCGAAAAGGCTTTGAATTATTCTGTTGGCCTCGCAGAATTAAAATGAAGCCGCACCAGGTTGAATTTTTAAATAAGGCTGACGAAAAATTCAAATTGGAATACGCTGGTAAGAAAGTACAAGGCTACCGCTGGGGCAATGGAAGTAAAAAAATTCTATTGCTGCATGGCTGGCAAAGTCATAGCTATTGGTGGCGCTACGTCATCAACCGATTATCGAAAGAAGAGTTTACGATTTATTCTTTAGATGCGCCCGGCCATGGTTTATCAGAGGGAGATTTTTTAAACTTGCCACACTACAGCGGACTTATCGAGCAGTTTATCAGAGAGCAAAAATCGTTACATGCAGTTCTCACACATTCTTTTGGAGGATTTGCCACTATTTATACGCTAGACCGCTTACAGGATTTAGCTATTTCAAAATTAGTAGTAATGGCCGCACCGGGTGAAGTAGAATATTTCTTTCAGTACTACCAAAAAATGCTGGGGCTATCCAAAAAAACGGTTGAGTTGATCTCTGCATACTTCATCAAAGCAATTGGGCATCCTCCTTCCTATTTTAAAATGGTAGAGTTTAGTAAATCTTTACAAGTAGAGGGGTTAATTATCCACGACAAAGAAGATAAAGAGGCGCCCTATAAAACAGCTGTGGAAATGAATGCGGCATGGAAAAACTCCAGACTCATAACCACAACTGGGCTAGGGCATAATTTAAAATCGAAAGATTTGGTAGAAGAGGTTGTTAATTTTATTTAGCCAGATTACAAATTAATTCCTCCTGATACTTCAATTCGTTGACCATTAATCCACTTTCCTTCTTCAGAACATAAAAAGGCAACCACCGATCCAATATCATCTGCCTGCCCCACACGACCTAATGGAGACATTCCACTTAGGGCTGCTTTCATCTGAGGATTGCTACGTATCGATGCATTATTAAAATCAGTCTCTACCGGACCCGGAGCAACGATATTCGATCGTATACCTCTATTGCCAAATTCTTTTGCGATGTACTTAGTAAATATTTCAGCAGCACCTTTCAATGAAGAGTAAACAGAATAACCAGGTACGCAAAAGCGCGTTGTGCCCGTTGAGATATTGATCACACATCCTCCATCGTTTAAAATTGAAAGTGATTTTTGCGTGAGAAAATAAACGCCTTTAAAATGAATATTCATCAAGTTATCAAATGCCTCTTCGGTTACTAGAGCAATCGGAATGGTTGCGCCTACTCCGGCATTATTGATTAGAAAATCAAATTTAGCAACGCCCCAATTTTGCTGAAGTGCATTTGTTAGTTGTACGATAAATGCATCAAAAGATTTGATATCTCCAACATCAAAAGAAATCGCTGTAGCCTTGCGTCCTAATTTCTGAATTTCAGCAACTACTCTTTCGGCTTCCTCCTTTTTAGTTCGATAAGTAATTACAATATCAACTCCCTTATTCGCCAAGGCCATTGCCATATCTTTTCCTAATCCACGACTTCCACCTGTTACCAATGCAATTTTGTTTGTCATATATTTTTGTTTTAAATCAAGTGTAAAGGTGGAGTCTAAACTTCATACAAAATGGTGAACACTTCCGAAAAAATGGTGAGCATTTCCGTTTTTAAGAATTCATCTTTCTAAATTGTTTAGGTGTAACACCTTCGAAATGTTTAAAAAACTTTGTAAAGTTTGAAGGATCATAAGTCATTTGGTGTGCTATTTCAGCAATTGACTTTGATGTTGTTAGTAATAACTCTTTTGCAAGGGCAATGAGACGCTCTTCATAAATATCGCAGGGCGATTTTTCCAAAGCCTGAGAGATGGTGTTGCTAAGGTGGGTAGGATGTACGTGTACCCGATCAGCCATCTCTCGAACTTCTAAAGTGCTTTCCGCTTTTCCCTGTCTAATTTCCTGTATGTGCTTATCCAGTACAGACAAGAAACTATTAACAATTTGTATTTGCCTTAAAGTAGCAGGCTTCAACTTAGTACTAACCATAAATTCGAGTTTGCTTTGTTAAAAACTAAGGTGTAGACGAGAAGGTTCAGGATAAATTGTTGGTTCGCTCAAATTTGAGCTTATAACTTTTTATTGTTCTCCCTATCAATGTTCCGCCAATTACAGATGGAAGTATCCATAGTACCCAGTTAAACTGTGGCAACTGAATATTAACTACAATAAAGGCAGTAACGGCAGAGATGTAGCTACCTCCCATACTTCCAATATGAGTATACCACCAATGCATTTTTTCTTTTGGTGGTTTGATGAAATTGCGAATGTCTGAGAATAGAAATGAAATGCCTACCAAGCCAAATGTAATGGCGGCCGCACCCATCCCTTCTCCCTGCGTTAGCGCCCATACTCCCGAGCCGAGAAGGCCAAGAATAAAAACAGAAGACACCCCGGTAATTATCCAGTCAATAAGAGCTGCCTTTTGACCTTGATTTATTTTTTTTAGAAAGAGAATGCGATACCCTCTTACTGTCATATAGAAACTAAAAAAACCAACCATTAATAAAAAATCCTTGTGATGGCCAATTCCGTTTGTTACTGCTCCTACAAAAACTGCGGACATACCTCCAAAATAAATTTTGCCAGCCAATCGATGTGGCTTGCTGCCCTTGGCTGTCAGCATTGCAATCAGTCCGGTGATTAACGAAACGGTACCTCCCGCGATGTGGAGCACCAACATAATAGAAAGAAATTGTTCGCTCATGGTGCAAGTGTAGTCTGCTAGATTGGTTCTTTATAAAAAAGAATGACAGACTTGAATAAAAGTGTAGATGAATTGTAAAAGCAGTAAACCCAGATGGATTGTCCGGGCTCGTGAGAGTATCATCATTTGTAATCCTTATTGGCTGGGCGTATTTCTCGAATAGCTAAGAATATTCAATACAACTTCTGAAGAAGGTTGTAATTGAGCAGCGTCTAAAGATTGCTTACTCGCTTTCAATTCTTTGTATTGAGTTTGTAAAAGGCTATCGCAGAGAAGAGCCTTGTTAATCTCCTTCTCCTCCTGTTCCGAGGTCTCGTGGTATATAAACCTGATCAGGTCGTTCCGGGTAAAAGTTTTTATCATAGGCTATATTATTTTTAATCATCTTCTTTCTTAAGTTTATCAATGCGTATCGCATTCTTCCTAATGCGGTGTTAATACTTACTTCAGTGCGCTCTGCAATTTCTTGAAAGCTCATTTGCAGATAGTGCCGCATAATTAATACCTGTTTTTGTTCTTCCGGCAGTTCTTTAATCAAATCTCGCATGCGCGATCGTGTATCGCGCAGTAGTTGCTTATCTTCATACGATCCTTCCGCAAACTGCATTGAATCGAATACATAACTTCCGTCTTCCAGCGTTACCTCGGGGTAGCGTTTACGCTTGCGGAAATGATCAATAGCTAAGTTGTGCGCTATTCTGCAAATCCAGGGAAGGAACTTGCCTTCTTCGTTATAGCGTCCACCTTTTATAGTATTGATCGCCTTAATAAAGGTATCCTGAAGCAAGTCTTGCGCCTCATATCGATCTTTAACTATTAAGTAAATGGCCGTATAAATACGGGATTTGTGTCTGTGAAGTAGCATTTCGAACGCCTCTTCGTTACCTGTCTGATAGAGCGAAACCAGTTGGCTGTCGCTAGATCTGCTGTCAATCATCGTCTTGCGTTTAAGTAACGTAGAAGTGTCGCTCGATAGTGTGTGGGGTTAATCTTATAATTAAGTTATGAAAAGTAGACTTATTTAGCGAAAACCCAAAAAAATTTACGAAAATCTTGCCTCTTGTATAATTTCTTTCGCTAATTGAACCGAATTTTTGATCGTACCCACAAACCCACTATGGCAATAGCAAAAAAACGAATAATTAAAAGTCTGGAGAATCTCACTGAAGATCTTCGCGATTTAATGCGCGAACAATATCCTTCCGGATATGAATCAAGCATCACACGCATTATGAATGCGAAGAAAGAACCCATTTTTGTTTTTCCTCTTGAGACGGATGATGCAGTTTTTTTAGTAAAAGTGCCTGCCACCAAAAATAGCGATGGGGGATACGATGTAGAATCTGGCAAAAAACAAGAGTTTGATGGCGATGATGACGATATTAAACCTGTTGTGGCTGATGATGACGATTTTGGTGGCGGAGATAATGGTGATGGCTTTGATGGAGATGCGGATGGAAATGGCACCAAAGAGGCGAGCTACGATCCTGATTTTGACAATTAATAAATCGTTACCTTCTTTAATTTTATAACACCATCGCGCAGATGGTGTTTTTATTTATACCAACCTATGATTGAGGTTTGATAGGACAAGGCTTTGCTATTTTCTACTTTTGCGATTTCCAAAATGAATAACTCCCTCAACGATTCTTACCTAGACGATCTCGACCCAAAGGAATTCATCATAATAAAGCGAGCCAGAGTCAACAACTTAAAAGATTTAAGTGTCGCTATACCTCGCAACAAACTAGTCGTTATCACGGGGCTTTCCGGCTCGGGAAAATCTTCTTTAGCATTCGATACATTGTTTGCCGAAGGCCAGCGGATGTATGTAGAAAGTTTGAGCTCGTACGCCCGACAGTTTTTAGGACGAATGGAAAAACCTGAAGTCGATTACATCAGAGGTGTTTCTCCTGCTATCGCAATTGAACAAAAAGTAAATACCCGAAATCCGCGCTCTACCGTTGGAACTACTACAGAAATCTATGATTATCTAAAACTTCTCTTTGCTCGTATTGGCAAAACCTACTCACCTGTTAGCGGGCAGGAAGTAAAGCGTGATACCGTTACTGACGTGGTGGCATACATCAACACAAAAAAAGAAGGCACACGCATAATGGTTGCTTGCCCCTTGAAAATTGAAATAGGAAGAAAGCTGGCGGATGAACTGAATCTATTGTTGAGCAAAGGCTTCACTCGTGTATTAGTTAATGGCGAAGTAAAATTTATTGAGGAGCTAGTTGGAGTATCCACAGCAACTGAAACAGAAAAGCTTGTAAAAAAAACAAAAGCTAAAACAAACTCCTCCCCTCTCTTCCAAAGAGGGGCTGGGGGTGAGGTAGAAATATTAATTGATCGCGCTGTTGTAAATGCAAGTGATGAGGATTTAACTTTTCGATTATCCGATTCTGTGCAAACTGCCTTTTTCGAAAGTCATGGAGATTGTTCTATTTATGCCGAAGGTCAAACTAAAAAGAATTTCTCTGATCGATTTGAGTTAGATGGCATTTTGTTCACCGAGCCATCCATCAATTTATTTAGTTTCAACAATCCTTTCGGTGCTTGCCAAACCTGCGAAGGCTTTGGAAAGATTTTAGGCATAGATGAAGATTTGGTGATACCCGATAAAAGTCTTTCGGTATACGAAGGTGCCATTGCCCCATGGCGCGGAGAGGTGATGAGCGAGTGGGCAAAGCCATTATTGAAAAATGGAATCAAGTTCGATTTTCCTGTGCATCGTCCATACAACGAGTTATCGCAAAAGCAACGCGAGCTGATCTGGAATGGCAACGAATATTTTGATGGCCTTCACAAGTTTTTCAAATACCTCGCCTCTAAAACGCACAAGATTCAATACCGTGTTATGCTCTCTCGCTTTCGCGGAAGAACTACTTGCCCCGATTGCCGTGGCACCAAACTGCGCAAAGATGCATCGTATGTAAAAATTGCAGACACTTCAATTACCGATTTAGTTTTAATGCCAATCGAAGACATGTTGGTATTCTTCGAAAAATTAAAACTACCTGCTTATGAACACAAAGTTTCTGATCGGATTCTAACTGAAATAAAATCCAGGTTAGAATACATGGCAAAAGTAGGCTTGGGCTACCTCACTTTAAATCGTGTTACTTCTACTCTATCAGGAGGAGAGTTTCAACGAATTAAACTAGCCACTTCTTTGGGCAGTGCATTAGTTGGCTCCATGTACATTATGGACGAACCCAGCATTGGGCTTCACCCAAAAGACACTGCTCGTATGATAGAAGTATTAAAATCGTTGCGCGACATGGGCAACACCGTAATTGTGGTAGAGCATGAAGAAGAAATTATGAGGGCGGCAGATCAAATTATTGACATCGGGCCCGATGCCGGATCGCACGGTGGGCATTTGGTTTTTCAAGGAGCCATCAAAGACATCAACACCCGCCTGCCAGGTGGGCAGGGAAAAATTCAATCCCATACTACTGATTACTTAAGTGGCAAGGAAAAAATTTCAGTCCCTTCCAGTCGCAGAAAATGGAAAGACTCCATCACCGTAACTGGGGCAAGAGAAAATAATTTAAAAAATTTAAAAGTCACGTTTCCCCTCAGCGTACTCACCGTTATCACGGGAGTTAGCGGTTCCGGAAAATCAACACTCATCAAAAAAATTCTATATCCCGCAGTAGGAAGACTGAGTGGTTCTGTTTCAGAATCTCCAGGTAAGTACGATCAGCTCTTGGGCGATTTCACTAAAATCAAACAAGTGGAATTTGTAGATCAAAATCCAATTGGGAAATCTTCACGCTCCAATCCAATCAGTTATGTAAAAGCCTACGATGCCATTCGTAATTTATATGCTGACCAGCCACTTTCGCAACAGCGCGGCTACAAGCCTTCTCATTTTTCTTTTAACGTAGAAGGTGGAAGATGCGAGACGTGCGAGGGAGAAGGTGAAATAAAAGTAGAGATGCAGTTTATGGCAGATATTTTTCTAGAATGCGAAAGCTGCCATGGCAAAAGATTTAAACAAGAAGTATTAGAAGTAGAACACAAAGGAAAATCGATTGCCGATGTGTTGGATATGACGGTGGAAGAAGGGCTTGAATTTTTTAGCGATAAAAAACCTGTATACGAAAGAATAAAACCGTTGTTTGAAGTAGGGCTCGGCTATGTAAAATTAGGACAATCTTCTAATTCGCTTTCTGGTGGCGAAGCACAACGTGTAAAGCTCGCTTCCTTTCTAGGCAAAAATTCTTCAGACTCAACGGATCATATTCTTTTTATTTTTGACGAGCCCACTACCGGCTTGCATTTTCATGACATCTCAAAATTATTGAAGGCAATTAACGCCTTGGTAGATGAGGGACACACTGTGATTGTGATTGAACACAACTTAGAAGTGATCAAGTGTGCAGATTGGATTATTGACCTCGGCCCCGAAGGTGGAGAAAAAAAAGGAGGTAATCTTTTATTTGAAGGCACCCCAGAAGAAATGATTAAGAAAGGAAAAGGCTACACGGCTGATTTTTTGAGAACTAAGATTTAAAAGATAAAATTCTACTTTATGTATTCGATAAATAAAGTTAGCTCCAAAGAAGCCCAGCAGTTAATTGAAACGGCAGTTTCAGAAGCAGAGAAAATAAATAAATCAATATCGGTAGCCATCTGCGGACCAGAAGGAGAATTAATTTCTTTCTTGAGAATGGATGGTGCCTCGCCTGCTGCTTCGCGCATCGCGCAAAATAAAGCCTACACATCTGCTTGCGATCGCAAGTCAACGCGAGAGATGGGTGAGTTTATGCAGGGCAAAAATCGGCCGGCCGCCTATTGGGGAGACGAAAAAATTACCGGGTTTGGTGGCGGTCTGGCAATTATTATCGGTGGAAAAATAATTGGTGGTATAGGTGTAAGCGGCCTTTCAGAAGAAGAAGATGAGCATATTGCAAATGCTGCAATCAAAAGTGTTTACCTATAAATTCATTTCTAATTAAGAATTCCGCAAAAATACTTAATTGAATCTCATGAAGAAGATTCCAATTCTTATTACTTCACATCTCTTTATTGGCTCAAAGTTCTTCAGAAAAAGAGGTTCTTGATTTATCCCAAATTATGCAATAGTCCGGATCAAGGTAGTGGGAAATAAATAAAAGATAGTTGGCTTTAGCCAAAAATATATATAGGCTAAAACCTTTACGCTTTTCTTTATTTACTCCCCGACACAAATGTTAGAGCTAATTTTTCTAACGGATAATGTGGATTAAACCTGTTCTAAAAATTCTTTTGGAGTAATTATGGGGATTTTTTCGAAGGGATGGAGAATGAGTAGGTCGGGGTCGTTTGTGATGATGTAATCTGCATTACCATTGAGTGCCAGCTCAAGATATTTATCATCATTAGGATCTCTGCATGCCTTTATTTGCTTGATGATTTCAATCTTGAGGCTGCGTAATTCATATTCTTCCAGAAACAATTTTCGTACTCCTATTGAAATATATCGATCAAACTTTGGGCGGGTTATTACTTCAATTGTTTCGGCCAATACGGGAATTGAGATGAGTAGCGTAGAAGATTCTGCCTTCTCTAATGCTTGCCCTGAAAAAGAAGAATCATCTAGCAGTGCTCTGACCAGCACATTACAATCAAAGATGAGCCGCATCTATTCTTTGCTGAGTAGCTCTTCCAATATTTCTGGAGTCAAACCGTTTTTTCGTGCTTGTTCGCTTGCTTCATGCATAATATCGGACAAGCTTTTTCGGTTAGACAAAATGCGATCTATAGCATCTGAGATCGATTTTTTTTCAGTTGGTGTCATCCGCGCCACTTTATCGGCCGAAGGATCACTCACTTCTAAGGTTATCGTTTTCATATTACAAATATAATAAAGTGAAGCGTGGGAGAGAATGCCTTAAATGAAATCTGTTATTGGTTGTCCGCACCTTTGCGGGTGTTCTTCACCCTTTTTGAGAGTGAAGATCTAATTAAATAGATTGTAATTCCTTGCTCAAATCTTAGTAGAATTCAGTTATCTTACAAGTGCCAACTCATTCTTTCACCTAACGCAATCACCATGAAAAAATTAATCTCATCCATTTTTCTGATCACTCTGTTCGGCTCTGCATTCTCACAACAAGATGCAGAAGGCTGTAAAGATAGTCCTATGTTTCCCAACCGAATGCCCAATTATTTCATATCCGAGTGCGCCTCCAATTTTGATGAAGCCAACTTCAATCTGGTGGCAGGAGGCGAAAAAACAATACGCCAAGAAGGAACCAAAACCATGGTACACTATCAGTTCAATCTTGAATCGAATCAAGCTAAGCCAAGTGCACTTCAACTACTTCGTAATTATGAAACCGCTGCCAAGAAAATTGGTGGAGCAACTGTTTTCCTGAGTGCTGGTGAGGCCACAGCTACTTTTAAAATAACCAAGAATGGAAAAGAAACAGTTTGGGTGAAGATAGAATGCGGTGGCAACGACAACACTGATTTCTATGAACTCACCATTATTCAGCTCGAAGAGATGAAACAAGAAATTACATCAACTGATATGCTTACCGCTTTGAACACAGACGGTCATATCGCGCTCTACATTAATTTTGAAACAGGCAAGGCAGATATTAAACCTGAATCTCAAGGTATCATCGACCAAATTGGAGAAATGCTATTAGCCAACCCTACCTTAAAAATTAGTTTAGAAGGCCATACAGATAATGTTGGATCACTAACAGCTAATCAAACACTTTCTGAAAATAGAGCCAAAGCCGTCATGAATTCGTTGGTCAGCAAAGGATCAGATAAAAGCAGACTCGCTGCAAAAGGATGGGGACAAACAAAACCTATTACTGAAAATACAACAGAAGAGGGAAAGGCAAAAAACAGACGCGTGGAGATCGTAAAATTATAAACAAAAAAACCCGAACATTCCGCCCAGAGCTCATGCCACTGCGCATCGTATATGAATCGGAGACGATGCTTGACATAAAGTCATTTACAAACAAAAAAGTGTTTATCGCTTATTGTAAACTGCATCAAGCCAGGTGAATTTTGTAGAGTTAGCGCTTGTTTGTGAAGGCGATCTTATTCAGCGTGAAGTGATACCGGTACAATCTCTTTGGCTAACTCGCGTATAGCGGTGACACGACTGGCTGATCAATACTTCGCAGCTCCTGTTGGCGTACTCTTCTTAATAAAATCTCTAATATGTTCATTTGAAGAAGCTAAATCTTCGGCACGCAAATACATCATGTGCCCACTGCGGTAGCCTTCAAAACGTAAACGATCTTTCATTTTTCCGCTGGGGTCTAGTTGCCACATCGAATATTTTGCATCAAAATAAGTAGTAGCCCCATCAAAATATCCTGACTGGATCATCACATGCATGTAAGGGTTTTCGGCCATGGCTTGGCGTAGGTTCTCGCCTGTTTTATCATTGCTTCTATCCCACGGATGCACAGGGCCAAACATGTTGTACTGCAAATCGGTTTTGTACTTTAACACATCGCGCAAATAATAATTGATGGCTGGTGTAAACGCATGTAGCCATGAAGTGAGCTCTGAATTGTAATCGGGCTGGTCGCCAGCTTGCTGCCGATCGATACCTAAATACCGAGAGTCTAATCTGCCAATGGTGAGTCCTCTTTCTCTTAACAAATCTTTCCAAAAATATTGAGTAGGCACAGTTAGGTTGTGATGGAGAATTGTTCTTTCAGCAAGCCCCGAGTAGCGAGAAACTTTTGATGCCATTTGTTTTTTCTTTTGCTCATCCAAAAAACCTCCGCGTGCCAAGGCCGGAATAAATTCATCAATTGTAAATGTTTCTGATTCTGCTAATACCTCATTTAAATCTTTTTGTTGAAGATCGGCTGGTAGAACTTTTTGATACCATGCTGCCGCTGTATAGTATGGAAGTGATAATGCATCGTTTATAGCACCATCACGCTTTATGCCTAAGTCTGTTGGCGAAACTAAGATCACACCATTTAAATACATCCAATGCGAATTCTGAAGTTCTAACGCAAGCCCAGATACTCGAGTAGTGCCATAGCTTTCGCCAATTAGATATTTTGGAGAAGTCCACCTTGCTTGGCGCGATACAAAATTATCTACCCAGTCTCCCAAATATTTAATGTCCGCATTCACGCCAAAGAAAGTTGACTTCTCTGCCTTTGCATCTAAGATGCGAGAGAAGCCGGTATTGACAGGATCGACATAAACAATATCAGCTACATCTAAAATAGAATGTGGGTTATCATGAATCCCGTAAGGTTGAACCGGATATCCTTCTGAATCTATATTTAAAACTTTAGGGCCGGTGTACGCAACGTGCATCCATACAGACGCAGAACCTGGCCCTCCGTTAAAAGAAATTACCAATGGTCGCCTACTCTTATCCGTAACATCGGTGCGTTCGTAATAAGTATAAAATAACGAAGCGCTTGGTTTACCTTCCGCATTCCACACAGGCTGTGTGCCAGCAGTAACTTTATAAGGAACTACTTTTCCTTTGATGGTTGCCTGACCTGTAGATGTGACAGCAGATTCTGCTGGCAACACTCGTTCTTGAGCTACTACTGAACTGGAGACGAAAACTGTTAGACTGAAAAGTTGTATAAATTTTTTCATCTGTTAATATTTATTTTTAATGGTCATATGGAATGCCTTTACCAAATTATCAATCCTGTAGCCTACTATTATAATGATTGGGCATTTTATTGCGATAATGTTTTTGACTGTTGAAAGTAATTAGTAGGCATTGCATTATCAAAAAAGAAATTTGAATGAGCCTTTAATTTGTACAGACGGTAAATCTATGCTGCCTCTATGGGTTTAGGTGCGCGCTTACTTCCTCCATACAATTCATACTCGAGCAATCGGCAATCTAATTGAGCTGTGTAAAATTCTAACCGTTTGCTGGTTTTCAATCCTATCTTCTTAGCAAGATCAGGATTTCCGGTAAAAATATATCCGGTGTAACCCTGGCATTTCTTTTTCATAAAATCGCCAATACGCGAATAGGTTTCCATCAACTCCGCCACATCGCCTAGCCGCTCACCATATTCAGGATTGAGGTAAACTACACCTGGTGTTTCTGGTACAGTGGTCAACTCAAAATCGCAGATGTCAAATTCAATTAAGTTTTCTACCCCGGCAATGCCAGCATTTATTTTAGAAACGTTAATGGCGTCTTCACTTATATCAGTAGCGATGATTTTTAAATCAGGCACTTCAATAATCTGTTTTTGTAATTTTTCTACTTCTTTTTCATATACAGATGCATCGTAGCCAATGATGTGCATAAACGAATAATTTTTTCTATACAATCCCGGACGTCTATTGGTTGCGAGTAATGTTGCTTCAATGGCAAGTGTGCCCGATCCACACATGGGGTTTACAAACGGAGATTTTCGATCCCACTTGGTTGCCATAATAGTGGAGGCAGCTAATGCTTCCAGCATAGGAGCCTGGCCAGGTATTTTTCGGTAGCCGTGTTTGGCAAGTGTTTGGCCAGAGGTGTCGAAAAAAACTTCGGCTCCATCTTCATTCCAGTAAAGATGAACTACGGCTTTATCATAAGAGGGGCCCGTGTCTGGTCGCTTTGCTAATTCTCTTCGTATGCGATCGACAATAGCATCTTTCACTTTTACATTCACAAACATATCGTTATTAACGGTAAAGTGCTTGGCGTTGCTCGTTACCGAAAAATATCCCTCTAATGGCAACAGTTTCTCCCACGGGTAACGGATTAATTCGTTGTACACTTCATCGGGACTGTTCGCCTTAAATTCTTTCAATGAATACAACACTTGGCTCGCACAGCGAAGATTAAGATTTAAGCGGATGCAATCATTTACGCTGCCTTTGATTTCTACGCCCGTTATAAACTTGCGTTCAATTTCAAATCCAAGTTCTTCAATTTCTTGCAGCAGAAAAGGAGAAAGTCTTTTATGACAAGTGATAACAATGCGGCTGGGGGTAGTAAAGATGCTCATTAGAAGGAGTTCAAAGTTGAAAGTTATCAGTTATTAGTCATATTTTGAGATTCCTTCTCCACAGGGGTAATCTCTTTTCTTGCAGAGTCACGCATTGCTGCTGGAATATTTTCGAGTATTTCTTTTTTCAGTGCTTCAATAAAATGAGATTTAACAAAATAACGATAGGTAACAATACTCACTTCTCTGACAGGTGCAGGAGATTTAAAGTATTTAATATTTTTCATTTGCCGTTTCGTTAAATCGCGTAGAGCCAATTCAGGCAAAATAGTTATGCCGCTATTGAGGTCAACCATCTTTCGAAGCGTTTCTATACTTCCTGCTTCATAATCTAAATTTTGCAAGAGTGCTTCTCTCTTCTTTAGCTCACATAAATTCACGACTTGAGATCGAAGACAATGTCCCTCCTCTAACAACCAAAGTCGATTGATATCAATATCTTCTGCAAGCAAATACTTTTTCTTCATCATCTTTTCGCTTTGTGTGGCATACACCACAAACTGCTCGTAGAATAATGGAAATTCTTGAATAGAAGGATCATTGAGCGGTGTGGCTAAAATGCCTGCATCTAATTGCTGCGCATTCAGCTTCTCTATAATCATATCGGTGGTTAGCTCGCTGATTTTTAACTTGAGCAGTGGATATTTTTTAAGAAAGTGATTGAGAAACAATGGCAATAGATAAGGTGCCAGCGTAGGAATAATGCCAATGCGCAGTTCGCCACTGATGGTGCCCTTTTGTTGGGCTACTAATTTTTTAAGATTTCCTGCCTCTCCTAAAATCATTTTGGCCTGCCCTACCACAGTTTGACCAATCTCGGTGGTTTGCACTGGCTGCTTGCTGCGGTCAAAAATCTTCACGTCCAGCTCTTGCTCTAATTTTTGAATCATCATGCTTAGAGTAGGCTGGGTAACATTGCATTTGGCAGCGGCAGCAGAAAAATGTTTCAGCGTGTCTACCGCCACAATGTATTCGAGTTGCTGCAAATTCATAGGTATACTTTAAATCTATGGCAAGATAAAAAATATAGTTTTAATTGATGGAGCAATTCAGCCCCCTACTTAAACCAACCCGGCAGCGTAAATAAATCAAACTGCTGCTGTAGCGAGAGCGAATCGGGTACCAGATGTGTTACAAACCATTCGGTTTTATAAAATACAATCAGCAAATACAGGATGGGTATAGCTGAGAATAAAAAAAGCAACGTGAGTGAATTTTTAGGGTATCGTTTGCTCAATACTAGATAGATGTAAGCCGCAATCAAAAAGATCGCAAAGGCAATTACGAAGTAAAGTGGGTTGATTGTAACCAATCGAGATTCAAATTGCTTTACGCCATCAATGCCCCCACTAATACTCACTGCCGCTTCTCTTTTTCCTTCAAAAATTATCTGAGCAGCCAAGCCATCTTCTTGCTCCAAAGCTTTAAAATCTATGTTAAGAGATTTTGTTGTCGAATCATATTTCAATTCGATTCCTGAAACAGGTCGAGCTTTTCGTAAAATTTTAAAGTCGAGTATCTTGGCGCTATCGCTCAGCGATATTTTCAGCGGAGAATAGATATTTTCTTTTTTTATTGTTTCTTTTCCCTGATTGAAAAAATAAAAATAAACAGAGGTAACGTCAGATTGAATCGTATCTCCATTGGCCTTAAGCAACCTGAGTGGCGCAGTGGCCGCATGTGTTTTATCTAAGATCGTTGTCCTTACGGGATCGACATAAAAGGTGGGCCTCCGTTCGCGAATACCGATGTATAAAAAATAATACCCAAATACGA
This sequence comes from Cytophagales bacterium, assembly GCA_025359125.1. GTDB lineage: Bacteria > Bacteroidota > Bacteroidia > Cytophagales > Cyclobacteriaceae > ELB16-189. The sequence goes on from JANYHI010000078.1 coordinate 38,029, forward strand.
TGGTAATAGTAATAGAAATGAGGGAGCTGATAATAATATCTCTCGATCGATTAAAATAAATAACTGGTTTTTTTACAGGCATACCTCGCAAAGATATTGATTTTAACTTTTGATGGTTGCCCAAACTATTAAGTCTATTTTAAGATTGAAATCTTTTTATACGAAGGGCTAAAACCTTGATGTTTCTCTAAAATGCTACAACCCTGGGTGGCCAATTAAAAATATCCTTCCGATGAGTTTAAAATAATTTTTCTTTATAAAGATTCTTGCACTTTTTTCCAGTCGATATCAAACGGTAGTGCCTTAAAATCATTTTTTGTTTTGTATCTGCGAGCCCGCTCTATTCTTTTATCGTTATGCGGATGGCTCATAATGATTTCTAGATTTCTGTCGTAGTCTAAGTTCTTTTCATTTAGTCGTTGGAAGAATTTAGCAAGATTTTTAGGAGAAATGTTAGCCTTCTCTAAAAGCGCTAGGGCAAATTGATCGGCTTCTTCTTCTTGTTTACGATCAAAACTACTTCCGACAATACTTTTAAGAATTTGTGCTAGCACGCTAGGATCTCCGCCAGACAAAACACTTAAAATGGCGGTGGCCGATAGTTCCTTAATCAATTTAGAAACAACATGCCTCTTCTCTGCATGACCAATTTCATGTGCTAAAACCGCAGCCACTTCTTCCGGGGTTTCAGCCATTTTCAATAGTTCTGAGAAAACGAATATGTTACCTCCTGGAATGGTAAACGCATTGATATCAGAACTTTTAATAATGGAAAAATCGTATCGATAATAGCTTGTATCTAGCGCATTGACGAGGCGAGCTTTTATTTTTTGGAGGGAGGAATCTGCAGTGTTATCCTTTACAGTTGGATATTGATCCCATACAATGTCTTTAAAAAGATTCCCGAGTTTTTCTTCTTGTTCATAGGAAACCTGATAACTTAAATCGAGATCGCTTTTACCTATTTGCTTTACAATAAAGTATCCTCCGATAAGGATTGCTGCTCCAATCAATACTAGAATTAATAAGTCACGGAAAGCACTACTGTTCATAAAAGCTAAAATGGAGGCTTATTAATAGGATCAGTATTAGTTAATGAATCTTCTTCGGATACTCGAAATGCAACTTCGTATGAGATTTTACCAAAGAACAAAAAGTAATACATCTTACCTTGGCGCGCTTTAAAGGCTGCTATAATACTGATCACAAAATATAAAAGAGTACACAAACCTGCAAAGACTGCATATGCCCAAAAATAATCTGTTAATTCCCGATCGGTAAAGAAGATGTTGATGCCCCAAATTACCAACCCCCAATTAATGACAGTGGTGGGGATATTGGATAGCAAAGATTGCAAACAATGAAAGTGAATGAATCGGCTTTTTTTTCGATTTACAAAATAGTAAACAATTGCGGCAATCAAATTGATGATAGGTAAAGGCAACCCAACGGCTACAGCTGCAAACATCATAAGATAGGCGCCCATTGCATCTTCTTTTTCTCTTTCTACAATTTCTTCAGGCTGAGGTAGTGGATGAAATTCCATTTTTAAAATTTAGATCAATTAGCTAAGTGAAAAAGGCGGATACGTATCAGTCATGTTTCCCAAATATAAACTTACTCGGGTGCCCCATCTTAAATAGCCAACAATAAAATCATGAATTCCCACGGGAAGTTTTCCGGTAAATAAAATAATCCACCACCCAATAAATACTGAGATTATTACCCCAATGGTTAAAAAGAATAAAACAAAACCATGAGGAAGAAGAACGAAGATAAACCCGAAGAGGGCTCTAACCAGTACCATGCCTCTGCTTATGTTTTCGGGGTAGGGCACTTCTATTGTAATTGCCTCATCTTTTGAATCTATGCCAAACGCAGGATAACCATCAGTAAGATTATATTGTCTTGCCCTTACTCGCGTTTGCCAGCGAAGCAAACCCACTTGGTACTCAAAAAAACTTTGAGGATACCGACCTGTAAATAGTATTATCCAAAATGAGATAAAGGAAAGAATAGCTCCCCAAAGGCTCATGAACAATAGGACAAAACCATGAGGTAAATAAATGTAGAAGAAACCAAAAAAAGAGCGAAGCAGCAGCTCTCCCCTCGAAAGCCGATCGGCATGATTGATATCAAAAGTCATAGTAATTAGGTTTAGGTTACCGAAAAGTTAAGATTTTGAAACTAAACTACCAAAGGTTTCATTTCAATTAAACTCTATTTTAAGATTGAATCTTTTTAAACGAAGTGCTAATCCCTCTGATCAACGAAGAGCTAAAACCTTGATGTTCCATTTCATTCAAGCCTACAATAGTGCAGCCTTTTGGTGTTGTTACTTTATCAATTTCTTCTTCTGGGTGGCGATTTAATTTTAATAATAATTCCGCAGAGCCCTTCACTGTTTGTGCGGCAATAAGGCTTGCCGTCTTAGCATCAAAGCCTATTTCAATTCCGCCTTGGGTGGCTGCACGAATAAAGCGAAGAGCGAAGGCAATTCCGCATGCACCTAATACGGTAGCGGCATCCATCAATTTTTCGTCAATCGAAATGGTAATACCCAGTTGATCAAATAAGGCTTTAACATATTCGATTTGGGTTGGCGTTGCTCCTTGTGCACACAGGCACGTAACAGATTCTTGTATAGCAATAGCGGTGTTAGGCATGGCTCTAAAAATTGGAATAGGCGAATTGAAAATACTGGCGAGGTCTTTTAAAAAAATTCCTGTCACCACGCTAATGATGATATGTTTTTGAGGATCAAAAGAATTCTTTAACTCGGCTAATACATCTTTTACATTAAAAGGCTTTAATGCAACAATAATAATTTCGCTAGTGCGGATAGCGTCTTCATTGTTATCAGTAACTGTTACTCCCCTTTGTTTCAATTCTTGCAATCGAGAAATTGTTCTACGTGTAATGGTTATCTGCTCGGGTTTGGCAAAATTACTTTTCAACAAACCTTCAGCAACCGCCATTCCTAAATTACCTCCGCCAATTATGGCAATCTTTTTTGTACTCATAAGCTATCTATTATTCTTCAAGGTAGAAGGTTTTATCGTACTATGCCAAGATCATGCGCATTCATTATGCATTTCTGATTTTAAATCGGTTGCAATGGGTTGGATCAAATTTACAATCGAGCGTTATCTATTACTCTATTTATTTACTAGCATCTCTAAAAAACTTGTCACGTTGAACTTGTCGTAACTTAAATTATTATTTAAGCCAACTTCGGACAGGCCCAGCCTGACACCTACAACAGGTTTTTAGAGATGCCCTTACTAGATTAAATTATATTTGCAATTCTAAAAATAGTTTATGAATTGGATATATGAACCTTGGCCGTGGTATGTAGCGGGTCCGCTCATTGGATTAACCGTGCCGTTGCTTTTGCTAGTGGGAAATAAAAAACTCGGGATATCGTCTTCCTTGCGTCACATCTGCGCAGCGGTGGCGCCTGCCAATTTAAATCTTCTAAAGTACGAATGGAGAAAAGAAGCATGGAGCCTATTCTTTGCCGCAGGTGTTTTGTTAGGTGGATTTGTTGGCAGTTACTTATTTGCCAATCCAAATCCCGTTGCCATCTCTGAAGGCACTCAAGTTTATTTGAACAGCTTCAAAATTAAATCATCTATTGGCTTGATGCCTACAGAACTATTTAATTGGAATACGCTCTTCTCAGTAAAGGGTTTTTTACTAATGATTGTAGGTGGATTTTTAGTTGGCTTTGGTACACGTTACGCGCGCGGCTGCACATCCGGTCATGGCATCTTGGGCTTGTCTGCATTGCAGTGGCCTTCACTCATTGCTACTGCTTCTTTTTTTGTTGGCGGTATTCTGTTCAGCAAATTTATTCTCCCTTACATTCTTACTCTATGAAAAATATAAAATATCTAGCGATAGGATTATTTTTTGGATTAACACTTACCAAAGGAGAAGCCATTTCGTGGTATCGTATTCAAGAAATGTTTCGCTTCGAAAGTTTTCACATGTTCGGAATTTTTATGACGGCTATTTCTACCGGTGCGCTTTCGTTATTCATCATTCGAAAATTAAAATTAAAAACTGCCACGGGCGAAGAAGTTGAAATGCCTAAGAAAGAATATCACCACGGGGTGATTATTGGCAGCCTACTATTCGGTTTTGGTTGGGCTCTAACCGGTGCTTGCCCCGGACCGATCTATGCGCAAATAGGATCTGGTTTTTTAGTTACCACTTTTACTTTGCTGGCAGCTCTGTTTGGTACGTGGTGCTATGCCTACTTCCAAAAATATTTGCCTGATTAAAGTTTGGCACGCATCGTAGCTTCAATACCAGATTGGTAAGGAGTAGGATGGCTGTTAAATGCTTTCTCAAACTTAGTGCTATCAAAAAAATAATCGTGCTCGTATTGATACATCATCTCTACAAACTCACCCAGCACCGGAACAAACAAACCCAGCATTCGAACGCCCAGTTTTGATAAAGACTGAATTTTTTTGGTTGGCTGATTCATACTTTTTAAGGCCATTTGAACGTACTGTTCGCCCGTTATTTTTTCGTTGTTGGTAAGCGCATGCCAGGTTTGGTTGTATGCCGTAGCGGTATTGCCAAGTAGGGCCACAGCTTTCCCTGCATCGGGAGTATAGGTGAGTGAATGATTTTTTTTTGGATCGCCAAGCCATTGTGGCGACTTGCCCGCTTTTAATCTTTCCGTTACTGTAGAATGAACGATGCTAAGCTTAACGTTTGGCCCATAGAAATCAGCCGCGCGCACAATCATACCGATAAGATTTCCTGATTTAATTTCACTTAAAAGCATAGTCGCAATTTCGGCCCGCACCTCGCCTTTCTTACTCACAGGGTTAAAAGGTGTTTCCTCTGTCATCACTCCATTTACCTGACCGTAACAATACACATTATCAAAAAAGACCAGTTTGCTATTGTGCTTTTTGCAAGCGTCTACTGTATGTTTCATAATCTTTGGCCAATTTTCTCTCCACACCTTAGAATTATACTCTAGGCCAGGCAGCAAATAAACTACTTCACTTCCTGCCACTGCTTTTTCCGTTTGCTCGTAGCTGAGCAAATCGGCCACAACCAATTCATCGGAAGAATTTACTTTTTTTGGATTTCGGCTTACTTGCCTGATTTTGTCCGTAAACTGAGGCAAGTTTTTAGATAACTCTACTGCAATGTTTCCGTTGGCGCCAAGAATGGTTTGCATATACTTGATTTTTTTAGACAGACGAATGATACACAAAGTTATTCTAACCCCAAAGATTTTAATTTACTTTGAATTTAAATGATTCAAGACCTCCGATTACAAACAGGCTACAAACAAATTTTAGGATTAGCATTGCCCATCTCTATGGCAATGGTGGTTCCTCAAATTAATTTCATTACTAATAATATCTTCTTGGGTGGGCTAGGCGAGCAAGCGTTGGCGAGTGCGGCTATTACTGGCGTTTATTACTTGATATTTGCTGTAATTGGCAGCGGCTTAAATAATGGATTACAATCTTTGATTGCCCGCAAAGCAGGGCAAAACCTCCCCAAAGAAATTGGAAAACTTTTTTATCATGGCGTTTGGATTGCGTTGGCGGTTGCTTTCCTTGGTATACTACTCACCTATACTATTGCCCCTGTTATTTTAAGAAGTACCATTCACAATAAAGTAATTGCCGAGCAGGTAATCAGTTTTGTATTAATAAGAGTGTGGGGGTTGCCCTTGCTTTACTTATATGTAATGCGAAATGCATTACTCGTAGGCACCAACCAAACTAAGTTTTTGGTATGGGGAACTTTGAGTGAAGCGCTAACCAATATTTTTCTCGATTACGCTTTTATATACGGGCACTTCGGCTTTCCCGAACTTGGCTTTAACGGAGCGGCCTATGCTTCCATTATTGCCGAAGGTGTTGGGCTTTTAGTAATTTATATAGTCATTCACCTGAAAGGAATGCATAGGGCGTTCGCTTTTTTTGAAGATTGGAAATTAGAAGCCTCCACAGTCAAAATGATTTTAATTAAATCTTCACCTTTGGTATTGCAATTTGCACTTAGCATTATTACCTGGGAGTATTTTTATATTCTGATAGAACATCACGGAGCCAGAGACCTGGCTGTTTCTAATACGATGCGCAACGTGTTTGGCATTGCTGGAATTTTCTCTTGGTCGTTTGCTGCCACCAGCAACACGATGGTAAGTAACGTGATTGGACAAGGAAGGGAAAGTGAGGTAATGCCGTTGATATTAAAAATATCAAAAGTGAGCGCCTTCTTTTCTTTTATTCTTATTATGCTGCTCAATATTTTTCCGGAGATATTGCTTTCACTTTTTGGACAGGGCGAAGATTTTATTGATTATGCCACACCTGTGTTGCGTGTCGTGTCAACAGCTTTGTTCATGCAGTCATTTTCGGTGGTGTGGTTAAACGCGGTAACGGGCACTGGAAAAACCGCTGTGAATTTGCTGATTGAAATTGTAACACTCATCCTTTACACAGCCTATGTTTATTTAGTTTTAGAAGTTTGGAATTTGTCTTTAACATGGGGCTGGGTAAGTGAGTGGGTGTATTGGATCAGCATGTTTAGCATGGCTTTCATTTACATGAGATCGGGGAAGTGGCGAAGCATTAAATTTTAGCATAGCCTACTTTTTATTTTATCAAAAAAAATCTCAACTTGTGTTTATACTTAAACATTTATCTATATGAAAAAAATTCTTGTTATCGGTTTCTTCCTACTGTTTGGATTAGCCGTAAAAGGCTTTAGCCAAACCGTTTATGCATCAGACAAAGGAGAAAAATACCACACTGCTGATTGCAAACTATCTGGTGATGCCAAAGACATGACACTGGCGGCAGCAAAAAAAGCAGGCAAGAGTGCTTGCGGAATTTGTAAACCAGATGAGCACATGAAAGACAAACTTGCACAATGCGATGGCAAAACTGCAGACGGCACACGTTGCAAAAGAATGACGGGAGATAAGTCAGGCAAATGCTATCAACATAAAGGCAAATGATTACTCAACCGCTCCACCCAAAAGGGCCCAGCTTCTCGCGCATCATTACGGGGGTGTGGAGGTGGAATTCTCTTTCATCTGAAACGGTGGAGCGGCTGATTCAAACTTCTTTAACAGAAGGCATTACTACCTTCGATCATGCCGACATTTACGGAGATCACACCTGTGAAGAAATTTTCGGGAGTGTGCTAAAGAAAGACATCGCTCTCCGCAAAAAAATGCAACTCGTTTCTAAGTGTGGCATCAAATTCCCTTCGGCAAGAAGACCCAACACTTGGATTAAACACTACGATACTTCTGAAGATCACATTGTATGGTCGGTAGACAATTCTCTAAAAATGTTGGGTACTGATCATTTAGATCTGCTACTTATCCATCGCCCCGATCCATTACTGAATCTCCATGAGGTATCAGAAGCTTTTGTGAAGTTAAAAGCAGCAGGAAAAATTTTACACTTTGGTGTTTCTAATTTTACTACGTCACAATTTGAAATGCTCCAGCAGTTTTTACCTGTGCCTCTCGTAACTAATCAAATTGAAATTTCGCTTTCGCGGATCGATCCTTTATTCAACGGAGATTTAGATTTACTAATGAAGCATCAAGCCAGCGCCATGGCATGGTCTCCTTTGGGTGGCGGTAAATTACGGTATGAAGATCGCGATTGGTTTGGCAAAGCATCTAAATATAATGCAACGTATAGCCAGTTAGCTTTGGCGTGGTTGCTAAAACACCCCGGAAATATTTTTCCTATTCTTGGCACTACAAAACCCGAGCGAATTACAGAAGCAGCCAAATCAATTAACATCGATTTAGACAAACAAGATTGGTTTGAAATGCTCAAGTGGGCAATGGGAGGGAAAGAGGTTGCTTAATTCTCGGTTTAAAGTTCTGAGTTGTTAGTTTTCTAACTCCACCACTAACTCCACTTCTACAGAAATATTCATTGGCAACGCGTACATGCCCACAGCAGAGCGTGCGTGTTTTCCCTTTTCGCCAAAAACAGCAACCATTAAATCAGAAAAGCCATTGATCACTTTTGGCTGATCTACAAAACCTTCGGTGCAGTTTACCATTCCCAACACTTTCACAATTCTTTTCACCTTATTCAAATCTCCGATCTCACTTTTTAAAGTTGAGAGGATGGTGATGCCTACTTGTCTCGCGGCATCATAACCCTGTTCAACAGTAAGGTCTTTACCTACTTTGCCAGTAATGTACGTGCCATCTGCTTTTGATGGACCATGCCCCGCAATAAATAATAAATTACCCGAGCGAACAGCCTTAACATAATTGGCAATAGGTTTAGCTGGCTCAAACAACTGAATGTTGAGCTCTTTTAATCTTTTATCGAAATCTGTTTTTTGGGCAATAGAAACTGAGGCGATTAAAACATAAATGAATATAAGACTTAGTGATCTCATAGGAACTACGTTTATTAAATACCTATCAATTCATGAATATTATAAATCTCGTCAAGAGCCAAGAAGGAAAGATTCTCGCCATCTATTATCTCAAAATCTTCTCTTTCTGATTGGGTAAGCGATTCAATCGCTTTAAACTTATCTAACGGTACAATAAAGGTTCTATCATTTGAAAGGGATAAAAGCATTGCCCCATTCCCTATAAACTTAACATCTGTAATCTCGATTTCCTTTAACAATGTATTCATTTTCTAATAGCCGTTACTTTTTCATGATTATAGAATACTTTTAATTGTGCTAATAATAATTGTTCATGCTCAACTACCAATTTTTCAATCTCTATTAATTCTCTAGAAGTAAAATCTCCTGTCTTGCTATCATCTAATTGTACTTGTGGCTCCAACCAAAATTTACAAGCTCTCTTAAATCCCCTATGGTTATAAGTAATATGAACATGCTTTCTAGTCTCATAAATATCAGAGCCATACACAAGAAAAATATACTTGCACAGTATGAGGAGCTTTCCCATTTACTCGTTCGATAAGTAAATATAACTACAATAAAACAAAGGAAAATTAACCTTATACTTCAGTTTTCTGTAAAAGAATAATACGTTACTTGACTAAACCTTTATTCTTTAATACACTGCTCAAAAATTTACGCTCGTTTTCAGTATTAAAGATTTTGAAGGGAAGATGGATTAGTTGTGCTTTATTTACAATTAATAAAAACGCATCTTTTTTTATCTGAGCAGATTGGATTTGATCCCACTTCATGGGCATTCCCTCTCGCGCATTTATTTTCATTACAATCTGCTGACTGCTGATCTCGTAAGAAAATTTTTCGAATAGCCTTTTACCTTGCTCTAGTTGAGTCACTCCGTAAAACTGAATCCACCAAAATAAAAGGTATAAACCAGCGCCTACCACAGCGGCTATAAACCACCAAATGCTGGGTATCCAAAAATAAAAAAGGCAAATAGCCACCACAATTAAACTTACCCACCATTGCTGGCGCAAAATGTTTTTCAGCGCCATGCTGATGTATTGCTTCTTCTCTAACCTGTAATTTCTAGTCTTAACAATCATATTCTATCTAAATGGGTGGCAAAAATAATCCAGTTTTATGGATTTAAAGAATGCTGACAAAATTAGTTTTGTGCGGTTAGGCCTGTTTAACGTTTTTCAGACTCAGATCTAAACTTTTAACAGAATGAGTAAGGGCTCCCACAGAAATATAATCTACACCGCATTCTGCCACGGCTCTTAAGGTAGCTTCGGTTATCCCTCCACTCGCTTCGGTTTTATATTTTCCGCCAATCAATTCAACTGCCTTTTTCATATCGATAGTAGACATATTATCGAGCATAATAATATCTACCCCTCCCACCTGCAATACTTCACTTACCTCATTAATATTTCGGGTTTCAATTTCAATTTTTAAGTGCTTATTATTTTGATCAAGATATTTTTTTGTGTTTTCAATTGCTTGCCGAATGCCACCTGCCATATCGATGTGATTGTCTTTCAACATTACCATATCATACAAAGCAAATCGATGGTTTTGTCCGCCTCCAATAAGAACTGCCCACTTTTCCATCAACCTAAAGTTGGGTGTCGTCTTTCGGGTGTCTAAAAGTTTTGAGGTTGTGCCTTCAATCAATTTACAAAGAGAATGGGTGTAGGTAGCAATTCCACTCATTCGTTGCATACAATTGAGCACCAATCTTTCTGCCGAAAGAATGGAACGTGCGCTTCCTTTAACTTCTAGGGCTATTTCTCCTTTTCGGATTTGATCTCCGTCTTTTTTAAAGTTAGTGATGCGTAGTTGCGAATCGACCAGATGAAAAATCTTTTCGGCTATTTCAATACCTGCCAGAATACCGTTGTCTTTAATCAGTAATCGAGCGGTGCTTTGAGTGGTAGAAGGAATTGCTCCAAGCGAAGAATGATCGCCTTCGCCTATATCTTCTTGCAACGCAGAAGCTATAAAAGACTGAATGGCCTCTTCCGTAAGATATGCCGGATGCATTACTCTTTAATGAAGCTTATTTCGTGAACGAAATACTTTTTATCTGCTTCCTTCACCCGCATTAACACACTGTAGCTATCGGCTCCGCTTTGGTATTTGCCAATGGCATATTTTAATCCGCTAGGCGAAGAGCCTGTGTGTAAAATATTAAAATCGTTAACTGGATGTTTCTTAAAAAAGTCTCCCAAAACAAACTCTGCTTGTGCCTTACTATAGTTATTCACCTCACCTTCGATATTAATATCTACCGATGAGTTAAAATTTTTAACAACTTCTTTGGCATTATTGGCCTTAACGGCATCCTTAACGGGAGCAAAAATCTCGACCTGCGCCATCACAGCCCCAGAAAAAAGTACTGAAAAAACTATCGCAATCAACTTTATCGTTCTCATAGGTCTAAAGTTAGGCCAAAAGTATGCCATTATCGTGTATACAAAAAGATTTATAAGTCAAAATAACAGAACAGTCAATAAGAAAATGGTTAAAATCAGTTGGCACAATTTTGATCAGCTATTACAATGAATGAGCCTATATTTGAGGCTTATTTAAAAATGTATGAACAACAAAGTGCTTTTAATGATTTTGGATGGTTGGGGCATCGCTAAAAACCTTAAAGTCTCAGCAATCGATCACGCTCAAACACCCTATATCAATTCTCTATACCAAAAATATCCGCATAGTAAGTTAGAGGCATCTGGCCTAGCAGTAGGTTTGCCTGCTGGGCAAATGGGAAATTCTGAAGTGGGACACATGAATATTGGTGCTGGCCGTGTGGTGTATCAAGATCTGGTTAAAGTAAATAAAGCTGTTGCCGAGAAAGAGTTGGATACTAATCCCACATTGCTGGAAGCATTTGCCTACGCGAAGAAAAATAAAAAGTCAGTACATTTTATCGGATTAGTTAGCGATGGCGGAGTTCACTCGCACATCGAACATCTAAAAGGGTTATGCACTATTGCCAAAAACGAAAATGTAGATAACGTTTTTGTACATGCCTTTACCGATGGAAGAGATACTGATCCGAAAGGAGGATTAGGATATTTGACAGATCTTCAAAATCATTTAACCAAAACAACAGGAAAGCTCGCAAGCATAGTGGGTCGCTATTACGCAATGGACAGAGACAAGCGCTGGGAGCGTGTAAAGCTCGCGTATGACTTAATGGTAAATGGTGCAGGCGAAAAGTCAACTGACCTATTAGCATCTCTAAAAAAATCTTATACTGAAGATGTAACCGATGAATTTATAAAACCCATTGTGGCAGTAGACGTAAACAATAATCCGATTACCAAAATACAAGAAGGCGATGTGGTCTTGTGTTTTAACTTTCGTACCGATAGAGGAAGAGAAATTACCATGGCCTTAACGCAGCAAGATTATCCTGAACAAGGAATGAAAAAATTAAAGCTGGATTATATCACCATGACAAATTATGATGACAGCTTTAAAGATGTAAAAGTAATTTTTGATAAAGATAATCTACCCAATACACTGGGCGAAATTGTTTCAAGAGCTGGCAGAAAACAAATTCGTATTGCTGAGACGGAAAAATATCCTCACGTAACATTTTTCTTTTCAGGAGGCAGAGAAGATGTTTTTGATGGAGAATCGCGCATTATGTGCCCATCGCCAAAAGTTGCCACCTACGATTTGAAACCCGAGATGAGTGCGAATGACATCAAAGACAAAATTATTCCTGAATTAGAAAAAAAATCGGCAGACTTCATTTGTTTAAATTTCGCCAACCCTGATATGGTGGGCCACACCGGTGTTTTCTCGGCAGCGGTAACCGCTGTTGAAACAGTAGATAAATGCAATGAAGCTGTTACCGAAGTGGCCAGAAAAAATGGGTACTCAGTTATTATCATTGCCGATCATGGTAATGCCGACATTATGATAAATGAAGACGGAACACCCAATACAGCACACACGACTAACTTAGTTCCGTGCATTTTGGTAGACGATTCAAAAACCTACGCGAAAATCAAAGATGGTAAGCTGGGAGATTTGGCCCCAACCATTTTAACGATCATGGGAATTCCTATTCCAAAAGAAATGACCGGAACGGTGCTGGTAGAAAAATAAAATTATGTTTCAACAAAAAATTATTTGTTCACTCTTGTTGGGTGCAGCACTTATAGGCTGCCGCCCTGCAAACCTAAAAGATTACGATAAACCATATTTTGATTTTGATAGTTTGGTGAACTTTCAAATAAAAAAGTTTTCGCAACGAAAAGACTCCATTCAAAAAACTTCGGCTTTAGATGGGAAACATGATGTTTCATCATTTAAAATAGACAGCACTCACCTGGCGCATGAGTGGGATGTATTCCGGCAGCTAGATTGGATTAACAAACCTATTTATAAAGGTAACTATGAGATAACAGAAAAGCCCGATGCCAAAAGTAATCTGATGATAAGATCGTATGTGGCCAAAGTAAAATCTCCTGTTCCTTTTGTTCATTTCTATTTTAAAGATGATTTCAAAAATCTTAAAAAGATTGAATCGCAATACGAAGAGCAGAATGCATTATACTACACCAATCGTAAACTTTCAATTTACTTTGATGAAAATCTCATCCATCAATATTCAATCGAAGGATCGCAGAAGTTAATTTTAAGCGACTCAGTAAAATTTTCAATAACAGGAAGAATATTTTTTTAAGAAATGGCGAAGCGTATAAGTTTAGAGGAAGGGGAAAAGCGGAAATTAAACAAGGAGGGAATCAGGAAATTACTGGGGATTTTCAGGTTTGTGTGGCCGTATCGCAAAACATTTATTCTTGGTCTTGTAGCATTGGGTCTTTCGAGTGGTACTCTTTTGTCGTTTCCTTTTTTTGCTGGCAAGTTATTAGACGTAGCACAAGGCAAAGGCGATTTTATTTTAACAAGCATTAACCAGATTGCTTTAGCGCTTATTGGTATTCTGGCAATACAAAGTGTTTTCTCCTTTTTGCGTGTGTACACCTTCACTATTGTAAGCGAAAAATCACTGGCAGATTTACGTCTTGCTGTTTATTCAAAAATTATTTGGCTGCCCATGTCATTCTTTGATAGCCGAAGAGTAGGTGAACTAACTAGCAGAATTACTTCTGATGTTGGCACCCTTCAAGATACATTTACTTTTACATTGGCCGAACTTCTCAGGCAACTATTAATTTTACTAATTGGCATTCCATTGATTTTTATTCTTACTCCCAAGCTTACTATTTTCATGTTGTTAACTTTCCCGGTGCTGGTGCTATCCGCTTTGTTCTTTGGTAAATTTATTCGGAAGCTGTCTAAGAAAACACAAGATCAATTAGCAAGCGCAAACGTGATTGTAGAAGAGACATTGCAATCTATTGCTGTAGTAAAGTCATTTACAAATGAGTTGTTTGAAGTAGGTCGTTATAAAAAATCATTGAGCGAGGTTGTTAAGACTGCCATTCATGCTTCCAAGTATCGCGGGCTTTTTATTTCATTTACCATTGTTGCTTTATTTGGTGGCATTGTAGCGGTGAGTTGGTATGGTGCTTATCTCCTACAAAACGGACAATCTACCGTTGGTGAATTGTTTTCATTCATTCTATACACTTCCTTTATCGGTGGATCGATTGCCGGGCTTGGCGACATTTACAGCTCTTTACAGCGATCAATTGGCGCATCTGAAAGAGTATTGGAAATTTTAGATCAGCAAGATGAAAGTAATGATGCTAAAAAGTTGCTAAAACTCAAAGGTAAGGTTGAGTTTAAAGAAGTTTCATTTACGTACCCAACAAGAACTGATTTTGAAGTTTTAAAATCAATTAGTCTACAGGTTGAGGCTGGAGAAAAAATTGCACTGGTTGGCCCTAGTGGATCTGGCAAGTCAACAATTGTAAGTTTGCTGATGCGATACTACCCGCTTAATGTAGGCGAGATACACGTAGATGGCAAAAGCATTTCTGATTATAATCTAACGGATTTTCGTAGCAACATCGGCATCGTACCTCAAGAAGTTATTCTGTTTGGTGGTTCCATTCGCGAAAACATTGCGTATGGAAAATCGGTGGCTACAGAAGCAGAAATTGAAGCGGCTGCACGTCAGGCAAACGCCTGGGAGTTTATTGAAAGTTTTCCTGAAAAATTAGATACCCTCGTGGGCGATCGTGGCGTTAAACTTTCGGGCGGGCAAAAGCAACGGATAGCCATCGCGCGCGCTATTCTAAAAGATCCTTCCATCTTAATTTTAGATGAGGCAACCAGCTCGTTAGATTCAAAGTCAGAACATCTAGTTCAAGAGGCCTTAGAAAAATTAATGGAAAATAGAACTACGATTGTAATTGCGCACCGACTCAGCACTATTCGGAAAGTAGACAAGATTTTTGTAATTAAAGATGGGCAGATTGCAGAGTCTGGCTCGCATCAGGAACTCAACAATCAAAATAATGGCATTTATCGTAACTTGCTTGAGTTGCAAATGGAGCCCAAATGAAAGGTGAAGGACAAATATTGAAAGATTTCAAACTGCGAGAAACCATCAGCCGCTCGGCCATTCTTAAAATGTTTTTAAGAAAACCCTTTGCTTTGTCTTACACTGATATTGAAACCGAAGTTGAAAGTGAGTTTGACAGGGTAACAGTTTATCGCACGCTCAAAACGTTTGTAGATAAAGGAGTTGTGCACAAAGTTTTAGATGATGGTGGAGGTCTAAAATACGCGTTGTGTAATAGCTTGTGCAACATTGCTGAGCATCATCATGAGCATGTTCATTTTAAATGTACTATTTGCGAGCAAACCAGTTGCTTAGAAGATGTAAACATTCCGGAAATTACTTTACCCTCCGGGTATCTTCCTAAAGAAATGAACCTGCTTATACAAGGAAAGTGCCCAAAATGTGCAAAAACCATGGTATGATTGGTTCCTTTTTGCTTGTTGCTAATATCTACAAGGCAAGTAAGTTTTTAGTCTAAAATATATTCGTAGATTTGAAAATTGTTTAATTAAAATTTAGTGTTTTCTACTCCTCTTCCCATCTTTTTGTTGATTACTAACTTTGACTATTAGTTGATGCTTGCTTCTTCCTTGTTCGGAATTGAAATTGGTTCAGAGACACTCCTTTATGGAGTTTTTGCACTCGTGATCAGCGTATTTCTATTAATAGATTTAGGGCTTTTTAATAAAACAGCCCATAAAATCACTGCCAAATCTGCTCTTAACCAGTCGATTTTTTGGGTCATTATCAGTACTATTTTTGGTTATCTTATTTATATAGATGGGCCCTATGCTGTTCAGATTGATGGAGTAACAAAATCAGTTAGTGGTGGGGATGCAATGGTCGAGTATTTTTCGGCCTACTTAACAGAATACGCACTCTCCGTAGATAATATTTTTGTCATCCTATTAATTCTTAAATACTTCTCAGTTAAAGAAGAATACTTTCATAAAATCCTCTTCTGGGGAATTTTAGGGGCGGTTGTATTTAGAGGAATATTCATTTTCGTTGGAGCATATTTTATTGCCAAGTGGCATTTTATTTTATACATATTTGGTGTATTTCTATTGTACTCAGGTGTCAAAATTTACTTCGAGGATAGTGATGAAAAAATTGATCCTGAAAAAAATCCAATCTTAAAACTTTGCCGCAAATATTTGCCCGTCACCAAAGATGATATGGGTGGAAAGTTTGCTGCGAAAGTCAACGGAAAATTCATGTTCACCCCACTGTTTCTGATTATCGTTTTAATTGAAACAACTGACTTACTCTTTGCGGTAGACTCAATACCAGCAGCTTTCGCTATTACTCAAAACGAATTTTTGATTTACACTTCAAATATATTTGCCGTAATGGGCTTACGCGCTATGTTCTTTCTCTTATCTGGTATTATCGATAAGTTTTATTTGTTGCAAAAGGGGTTATCTATTATTCTTTTCTTTATTGGTGCCAAGATGCTGCTAGAAATTGTGCATTATGAATTCTCTCCAACTTTGTCTTTCGCAGTAATTATCGTTACTCTTATCGGCTCAATCATCTTATCGGTACTTGTTCCGAAGAAAGAAGAATCAAAAGAAATTAAGTAACTGTTGATTATTGAACTTCTGAGAAAAAGTTGCTCGGCAGAATTTTTAATAGCATTGGCAATGTTAAAAATCGCTGCGGTAAAGAGATAATTACAAAGGTGGGTATCGTTTTTAATACTACCATTAATAGATCCTGCATTTTTTTCTTCTCTTCTTCGGTAAGTTCTTTTGATTTCGCTTTCTCCAATAAAATCATTAGTTCTTTACTGTCTTGAACCTCTTTTACCAATCTGTTTTTGTTACTAGAGGTGATCGCGGACATCCGCTTAATAAAGCTTTCACTAACCTGATTGTAATCTTGTTTATTTTGAAGAGCGTTTAACTGTTCCCAATGCTCTAGCACAAACCCTTCAATGGCCATCATGCTATTTTCAAGGTCATCATTAGAGAAGCCGAGATAAACACACATTCTTTGAAGAAACTCTTGCTCTGATCCCTCCACTCGTTTATCTGCCCAAATAGTTAGGATGGCCATCTCGAGAAAATATTTCTTCAAAATCCAGGAGTTATTGGTAGGTAGATTAATTTCTTCAATGGCAATTCCTTTCTCAAAAATTGCGTGTGCTTCTTTTTTCTTTTCGTTAGAGAGACCTGCGCTCACCAAAAAATAATCTAACAATCTACGCTCTTCAAACTCAACCGCTTTGTTAGCATGTGCTGCTGCTGCAATAACTTTTACTACCGAAAACCGCAGCTCCTCTCTCTCGTATTTAAAAAAATCAGAAACTATTTTATCGGCATTGGTGTGTATCCATTGGCCGAATATAAAAATGTCAAGAAATAATAAGCTGTTATGAAAAAATTGAACCCAGAAATTATCTCCTAATTCTGATGTTAGCTCTACCCTCTTATCTAATATTTTTTCAGCAAGCTCAAGCGGGGTCTTCTTTCTTCCAAATAAAGTTTTCGTTGGCGTTGCTAGCTCAGGGAAAATATTATTGTAGAAATTGCCAATGCTCCCTAATGTTTTTAATATAACGTCCGATAACTCTGCAGGATTTTTAATCTGCTTATCGTAAAAAAGTAGCGAGCTTGAAATCAAACTTTCGGCTAACAGAATTTTCATTCTATCCTTTTCATTCCATTGACTGGAGTCCGGATGTTCTAATGAGCCCACGGCTTGACCATACATGAGGCCTGTCGGTTGAATAACTCTATATAAAGATTGTTCAGGATGCGAAGCTTTTTTGCTTTCGGTCGTTAATTCCTTCAACAAGTCTTGTCTAAACTCAAGGTATTCTTTTAACCAACCTTTTTCATCTGGTTTCATGAACTAGGGAAATATGAATAATCAAGATACAATTTTTCTGTAAGGATTGAGTGCCCAAAACAACTAAAGGCTATTTTTCCACCCCTTTTTCTCTATTGATTTGAATGATTCTTCTACCTTTTTTCTCATTATTACCTTAAAAGCGTCTAGTCTTTTAGACACTGGCTTGTCAAAAGTGCCAATCACTTGTGCTGCTAAGATGCCTGCATTTTTTGCTCCGTTTAAAGCTACTGTTGCTACGGGCACACCCGATGGCATTTGCAAAATAGACAAAACAGAATCCCATCCGTCAATAGAGTTAGATGACTTAATAGGAACACCAATTACCGGTAAAGAGGTTAGCGATGCTATCATGCCTGGTAAGTGAGCAGCCCCACCTGCTCCGGCTATAATCACTTTTAATCCTCGTGCCTTTGCCGAAGACGAATACCCGACCATGCGCTGCGGTGTACGATGTGCTGATACAACCGTTAACTCAAAAGGAATTCCTATTTCCTCCAAAAATTCTGCGGCCTCTCTCATTATTTTTAAATCTGATTGGCTGCCCATAATAATTCCTACAAGTGGTTTGCTCATGCTTTTACTTTTAGCGTATGCTTTACAAAGTTGGCTTTCTTTTTCAGACTTTCCATATCACTATCTACTATAGTAATATGACCCATTTTACGAAATGGATTTGTTCTTTTCTTACCGTAAAGGTGAACGTGAATTCCACCCACCTTCAGCACTTCTTCAAGACCTTCGTATTTCGCATCACCAGAAAATCCATCTTCACCTAATAAATTTACCATCGCGCTTGGCGAAATAGTTGCAGTATCGCCCAATGGCAGATTTAGTATGGCGCGAAGTTGTTGCTCGTATTGTGAAGTTACATTTGCTTCAATAGTTTGGTGCCCGCTATTATGGGGTCTGGGAGCTATTTCATTCACCAATACCTTACCGTCTTTAGTAACAAACATCTCTACTGCAAGCAGTCCTACCATTCCTAGTTTTTGAATGATCTCCTTCGCTATTGCATCTGCTTGTGATGCAACTACAGAAGAGATTTGAGCTGGAGAAAAAAGATACTCCACTAAATTAGCTTGCGGATGAAATACCATCTCAACGGCTGGATAGGTAACTATGTTGCCCTGCTCGTTGCGTGCCACTATCACAGCTATTTCCTTTTCAAAATCGATAAGTTTTTCTAATAATCCCGGTGCATCAAACGCTTTTGATAAGTCTTGTTCCGTTCTTAAAATCTGTACGCCTTTGCCATCGTACCCTTCTTTACCAAGTTTGTTTACAGCCGGCAAAAAAATCTTATTAGCTACTACTTCACTTTTATTAGATGTTAAAATAAAATCAGCCGTTGGGATGTTATTGTTCTTATAAAATTCCTTTTGGGTTCGTTTATCCTGAATGAGTTCGATGATCTCTGGTTGCGGATAAACCTTTTTGCCCCGACTAACCAATTCTTTCAGTGCTGCTACATTTACATTTTCAATTTCAATCGTGATCAGATCACAATCATTTCCAAAATCCAGTACTGTTTTAAAATCAGTGAGTTTTCCATTTGTAAATTTTGATATACTTGAACAGGGAGCTTGTGGATCAGGATCTAGTACGGAGAACTGAATATTAAAATCGATACCCGATTGCATTAGCATACGGCCTAGCTGGCCTCCACCCAAAACACCTACTCTTAGCTCTATCGATTGCATCATTTTATAAAAATAAAAAAGAGCTTACAAGTAATATACCTATAAGCTCTTATTCAGGTCAGTACATTAATTTTTCTTTAACTGCTCAAATTTACTTTCGGCAGGTTTTTTAGGAAACACATTATCTGTCAAATTAACATCGGCACTGGCTCCATCAGGATCTATCACTATGCTCGTCACTTCTTTGTCTTTCATAAAAACCTTTTTCACTTCCCCTTCATTTACTCGCCAGATTTCTGCGGGAATGGTTTCCTTTTCTTTTGACCCATCTTTAAAAGTCCATTCAACAATAACGGGTGTTACTAAGCCTCCCTTATTTTTTAAAGTTAGCTCATATAAATTTTTGCCTTCGAGTTTTTTGCGTACGTCTCCATCACTGATCTTATTTTTAAACTCCCCATAAAAATTATCGGGCGTATTAATCATGGTAAACTCTTGGGGGCCATTGTTAAAGTCGGTTGCTTTCTCTTTGCTTTTTGTGTCAGCGGCTAAATCTCCTGTTTTTGTTTTAACATTTTTATTTTCAAGATCTTTTTGCTCTGCCTTTACTTTAAACCACTTTACTTCATCTAACTCAACATCCACATTATCTACTGAATAAAACCAACCTCTCCAAAACCAATCCAAGTCAACCGCAGAGGCATCTTCCATAGTACGGAAAAAATCTGCTGGCTTAGGATGTTTGAAAGCCCAGCGCTGAGAATATTCTTTAAATGCTTTATCAAAAAGTTCAGGCCCCATTACCGTTTCACGCAATAGCGTTAACGCTGCAGAAGGTTTGCCATATGCATTCGGACCAAAATCATTACCGGGGATATTATCAGAATCCCACATAATGGGGCGCATCAGGTTTTTATCACCTTTCATGTAACCAGCCATTCCTTTTGGTGAGCCCCAGCTGATATTCACGTTAGGATATCGTTCGCGTTTGGTTTCTCTTTCTAAGAATGAGTTTAATCCTTCATCCATCCAACTCCATTGACGTTCATCCGAATTCACAATCATAGGAAAAAAGTTGTGGCCTACTTCGTGGATGATTACACCCACCATTCCTTCATACGTACGTTGTGAAAATGTGCCATCAGGTTTTGGTCTTCCACCATTAAAGCAAATCATCGGATACTCCATACCTTGATTGGCTGTGTGGATAGAGAACGCAGTAGGATACGGGTAATCAAGTGTGCGAGCGGAATAAACTTCTAATGTATTTTTAATTGCCATGGTAGATTCTTTCGCCCAAAGAGGATTGCCTTCTTTAGGATACATGGATTGTGCCAGCGGAGTTTTATCATTTACTTTTACAGCCATCGCATCCCAAATAAATTTGCGCGAGGTAGCAAATGCAAAGTCGCGCACATCCTTCGCCTCAAACTCCCAGGTGCTTTTTTTCTTAGAGCGTTCTTTTTCTTTTTTCTTAGCCTCGTCTTCTGTTACAATAAATACGGGCTTATCAAATGTTCTCTTTGCTAAATCAAATCGCTCAATTTGTTCTTTTGTTAAAACTGATTTTGGATTTTGCAGCACTCCGCTCGCGCCAACAATGTGATCACTTGGTACTGTGATGCGTACGCGATAGTTTCCGAATGTAAGGGTAAACTCTCCCTGACCTAAAAATTGTTTGTTCTGCCACCCTTCATAATCATCAAACACACACATGCGGGGGAACCACTGAGCCACCGTATACAAATAGTTTCCATCTTCCGGAAAATATTCATACCCGCCACGCTCACTAAATTTCATTCTGTCTTTTTCTATATAACTCCATTCTATTTTAAAGCTGTATTTATCGCCTGTTTTCATTGCTGTGGGCAGGTCAATTCTTAACATGGTATTGTTGATTAAGAAGGAAAGATCTTTTCCTGTTGTGGCATCTTTCACAGATATAATCTTAAAGCCTCCTGCATAATCATACGTATCTCCGGCAAGGGGAAAGAACTTAGCAGGGATAGAATCACGCACACGATTGGTTTTGCTTTTGTCTGTCATGTTATCTTTCGACAGATTATTTTGATCTAACTGCAACCACAGGAAGCGAAGCGGCTCAGGTGCATTGTTAAAATACGTGATGGTTTCCTTTCCCGTGATTAGGTGAGTTTCGTCATTCAATTCAACATCAATATCATAATCTGCGCGCTGTTGCCAATAGTTAATTCCTGGTGCGCCTGATGCAGAGCGGTAGCTATTAGGGGTTGGTAATATTTGATCGAGTTGCTCGAACTTACCTTGCCACTTTTGTTGAGAGTACGATGGTATTGCAACAAGGAGGAGGAGGAGTAAAAATATCTTTTGCATTTCGGTGGATTTTAAAGGCCAAAAGTAACCAAAGTTCACAGATTTGAGAATTGTTTTATATAGGTGGTCGGGTTATTTCGTTTAGAAATACAACCAATGAAATCGCACACCTTGTGTTGAAATTTCAAGAGCGGGAGCGGGGCACTTAAAAATAGTGAGGGGGTAGGCAACTACCTGCCACCATTTTTTTTTAGGCGAAAAATAATTCGAATTCAAATCGAAGGATAAATAAAATTTACGATAGGGAGAAAAATTGTGCACCCAATTTTCGGCATCTCTGCCATAAATCATTCCTGCTGCCCCCACACCAATAGCAATAGATAAAAACGAAGGCCACCATTTTTTTTGGGGAGACCAGCTATACCAAAACGTTTGACCGTTGTAGTCTTTTAAAATCTGTTGTAAAAATCCGTCTCCCAATAAGCTGGGTCGTAGCACCGCAAAAGAGGTTAAGTGAAAAGAGAACTTTGGGAAAAATTTAATGTGTTTCCATAATTTCAATTGGGCGAAAAATAAAAGGCTTCCAATTGCATTAGCTATCAAATCAAAAATAGAGGCTCCGTAGCCTACCGAAAAGCCATCTAATATTTCAATGGATGATACAATTAAAAATCCGAGAACTGCTCCAGCAAAATCAGCTTTTTGCAGCCCACCCCAGCGAAGTAAGCGTGCTGCCATAGCGCAAACATGGAATGTCCAAAAACTATGAGCAAATTTATCGAGTTGTTTCCATTCGGGCAGATCATTAAAAAAATGAAAAGGCTGAATCATCTGATCGGCATACCAAGCCGAAGCAAGTGAGGTTACAATAAAAATATATAGCACGCCAATCCCCACCAGCACCCATCGAAGGCGACTAGTCAAAAAATAATTTCTAACCCAC
The DNA here is from genome assembly GCA_025359125.1 of Cytophagales bacterium. GTDB lineage: Bacteria > Bacteroidota > Bacteroidia > Cytophagales > Cyclobacteriaceae > ELB16-189. The sequence goes on from JANYHI010000078.1 coordinate 60,680, forward strand.
TTTAAATTTTTCAAGTAAATTTTTGAATCGACAAGATACAAGAACGGTTGAATCTGTGCGACAGATATTCACTACTTTTAATTTTGAATTTTATATGATGAAAATAAGTCTCTTTGTTGTTTCAGCTTTTATACTAGTGAATTGTAAGCCTTCGGTAAGTGATTTGGTATCAGCGCCTTTGATTCCTAAGCCTATCTCAATAGTATCTGATGGTGATTTTTTTATGTTAGAAGAATCAACTGAAATTTTTATCGATAGTGGTTCTCCCTCCCTAAATGCTATCGCCCAAAATCTTCAAAAGAAAATTAAAGCAGCTACAGGCTTTACGTTGAAGATTAAGATTATTTCAACAAAATCCGAAACCGGAATTTACTTTACTCAATCTACTGATGCTTCATTAAGTGAAGAAGGGTATCAAATTTCTATTTCAGAAGATCTTATTGCTATACGTTGTTATAAACCCGCAGGAGCTTTCAGAGCCGTTCAAACTATCCGTCAATTATTGCCTCCTTCCAGCGAGAGTAATCCAAAACAAAGTTTGAGTTGGAAAATGCCAACGGGCAAAATTATTGATGCGCCAAGCTATTCGTATCGTGGAGTGATGTTGGATGTAGCTCGTCATTTTTTTAGTGTGGCTGAAGTAAAACAATTTATAGATTTAATTGTGGCCTATAAAATCAATGTGTTACACCTGCATCTTTCCGATGATCAGGGTTGGCGCATCGAAATAAAATCTTGGCCTAATTTAACTTTGCACGGAGGTAAGACAGAAGTAGGTGGTGGCAAAGGAGGTTTTTACACACAAGAGCAATACAAAGAAATTATTCGTTATGCCCAAGAGAATTTCATTACGGTAGTTCCTGAAATTGATATGCCAGGTCATATTAATTCTGCACTTGCATCGTATGGAGAATTAAATAGTGGCACCATCGTGCCTACCGAAGGACGAGTAGCCAATGACGCCAACACAAACAAAATTTTGGATGGGAAAACAAAACCCACAGAACTTTATACAGGCATACGGGTGGGTTGGAGCACATTGCACTTAGAAAAAAAATCTACGTTTCGATTTGTGGAAGATGTAATACGCGAGATAAGCGCTATCACACCCGGCCCTTATTTTCACATTGGTGGAGACGAAGCTCAGGTTACCAAAAAAAATGATTACGTAAAGTTTATCAACCGCTTTCGCGAGATTGTAAAAGCTAATGGAAAGAAAATGATTGGCTGGGAAGAAATTGCACAGGCCGATATAAATGAAGAAGTGATTACGCAACATTGGAATGCTGCTAAATATGCCATTGCAGCAAATGAGAAGGGAAGTAAACTAATTATGTCTCCCGCTAAAAAAGCGTATTTAGATATGAGTTATAACTCAACTTCAAAATTTGGTTTGCATTGGGCAGCGTATATCGAAGTAGACAGCGCGTATCAATGGAATCCCGCTACACTAATTGATGGAATCTCTAAAGAAAATATTTTGGGGATAGAGGCTCCACTTTGGTCAGAAACAATTTCGAATATGGATGAAGTAGAATATTTATTGTTTCCTCGTCTTCTTGGCTATGCAGAAATCGGCTGGTCTAAACAAGAAAATAGAAATTGGAATGAATATAAAATTCGATTAGGAAAACACGCTCCACAATTTGAGTCTCAAAGAATTAATTTTTACAAATCTAATCGGGTGCCTTGGGTTTCGTCAAAATAAAAGTTCTCAATAAAGTACCTCTCTAAAAATCCTTATTCTCATTAACCTTGCCAGGCTCAACCCTTTCCATTCTCAGAAGAAAAGGATGAGAGAAGCTTTTAGCGGTGTCCTTAAAATATTTACTTGAGCGGTAAGCAATCTACTATTTCCTCCTGCTATTTTTAGCTGTTATAAATTTTAATTAATGAAAAAAAATTTAACTCTTTCACTCATTTACCTCTTGGTCAATGCATTTTGCGCAGCCCAAGGAACCCAACTCCTTCGTCAACCAACCATCAGCAAAAATCAAATTGTTTTTGTTTACGCCAACGATTTGTGGATTGTCGGTAAGGATGGTGGCGATGCTCAACGCCTCACTAGCAACGAAGGGCAAGAAAGCAATCCTCATTTTTCTCCTGACGGAAAATACGTTGCCTTCACAGGTCAGTATGACGGAAATACAGATGTGTATCTCATCCCTTCAGAAGGTGGACAACCCCTAAGATTAACTTGGCACCCCGGTGCCGATAATGTTACCGGATGGACTCCGGATGGCGAATCAGTTTTATTTGCCTCTGGCAGAGAAAATGTCCCCACGTTAGAATCCAAAATTTATAAAATAAATAAGAAAGGAGGGATGGAAGAAGCGCTCGATATTCCGAGAGCTGTAGCAGGAGAAATTTCAGACGATGGAAAATACATAGCCTATCAGCAAATTGGCTTTTGGGATGCGGAGTGGAGAAACTACCGCGGTGGTCAGGCAAAACCAATCTGGATTGTAGACTTAAAAACTTTTAGTTTAAAAACTACACCGCAGGCAGACAACGAGCGGCACACTGATCCGGTTTGGTTAAACAGCGCTGTTTATTTTTTATCAGAAAAAGATTATGCTAACAATGTATGGTCATTCAACCCCGCCACTAACGAATTAAAGCAACAAACTTTTCATTCAGATTTTGATGTGAAAAGTTTAGATGCAGGTGGAGAACAAATTGTGTATGAACAAGGAGGCTACTTAAGTATCTTAAATCCAGCCACCGGTGCAACCAAACGATTGACCATTCATGTGCGCGGAGACTTTCATTGGGCACGCGAACGTTGGGAAGAGGTTAAACCTGCTTCATTAGTAAATGCCTCACTCTCGCCAACAGGACAACGAGCTTTATTTGAATATAGAGGAGAAATATTTACAGCTCCGAAAGAAAAAGGAGATTGGAGAAACATAACCCATAATTCGGGTGCAGCCGATCGCTCTCCTATTTGGTCGGCCGATGGGAAAAAAATCGCTTGGTTTAGTGATGCCAGTGGAGAATATCAACTTTTGATTGGCGATCAAGAAGGATTAGAAAAGCCAAAAGTTATTTCTTTTGAAAAGCCAACATTCTTTTTTAAACCCGCGTGGTCGCCCGATGGAAAATATATTTCATTTACCGACACAGATTATAATTTATGGTTTGTAGATGTTGCAACTGGAATTTCTAAAAAAGTAGATACAGAAAGATATGCGCATCCTAATCGGTCTTTAAATCCCGTGTGGTCGCCCGATAGTAAGTGGATTGCTTACAGTCGCTTGTTAGACAATCATTTTAAAGTAATTAAAGTTTATAATGTAGAAACGGCTCAATCGCTACAGCTAACAGATGGAATGGCCGATGCTATTTCGGCTGTGTGGGATGCAAATGGAAAATATTTGTATTTCTTGGCAAGCACCAACTATGGGCTTAATACCGGTTGGCTGGATATGAGCTCGTACGACAGACCTGTAACAAGATCTTTGTATGCAATCGTCTTAAATAAAGAGGATGCCTCTCCCATCGCGCTTCGCAGCGATGAGGAAAAAGAAAAGCCGAAAGAAGAGAAAGGAAAAGATGCGGTAATACCTGTTGTAAAAATTGACATGGATGGATTGGCCAACCGAATTTTAGCCATTGATATTCCAGCAAGAAATTATACGGCTCTTTATACTGGCCCCGATGGTTATATTTTCTATGCTGAAAGTGTTGTCAACCAACAAGGGCTCACGCTATCGCGTTATAATTTTAAAGATCGAAAAGGAGAAGTTTTTCTTTCGCCTGTCAATGATGTTGCTGTTTCGCACGATCGTAAAACAATTCTTTACAGAAGCAATGCTGTGTGGGGAATTTTAGGAACCGCAGATAGCGGCAAAAAAATTGGAGATGGAAAATTAGAGTCTATTGCAACGCTGAAATTAAAAATCAACCCAATGGAAGAATGGAAACAAATCTTTCGTGAGGGCTGGCGTTATCAGCGCGACTTTTTATACGTGAGCAATGTACATGGCGCTCCGTGGAATGATGTTTACAAATGGTATAGCCCTTGGATTGAACACGTGCGCCATCGCACTGACTTAAATTATGTGGTTGATATTTTAGGAGGCGAAGTTTCAATCGGTCACTCCTATACCAGCGGTGGTGATTTTCCAACTATAGAAAATGTGCCTGTGGGATTGTTGGGTGCAGATTATGAAATTGATAATGGCCTCTACCGATTTAAGAAAACTTATTTAGGCGAAAGCTGGAATCCTGAATTAAAAGCTCCACTGCGCGAACCTGGCGCAACTATTAAAGAGGGAGATTATTTATTGGAAGTAAATGGGCAAGCTGTTTCTTCTACAAACAATCTGTATAAATATTTTGAAGCTACCGCTAACCGACAAATTAAAATTAAAGTGGCCGGTAAATCTACAGGCGAGGGTGCAAGAGTAGTAACTGTTATACCTGTAGAGAATGAAAATCAATTACGGAATTTTGATTGGGTAGAGGGTAATCGCAGAAAAGTAGATGAATTATCTAAAGGTCAGTTGGCTTACGTGTACATACCCAATACCGGAAATCCGGGGTATACATATTTCAATCGCTACTACTTTGCACAGCAAGATAAAAAAGGCGCTGTAATTGACGAACGAAATAATGGTGGTGGTTCTGCTGCTGATTACATGGTAGATATTATGGCGAGACAGGTGCAAGGATATTTTAATAGTCGCGCGAGTGATCATCGCCCCTTCTTAACTCCTAATGCTGGAATTTTTGGACCTAAAGTAATGCTGATAAACGAGCGTGCCGGAAGCGGAGGCGATTTGCTTCCTTACTTATTTAACAAAATGAAAATTGGTCCGTTGGTAGGAACAAAAACATGGGGAGGATTAGTTGGCACCTGGGATACACCTCCTTTTGTAGATGGCGGACGAATGGTAGCACCTCGTGGTGGTTTTTATGATACCGATGGAAAATGGGCAGTGGAAGGTGTCGGTATTTCTCCGGATATAGAAGTGCAACAAGCACCGGCCGAAGTTATCAAAGGCCGCGATCCACAACTAGAGCGAGCGGTGGAAGAAGCAATGAAGCTGATGAAAACACAAGGCATAGAAATTAAACCCGAGCCGCCAGCACCAAATAAATATAAACGACCTTCTAAAAAGAATTAAACAAAAAGCCCCGCAAAATGTGGGGCTTTTTTTGAGATTTTCTATCTAAATATATAAACTCATTCTCTTTACAGTTTGTGGAGAATTATATCTCGCCATTTTTGTGTTGCAATGGGTTTGTGGAGAGATTTCGTTCTAGTGAGTGATCATCCGTTGCACAAGCGAGACGTTTGCATACTATACACAACATTTCAAATACTCCAACTTTAATCTTACGTGTTTAGCCACTTCATAAATTTTCCCCAAAGTGTTGTTGGCTCTTTCTTGGCTACTACAACTCTTACCTCTTCAAACTCTTCTTTGGTGTGTCTCGCTTTTTTTATCGGAGCCTTCACCTGTACTTTACTTAAATAATTGTAGGTTTTTTTTTCTTTCTCCTTTTGCGTCTGTTCTTTTCTTTTTTTTATGGCTTCTCTTTCTTCTCGCTCGCGCTGCACCGCAATCGGGTTTCTAACAGGTCGATCTACAAATTCCCTTCGGGGTTGTGGCTTGCGCTCTGGCTTTATACTCTCGCCTGTTGCAAATACTTCTTTGTCTGTAGCAACTTCTTCTTCCATTTTCCTTTTTTCAGGAAGATCAATTTTGCCCAACACTTTTAATCCAGATAACTCAATTTTGGGAGCTTTAATTACTTCCGGCAATAGTTGTTCAACACTCTCCTCAACTTGCTCTTTGGGTTCATCTGTCTCTACCTCTTCAACCAGTGTTTCAATTTTTACTTCTTCTGCTTTCTCATCGGCAATGGTAGTGACCATTGATTGCAATAAATGGGGAGCATATTTTTTTGTAACGAAGTTTGCATACTCGTCTTCTATTTTTGTGTTAGAGTCATCGTTGATTGTAATATTGTTGGCAGTCAGAAATTTTATTATTTCAGAGGTGCTGATGCCGATCTTCCGCGACAGTTGTCCGAGTCTCATAGTTTCTTAATCAAGTAATTGGCAAATATAAGACAGGGGGCATCTCTAAAAAACTCCACATACCTTCTCTTTTGGAGAAGGGGAAAGGGTTGAGATAATAAAAAAAGGGTTTTTAGAGATGCGCAAGGGCAATGGATTTTGAAATGCACCCGGCTTGGTTAATCTGGTCGCTGCCTCCACTTCTTCTTTTCTCCATGCTGCTTCTTGTGAAGCACGCGCTTTTGTTTCGCAGCCTTAGATGGCTTGGTGGCCTTTCGAGGCTTTTTCTTTTCAAAGGCTTTTGTTAAAAGTCGCTCTAATTTCTGTACTACATCTTCTTTGTTTTGCAGTTGCGATCGCTTCTCTTGCGAAGTAAGTTGCAGCACTCCCTCTTTGTTTATATGCGATTTTAATTTTGCCTTAATCGTTTCTCGCTGCTCGTCTGTTAAATCAACTGAGTTGGTAACATCCCAATGCAATGTAACTTTTGTGTTTACTTTATTTACGTTCTGTCCACCAGGGCCACTACTGCGCGAGGCTGCGAAGATAAATTCAGAAGAAATAGCTGAAATAGCGGGAGACACTATAAACTATTTAATTAGCAGCACTTATCACCGAGTGCAAAGCAATGCGATTGCCTTCCGTATCTAAAAATAAGCCCATGTATCCGTATTCTGGTGAGATCTGCGTTTTTGGAAGCAATACCTTTCCTCCTGCACTTTCCACTTTATCCAATATCAGTTGCACATCGGGGTTTGCATTCAAATATACCAACGGCCCATCGGTAGATGACGGCTTGTGAAATCCATTGCTATGCACAAGAGCTCCTCCCACTTGCGTCATCATATCATCTAACGGAAACATTCTCATTTTTATATTGGGTAGATCAAGCTTGGTCAACGAAACAGAAAAAATCTCTTCGTAAAATTTTGCGGCTCTCTCAATATCTACTGTCGGAATTTCAAACCAACTGATTGCATTTTTCATAGCGGTAATTTTTGATTGCTATATTGAAGGTAGGCAATCTCAATTATTATCAAAAGATAATTTCAATTTCTAGTTCTAATCCAAATCTCTACTCTTCTATTTTTTCTTCTGCCTTCTAGTGTGTTGTTAGGTGAGATGGGTTTAGCACTTCCATAACCTTCAAAGTTAACGCGTTCGGGATTTACGCCCTTATCTAAAAAGTATTCGGCAACAGCCTCTGCCCGCTGAGAAGATAAATTTAAATTATATGATTCCTTTCCTGTGTTGTCGGTGTGGCCGGAAATTGTCACCTGCGATTTAATTCTTTTTTGTAAATACCCTGCAATAGAATCTAGTTTCGGATAGAGTTGCTCATTTAACAAGTAGCTGTTGGTTTCAAATAAAACATCACTCAATACAATTATGCTATCCGATTCAATCGCTGGTGCCTTAGTCGGTTTTACTATTTCTTTAGGTGGCAATTTTTGAATAGGCTTATCTTGAAATACGGTGGTGGTATCAATTTTTTTATTCTTACCCGCATTCGGGTTCTCAGTATATTTATACCGCTTAGATTGCTGATGATTACGCCAGCCAACAAACGCTCTACACTTTTTATTAAAGCAAATTACTTTGGTAATAAAATTATGATGCGGAGCGCCTTTGCGCTTTGTTAAAATCGAATTTCGTTCACTTACGTGCGATACAAAAAGTGGAACTTTTGCTTTGCTCTTTTCCTGACCAGAGGAACAAAGTGAAATAAATAAAAGAAAAATTAAAAAGAAATTTTTCATCTAGCGCGCTTACAATTGATAACGCCTGTGATCATTTTATTGTTTTAATTTCTACGTCTCGATATTTACTTAATCGAGAGAAAATAAAAGCTTACAATCATCAACGGTATTGCTCTATATAAAATTGGAATAATAAGTTGAATGTTTTTATCCTTTTGCAACCAACCAATGAAAACAATTAATGAAGCCGCAGCAATGGACATGGCTCCAATGGTAAGCATAGGCCTAAAGCCAGGATTGTTATGATCGATAAAATAAAACAACAACCCAACCGTACAGACAGCCGAGCTAATTCCTAAAATTTTTGGTGCAATAATATAGTAGAGCAAGTAGGTGGGTCCAAATTTTTCATCCTTTTCACTTTGAATTGGAATAGGTTGGTAGGCCGATAAAAAGAAAATCATTGCTAAGCCAGCCAGCGAAATAATCACCAACATTTCAGCTTGCTGAAAAGTGTAACGTAAGGCAAGGCCAATGATCAATGTCATTAGCAAGATCATTTCTCCTTTCTGTAGAAATCCAAAAAGTTTTGTGGCAAAAGCCGTTCTTTCCTTCATAACAAAATGGTTTTATTATTGATAATACAAAAACCAAGTTAAGCCAGTTCCGTAGCCTTGCTTACTTTTCTATAGATATAAGTGTGATAAATATGCCTGCGAGCAAATCGATCGGGGGTATCTGAATTCACTAGCTTTTGATAAATGTTTTTGGGCAAGCCAAAATACTCATAGCTACTTCCATCGGCAAAGTTTACTTGCAGCGTCTGAGATTGATACTTAAAGTCTATCATCTTAGAAGAGGTGATCACTTCTGTGTATTTCTCAAGTTGCTGGGTATGTGTTTCGGGTGCGATACTTACCAGTAAGTGATATGCCTCTATAAAAGCTTTACTTTTTTCCTCTGCTTCTAGTTTTGCCTGCTCATCGTTTTGAAATTTATCAGGATGCCACTCTTTCATAGCATTGCGATAAATGCTTTTCAAATCTTTTAATTCCGCATCTTTATCAACCCCCAGTAGCTTACGCGATTCAATTATTCTCTTCATGTTCTAATTTAAGCGCGCAAAAATAGTCTTTTTATAAGCAATCAAAAATAGCTTCGCATTACCTACTCTTAAACTTTGCGTGGTGGCAATTCAAAAGCTACTGCTTCGTGATGAAATTTTTCTTTGTGAGCACCATCGCAAAATGGTTTATTGGCAGAGAGGCCACAGCGGCAAAGTGAAATAATGGTACGCCCTTGTAGCCCATAGGCACTGCCTTTCGAGTCTACAATTTCAAAGTCTCCATCAATTTTAATAGATCCGTTTGAATTAATTATGATCTTAGTTTTATCCATGATGGCAAGCTACAACTGATCATCAAACAAAAACAACAAAACCAAAAGTTTTCCTTGTCTTTACTCATGTGGATGATAGTAATGTCCGATCCGAAAATAACTTAGCCAGTCAAGTATTTACTTTTAGATTCATTTATTGAGATTGATCTCTTATATTTAGTACAGTATGAGAGCTTTTTGGCTACTTATCTTACTTATAAACATTGGTGCATCAAGCTGGGCACAAAAACCAAATCTTGATAGCTTAAAAAATGCTTTAGCCAAAGCCGCTCCCGAAGAGAGAATTGAAATACTTAATAAGATTATTATTACACTTTGGCTGAATCAACCCGACAGTGCCATGATTTACGCCAAAGAAGCAGTCGCTTTTTCACAAAATCTTGACCCAAGAAGTAAAGCCATTGCGATTCGCTTGCTAGGCGGTGTATATTATTACAAAGGTCAGTACGACTCTACTATTAAGTACAGTTACAAAGCGCTAAAATTTGTTGAAGAAGCTAAAGACTCCACTTTGCTTACCAGTTCTATGAATAATTTGGGGCTTGCGTTTTATAGCGTTGGCAGCTACCCAGAAGCATTGGAGTACCTGCTAAAGGCACTAAAAATGAAGTATAGAATTAAGCAAGAATATGGATTAACACAAACTCTAAATAATGTAGGATTAGTTTATAATGAACTTAAGCAATATGATAAAGCAAGAACGTATTTTAATCAGGCAATTGAATTATGTAAGCAATTGAAAGACGATGATGCTTTACTATACTCCTATAATAACTTAGCAGATACTTATTTGAACGAGAAGAAAATAGAGGTGGCTGAAAAGTATTTCAAAATGGCGAGCGAAATTGGCGAGCGGATTGATAATACTATATGGGAGGCCGCTACTTATAGTGGATTAGGAAATGTTGCACTCGAACAAAAACAATACAAGCAAGCAAGAATTTACTTTGCTAGATCGCTTCAACTGAGCAAACAAATAAACGAGCTGAACGGAATCGCTAATACCTATTCTTACTTCAGTAGAATTCATGCTGAAACCGGAAAAATAGATTCGGCTTTTTATTACCTCCGGCAAAGTCAAAAAATTGCTAGGGAAATAAGAGCCCGAGATCTTGAATTGGAAAATTATGACGCCTATACAAAGTTATATGTCGGTTTAAAAAAGTATGATAGCGCGTTTACCTATCAACTAAAATTTAAAGAATTAAGAGATACTCTTTTTGATCAGAATCTCGCCAGAAATATCAACGACATTCAATTACAAATACAGGATGAAGAAACAAAGAATATTTTAAAAGAGAAAGACAAAGAAATAAGTTGGCGAACCCGTCAAGCTTACTTTTTGGCTGCGATTGTAATTCTTGCCATAATTTCCATTATCGGTGCTTACCGCAGCCTGAAACGTGAGCGGAGATTAAAGAATGATCTCACCATAAAGAATTCTGAAGTAGAAGATCAAAAAGAAGAACTGCTCAATAGCAATGAACAGTTAGAGCAAGCGCATCGTTTAATCATTAAGCAAAACTCAGAATTAGAAGACTTCAACCAGCGGCTTCAACATACTGTTGAGGCGCGCACACAAGAACTCGAAATAGCAAATCAAAATCTAAACCTAGTTAATCTAGAGCTCGATAACTTTGTTTATAAATCTTCCCACGATATCAAAGGGCCTCTTGTTCGATTAATTGGGCTTTGCCACGTGGCACTGTTAGACGTGAAAGATGAAACTGCGCGCGAATACCTAACCCGATTAAATGAATCAGCAAAAAATCTAAGCGATCTATTCGATAGGCTGCGCGAGGTAAGCGATATTAATCAACTTGAACTTAAAATGGAACTAGTTGATTTCGGAAAAATTATTCAAAGTTCCAAGGCACGGTTAAAAAATATGACCGGGTTTGATCAAATGGATTTTAAAGAAACCGCTGCTGAAAGTAGCTTCTACTCAGATTCATTTCTCCTCGAAACGATTTTTACAAACATGATTGAGAATGCGATCAAGTTTCAGAAAAGATCAACCCATGAACCAAAAATAATGGAATTGAAAATTCGAACCAATAAAGAAGTGCTTGTCATTTCTTTTATTGACAACGGTATTGGTATTCGCGAAACAGATCACAAGCATTTGTTTCAAATGTTTTCGAATGCCGCACTAGAATATAAAAATGTAGGGCTTGGCCTTTATATTGTTAAACAGTGTGTAGCTAAGTTGAATGGCACCATTCGGCTGGCGCACAATGAAAATCAATTTACGGAATTTGAAGTGATGCTTCCCCTTCAATTCTCTTTAAAATAAATTATTCCTTCCGAGTTCTTTTATAAATTCGAATAGCTAGCATTAGCAACAATGCAAAAAGGGTTAGCCCTGTCAGCCCCCATACTATGCTTAGTGCAGTTTGCACTTCAACCAAGATAACAATAGCAATTAAAAAAATAGTAGCCACTTCATTCCATACTCGAAGTTGTTGAGAAGAGTATTTAAAAATATTTTTCCGCTGCTGACGATAAATCGCGTGAAGCGAAAGTTGGTAAAGTAGTAAGCCAACAACAAAACCTAATTTTATTTGCAACCAAGTTGGTATAGCTCCTAAAAAAATAACAAGCCACGTTCCAAAAATAATAGTGAGTATACATGATGGCCAAGTAATTCCAAACCACAAACGCTTGAGCATGACGGTAAATTGATTTTGCAAAATCGTCCGCTCGGGTTCTGCCTTGTCTTGCGCTTCGCGATTGTAAATAAATATGCGAACCATATAGAACAGCCCCGCAAACCAGGTAACAACAAAAATAATATGAAGCGCCTTTATGTAGAGATACATCGCAATTTTAAATTTACAATCTATGATTTATGATTTCCGATTTTTCAAACATTGATGTAACTAATACTTCCAAGGTTTCAATCCAATCAGAGCGTTCATTTAAACAGGGTACAGTTGTGTACTCTTCACCTCCGTTTTCCAAAAAACTTTCTTTTCCTTCCATTTGAATTTCTTCCAGCGTCTCAAGACAATCACTTACAAATGCTGGACAAACTACTACTAATTTTTTTATTCCTTGTTTGGGGAACTGAATAAAGTGATCTGCACTGTTTGGCTTCAGCCAAGCATCGGCACCTAAACGCGATTGAAAAGAAAAACTAAATTTATCAGCTGGCAAACCCAGTTCCTTCGCAACTAACTTTGTTGTTGTTAACACCTGATGACGATAACAAACACTGTGCGCAGAGGAGTCAACCTCACAGCAATTATCTTTCATCAGGCAATGCGAGTTAGTAGGATCAGATTTTTTTACGTGTCGCTCAGGAATTCCATGATAGCTAAACAAAATTCTATCGTATGGTTTTTCTAGATAAGGCTTGATGCTGTCGGCAAGTGCCTTAATATATTTTGGATGATTATAAAATGGAGGAACTACTTTTAATGAAAACGAATATTTTTTTCCTGAGTGCACACCTTGTACTTGCACCATCGCAGTTTCATAACTACTCATGGCATAATGCGGATACAACGGCACAAGCACTACTTCTTTTAGATCAGGATTCTCTTGCAATAACTTTTCAAAGGCAACTTCTGGTGTTGGATTTCCATAACGCATAGATAGGCCGACAGGAATTTGCATATGGTCTTGCAATTTCTTTTGCACTTGTTTTGAGGTGTAAATAAGTGGTGAGCCATTTTCTGTCCATACCGATTTATATTTTGCCGCACTCTTGGGTGAGCGAAACGGAACAATAATTCCTTTTACCAAAAACGCACGAACAAAATACGGAATATCAATTACGCGCTCGTCCATCAAAAATTCTCCTAAGTATTTTTTTAGATCTTTAGTCTGATACGAATCAGGTGAACCTAGATTTGCCAATAAAACTGCTTTTGTTGCCATGTCAAAATTACATCGTATGAATTGTTTCGAATTTATTGCAGGTGGGTTCGGAAACTCTTTAGAATTTCTTCCCCAATTTCTTTATAGTTATCGAATTGATTAACCTCAGCGGTAAAAGTTAGCACATATGCTTTTTCCTTTTTTACCCAATAGTATTGTTCAAATTTTAACTTGAGCACGCCTTGATCTCCCGTGTAAATCTCTTTGTGAAATGAGCTGCCATTTTCAACTATCCTTTTCGATTCAATGATATTTCCATTGGTAATCATCGTTTTAATTTGACCTTCAGAAATTTCTACGTACTTATCAAGATCAATTTTCATTCCAGCCAAGTTTTGAATTAAGAGGTTAACATTTTCACGAAACTGATCCTGCGCTGAAGATTGTTTTGCGAAAAGTATAAACGAAGTACCCATTTGTCCACTTTGAACTAACTCCCACTCTCGTGGATAACTGACTGAAAATTCCGTCTCTTCTAATGTGAGCCAATCAGGATTCCCTGTTTTAGATTGACCACAAAGACTTAAGCTCACTAGATAAAAAACAAAAAATAAATTGGTTTTCATAAGTTATTAAGGATTAAAACTTGCCGTTACTTCAATTGTTTTTTGAATATCTGCCTGTGATAATGCATTACTAACAAACCAACTTTCAAATGCAGAAGGCGGAAGATAAACTCCATTGCTTAACATGTGGTGAAAGAATTTGTTGAATAAATTGTTATCACAAGTTTTGGCGTCTTCAAAATTATTTATTTCATGTGATCCAAAGTGAACGCTCATCATGCTACCCAATTGGTTGATTCGATGCGCAATCCCCTTCTTTTTCAAAGCCGCTTGAATTCCATCGCAAAGTGTTTTGGTCTTTGCTTCTAACTCACTATAAATTATTGGATTGTCTTCAAGTTCTTTTAATAAAGTGTAACCAGCAGTCATCGCGATAGGGTTTCCGCTCAAGGTTCCCGCCTGATAAACAGACCCGAGCGGTGCAATGTTTTCCATTATTGCTCGCTTGCCTCCAAAAGCTCCAACAGGTAAACCTCCTCCTATAATTTTTCCAAACGTTATTAGATCAGCATCGATCGAGTATAGCTCTTGTGCGCCACCTCTTGCCAAGCGAAAGCCCGTCATCACTTCATCAAAAATTAAAACGATACCCTGTTGTGTGCATAGCTCGCGAAGTGATTTTAAAAATCCCGGTAACGGTAAAATACAACCCATGTTGCCTGCTACTGGTTCAATGATAATGGCAGCAATTTCGTTAGGGTTAGAGGCAATTAAGTTCTTCACTCCTTCAATGTCGTTGTAAGCACAGGTAAGCGTGTCTTGCGCAACATGCGCTTGCACACCTGGCACCGATTGAATGTTGAGTGTAGCTACTCCACTTCCTGCTTTCACTAAAAACGCATCGGCATGGCCGTGATAACAACCCTCAAACTTTATAATTTTATTTCTATTAGTATATCCTCTTGCCAACCGTACCGCACTCATGCACGCTTCGGTGCCACTGTTCACCATTCTAATCAAATCAATGTTAGGTGCCATCTTCTTGATTAGCTCCGCCATTTGAATTTCTAGTTCTGTTGGCGCACCAAAAGATGTAGAGTCTTCCGCTTTCGCGCGAATGGCATCTACCACCGGTTGATAGGCATGGCCTAAAATCATCGGTCCCCATGAGTTGATATACTCGATATACGAATTGCCATCTTCATCGTAGAGATATGCGCCCTTTGCTTTCTTAATGAAGATAGGTGTACCACCTACACTTTTAAAAGCACGCACGGGTGAATTCACTCCGCCCGGAATGTGAAGTTGGGCACGTTCGAATAGAGCTTTGCTTTTAGTATGAGGTAAGTGTTTAGCTAGGAAATTAGATTCGTTCATTTTAAATTAAATTTGATCCTCGCAAAGTTGTCATTTCAAAAGTTGTACTGCTTGTTTTGCAAAATAAGTTGCAATTAAATCTGCACCTGCTCTTTTTATTCCTGTTAATACTTCAATGATTGCTTGATCTTCATTTAAGTATCCGGCTTTTGCTGCAGCCTTGATCATTGAATATTCACCACTTACATGATATGCGCTTACTGGAAGTTGAACCGAGTTTTTTACTTCCCGAATAATATCAAGATAAGCATGTGCAGGCTTTACCATAATAATATCAGCTCCTTCTGCTACATCCATCTCTACTTCCTTTATAGCTTCCAATCTATTCGCTGGATTCATCTGATATGTTTTCTTATCGCCAAAACCAGGTGCGCTATCCAACGCATCCCGGAAGGGTCCGTAAAAACAAGAAGCATACTTAGCTGCGTAACTCATGATGCCTGTGTTGTGATATCCTCCTTCTTCCAATGCTTGGCGAATCGCACCTATGCGTCCATCCATCATGTCGCTTGGTGCTACAAAGTCGGCTCCTGCTTTGGCATGGCTCACACTCATCTTAGCCAATACGTCAACGGTTTTATCATTTACAATTTCTTGTCCTTCCACAATGCCATCATGCCCAAATGAAGAAAAAGGATCAAGGGCTACATCGGTCATCACAATCATTTCGGGCAGTGCCTTTTTTATAGCTCGCACACTTCGTTGCATCAACCCGTTTTCATTGAGTGCTTCTTTGCCCAAGTTATCTTTTAATTCATCCGGTACTTTTACAAAAATCAATGAGCACTTTATTCCTAATGCCCAGCATTCTTTCAACTCTTCAACAGCTAGGTCGATTGAATAACGATAGTACCCGGGCATAGAAGAAATTTCATCTTTCACTTTTTCACCTTCTGTGATAAAAACGGGGAGAATAAAGTCAGATGGTTTCAAAATTGTTTCTTGCACCATGCTGCGGATGGAAGCCGATTGTCTGAGGATTCTGTTGCGTCTGATCATGCTCTTCGTTGTTTCGTCCCTACTGGACTTGTGTATTATTCTGATTTATTCCTACCAATATTTCGTCCCTAGCGGGACTTACATTATAACATACTTATAATTCACTCAGGTTGTTTAAAAATATAACGTTCATCAAATTCAACTTCAAACTTCTCAAGGAAATCCTTGTACTCTTCTAGAAAAGTTTGCTTTCGGTGATGCTCTTCTTGATTGCGAATGTAGCTGATAACCTGATCAACATGCGATTTGCTATAAGAAAAAGCACCATATCCTTCCTGCCATTCAAAATGACCGTTGATAAATTTATTTTTGTTGATCCATTTTGATGAGCCGCCTTTTATGTCTTGCAATAAATCAGACAAAGATTGGGTTGGTCGCATTCCAAAAAATACATGAACGTGATCAGGCATACCGTTAATCGCTAACATTTTATGTTTATGTATTTGCACAATGCCTGTGATGTATTTGTAAAGATCATCCTTCCACACATTTTGTATCAAACCTATTCTTGCTTTCACTGCGAAGACTGCCTGAATATGAATTTGTGTGTAGGTGTTGGCCATGATTTTCTATTTGTTTCGTCCCTACGGGACTATCTATTCTAAAATATTTATTCTACCGATATTTCGTCCCTATCAGGACTTTTTGCCTTTTAACTAAATTCTCCTACCAATATTTTGCCTCTTACGGAACCTGCTTTTCAACTACTCATTAATTCTAGTAACCAATATTTCGCCTCTAATAAGACTTGCACTTACCGCACTTCTCAACATTTCGAAGGATTATCGTCCCGTTAGGGACAAAATATCGGTAATAGCTAAATCTCTAATACAAAATCCAATCCCGTAGGGATGAAACAACTACACCCACTCCCTTGGTTGTCTCAATAGATTCAATAATCTCTCCTCTTCACTCCCTGCCGCTGGTTGATAATCATAATCAAATCTAACGATTGGCGGAAGGCTCATCAAAATACTTTCCGTTCTGCCATTAGTCTTAATACCGAACAATGTTCCACGATCGTGCAGCAAATTAAACTCCACGTATCTTCCCCTGCGTATTTCTTGCCAATATTTATTTGCGTCTGTGAATGAATCATTTTTGTGATTCTCCACGATGGGCAAATAGCCATCTAAAAAGATATTTCCGTTTGCTTCAGTAAACTCTTTCCAGAAATCGAGACTGTATTCTTCATTCCCCCGACAGTGGTCAAAAAATATTCCGCCCACTCCTCTTCTCTCGCCACCGCGATGATGATTGCTGAAGTAGCTATCACATTGCGCTTTAAATTGAGAAAACAACTTTTTATCAAATGCATCGCAGCATTTTTTTTGCGTAGCATGAAAATGAATTACATCCTCTTCTACTAAATAATATGGGGTAAGGTCAGTTCCCCCACCAAACCAGGCATCTGTTACTTTCCCCTTTGCATCATACACTTCAAAATATCTCCAATTAGCATGTACGGTTGGCACCATCGGATTAAATGGATGAATTACTAATGAAAGCCCGGCTGCAAAAAAATTCTCTCCATTTACTTTTAATTGCTGAGCCGCCATCGGAGAAAGTTCTCCCTGTACAATAGAAATATTTACTCCTCCTTTTTCAAAAATTGCTCCATTACTGATGACGCGCGTTGTTCCACCTCCGCCTCCGGGTCGCTCCCATTTGTCAGCAATAAATTTAGCTTTACCATCAATTTGTTCGAGGTTTGCACAAATTTTATTTTGCAGCGATTGAATGTGTTGAACAAACTGATCCTTCACCATACTTTTCTATTTCTACTCTTGATATTCTTTTACTGCATCCACAAAAGCTTTGGCATGATCTACTGGAATGTGCGGCACAATGCCGTGACCAAGATTCGCGATGTAGGCCTGCGCTCCAAATGCTTTAATCATTTTGTGAACTTCTTTTTTTAATTCAGGAATTGGCATCAACAAACGAATTGGATCAAAATTACCCTGCAGTGTAACACGACCTTGCGTTTCCAATCTTGCTTTCTCTGGTCTCATGTTCCAATCAATACCAATACCAGACACAGCCGTATTTTTTGATAATGACTCCAATGCAGAAGCACTTCCTTTCGGGAATAAAATCACGGGTCCATGTGGTGCAACGGCTTCGGCAATTTGCAATAAATATTTCCCGGCAAATTGATCGAAGTCATCAGGACTCAACATGCCACTCCAACTGTCAAAAATCTGAACTACATCAGCACCAGCTTTAAGTTGCGCTTTCAAATACACGATGGTTGCCGCTGTAATTTTACTTAACAGGCTATGCGCCAAAGCAGACTGTGTAAAACAAAATGCTTTTGCTTTTTCAAAACCTTTGCTGCCTTTTCCTTCTACCATGTAACATAATAAAGTGAAAGGCGCTCCGGCAAATCCAATCAATGGAACACGATTGTTGATTTCACGTTTTGTCAGCGACAGCGCATTGAACATGTATTGTAAGTTTCCTTCCACATCAATGTTCAATTGATCGATGTCATTTTGTGAGGCAATTACTTTTGGCAACAGCGGGCCTTTGCCTTCTTCCATCAACACCGTCATGCCCATAGCTTGCGGAATAACTAAAATGTCTGAGAAAATAATCGCAGCATCTACGCCAATAATATCTACTGGTTGCAGTGTTATTTCGCAAGCCAACTCAGGTGTTTGCACGCGTGTGAAAAAATCATATTTTTTGCGAAGCTCAATGTATTGCGGCAAATATCTTCCTGCTTGGCGCATCATCCACACGGGGGGGCGCGATACTTTTTCCTTACGAAGCGCTTTTAATAATAAATCGTTTTTAAGCATGAACTGATTTTTTAGAATATAGAATAGCTGTTTTTATTAATTCGTCTACCGATGTAGCTTCTGCCACTTCAATTTTTTTAAAGCCCAATTGCTTTGCGTATTGAGCAGTAGTTTTGCCAATACAAAGAGCCACGGCATCATTTATTTTATTTAGCCTAAGAAAACTATCGATGGTACTTGGGCTGTAGAAAAGAACTCCCGAATAATTTTCGTTTATTTTTTCTGGAGTCAATTCCGTATGATATCCTACTACTTCATTTACTTTGATTCCATTGGCACGTAACTTATCAGGAAGTTGCTCTCTTCTAATGTTGCTACAAATAAATGTTACCACTTTAATGGATTTGTCTTTCAAAATTTCTTCTGCCAGTAAATCAGCATCCTTTGCTACACCTTTCACTTGCAAATTATATTTCAACGCTTCTTGCTGAGTAGCTAATTCTATACAATAAACATTAAAGTCTGAAACATTCAACTTTAACTTCTTCACAATTTCATTGAAAGCCTTTACACCCGTTTTACTGGTAATTGCAATTGTTTGTTTTAAGAATGAGGCGTCCAACTCAATGGGAATTTGAATAGTGCGGTTAATAAAATCTGCATGCGTAATTTTTAAACCATTCAATTCTAGTTGATGAAGTCGGGCAACTGTCAATTTCTTCGTTGAAACAATATGAGTTGCTGGATTCACAATATTGACCGAAAGGTTTTTAATATTGGTTCACCCCCTTTTTGCAATACTGCTGCTGCTGCTAATTTGCCTGCCTCTTTTGCTTGCCCCAATTCGAAGAACATATCAACTTCTGATTTGTTCTTGCCATCCAAGCTAAAGATATTTCCTCTCAAATGAATTTTATCATCTTCTAGTTTTGCGTTGGCCGCGATCGGCACAGCACAGCCACCTTGCAGTGTTGCTAAAAAATCGCGTTCAACAGTTACGCAGATTTCTGTTGGCTTATGATTAATTACTTCGCAGATTTTTCTAATCTCCGAATCTTCTTCTCTGCACACCACAGCCATCGCGCCTTGTGCAGGTGCAGGCAACATCCAATCCAACGAAATAAAATGATGCGAAGTAATATTTAATCTTTCAATTGCAGCTTGTGCGAAGATGGCTCCATTCCAATTGGAAGCATCTACTTTTTTTAATCGCGTTTGAATATTGCCGCGCAAGTTTTCCATCTGGTGATGCGGATAGCGATGAAGCCACTGCGATCTTCTACGCAAACTACTCGATGCAATTATGTTAGCACCTTCTTGATCAAAAGATTTCCTTCCTGCTGGAAGGACTAGGCAATCATGAGTGGTTCCTCTTTCCAACAACGCACAAATAATAAGTCCTTTGGCCAGTTTGGTAGGAATATCTTTTGCGGAATGAACGGCCACATCTATTTTTCCATTTAGCAATGCAATGTCCAACGATTTGGTAAAAATTCCTTGTATGCCCATTTCATACAATGGAGTTTGCAAATCAATATCTCCATCAGAAGTGATTTCAACTATTTCAGTTTGTATCGACTTATCAAATTTGGATTGAACTTCTCTTGCCTGATATAAGGCTAATGCGCTCTCACGAGTGCCAATGCGAATGCAGTTGGGGCTGTTCATTATTCCTGCTCAATGAGTTCGTTCACGGTTTGAATAACGGAACAGCCTTTGTAACCCTCTACTTTTATTTGTTGAATAAGTCTAGAGAAAGTTTTGTCTATCCTTTTTGCCTGACTATTAGAAAGTAAATTTTCGATTCTATCTTTATATGTGCGAATTATATCTCTTCTGAAAAAAACATTTTGCCACTCCATTAATTTAGCAATATAATTTTCTAAAATAACTTCTGCTTTGGGCACTTCGAGGTGCCGCTGCTTAATCAACTCATTATGGAAAGTTGAAATTTCATCTACCGAAAAAAGCTTAATCTTTTCTGATTTTATAGAAGGATCAATTACTTGGGGTATACTCAGGTCTAAGAAAAGAGCAGCAGAATGATTCTGGATATTTTCTTTGCGAATAAGGTATTGATCTGAATGAGCTGCCGCAATGATTGCATCAAATTCTGCAAGATGATTGATAAAGTTCTCAAAAGGTAAAACAGCGGCATCTACTTGCCTGCCTAATTCTGCTGCATGGGCCAGAGTTCGATTCGACACTGTAAGTTGGCAGGTTGGAAAATAATCTCTAAGATTTCGAGCCATGGCTTTCCCTATCTCGCCTGTTCCTACTATCAAAATTCTTTTGGGTTCAATGTTAAAAGACTCTGATGAAATCAGCTCGGCAGCAGCATAGCTAACAGAATATTTACCGTTACTTAAATTTGTTTTTGCTTTTACTTCCTTTGAGGCTTGAAACGCGAGGCTTGTAATACGATCTGTAAGTGTGCCAATCATTCTGCATTCTCTGGAAAATTGAATAGCCTTTTTTACTTGTCCAACTATTTCGTAGTCCCCAACTATCTGAGAACCCAAGCCGGAAACAACCCTAAAAAAATGGCGAACCGCAGCGGGGCCACTTTGACAATAGAAATAATTTTTGAAAGAATCTTTTGAAAGAGAAAGCTGGCTGGTAACAAGTTGTTCTAGCAAGCTTTCTGGGGCGCAGGCATAAAATTCGGTGCGGTTGCAAGTAGAAATAACAAAAGCATCGCTGATCCCCAGCGCCTTAGCCTTCGCATAAAAGTCTTTTATTCCTTCTGCACTAATAGCAAAATTGCTGCGAGTATGGGTATCGGCCTTGGTGAAGTTAGTTCCTATCACCGAAAAATACCCTAAATGGTAGAAAAGAGGATCGTTAAAGTTCAAGAAATTACAATGCGAACGCAATATCTGGCATTCTGTTTCTAAAAAATACCCTCAAAAGTATAATTAATGACAAGATGTAAATTTACCAAGACGTCATTGAAAATGAGTTGCTCTCTGTTTGCTAATATTGAGGAATGCGAAAACTACTAGCTAAAGAAAAAGGCACCAGAAAAAAATTCAGAGCCTCTTTCGGGCAGATTGGTAAGAAGGTAAATTACAAGGGCTACTCTGAAGAAACCATTTTACTAAAAAATGTAATTGACCTCGAAATAAACCAAGTTGTCACAGATCATATTTGGTTTTCCTTTTCTAAAGGATTTGAAAAACTAAATCCTCAAAGTGGAATGATGATCGAATTTGAAGCACGCATAAAAGAATATCGCAAGGGATATGTAAACAAAGCTTACCGAATCGATCAAAGCAAAACAGACTACAAACTAAGTCATCCCACCAAAATCAAAGAAGTGAAAAATGCATTATGATGACGTTTCCAGTTTACCATCAGACACAAATTTCAATTGATTTATTGCGTTCATAAAAAAATACCAATAGAGCAGTTATCTAAAAACCTGAGAGAAAAGTTTAGAATGGGCAGCTTTCATTTTAACGTTAATTAACATCGGTCAACAAAACTATATTAGATCTTAGATCATCTTTAATTACTAATCAATTAAAAAATGAAACTGCTTATCCAGATTTTTCTTGTGCCTCTATACTTGACTGCGCAACCAAAAAGTGAAATCGTAATTGGAGATGCTTCTCATAAAATAGATGCGTACTTAACTCAACTAGCAAAAGATAAAAGTTATTCAGGTGGATTGTTGATCTTAAAAGGGAACGAAATTATCTTTAGCAAAGGATATGGTTGGGCGAATAAAGAAGAGAAAATACCCTTTGCCTCTAATACTCTTGCTTCTGTAGGAAGCATTACTAAGGCTTTTACCTCTGCCGCTATTCTAAAATTGTATCAACAAAAAAAGCTGTCATTAAAAGATCCATTAAAAAAATTCTTTCCAAATATTCCTACTGACAAACAGGCGATTACTATCCACCAATTACTTACTCACTCGGCTGGCTTTGTAGAATTTTTGCCAGGAGATCAGGGCGACTATGAAAAAGTAGATACAGAATTATTTTTATCAAGATGTTTTGCTCAACCATTAGCTTTTGTACCCAGAACTAAGGCCATTTATTCTAATATAGGGATGAGTGTGTTAGGGGTAATCATAGAAAAAGTTTCAGGGCTTGAGTATGAAGCTTATTTAAAGAAAGAGCTCTTTTTGCCAAATGATATTCACATTGGTTATCATTTTCCAAAATCAACTAATATGAATATTGCCCATGGTTACCAAAGTGGAAAAGATTGGGGCACCATCCCCGGTCACTTTGAAAAAGCAGGTGGAGGTCCTTATTGGAATTTAAAAGCAAACGGTGGACTAGAAGCCTCACTCGAAGACATCGCTAAATGGTCAATCGCTATGTCTAACAAAACAATTCTTCCGGATTCGCTCGTTATAAAAATGTTTAGTGCTCAAGTGCAGGAAGAAGGTTATGAAGGCAATTCATTTTTTGGATATGGATGCAATATCAGTAAAAGCAAGAGGGGCACCAAGATGATTGACAATGGAGGAAGTAATGGAATCTATCATGCCCGTATGATTCGCTTGCCAGAAGAAGGTCTTATTTTTTATATGGTGACGAACGAAAATAGCATCAATACCAATCAAGTTTTACCTAATGTAACACAGTTATATTTTGATGGAAGAATTTCTACTGATTTCACCGCTACTAAATTTAATCATCCAATGATGAATAAATTATACAGCATATTAACAGAAAAAGATCCTTCTAGCTTTGAGTTAAATATTAAAGAGCAGAACATTGTAGTAGATGATGATATGATACTTTATGAGGTAGGTCAGAAATTAATAAATGAAAACAAAACGAAAGAAGCCATTGCCCTCTATAAATATTACACAAGTTCTTTTCCTAAAATAGTTGTGGCCTGGAATGATCTGGGAGAAATTTATTTAAATCAAGGCAATTCTATCGAAGCCAAGAAGTGTTTTGAGGCAGCCTTACAACTCAGGCCGGGAAATCCAAGAGCAATCGAAAACTTGAAGAAAATTAAGTAAGACGAAATCTTTTGAACCTTCGCTAAAAAACCTATGTTGTGAAACGAAATCAAATACAATAATATGACAACACTCGATATTTGTCTTCTTCAATGGGACACATACAATCGCAGAATGCAAAAAATGATAGATAGCATTAGTGACGAAAATTTTTACAAGCCAATCGTACAAGGCGGCAATTCACCGTCTTGGTTATTTGGTCATTTGGCAGATACCGATGATGCGCTTTTAGATCTTTTTGGAATTAGCTCAAGAATTCATCCGGAGCTTTCCAGGATTTATCATCATGAGCGCGGAGCTAATCAGAATGGACATTTAACTAGACAAGAACTAGCTGAAAGATGGGGCGCTATAGTTAAAAAGTTAGACCAGACTTTCAAGAGTATGAGTGAGCCTGATTGGCACGGAAAGCACATGGCAGTGAGTGAAGAAGATTTTAAAAAAGAGCCACAACGAAATAAATTAAATGTAATGCTGAGTCGCGTTACTCACAAAGCATCACACTTAGGCCAAGTGGCAATGCAACCAAAGTAGAACTCATTTTAATTTTACAAGATGAAAAAAATATTTCTTGTCCTATTCACCTTTACAAGCGTTGCTCTTTGTATTCTAACTTCCTTTACATGTAAGCCGCCAGAAGAAGTTAAACACATTGTCATTTTTAAATATAAGTCATCTGCCACGGTTCAACAGATTAGCCAAGTTACAGAAGCATTCAAAAATTTAAAAATTAAAATTTCGGGAATAATATCCATCGAATATGGAGTTAATAATAGTCCTGAGAATTTAAATAAAGGGTTCACTCATGTTTACCTGCTCACTTTTGCAAACCTAAGAGCTCGCGATCAATACTTACCACATCCTGAGCATAAAAAATTTGGAGAGTTGTTAAGTGAGCTAGGCGTTTTAGAAGAGCCCTTTGTTGTAGATTTTACTCCCGAAAAATAAAAATTGACAGAGCTAATTTTAATTCGCTACTTCAATTTTCACCTTCAGCTTCTTAAGTTTTTCATTTTTAATCCCTTCTAAAAGTTTCGGTACAACCGAGCGTTTTACTGAAACATAACTCGAGAAATCAAGAAGCGTAATCAAACCAATCGATTCACTTTTTAATTCTCCTTTCTTGGTAAGCAATCCAACAATATCTCCTTTACTTATTTTGTCTTTTTTGCCTGCGCTGATGTACAAGCAAACAAATTGTGGTAGTGGTGGCAGTTGAAGTTTACTGGGTACTTTTATCTCTTCAATCTCTTTATCAATATATTCTGGGAGTGCTTCGTCTAATGCCAATACCAAATACGCTTTACCCGTTGCGTGCATGCGAGCGGTGCGTCCGTTGCGGTGAATAAACGATTCTTCTTGTGGCGGAAGTTGATAATGTACAATATGTTTTATTTCAGGGATATCCAATCCGCGCGAAGCAAGATCGGTGGCGATTAAAACATTGTGGGCTCCGCCTCTAAATTTTATTAAGTTTTTCTCGCGATCGATTTGTTCCATGGCTCCGTGCAAAATCCCATGTTCTAAATTATTTTGCTTCAACAATCCACTGATTCTTTCTACTGCATCGCGATGGTTACAAAAAACCAAACAGACCTCTTGATTAAAGCCGGCAACAAGTCTTGTAAGCGTTTCTACTTTATCAGTCGTATTCGTGCGAACGAGTTTCAGTTTTAATTTTGAAGCTGCTTCGTCTTTTAAATAATTGAGCGTATCTGGTTTAGTGAACGGCAAAAACTCTGGCCACTTATCCAATTGTGTAGCAGAAGTTAATAGATGTCTTTGTTTTCCTGAGAGTGATTTAAATATTGATTCTAACTCTCTATGAAATCCCATTTGTAAAGATTTATCGAACTCATCTAAAACAACAGTATGAATAGTCTTAGCGTCAAAAGATTTTCTTAAAAAGTGATCAGCCAATCTGCCGGGTGTGCCAATTACCACTTCCGGGTTTTCGCTTAGGCTATTTTGCTCAACTTTAGTAGAGTGGCCGCCATAACAGCAAGTCACCCTAAAAGAAGTTTTCATTGATCTAAATACTTGTTCTATCTGTAACGATAGTTCGCGCGAAGGCGCAATAATTAGCGATTGCACTCCGCTTGTGTTTTGCTTTAAACCATTTGCAAGTGGAATTAAGAACGCAAGTGTTTTGCCAGAGCCAGTGGGCGCCAGCAACATTAAATTAGCAGATGACTTTGCTTTTTCAATAACTGCCGATTGTACTTCGTTGAACTCTGTAATTCCTAGGTTCTTTAAAAACTCCTTATTCTTAGTTGATACTTCTTGTTGCATAAAGCAAAGGTAGCTTTATGATTGTCCATTTCCTCTTTTCATTTTAAACCAATAAAAAACCCGGAATTAATTCCGGGTTCTATTTTTAAAAAATATTTTTTAAGCAATTAATTATTGATTGTTATTTCTTTTGTGTCAGTAATTAAAGCCGGCATATTTTTATCTCTAAATAATTTATTATACCGATTAACATCTGTATTAATCAAGATTTGCAATTGCTGTTTATATTTTCCCCAGTCTGCTTGCACATCGTGCGATCTGTCTTGAACTCCTTTTGTTAAACGAGGATCGTGTGTATCGGCTACATTACGTAATTGTAAAAATTCTGAGTTAAGCTTATTTGGAAAATTAATTACATCTTGAAAATTTTTGCTTCTTGGCTCAATCAAATTGCCCTCCCACTTTTCAATTTTTTTAATTAATTCTTTTCCGGTGTTTACAATTTCTTTTGCATTGGCATTATCTTTCAGCGATTCATTATAGGTTTCAATCTGCTTTTTAACCTGACGCATTTTATTTACCGATTTGTGAACTTCTTCAAATTGATCGCCAGCTTGCTTTAGAAATTCTTGTTGAGCACTCCACTCTGCAGTGGTAGCCGTAACTTTTGGATCGGAGATAATTTCTAAATCAGTTTCAGAAATTTGTCCTTTGTGCGTAATCCTCGCTTTGTATTTTCCGGGGGCTACACGATAGCCCTGATAATCGCCATACACAAAAACACCTTGCACGCCACTTAGTGCTTCTGTTCTAAAATCCCACGCAAATCGGTTTACACCTGACTCTGCAGGAATAACTTGCTTAGCTGGCGGGCCGCCCGGGTAGGGCTTAAAGCTTTCATCTTTTTTGTTAGTGTACGAGCGAATGATTTTTCCGCTGGTATCTAAAATATCCAGTGTCACTTTTATGGTATCTGCTTTCTCTTTAAAATAATAATCCAACAATACTCCGTTGGCCGGATTTCGACCCAGACCAGGAATGTCTCCAAAATAGTCTGGGATAGTTGTAGAGGATAGCCGATAAGTTGGTTTAGGTGTAAATATTTTTAACGCTGATTCTATTTTTCCTTTCGATTGCTGAATTGCTCCAAGATCATCTAAAATCCAAAACGACCGACCCGCGGTAGCTGCCACTAAGTCATTATCGCGAATAGTTAAATCTGTAACCGCAACAATAGGAAGGTTAAGTTGAAGTTTACTAAAAGTCGTTCCTCCATTATAAGAAACATAAAATCCTCTTTCTGCTCCGGCATACAAAAGATCTTTAACTTTTTTGTCTTCGCGAATTACTTTAATAAAATCATCTGGTTCCACACCGCTTCCAATTTTTGTCCATGACTTGCCGTAGTCGGTAGATTTGTAAGTCATGTTGCTGTAATCGTTAAACTTATAACGTGAAGCAGAAATATAAATCGTTCCTTTATCGTGTGGCGATACTTCAATAGAATGAATCATGCCTTCGGGCAAACCCGCTGGAGTAACATTGCTCCAATTTTTCCCGCCATCCTTTGTTAGGTAAACCAATCCACAATCGCTGCCAGTGTAAATCACACCAACCTCGTGTGGCGATTCAATCACATAATAAATGGTATTATAGTTTTCGCCACCGGCACCTTCGTTTGTTATCGGGCCTCCGCTGGTATCTTGCTTGGTAGTATCGTTGCGCGTTAAGTCCGGGCTGATTACCTCCCAACTTATGCCACCATTGGTAGTTTTAAAAAGAACATTGCCGGCATGATACATGGTCTTGGCATCGTGCGCAGAATTAATCAACGGGGCATTCCAATTAAATCGGTATTTCATTTTCTTAGGCGCATACGCCAGATTTGTGGAAGGATATTCTTGCAAATCTTTTGCTTGGCTTGTGCGCAAATCCAGCACATCAATTTGCCCTTGATAGCAGCCTCCAAATAACTGCTCTGGATTAGCGAGATCATTAAATGCGATCCATGCGCTTTCGCAACCAGGGCCGTTTATCCAATCTTTATCTGTTATGCCTGCGCCTCCGTTGCGCGAAGGGGTGGCTACCGAAGTGTTATCTTGCTGGCCGCCATACACCCAGTATGGAAAACGATTATCTGCAATTACTCTATAAAATTGCGCTGTCGCTTGATTGTTTAGAGGCGAAAATGTTCTGCCTGTATTATAGCTAATCTCCCCACCACCATCATCTGCCAATGCAAAATTCTGATTGTTCTTTGGATTGATCCATAAATCGTGCGTATCGCCATGGCCAACTCGTATGTTGGTAAAAGTTTTTCCTCCATCTATCGATCGCATCATTGGCGCATTGAGTACATATACCACATCTGCATTTATTGGATCGGCAAAAACTTCCATGTAATACCAAGAGCGAGAGGTAATGGTTTGGTCTGTTGATTGCAGTGTCCATTTCTTTCCGCCATCGTCTGATCGATATAAACCTGCCTTTGATTTTTCTGCTTCTACTATGGCAAACACTCGATTAGGGTTAGCCCGCGAAACACTCACGCCTATCTTGCCTATTTCTTTAGGCAACCCTTCATTTATTTTATTCCAAGTTTCCCCTGCATCTGTAGATTTCCAGATAGAACAACCAGTTCCACCACTTTCTACTTTCCAAGGATAGCGCTTGTGCTGCCACGTAGCCGCATATAAAATTCTTGGATTGGTGTAATCTATACTTAAAGAAGAAGCACCAGTATTTTCATCCACATATAAAGTCTTCTTCCAAGTAATGCCACCATCAATAGATTTGTAAACACCTCTATCGGCACTTGGCCCATGCACTGCACCTTGCGCAGCTACATAAACTACATCGGGATTATTAGGGTGAACAATTACGTCTGCAATGTGTCTTGTTTTTTCGAGGCCCACATTCTTCCATGTTTTGCCGCCATCGGTAGATTTATAAACGCCATCGCCATAAGAAGTCATTACACCGCGTACGGCATGTTCGCCAGTGCCTACATAAATTACATTCGGATCAGTTTCGCAAACTGCGATGTCTCCAATGGATCCTACTTTGAAGAATCCATCCGAAATATTTTTCCAAGTAGCCCCACCGTCATCCGTCTTTGCTACTCCTCCGCCAGTGTAGCCCACATAATATACACTTGGGTTTTGCAGATCACCCGCAATAGTGTTGGCTCGCCCTCCCCGAAAGGGGCCGATATTTCTCCACTTAATGCCTTTGTATAAATCGATATTTGTGGCTACCGGAGTGGTAGGCTCTGTTTTTGATTTTGCTTTTTGCGCATGCGTTGAAAAGGAAATCAGTAAAAGAATTCCAACAAGGCAGAATAAATTTTTCATAGAAATAGGTTTGATTACCTAGTTAAGAAAAAAAGAGGGATAAACGACTTGGCTATTTGACTATCCTTGAAATTATGTGATGAATGGCATCAATATTAATCCCGTTGGCCGCGGTTCGCTTTTTCGATTAAATAATAGCCAGTTACAGCAGAAATTATCGATAGAATTAAAGCCGCAACCATTAAGAGATTAAACTTTCTCTTGAAGATATCGAAACAAAAATAAATCGTTGCAGAGACTCCACCTGCTATTAACCAAGTGCCATAAATCAAATTACTAGTAGATTCTTGTGGCAATTTTCGTTCACGATCAAACCTTCGCTTGATCTTTAATTTTTTTCTCACTTATCTACTTTGGGCTCCGTTTCGAATACTTCAATCTCTGTTCTTCTGTTAACCTCGCGTCCACCCGCTTCGTCATCGTTAGAAACAATGGGACGCTCTTCACCAAATCCCACTGCGCGTAGTCTAATTTTGTCTACCCCACGTTGTAATAAAAATGCCAGTACTGCTTCTGCTCTTTTTAATGAAAGAACTTTATTAGTTGCATCATCTCCTGAGTTATCGGTGTGTCCATTGATCTGAAGCTTTATCACCGGATTTCTTTCCATTAAATTCAACACGCTTTCTAATTCACCAATGGATTCATTTTTAAGATCTGCTTTGCCCAGATCAAAGAAAATATTTCGCAAAACAACTTTCGACCCTACTTCTGCTTTCTGCATGAAAATGGCAGTCTCAATTTCCTGATAGTCAGAGAACGCTGGCACCTCAAAATTTAATGAGTTAAAAAGATATCCATTCACCGAGGTATTGATACCGTAATTTCCTCCGTGCGGAATGATAATTTTAAATTCACCCGTTGTGTTATTTGAATACACCCGTTCAATCACTTTGTTAGTCTTATTATCAACCAGCACAATTTGTGCCTTGAGCGGAAAGCCTTTATCTTGATCGAGTATTTTACCAGTAAGTTGTGTGGCAAGCCCCAAATCTTTTTGAAAGCTGATCATCGCATCCACAAACTCATCTCCAATGGCATCAGCATCTCTGGTGGTGTCCACTTTTACAGCAACTACTTTTTCTACAGGAAGAGGCGGTGGTGGATCTAAATAATTTACCTTACAAATATCAGAACCGCCAATTCCTTCTGATCGGATGGCACTGAAGTAAGCCCGCTTCTTATCTGTGGAAAGGAAAAAATAATTTTCAAACTTTGGTGTATTAATTGGGTATCCAATATTGGTGGGTTTTGCCCAGCTTCCGTTTACAAATTCACTTTTAAAAATATCGAAGTCACCTAATCCCTTATGTCCATCAGAGCCAAAGTATAATGTTCCATCTGGGTGCATGAAAGGCGCATCTTCGCTGCCACGAGAATTAATTTTATTACCCATGTTCTTTGCTTTCCCCCACGCACCAGTAGAAAGTTTTTCACTCACATAA
The DNA here is from genome assembly GCA_025359125.1 of Cytophagales bacterium. GTDB lineage: Bacteria > Bacteroidota > Bacteroidia > Cytophagales > Cyclobacteriaceae > ELB16-189. The sequence goes on from JANYHI010000078.1 coordinate 91,343, forward strand.
AGATCTAAGTTTCCGTATCCGCCCTGCCGATCGCTGGCAAAGTAAAATTTTGTTCCGTCTGGCGATAAGCAACCAGATGTTTCCCACGAAACAGTGTTGATCTCTTTTCCCATTGATTTTGGCTTGCTCCACTCTGCTCCATTATAATCTGACTGATAAATATCTCCGTTGCCTCTCTCGTAATAAAGAAAAATAGTTTTACCGCTTGGCGTAAGGTATGTGGCCGCATCATGAAATTGGTCATTTACATTTTTGCTAATTTTCTCTGGCACATCCCAGCCATCACCTTTTTTTGTTGTACTCAAAATATCTTCAAAGTAGGTGCGAAATTTCTTATCCACCTGCAGGCTGTCTCTGCCCGAAGTAAAAATTAAATGATCTTCATCTTGGTTCAGCACGGGGCCATAGTCTTGAAAAGGAGAGTTAACGGGCCACTCTAAAATTTTGATGGTACACAACACAGGATTACGCATGAGCGAATCACCGAATTGACATTCTTCAATTTTATGTTTTGAAATAGTATTGAACTTTTTATTCTTAGCTTGAAATTTTTTGAAGTGATCGATGGCTCTAGTAAAATGAGAATTTGCCTGAAGGGCAAGTGCCAGATAATAATCGATGTCTGGATCTACAGTAGGCATTTGCTTATACGCATGCTCCAAATAAGGAAGTGCCTTTGCTTCGGCTCCGGCAGAAAGATAGGTGGTGCCTATTTTAAATTTTATCTTCGGGTCGCTGGGCGTTTTTTGTTCTGCTGCAAAATAGCTTTCCAGAGCTTCAGAAAAACTTCCTTTTTCGTAGGCCTTGTCTCCCTTTTCAAGAATAGCTTTTAAATCTTGTCCTACGGAACGACCTATTACTAAAAGAAAAATAAAAGCGGTAAAACAGAGACGCGAATGAATATACGGATTCATGATGCAATATATAAATTAACTAATGCCTTCAGTAACAGCAGCCGAGCCAAAAAGTATAAGGCTACCTGTTCTTTAGCTCCTTCATAGCCTTAGAAAAGGCCACTTTTATAGCATGCCCGTTTTGGTGATGTTGATTTTTTGTTACCCATTTTCCATCAACAATAGTTCCTACATTTCTGCTGGAATCAGAAGAATAGATAATTGTTGCCATTCTATTTTTTGTAGAGGTATGGGCAAATAAATGTGAAGTGGAGCTTACCACTAAAGAATCAAATGGGTTGCCTACTTCAAAGTGATTTTTTGAGTGGATTCCCATTGCCAACCGACCTTGTGTTACCGATTCGTTTACCATTATGTGAGCGGCATCTCCTTCAAATGTGTTGCGTTTATTTGTAACCAACCGTTGCCGGTAATCAATCATCCTAAATTCTTCAAATGGATTAAGCCCAACATGGCTATCGGTGCCAACACACCAATGCCCACCGAACTTTACATACTCTTTCATTCTAAAAATGCCATCTCCTAAATTCCCTTCGGTAGAAGGGCAAAGCACAACACTTGCTTTTGATTTTGTCAAACGATTTAACTCATCATCATTTAAATGGGTAGCGTGCACTAAGTGAAATCGCTCGTTCACATCCAAATTATCTAGCAGCCATTGCATGGGTCTTTTATTACAATAAGCTAAGCATTCATCCACTTCCTTCTTTTGCTCAGCTACATGCAAGTGAAAGGGAAGATTTTTTGAACCTTGCTGATACGTTTTAATAATATCCGAAAGTTCAACCGCACGCAAGGAGTGCACACTAAAACCGAGAGATGCGTGCTCAGATTTTTTTACAATTACTTCCGAGGCTGCTAACAATCTAAAATAATCATCTACAGTAGAAGAAATAAATCTTTTCTGCCTAGGTTGTGGTGGTTGCCCAAAATTTCCCTTTTGATAAAAAACCGGAACGAGCGTAATTTTTATTCCAGCGGTTTTGGCAGCACTAATCATGCGCTCGCCCATTTCTGCTAAGTTCGAATAAGGTTTCCCTTCTTTATCGTGATGTAGGTAATGAAACTCCGCAACATGTGTATAACCATGTCGAATCATTTCGGCATACAACATAGCTGCGATTGCTTCGGCCTGATCGGGATCGACAGAGAGCGCGCACTTATACATTTCTTCGCGCCATGTCCAAAAATTATCTTCAATACCATTGGCATGATTTTCTGCCAAACCAGTCATCGCATATTGAAAAGCATGCGAATGCGCATTTTGAAAACCAGGCAACGCAAATCCTTGCACTGCCTCTATCGAAATAGATTCCTGCGGAGCAATCGAATTTAAATACTTGATAATTCCATTTTTATCAACGCCCACGTAAGCAGGAGAAATCCATTCTTGATTTTGAAGAAGTGCATCGAAACGAAAAAAACGCATGATTAATTATTTTTTCTTAGTCGCATTTTGCAACATCTCTTGCGAATTTTTTCTTTCAAGTTCTATTACTTGCTTCAGTTTAGATACTTGTAGCTTCGCGGATTGCAATTCATTACGAAGCTTAACTAACTCCTCGTGCATTTTATTTTTCTCTTGTCTATAAAATTGAGCTTTTTCATTTTGGCGATAAGCCGTTAATCCAAAAATGATAAATAATATTATTATGGCACCATAAAAAAGCTTCTTCATAATGGTTGGAATTTAGGTGTTCAAATACTGATTCAATTTGGCAAATGTATTGGCCAAAACCAATTGCATTTTTTTAGCTCTTGCCGCATGATAATTTTGCTCTGCATCGTCCATATAATTAACCTTAGTCATTTCTAACTGCAAGGCATGAATATTTTCTGCTGGCCTACCATAATGACGCGTAATATATCCGCCCTTGAAAGGATGATCGTGGCTAAACGAGTAGTCTGAATTTTTGAGCGTATCTAAAGCAATAGAAATAATTTCGGCTGATGCCGAATTTCTATCCGCATCTCCCAAAATAAGGTCTGGAAATTTTTCTTTGTGGATGGAAGTTACCAGCTGACGAATAGAATGACAATCCCACAATAATACTTTGTCAAATTTACTTTTCAGTCGAGAGAGATTTTCTTGTATGGCTTGGTGGTAAGGGTTGTAATATTTTTTTACCCGCCTTTCTACTTCTGTCAATGCCACTGCTTTTCGTTCGTCTTGATAGATTGGCTCTCCTAAAAAAGTAGTGGCAGTGCACAGCGCAGTAATGATTCTTCCATCAGTATAAAGTGGTTTGCTTTGTGGGTCGCGATTGAGATCAATCACCCAGCGGCTATAATTCGCGGTAATCATCGTTATCCCGATAGCGGGCGCAAAATCATACAACTGATCAACAAACCAATCTGTATCGTCAAGTGCGGCAACCAGATTGGGTTTGTATTCGTCTCTTAATTCTGGAGGAAAAGAAGTGCCGCAATGCGGAACACTGATTAGAATTGGAATTTCTTCGGCAGTAGGTGAAACGATATTGTATATCGACATTATTTTTTTGATGCGTTTTGCCGTGCGCTTTCCGCCTTCTCAGCATTCAACAATAAACGGTCTGTTGCCATTATAGCCTGATCGCGTGCAATAGAAATCAGTTGTTCATTTCTTTGAAGTTGTGCCTGCAATTCCATATTTTCTTTAACTAATTTTTCACTTCTTCTCTGTAACTCAATGGCTAATTGCCTCTCTTGTTTCATTCGAATGTTATTAATCAATCCGTAAAAGAAAAAACCTAAAGAGGTCACTATCAAAACTGCGATAATGAAATTTGAATATCTAAGACGTTTTTTTAGGTGGGTAATTTCTGCTGAGTCCATTTATAATTATTTCTTTTTCTGACTCGCTTCCTCCATACGTTTAGCAAATTTTTCCGCTTCCATTCTTTGCATCACCGCCATCTCCCTCGCCTGCTCTGCCATATCTTTTTGCTTCAATGCTTCCATTTCACTTTGCTGTGCCTTAGCAGCCAAAACATTTGATAATTGCTCTTGCCGTTTTGCCTCGGCTCTTTGTATAAAGGCAAATATTAAACAACCAAAAGCAATCAAGATAAAAAATGTAATCAAACGTTGGTAGAGTTTTAATTTTCTTTTCAGTGAATTTTATTTCTTCCTCCATAGTAAGCTATTTATTATCCGTCTTTTTAGATTTTTTCTTTTTCTTCTTACTGCCGCTTTCTTGCAGCAACCTGATTTCTTCTTGCGCAGCTTTTAATTGCATGGCAGTAAGGCGTTGGCGGAGTTGAGATTTTTTCAGTTCGGCTTCAAAGCTGGACGATACGTTAAGATTAATTTTATTTTTTAATTTTTTAATGCGCTGATACGATTCATCAATTCTATTCGCAGAAATTTCTCCTTTTGCCACAGTCGTTTTAATAATTTCAAAAATGCGCTGGGGCGAAATTTTCTGGCTGCCGGGCACATTATTAGCGAAGCATAAAATATCTACTCCCGCTAAAATGGCGAGCTTGATCGATTCTTCTAATCCATATTGTTTAGAGATGGCTTCCATCTGCATATCGTCCGAAAATACCACTCCGTTATACTCCATCTTCTTTCTGAGAATGCCATCTAACATGTCAGCTGAAAGGGTTCCGGGCTTACCCGATTTATCTAGTTCTTTATTCACGATATGACAACTCATCACTGCATCAACATATCCGGAGTCTAACAAAAGCTGATAGGGTTTTAATTCGCGCGGTGTCCATGATTTGGTAACATCTGCAATACCAAAATGCGAATCGGTGGTAGAGCTTCCGTGGCCGGGAAAATGTTTAAGAACGGTGGCAACTCCAAACTTGCGGTGTTGCTTAATAAATTCTGCCGCCATCATGGCAACGGAGTCTTCATTAGCCGAATAGGCACGACCCTTGGTAACAATTACGGGATTTGTTTTTTCAACGGCTACATCTACGCAGGGCGCAAAGTTTACATTAAACCCCAAGCCAGCCAACGTGGCAGCTGTGGCTTCTCCATAAAATCGTGCGGAGTCTAACGTTTTTGATTTGCCCGTGGCTTCGGCTGTTATCGATCGCGTAAAGCCATACTTCTCTTTCAAACGATTTACTTTACCACCCTCCTGATCGATAGAAACAAAAATTGGAAAAGGTGCCGCTTGTTGATAGGCCCAAATAATTTTTTTTAAATCAGCGAAAGCGTTGGGTTTTTTGGGAATATTTTTTTCGAATAAAATAATAGAACCAATATTGCCTTTGCGTACTTCTTCTAAAATAAGAGTATCTACTTTTGCATACGGAATGCCCATTAAAATCATCTGACCAATTTTAATATCCAGACTGTCGCGCGTTTGGGCGGGAGAAGATATTGATACGAATAAGGCCGCTAACTGCAGGCCACAAACTGCAAGTGCTTTGAAGTAAAATGCGATTTGCGATTTGCGATTTGCTTGAGGCCTGAGGCCAAAAATATCAGCATTAATATTTTTCATAAACATTTTTTAAAATTCTCTCCATCTGTCTTCTCAATTCTGTAGAAGAAGAGACAAAGTTATTACTCATCATACTAAAAATAAGAGTCTTGCCACTTTTGGTTATAATAAATCCGCTCAGACAATGGTTATTACTTAACGATCCTGTTTTACCATAGATATAAGGAACATCTGCTCTATACCAATTTTTAATAGTGCCGCTTCTTCCACCCACTGCAAGCAGTTTAAAGAGTCGCTCACGTGGAACTGTTGAATAAATCTTGTCCCAAAGAGTTACGATAGAGCGAGGGGTAAATAAGTTAAATCGAGAAAGGCCTGAGCCATCTACCCATTGAATCTTATCTGGCAAATCGACCAATAGATTTTTTTTGCTATACTCAATGGCAATTTCTGGTTTTAATGTATCGCTTAAAATAGCCGCGCATTGCAGCAGTAATTGTTCTGCAATAAAATTATCGCTCTCCACCATCATCACTTTTAACAAACTATCAATGGGTATGCTTTTTAATGTTGTTGCCCTGCGCGGCATTGGTTTTTGAATTAATAAAACTGGTCGCTTTAGCGTATCGCTTAGTAAATTTGCGACCACTTCGTTAGTAGTATGAAATGGAATTGCCCACTCATTTTTTAATTTTTTACCATTATAATAAGTGAGTTGATTGGAGTCTACGCCTCTTATAATTTCTTCTTCCTCGTGCAATTGCAGCGAACTAGTTAAAGAAGAAGAAAAATACTTTGGTGTAACATTAAGTATTGACAAAGATGATTTTTTTATCTCGATCAGATTTCCATAAATAGGAAGGGGAGATCGTTCGGCAGAATAATAATACGGGTAATCATCCCAAGACCAACCTGCACCTAATGCTTCAGTACAAAAATTGATTGACGCAAAAAAAAGTTTTTCTGGTCGCCCTTTTAAAAAATTAATTGTTTTTTGATTCTGATGAACATTGTCATACAAAAATGAAGGATCGCCCATTCCCCAAAAAATGAGAGAATCGTTTCGTTGCTCATATTTTAGCGAGGCAACAGAATCGCCCAATAAATTAAGAGCGGTGTAAAACGTAAAAATTTTAGTGTTGCTGGCGGGGGTAAAATATTTTTCAGCATTAAACTCAATCAGGTTTTGTTTCTTTACCGGATCATATAAAGCAAAACCTGTATGATCTTTAAAGTTCTTCTCTGTTTCTCGCAAGCTTTTTATAACGCTGGACTTAGGTGAACAGCTTATGATCAGCCCTGCCAATCCTACCCAAAGCAACCTAACCATTATTTTTTATCGGTCAGGTATCGCTCGGTTAAAATATGGCGATGGTGTGTTTCGTGGCCTGCTATAATAAATGCGAGACCAATCACAGATAATTCATTTTTATTGGCCGTTCCCTTACGCGTCAGCATCTCGGGAGTAAACCCTTCAAATAAATCGATGGTCGATACTCTCAAGTGCGCCATGTCGTCTGCAATTTTTTTTAAACTTCTTCCTTGCGCATTTGCCTGCGGTGCATAATCATTTTCTTCGAAGCCTGACAAAGGGGTTTTATCATTTCGCGCGAAGCGTAGCGCGCGATACGCGAAAATTCGTTCAGCATCAATTATGTGGCATAGCAATTCTCGCACACTCCACTTACCATCGGCATATCGGTAGTCTGCTTTTGATTCTGGAATGCCGTGAACCGTTTCTAACATTCGATGACCCGACACGCGAAGTGCTTGTATTAAATCTGTTTCATCAATTTGTTTTACGTAGTTCTTATAGAAGGGTGGAATATTCTCAAGGTTCAATAGCATAGGGGAGATTTAAAATTCAGTAAATAGTTTGTCTGAAACTGTTTCTTCTACTTTCACATTTTTAGGACCACCACTATCGGATCGATCTGCCGATAACAAAACATTTCCGTATTTCTGATAATTATCCCACGGGCGAATGAAGTTGGCTGTGTCCTTCTTTGCATCATTAAAATATGCCCAGTGTTTAATCATCTTATCTTTTATGCCAACGTATAATTTGTATTTGTTTTCGGGGGTAAAGCCCACCTTTGCAAAGGTCATTTGTAAAATATTATAGCGTTCGTTCTTCAGCGTATCTTCACCTAAATACTTTAAAGTAACGCCAGTGTCTTTCAATTTAAATGGCATGGTTAACCAATATGAATCGTTTACCCAAATGCCTTTGGCTTTCTCTAACATCTTTTTTAACGTATCTGCTTCTGTTAGTTCAACTCCATGAAATTTCACACGACCTTCGCCTGTATTTATGTTAACTAAATAAACTGAACTGTCGCCAGGAGATTCTATTCTCACACGGCCCGTCTGCTTATCCCATACTAAATCTCTACGCCCGAAAAAATTCCAAGAAATGAAGCGGGTTTTATCCCAATTTTCTCTTCCTCCTATTGCTGCCATAATACTATCTGCCAACTGAATGGCAGCAGGATCGGAATTTGCCAAATCAAAACCTTCTGCGGCAGGATTCAATTCACTCAACGTTTTTTCCTTTGGCGTGCATGCTTGCAAGAATGTAAGCCCAATAAATACTACAATCAATGCTCTCATAATTTGTTATTTTTTTAGGTGGAGTGAAGGTAATTAAAATCTCTGAAACCGTTTTCTTCAACGAATAAGTTGTTTACGATCTTATTTTCCAAACCATTACCTTGCACTAAAACTATACGATTAAATGAAATCCATTTCTCTATTTTTCTTTCTTGGCTTATTTAGTATTCATGCTTTTTCTCAGAAAGATGCGAGAGAAGGCTATGTTCCTATTAGTCCAATCATTATTGATGCTGACCCTAGCGAATGGGCTGTTGATTGGTTATTGGATCAGGATGGAAAGTTTCTTTACAATATTGGCAATGATGAAACTAACCTTTACTTCCGAATTAAAATTTCTGACGATCTTACTCAGCAAAAAATAGCTTTGTTTGGTCTGAATTTAAAGTTGAATGCAGAAGGTAAAAAGAAGGGACGTGTTGGCTTAAAATATCCGGTAGGTAAAGATGCTCGTCAGCTAAAAAAGGCACCAGAACCACTTCCTCAAGATGCTGCATCTAAAGTGATCGCTAAAAAACAACTGCTTGATGAAGTTGAAATTTTGGAATTGATTGGCTTAGCAAAAGACAATATTGTTTCAAGTAGACTTGGGCTAATGAATGGGATTGAGGTATTAATAGTAGCGAGTGAAGATGGCTCTTATATTTACGAAGCAAAAATTCCTTTCAAGGCATTTAAGATAAATAAATCTTCTACTCCTATTCTTGGAGTAACGATCGAAACCGGTAAACCAAATTTGGCAAACAATTCAACTTCGCCTCCTGCCGGCAATCAACAAACCTCTGCCCGCGGCTTTGGTCAAACAAGCTATAGTCAGTATAATCCTATCATGACTCCTGCCTATATGTGGATAGCCGTTAAGTTGAAGTAGTTTTAAGTTAAGTTGCGCCTGTTTTTATTCTATTTTTTAAACTAAATATAAAATGAGAAAATTCAATCATTTACTAAGCTGTACTATCCTAGTCATCAGCAGTACACTTATTGTACCTGCACAAACTAATCCGAAGGTATCTGCCAAGCTTGATCAACAAGCAAAAGAAATGGAGGCTAAAGTAATTGAGTGGCGCAGACAATTTCATCAATTTCCTGAGCTATCGAATAGAGAGTTTAAGACCGGAGCAAAAATTGCAGAGTATTTAAAATCTCTAGGGCTTGAAGTGAAATATCCGGTAGCTAAAACCGGAGCAATTGGTATTCTTAGAACTGGAAAACCTGGGCCAACCATTGCGCTTCGCGCAGATATTGATGGGCTACCGGTAATAGAACGAAATGCACTTGCATTCGCATCAAAAGAAAAAAGTGAATACTTAGGTCAGTCCGTTGGCGTGATGCATGCTTGTGGGCATGATACCCACATTGCCATATTGATGGGTGTAGCAGAAATCCTGACTAAAATGAAATCAGAGTTAAAAGGAACGATCGTATTCTTATTTCAACCTGCGGAAGAAGGTGCTCCTGCCGGAGAGGAAGGTGGTGCTGCGCTAATGATTAAAGAAGGAGCGTTGGATAATCCAAAAGTAGAAGCTGCCTTTGGGTTGCATATTAGCTCGCTTACTCCTGTAGGTACGTTAACCTATCGGCCAGAAGGAATGATGGCAGCAGTAGATCAGTTAAATATTAAAGTGATTGGCCGGCAAACACACGGGGCAGCTCCGTGGAATGGTGTCGATCCGATTGTTGTATCCGCTCAAATCATCAATGCACTGCAAACTATTGTGAGTAGAAAATTAGAAATAACCAATGCTGCTGCTGTTGTTACTATCGGAAAAATTAATGGCGGTGTACGTAATAATATTATTCCTGAGTCAGTTGAGATGGCCGGAACCATTCGCACACTAGATAATAAAATGCAAGAGCAAGTGCATGAAAGCATCAGAAGTATAGCCGAAAATACAGCGAAAGGAATGGGCGCGAAGGCAGAAGTTGAAATTATAAAAGGATACCCTGTTACCTACAATGATCCTAAATTGACTGCGTGGGCACTGCCAACGCTAGAACGTGTTGCAGGCAAAGATCATGTAAAGTTAATTCCCGCTGTGACAGGTGCAGAAGATTTTTCTTTCTTCGCTCAAAAAGTGCCTGGCTTCTTTTTCTTTGTTGGGGGAATGCCGTTAAATGCTGATCCGTCTAAAACATCCGCTCATCATACTCCTGACTTTTATATTGATGAGAGTGGAATGTTAACAGGCTTAAAAGCTATGCTTAACGTAGCCGTTGATTATTTGAATAAGCCTTTGAAATAGTTAGGTGGAACTCTACAATCCTCATTTTATTGCCTCTCACTTTTCCTTCTCCAACTGAGATTTAAAACTCACCCCCGACCGCTCTGTAGAGGCGGGGGGTGAGTAATCTATTGGATTGCAGCACTGATAAATCTTATTCGGTTCTTTCAACCTCGCATTCAGATTTCTCCAAAAGAGAAATTTTAGATATGCCCCTAAAATAGCTCAATAAAAATTGGGTTCTATATCTTAGAAATTACTTGCCTCCAAAAAGATATCCCACTCGTACACCAAAATAATTTAGGTCGCTGATTATATTAAATTTCCCAGAAAAATCCCAGTTACCGGTTCTGTAACCTATTCCAGGCGCAAAGCCAACACGTGATGTGCTTGCTGTAGAGGTATTATAACCTCCTCCGTTGCCACTATTATAGGTGTATACATAATAAGAAATGAAGTTTAATCCAAGATCAGCCGAGCCATAAAAGCCATTATTGGCTTCAGAAAAATAATACTTAATACCACCTACTAATGGTACGATAGAAGAATTTCCGAAAGGGATTGTCACGTTGCCAGCCGTGAAATTTTTTCCGCTAAACGATAAGTATCCGATCGAGCCCGTCCAATTTAATTTGTCACTTATACCAGCTTCATAACGTAACGAACCACCAAAGCCCGCTCCGGCTATGTCAGAAAAGTTTCCAATGGGCAACCCTAATTCTGCTCCTACAGAAAACTGAGCATAAGTTTTGGATGACAGTGAGCATCCGACTGATAAGATGGCGAGAATGATTAATGTTTTTAGTTTCATGTTAGTTTAGTTTAGTTTAGTTTAAAATTTCACTTCTGGAGCTTTATCAGAACCCTCAGCTGCTTTGAAAAAGCCTTTTTCTATAAACCCGCCAAGCTTGGCAACTAGGTTACCAGGAAAACCAACAATAGCCGTGTTGAATCCCTGCACGGCTTCATTAAAGCGCTTGCGCGATACAGATATTCTATTTTCAGTACCTTCTAACTGCGCTTGCAAATCAAGGAAGTTTTGATTGGCTTTTAAATCCGGATAGTTTTCAGATACCACTAACAACCTACCTAAGGCAGAGCTTATGCCGCTTTGCGCTTGTTGAAATTGTTCTAATTTTTCAGGAGTCAAGTTAGTAGGGTCGATCTTCATTTGAGTTGCACTTGCACGCGCTTGAATTACATCTGTTAATGTTTTCTGCTCAAAATTTGCATAGCCCTTTACTGTATTTACCAAGTTCGGAATCAAATCTGATCTTCTTTGATAATCAGATTCTACATCTCCCCATGTTCTTTTTACTTCCTGATCTTTGGCCGCGATGCCATTATATTTACTGATAGTCCATAGAACTAAAATGGCCAATGCGCCAACCCACCAGAATTTCTTCAAAATTTCCATAACTGTTTTTTTAATTTTCACGCAAGTTAAAGGCTATTTTGCGGTTCAGCAAACGACACATGTCAGTACCAATTAGAAAATTTCTGGTCTTTTTTGCCCTACTGGCAATAGCTTCCTGCAAATTGGATAGCGACAAGAAAGTTAATCGAGAGAAATTCAAATTTAAAGTAGGTGTCGATGCCAGTCTCTTTTTTAGAAACGTGCGACAAATTTATTATGATCGATATAGCCCAGATGGAAAGTGGCAGGCCTATCGGTTTGGAGATCGAACCACCGAAGGAACTTATATAAACCCGGTAGTTGTAATCAATTGGATAAAGGACGAAGCGTACTTACTGATTGAAACAAGTGATGATTTGAGTGAAGTGCCATTTCTGTCTGTCAGAATTAATCACGCAACAGCAGATAGCGATACAATCATTTTAAAAGACAGAGGAAAAGAAAAAATGCTTGAGTTCGGCAGTTGCATTTACGAAGCTATTCAACAACAAGATTCTTTGAAAGTTCTGCTAAAAGGAAAGTATGTTCATGTGTTCTCTACAGAAGAAGATCGCGAGAACTTTAGAATACCGATGAGTGATTATTATAGGCTAACGGCAATCTTCTAAAATTTTATCATCACATAAATTACCGCGGGTACCGAAAATTGAAATTTGGTGAAATCACTTGATGAGTCGGCTTTTGTTGTTTGGGTTGTGAATCCACCTTGGCCATTGGGAAAAGTATTTGTTGTATTATTTGCGGTAGAGATGGAGCCAGATCTATAATAATAATTTGATTCTGTGCCGAGTACAATTCTATTACTAATTAGAAAATTTAACGTGAACCGTGGACCAAATCCCCAGGAGGATGTGCTATTAGTAGTGTTAGATAACGATCTTGAAGAAGGATTATTGGGGTCAAAAACTTGTGTTATGGTAGTCTCGTTTTTAAAATCATCGTGGGTAATGTCAAACCCCCAGCTCACTAACCATTTTTTTCCTAAGGTAGATTTTTTTTCAACTCCAATTCTGGCAGAGAGATTATTGATTTTAGTTTCTCTTTTGTTCGATGGATCTCCATCTGTGGTTTGATTTACCTGAAAACCTAAACCTGCTGTAAAACCCACACCGGTTTTGTTAGAGTTAGCCGCATAAGAGATTAGGTAAGGATTATCGATAGATGATGTCGAGTTGGTGAAGTTCAGAATCTGTCTTATTAATTGATTTGCCTGAACGCCCAAGTACTTAGTGTACTTTTTGGTTTTTATAGAATCAACTTGCGAAAAACAAAACGTAGAAAAACAGAGGAGTACGATAATAAAAATAAAGTTCTTCATTACTTGGTTTTGAATGGGCTTGCAAATTTCGGATCAGTTACCACCTGAAAATCTGTTAAGGTATTTAAGAAGGCAATGATGGCATTTTTCTCTGATTCTGAAATATCCATTCTTCTTACCTGGCCATTGGCATTCCTTAATCTGAGATCAAGATTTGGGTGAGAGGCAATGCTATTGCTGTAGTGATCGATCACTTCATCTAGGGTTTCAAATCTTCCATCATGCATATACGGTGCAGTTAATGCAACATTACGAAGTGATGGAATCTTAAACTTGCCAACATCATTTGAGTTATGTGTTACTTTAGCTAATCCTTCGTCAGTATAAATTTCATTTAATCCGATGTTAGAGAAGCCTCCACCAATAAAGGCATACCCATTAGGATCTTCCACTCTATGACATGAATTGCAGTTATACTTCTCTACAAAAAGTCTTTTTCCATTCAATTCAAGAGCTGAAAGTTGGGCTCCACTTCCGAAAAAACTTTTATCAAGTTTTGTGTTTCGAGAGGTGATGCTCCTCAAAAACCACGCTAGCGCCTCAGATATTTTTTGTGCTGTTATTTCGTCTGAATCAAAAGCTTTTTTGAACAGCGGTTTATAATATGGAATTGATTTAAGTTTTTTAGCTAGCTCTTCAGTATCACTAATTCCCATTTCTATATGATTGAGAATGGGTCTAAGCACCATAATGTTTAAATCATGCTCTCGCCCATCCCAAAATAATTTTTGAGATGAGGGAACCAAAGTAATGCCATTATTGACGTCCACTGCTAATCCAAAATTCAAATTTTGGATGGGCATAGAATTTCTTGCGGTAAGTTGATTATCAAACCCATGACTTAAGGCTGTATTATCGGCAAATCCATAAACCTGTTTGTGACAAGAGCCACACGAAACGGAGTTATTAACCGAAAGAGATTTATCATAGAATAATACCTTTCCTAGCTCAGGAAGATTATTGTTGATTCCTACAAAACCAAAGTAGTTAGCAGGATGTTCTGGTAAATCAAGAAATGTAGCTTGAAGTGAGGGCTCATCTTTTTTGCAAGAGAGTAAAATGCAGGCAACGACTATTACATATAGTGCTTTCATACGTTGAAGGTAATAAAAAAAGGGTATACTAATTAGTAAGTACACCCTTTATCTTTTCTGTAAGAATACTTATTAGCTAACCACGCTCTTTTCAATCAAAAATTCGGCAATCTGCACTGCGTTGGTGGCAGCTCCTTTACGCAAATTGTCAGACACTATCCACATGTTTAATGTATTTGGTTGAGATTCATCTCTGCGCAAACGGCCTACAAACACCTCATCTTTGCCGTGTGAGGTAATGGGCATTGGGTAAACGTTGTTTTTTACATCGTCTTGCACAATCACACCAGGGGCGTCTTCCAAAATGTTACGAACATCCTTCAAATCGAAATCAGAATAAAACTCCACATTCACGGCTTCAGAGTGGCCTCCAATGGTAGGTATTCTAACCGTGGTACTGGTTACACCAATGGTTTGATCGTTTAAAATTTTACGCGTCTCATGCACCATCTTCATTTCTTCTTTGGTGTAACCGTTATCCATAAACGAGTCGATATGTGGCAACGCATTCATGTCAATTTTATGCGGATAAACTTTCATGCCGTTGGTAATGCCTTGACGTTCTTCCATCATTTGTTGCACTGCGTCTTTGCCGGTGCCCGTAACAGATTGATAGGTAGAAACTACAATGCGTTTGATTTTATATTTGGTATGAAGCGGAGCTAGGGCCAACACCATTTGAATGGTAGAGCAATTTGGGTTAGCAATAATCTTATCTCCCGGCTCAATTGCATTTCCGTTGATTTCGGGTACGATTAATTTTTTGGTTGGATCCATTCTCCAGGCCGAGGAATTATCAATAACTACCGTTCCTTTCTCTGCAAATTTCGGAGCCCACTCCAAAGATGTATTTCCGCCTGCAGAAAAAATTGCAAAGTCAGCTGCTAGTGCAACGGCTTGTTCCATACCTATAATCGTATAATCACTTCCCTTAAACTTTATCTTTTGCCCTACCGATTTGGCAGAAGCCACCAAATACAATTCATCAAATTCAACTTGGCGCTCTTCCAGTACCTTTAATATTTCTTGACCTACTAAGCCCGTGGCTCCCACTACTGCAATTTTCATTTTGTTAGCTTTATAAATTTTTAAGAATAACAAAAATACTATTTTTGATTTACGATGAAGTTATTTGCTACAATAGGTTTTGTGTTTTTTTCTGCACTCGTTTGTAGCGGGCAATTGGTTGATGACTTTTCCGATGGCGATTTTACTAACAATCCAATATGGACACCAGACCTACCTACCAATTGGTTGGTAGCAAATAGTCAGCTCAGATCGAATTCAGCAGTAGCTAGTTCCACCTTTTCAATTAGCACACCATCCGCACAAGCGATAAATGCTCAATGGGAATTTTATGTAAATCTTCAATTCAATACATCGAGTGCCAACTTCGTAGATATTTACTTGACATCTTCTGCAGCGAATATGGCAAACGCTAACGGATATTTTGTACGGATCGGGGGCACGCCAGATGAAATAAGTTTATATAAGAGTACTACAGGTGTTGCTGCCATTTTGATTAATGGAATAGATGGCATTACCAACACGTCTAATAATAAATTGAAAATTAAAATCACTCGAGATTTTAACGGACTGTGGGCCTTGCAGCGAGATGTTTCGGGAACAGGAAATACGTACGTTACCGAGGGAACAGTATCGGACAATTCATTCAGTACAAGTTCGTTTTTCGGGATTCGAATAACCCAGTCAACTGCAAGCTTTTTCAACAAGCATTTCTTTGATGATTTTTACGTGGGTAATATTATTTTAGATACTGCTCCGCCCGTTCTAAATTCTATATCGGTAATTTCTTACACCGAACTTGATTTGCTGTTCAATGAAAATCTAGACCCAACTTCTTCTCAGCTTGTTTCAAACTATTCTGCTAACAATACATTGGGTAATCCCGCGACAGCGGTCTTACAACCCGATAAAAAAACAGTACGGTTGACCTTCACAAAATCATTTGCCAACGGCATTCAAAATCAACTTACCCTTTCGGGGATTAAAGATTTATTGGGAAATGCTATGAGCCGTATCAATCAAAATTTTTTATTTTTTCAAGCAGTGCCTACTGTCAAAAAGGATATTATCATAACAGAAATTTTTGCTGATCCTTCTCCGCAAATTGGGTTACCCGATGCCGAATTTATCGAAGTATTCAATCGAAGTAAAAATGCGATTGATTTAGCAAACTGGAAATTATCGGATGGAAGCTCTACTGGCATCTTCACTTCTCAAATTATTTTACCGAATGAGTACTGGATTGTTACTGCTGCTGCTTCCATTTCAAAATTTGCATCGTTTAAGAATGTGATTGGTCTTACCAATTTTCCAACTTTAAACAATGATGGAGACGCATTAACACTCAGTACTACCCAAACTATTGACTCCGTTAAATATCAATTGACTTGGTACCAAGATGAAGACAAACAAAATGGAGGGTGGTCATTAGAATTAATTGATACTGAAAATAGTTGCGGAGAGGCTAATAATTGGATTGCGTCAAATGACACTAAGGGAGGAACTCCAGGGAAACAGAATTCTGTAGCCGCTAATAAGCCAGATCTTTCTGGTCCGAAATTAATAACCATTGTTGCTCAACCTAATCAGTTAGTTCTTGGGTTTGATGAAAAACTTGAGCAACCGCTGGGGAGCGTTTCCTTTGAAATTTCCCCTACACTCTTGATTTCAAAATTCTATTTTAATAATCAGGCACTCACAGAAATTAAAATCGAATTAAATCAATCGTTAGTAACTCGGCAGCTATATTCAGTTCAGGTTATGAATTTGCGAGATTGTGCGGGTAACTTAATTCAATCAGCATTCAATCAACTACAGTTTGCTCTTCCCGAGCCAGCAGATAGTTTAGATATTATCATTAATGAAATATTATTTAATCCTCGCCCTTCGGGGGTGGATTTTGTAGAGGTGTTTAATAAATCTTCTAAATATATTAACCTTAAAAATTTTGGCATTTCTAATGTTGAGAATAAACAATTCAAAGATCTGAAATTGATTTCTGGTGATCTCATTATTAAGCCATCTTCTTTTATTGCATTTACTTCAGACACATTTGCTCTTAAAACTCAATATTTAAGTGGCGAGCAGAAGAATTTTTATCAGATGCCATTGCCTTCTTTTAATGATGACGCAGGCTCCGTTGCGTTGGTTAGCAATCAGCAAAAAATTATTGACTATTTCGAATATTCAGCTAGTCTTCATTCACCACTTTTAAAGGATAAAGAGGGTGTTTCTCTCGAGCGTATTTCTGTGGCTCAGAGCAGTAACGAGCCCTCAAATTGGAAGTCTGCATCGTCAATGGCTGGATTTGCAACGCCTGGGTATCTGAATTCCAACTCTCGGCCAGAATCTGTGCCTGCTCACAAGCCCGTATTTGTAGAACCCGAAATATTTTCGCCTCAAAGGCTCGGCCTCGATTTTTCTAAGATCAACTACCGGTTTGACCAACCCGGATTTATTGCCAATGTGAAAATTCTTGACACACAGGGCAGACTTATTAAAACGTTGGCCGTAAACGAAACACTAGGCTTTGAAGGCTTTTTGCGATGGGATGGCGACCGAGATGATGGCAATCAGGCACGTTTAGGGTATTATTTGGTCTGGTTTGAGGTTTTTGATCTAACGGGCATCGTCAAAACCTATCGCGAAAGAATTGTACTAGCTGGCGGGAATTAATTCTATTAGATTTTTTGTTTCACAACCTAGCCCGTATTTTTGCCCATTCTTTTTTAAACCCTTGACTTAAAGGACTTTCTTATGGCCAAAACAACCAAGAAAAAAATAACTAAACCTGCAAAGAAGTCGGCACCAAAGGCAAAGCCTGCTGCGAAAGCCAAGAAGGCTGCGAAGGCAAAACCAGCACCAAAAGCATCCGCTAAGAAGACTGCTTCTGCAAAGAAGGTTGCCTCTGTTAAAAAAGTGGCTAAAAAAGTTGTTGCCAAGGCTGCTCCCGTAAAGGAGAAAAAAATAAAAGAGGTACCCAAGAAAGAGAAAGTAGCGGTAGTTAAAAAACAGCCAGTAGAAAAGGCCGCAAAAAAAATTAATAATCCTGAAGAGGTAAGAGCGCATAAGCCAGCAGCGGCTCCTCTAAAATTATCTCCTTCTCAACTGAATATTTTCCCCATCATCAGCCAGCGCCCTATTGCACACCCCCAAACTAAATCAGCTTCTAATAGCGATGACAAAACACGTTATAGCGATGATGAGCTGAAAGAATTTGAAGTGATGATCATTGCTAAGTTAGACAAGGCGAAAGGAGAATTTAAAGTTTTGAAAGATACCCTTACCCGCACCAACGATGCGGGAACAGACAGTACTTCGGGTGGGAACACAAAAGTATTAGAAGATGGCGCTGAAACTGCAGAGAAAGAAAATCTTAGCCAGTTAGCTGCCCGCCAGTTAAAATATATTACCAATTTAGAAAATGCATTGGTTCGCATTAAAAACGGAACCTATGGCATTTGTTCTGTAACAGGCAAATTGATTTCTAAAGAAAGATTGATTGCTGTGCCGCATACTACGCAGTCAATCGAAGCAAAAATGATGAGGCAAGATTGATCAATAGCTTATAAATCGTATTTCGTAAATTAAAGAATGGACTTTCTACAAAATCATATTGAAGCATTAATATTTTGCTCACCTACGGCTACTAAAATTGCTGACTTGAAAGCGTGCCTTTCAGAAATGTTTAATGCCGAGGTGCCAGAGGCAGATATTGAAGGAGCCATTGCGAAATTGGAAGCAAAATTTACGAACGATGAATTTGCCTTTCAACTTTATAAAGCAGCAGGTGGCTATCAATTTTTAACTAAGCCTGCATACCAAGCGAGTATTGGAATTATGTTGAAGCAACAATCTAAAAAAAGATTGTCTACTTCGGCCATGGAAACATTATCGATTATTGCCTACAAGCAGCCGCTCTCTAAAACAGAAGTTGAAAATATACGTGGTGTAAATTGTGATTACGCTATGCAAAAACTATTGGATAAGGGGCTGATTGAAATACAAGGTAAAGCAGAAACAATTGGCCGCCCAATACTATACGGAACAAGCCCAAAGTTTATGGAATACTTCGGCATCAACGACATAACAGAACTGCCAACTCCAAAAGATTTTACCAGTGAAGTGAATACCATTGGAGAAACTCCAGAGAACTAATTTTTTTCAGGCTAGTGCAGCCATTAGCCAATGACATTACTACTTCTTAACTTTAACAAACACCATTGGTCAATCCGTACATTGGCTAATTGAATCATTATTACTTATGGCCAAACCAGAAAAATCTTCCCGCAAAGGGAAAACATCATTCGGAAAGAGAACCGATGCAGAAAATTCTTTCCGCAACAGAAAACGAGATGAAAAACGTTTTGATTCCGAACGCCCTAAAAAATCATTTGGAAGCAGAGACGAAAAACCTAAAAGTTTTGGAGCTACCAAGCCTAGCCGATTTGGCAATTCAGAGGGAGGTGAGAAAAGACCCTACGGCAAAAGAGATGATTCATCTTCCGACAGACCGAAAAGATTCTCAAAACCATTTGAAAAAAGAGAGGGAGCAGATAGATCATTTAACAAACCAAGCTCAAGACCTTTTGGAGAAAGCCGTTCATTCGATGCAGGCTCAGAAAGACCTAAGCGTTTTACGAAAGGACCATTTGTGAAGGGAGATAGAGACGATAAAAGACCTTTTAACAAAGACAACGATCGATTTAATTCAGAGAGACCTAAGCGATTCTCTAAAGATGGAGAGGACAAAGCTTCTTTCAGAAAAGAGCCTCGCTCATTCAGCTCTGGCGAACCAAAGAAATTCTCTAAGCCTTATCCGCGCAAAGATGATGACAAGCCTTTTAGAAGAGACGCACGCACAGATTCTGATGCTAAACCATTTGAAAAAAGAGAAGGCCGTAGTGAAAGACCTTTTGGTGCGCGCCCCGATGCTGGTTCAAGATCTTTTGATAAAAGAGGTAGTAGAGATGAAAAACCTTTTGAAAGAAGTAGCCGCCCGTTTGATTCAAGCGAAGAGAGGCCAAAGAAATTTTCGCGCGCTGATGTAGTTAAAAAAACGAATAAAGGTGACGAGCGTAAATCATTTGTTGAATCGAAGTTGGCGGCATCGGAAGGACAAGCACGCCCGGAATACAAAGAGAAGCCAAAAGAGGAAGGCTCGTTGATAAGGCTTAATCGATTTATGGCTAATAGCGGAGTTGGTAGCAGAAGAGACGCTGATGAATTTATTAAAATGGGATTGGTAACGGTTAACGGAGTTACTATTACTGAAATGGGTCACAAAGTGAAAATCACGGATGATGTTCGCTATGAAGGGAAAAGATTGAAAGCAGAAAAACCTGTTTATATTTTATTAAATAAGCCCAAGGGATTTATTACAACAACAGATGATCCGCAAGAAAGAAATACGGTAATGAATTTAGTAGCCAATGCTGGTAAAGAAAGAATTTACCCAGTTGGCAGATTAGATAGAAACACCACAGGATTATTGTTGCTTACAAATGATGGAGAACTTGCGGATAAGCTTACGCACCCATCTTACAAAGCCAAGAAGATTTATAAGGCAGAGTTAGACAAGCCCATTACGAAAGCTGATTTTCAAAAAATTCAAGAAGGTGTTTACTTGGAAGAAGGCCGAGCTATTGTAGATGACTTAGCCATGGTAAATGAGATGACGGTAGGAATTGAATTGCACATTGGCTGGAATAGAATCGTAAGAAGAATTTTTGAATCACTGGGCTATGAAGTGTTGAAACTTGATCGCGTTGTTTATGCCGGTCTTGATAAAAAAGATTTAGGCCGGGGTCAGTGGCGATTCTTAAAACCAGAAGAGGTTGTAAAGCTCAAACATTTTGGTTCTTAAAATTTAGTTTTGAAACAAATCATTTAGTTAGATTAGTTTGTAGAACATTTTATAGTACTTTTTGATAAGTGAATAGCTTAAAAGATTGCTACTTTTTTAGTATGTGAAATTCACTTTGATTTAATTCTACCGCAAATTCAAAAATGCAATGAAGACTCTTTTACTTCTTGCGTATATTTCTTTCATTGCTCTATCAGGTGAAGCTAATGCACAATGGATAGAATCTAATAATGGAATTTATGGTGGACACATAACTGCGTCCGAAAGTAAAGATGGAATTTTATTTATAGGAACACTTGGAGGGGTTTATACTTCCAGTAATGGTAGCCCATGGGTTCAATTTAATCAGGGATTAGATAACACCACAGTAAATTCTCTTGCAATTACAAGCAACAATAAACTTTTTGTTGCGGTTAATGGTGGAAACAAATTGTTTGTTTCACAACCTCCATATACTAACTGGGAAAAGTCAAACATTGAAATTTCAGTAGATTTAATAGTTTCATTAGTCACAATTAAAAGTCAGGTTTTTGGTTTGACAAAATCGGGTAGCCTATATACCCTTGCTAGTAACGAGTCCTGGCAAATCATAACAACAGGGTTCGAACCAATTAATTCCTTGACAACATCAGGATTACATCTGTTTGCAGGAACTAGCAATGGCATATTTGTCTCTTCTGACGATGGATTAAGCTGGAGTCAAAAAAATGTTGGGTTACCAGAAAAATTTATTTTCTCGCTAACCTCAACGGAAAATTATCAAATAGCCACTACAAGTAACCGAGGAGTATTTCTTTCTCATGATAATGGTACAACATGGGTTAATACATCACTTGAGACGGGAAAATATAAAGCAATAGAATTGAACGGACTATTAATTGCAGGGAATGAAGCTCGTGTTTATGGATCAAGTAATAATGGCACTTCTTGGAGTCAAATAACGACACTTCCTGGAGTAATGGATTTTGCTTTTGATAATTCAATGATTATCGCAGGAACTCGTTTTGGTCTTTATCGTTCTGATAGTCGAGGCCAAACTTGGATTAGGGATAATAATATTGGATTGACAAATTCCACTGTCGTTAGCTTTACAACTTCATCCACTAAGATTTTTTGCAGTACAAAAATTGGAGTTTATCAATCTGAAAATCTAGGTAGAACCTGGATCCTTATCTCAAAAGGGTTGCCTTTAGACCAAATAACGGCAATGAAATATTTTGAGAATAGACTATTTGTTGCATTAATGAATTACGGTATTTTTTATTCAGATAATGATGGTACTTCATGGCAAGTTTCAACTGGAATTTCAAATGTTTATTGTTTTGCTGAACAAGGGAGAAATTTATTAATTGGTGTGAATAATGGTATTTACGTTTCTGAAGATATTGGACTTAGTTGGCGACAATTACCAAGCAACGTTTCGCGTGTAAAAGGGATAGCAACCAGAGGAGATACGATATTTGCATGTTCTTCAAACAATGGAATTACTACGTCTTCAGATAAGGGTAAGCTTTGGACTCTTAACAATGAAGGACTTACCTTTCAACGAGACTTTTTAACCTCAATTATTTCATTTAGAGAGAGCCTTTTTGTCGGGGTTGATAATGATACTCCTATTTACGAGCAAAAAAAAATTAATACAATTTGGGAGCCAGCTAATATCGGAATATTGAATACCAGACATATCTTATCATTTGTACACAATGCACAAAATCTTTTTTGCGGTGGGTCGGAAGGAGTTTTTGTCACTTCCAATTCTACTTGGTCTGAATTTTATAAGGAAAGTCTTCCAATAGTAAATGAATCAAATAAAGTTGAGCGATTAGAAATTTACAGAAATCATATTTTTGCAGGCACTACAGGAAACGGTGTTTGGGTTTCATGTATCGAACCCCCTCAACCAAAAATAACAGCAGTAAGAGATGATTCAAATGACTCTACCCTTATTTCCAGTTCTTCAATCGGTAATATTTGGTTCTTAAATGATATAGAAATTCAAGGAGCTACTAATTCAACTTTAAAACCAGAAGCATCTGGAGGATATACAGTAAAAACAATTCTTGATGGATGTGAAAGCAAGCCATCCGTTGTTAAGTTAGTAGAAATTGAGACCTATGAAGATCCACAAATAGTGATGCCTAATGTTTTTACTCCTAATGGAGATAAATTTAATCAAGAGTTTATACCAATCACCTACTTAAATGTCAATAATTCAGACATTAAAATTAATGATCGATGGGGAAATACTATTTACTATTCGAATAGTATAAAAATAGGGTGGTTGGGAGAAAATCAACCACCTGGAATTTATTATTATCAAATTTCATTTAAAGGCAAAAATGGTAAAGAAGGAAAAGTAAAAGGGTGGGTTCACCTAATTAGGTAAACTAACTATTCTCCCTTCAAATTATCTACGGGGTTTACATAAGTAGCTCTCCAAGTTTGTGAGCCAATTGTTAGTCCACTAAATACTAGCAAGGCAAATACGCTCACTGCAATTGTAATTGCATCTACCGAAACATGGTAGGCAAGCTGTTCTAACCATAATGTGTTAAGAAAGTAAGCCGCGGGTATCGCCAACGCTATCGCGATAAGCACGATGCTCACAAAGCCTTTCGAGAGAAGATATACGAGCGATCTATTGCTACTTCCTAATACTTTGCGAATAGAAATCTCTTTGATGCGTGTTTCGGTTGTGTAGGTTGCCATGCCTAGCAAACCAAGACAAGAAATAAGAATAGCTAAAAAAGAAATTACGCTTAAGATACTTACCAGATCGCCAAAGAAGATGTCATAAATTTTATGGACTTCTGCTGAAAAATCTTTGTAATCAACCCTCAACCCCGGATTCACTTTAGCCCATGCAGCTTCCACCGATTTCCCCGCATCCTCGAAAGAGCCAGAGTAAGCCACTTGTAGCAACCGATATTCTTCAGGATTGTAAACGATTGCCATGGGATCCATTTTTTCTACTAACAGTTGATGGTTGTAATTTTTAACAACCCCAATGATTTGCTTTTTAGAAGAATCTTTTTGTAAAATAATTTCTTGCCCTAAAGCATCTGCGGGAGAGTTGAAATGAAATTTTTCAATAGCCAGTTCATTCAACACGATGAAGTTTTTATTAGACTGACCATTTTCTTCATCGAAGAATTTTCCAGCAATTAATTTCAAATCCAAATTCTTTAAATAGTCTGTGTCGCCAGAGAAATAATTGAGATCAGTCCAGTCTTTTTCATCGAGCGATCTTTTATAGGCCTCTCCATAGCTAGAACCAGCAGCGGGAATGTGTGAAGCAGCTGCAACATTTTGGATATTCGAATGCTTTAATAATTCTGTTTTTAAAACCTCTGGGGTGGTGTTGCTCAAACTCAACACTAATTTATTTTCAATGTTAAATCCATGATCGGCCCGAAGGAAAAGCTGTAATTGATTGAAGACGACAGCAACAGATAAAATAAAGATGAGGGAAAATGTAAATTGAGCTACCAGTAATGTTTTGCGCAATCCAATTCTGGAAAACAGCTTCATGTTGGTTACGCCCTTCAAGACTTTTACGGGCTCAAACCCACTTAAAACTGCGGCAGGAAAAACCCCTGCTATTAATCCTACCAATATTGCGAACACAACAAATACTCCGAACACAAAATAATTTGCTTCTAAATCCCACAACATAAGACGGGCAAAACTCAACTCGAGCATAAGTGGCTTTAAGGCAATTAACAGTACAATCGCTACAGCCAGAGATAGCAATGCAATGATTACCGACTCAGATATAAATTGCGTAAAGATTTGCCAGCGCATGGCACCAGTAACTTTTCGAACTCCAATTTCTCTCGCTCTTGTAAGAGAACGAGCAATGGATAAATTAGTAAAATTGAAACAAGAGGTAAGCATTACAATGGCTGCCAAGCCAATGAAGAAATAAACAAATATCCAAGGTAAAAAAGGCCCGATAGGGTTATTGATAAAGGCACCAGGTGTAATGGCTGTTAATGCCTGAAAGGAATATTTTACTTTTTGTTGAATATCAGGATTGGTTAAAACTGTAAAATGATCTTTCTCAATTTTAGTGAGATGAGGTTGAATGTCTTCTGTAGTCTTTGACTTTTCTAATAAAATGTAAATCCAGCCGGCAGTATAATTGTACCAGTTATCTAAATCTTTGCCCCGTTTACCTTGAAACTCTAAACTTTTCACAGTGCTTATACTAGCAAGTGCATCAAACACAATATGAGATTTATGATGATCGTCTTTTAGAATGCCGGTAACTTTATAAGAACCTTCCTTGCCAACTTTAAAAGTTTCTCCGATAGGATTTTCTTGCCTAAACAATTTTTTAGCTGCTTTTTTAGTAAGCACTACTGAGAAAGGTTCTACCAGTGCTGTTTTAGAATCTCCATGCTCTAGTTCGTATTCAAAAAGATCTAATATTTCTGGGTCGGCAAAGTAACCAGCAACAGGTATGTTTACATTCTGCTCAATCTCTAACCACATGTTTCCAAAACCACGCATAATACGTACAGCTTTCTCCACTCCTGTATATTTCTCTAATAGTTCTTGTTTGAGAGGAAGAGTGGTGGTGGCTGTTTCATTACGAGTTTCTCCCTTAGCACCAATAGGAATAGAGTTGATTCTATAAATTCTATTGCGCTTAGTATTGTATCGATCGTACATCATTTGGTCAGCTACCAACATAATAATTACCATCGACAACGCCATGGCTACCGACAAATCAAAAATATTGATAGCCGAAAAAAAGCGATGACGGAGTAAACTGCGGATGGCAATTTTGAAATAGTTGTAAAGCATGGTTGTGATGTTAGTTGATGGAATAAAAGCTGCAGGTTGCCAGTTACAGGTTGCCGGAAATTGGAAACAAGAAACCGGAACTACTTCGTTTCTCTCTTTACCAGAAAATAGTAAAGCAAAAACCCGAATGACACCGCAACGGCAAACAATCCATAAGGCATTGGCGAGTCGGGACTAACAGGCACATACTCCATAATAATAAGCGATAGCCCTGTGAAGAAAGAGATCAATCCCCACTTCAGAGAAGAGTATTTACCATCGGCATTGGAGTGTTCTTTAAAAATGGCTTGCGTATCGTCATTTACAAAACCTTTGTCAATCATTTTCTTTTTCAACATATAATCAGTCATTACCTTGGTAAAAAAATAAATGGAAATTCCCAAGCTTCCTAATACAGATATGGGGATAAATACATCTTCGTTCATAATTTTAAATTTTTAGTTTTATAATGCGTAAGACACGGAGGGTGCGTGAGATGTTGCAACTGAATTAAAAATAGTTCTAGGCTCTATTTATCCGTTTCTAGTTACTCTACCTTACACCGATAACTAGTATCCATAACGGTTAACTGATTTCCACTGCAACATCTTACCTTCACCTTGTGTCTAACCCTCAAATGATAGATGATAAGGCCTTGGTTTCGCAAGTCTTAAGTGGCGATAGACTGGCCTTTAGACAACTGATTAAACAGAATGAAAGGCTTGTAGCTCACATGATAGCCAGATTGGTTGATCATCGTGAAGACCGCGAAGAATTATGTCAGGATGTTTTTTTAAAAGTGTATGAGAAGCTCGGTGAGTTTACCTTTCAATCGAAATTAAGCACATGGATTGCGACCATTGCCTATCGACATGGAGTCAATCATTTGCGGAAGAAGAAAATTGAAGTAAGCGAGATTACGGAAGAAAATAGTTTTTCAGCTCACTTTATCTCAGATGATGATGTGGAGGAAAAATATTCGGATCAAGAAATAAATATTCTGGTTTTAAAATGGATTGATCTGTTACCAGTTCACTATAAAACAGTTCTTACTTTGTATCATGTAGATTCTATGAGCTATCAAGAGATTGAATCAGTTACAGGAATGCCTGAGGGAACAGTGAAAAATTATTTATTTCGGGCACGGCATCTTTTAAAAGAAAAAGCAAAGAAGTATCTTGGTAAAGAAGAATTGATATGAAAATAAACGAAAACGAAATTCAGGAGAGAGTGGAGAAAGGGTTATACATTGATAATGACCTTGACGCGATCGCCTACAAAAAAATATTTCAGTTAGCTTCAACAGAGCCAGAATTTTATTTGTCACCACAATTTGCTGATCGTGTATTGGCGAAGATTGAACTTGCAGATAAGAAGTCTGCTGCTAGAGAAATGCATTGGTTGTATTTTGGAATTGGAATTCTTTTAGTGGGAGCTGTGGTCGGATCAATAATGATTGGATTTAAGCCAAGTTTTGGGGCTTTTAAGTTCTTGGCTTCCTATCCGGGCTTATTTTTTTTCGGAGTCGCTTTTATTTTGCTCATCCAATGGGTTGATAAGAAGCTTGTTCGAACCACTACACTTTAAATTCTTTTTCGAGACTTTATTTTTCATTCAAATATTCAGTAGCCAGAAGCTCTTCAATTTGGTAATCATTTTATATTATTGTTGCTAAAATCAGTTATAAATGAAAACCAAACTTATACTTCTTCTGCTTTTGGCCGGCAGCAACGTTTTTTCTCAAAAATCTGAGGGTGATAGCTGGGCCGCTGTAAAATCAAATGGCGCAGGTACTTTAGCTGTGATTTATTATGAACAAGCTGGCTTGATCAAAGATGAAAACGGAAAGCCCGAAGGTCTCTGTGTGGAAATACTTAAAGACTTTGCGACTTTCGTTGAAACCAAATATCAAAAAAAACTTACCGTTAAATACATAGGTAAAGAGCCTGTGTTTACCAATTTTCTTTCCACCACTCAGGCAAGTGACAATATTTTGGGGGTAACCAATGTTACCATCACTGATGATCGGAAGAAGATTTTAAAATTTACACCACCCTTCATTTCAAATCCGGTGGTGTTGCTTACCCATAAAGATGCCCCTGCTGTTGCCAATCTTGGGGAGTTGTCAAAAAAATTAAATGGTTATTCTGCCGAAATTATTGGCGGAAGTACTCACGTGAAGTACATTAACAAAATAAAAAAAGAAAATTGGCCTGCGTTATCTATTGCTTACGGCCCATCTGGCCTTGAGATTTTAAAGAAGATAGAGACTAACCCTAAACTTTTTACCATTCTTGATTTTACGGAATTTGTGGATGCAAACAGAAAGCGTCTTCCAATTAAAAAGCAAAATATTGAATTGGGTGAGCCCGAGCAATTAGCTTTTATCATGTCTAAAAAATCTGATTGGGACGTGATTTGGAAAGAGTTCTTAACAGATGATTATCGTAAAAGTCCGAAGTACAGAAAAATAGTTTCTGATAATTTAGGAATGGCATTTTTGAGCGTATTGAAATAATAACTCAATAAAAAAAGGCAATCCAAAAAATTGGATTGCCTTTTTTTTATGCAATTGATCTTTTAGCTAAACTCTTTTCCATTTTATTCCGCACCCAATCGTTTTTGTTTTAGTAACAGAAACTGCTTGTCCTGCCAACAGAGCATCCACTGTATTTTCAACATATTTTTTTGTTACGCTTTCTGGCTTACGTGCATTGTCATCAATCGCTCCAATGTAGGTCACTTTTAATTCTTTTGTTAAAACAAAAACATGAGGGGTATTGGTTGCGCCAAATGATTTCGCTACCGACTGGGTCTCATCTATCAAATAAGGAAAATTATATTCTTTCTTTTTCGCAATTTTTACCATCTCATCATACGAATCTCCTGAAGATTGACTGGCATCATTTGAATTGATAGCAACCACGGGGAATCCGTTGCTGGCGTATTTATTATTTAGAGCTATAATCCTTTCATTATAAGCTTTTGAATAAGGACAAGTATTACAATCAAAAATTACAATAAAGCCTTTAGCGGCTTTAAAATCACTTAGCGAAACAAATTTTCCGTCTACATTCTTCAATTTAAAATCAGCAGCAGTATCGCCCACATCATAGCCATCCTTAATCGGTGCACCAGCCCATAATAAGGCAATCAATAATGTTGAAACAATCATCTTCATATAATTAGTTGGTTACGTTAGTTATTAATTTTTGTAGCTGCGCTTCGCCTAGCTCTCCTTGAGCAAACTCTCTTTTATTATTTTTTGAGTTTATTACTAAGGTAGCAGGTAAGGCACCCGACCATTTCTTTTCAATTTTATCAATCCAAGAATTAGGATCGCTCTCTGTCAAAATTAATATTCTCGATTGTATTTTCTTTCTGGCTTGAAATCTCTCTACTTTTTGAATATTGGGATCTAGATCATAATCCATGCTTACCAAAATTACTTCCACATTTTTGTTCTCTTGATTCAACTTCTCAAATAAGGGAAGCTCTTTAATACACGGGGCACACCAGGTAGCCCAAAAATTTATAACTAATATTTTATCAGAAGGGCTTTGAATGATGTTTTGCAATTGAGCCAGCTTAAAAGACTCAATTGATTGGCTGTAGAGGCTAGCATTCAGTGCAAGGAAAAACAGCAAGATAATTTTTCTCATAGATTGGGTTCGTGAACTTTTACTAAACGAATTTTCGCCATGTAAGTTTTAAGGTAAAACTATTTGACAATTTACATTCTAAATAAGGTGGATATATACAAGAATTAGTCCGAAAAAGTATTCCACAAAAAGAGGCGTTTATCCACATTAACTAAATATTATCTTATAACTATTTGAATATCATGAGTTTAAATATAAAATCATTAATCAATTCTTTGTGGACAACTAAGGCTAGTGGAATTTAGGGCTTAAACCTAACAAGCTTATTTTCAGGTAAATAGGATTTTAGCCTTACCGGATGTACATGTAACTTTTATACCGATGGCCCTATTAAGCTCTGAAATTACTAGGCGAAGAGATCAGTTTATGCTGATTTAAGGATTTGTTGAGCTTCCATTTCGCGATTGACGGTAACGACCCTAACGGCCGCGTTTTGTGTTAACCACTCGATATAATCCGTGTAAAGAATGCAGTCGTTTAGAAGAGAATCTGCTTTTAGTATTTTAATTACTTTGTCACGCTCCAATGATTGCCAGATGACGGCTCTTTGATCTTCGGGTAATGAAGAAATTCTTACAAACTCAATTCCCTTATAGATTTCTGACGAAGCTCTCATGACATTTTGTATAATTATAAATATAACTTTGACCGAGTAAGTAACCGTAAGTTTAATTCACATTTGAAATCGAAAGGAGTTTATTCATATTCGTTAAATGAGTTTATGAAAATAAGTTTCTCGGGGCTGCTTGTTGTTTTTTCTATTTTAGGATTACTATCATGCAATCACAAATCGCCCATTGAGGCAAGTTCAATCCCCGCTCACGAATCCAATTTATTTAAGGAATATTGGTATGGTGGAAAAGCAGAGCTGAATACGTATGAATTAGAACAATCCAGATATGGCGAGACGCGTGAAGGTAGTGCAGTTTTAATCTTTGTTACAGAAGATTTTTCAAAAACAAAACAAGTCAAACTAGATAACCCTGAGAAATCAAATGGCGATAATGTAAAAGTTCTAAAAATGAATTTTACGAAAAATTTTGTCACTGGTATCTACCCTTATTCAATGATGCTGTCTTGCTTTACCCCCATTTACCAAAAGCAAGCCTTCCAAACTATTAAGGTATCTATGACTGCCCAAGAATGGTGCGGTCAGGTTTTTACTCAGCTAAATTTAAAAGGAAGCAACTACTCAGTTCAATCAAATTCTTATTTTGAAAAGGAAGGAGACCGGTTAGAAAAAATTAAAAGCTATTATTTAGAAGATGAAATCTGGAATCGAATTCGTTTAAATCCGGAAACGTTGCCAACCGGAGAAATTCAAATAATACCAGGCTTATTTTTTTCGAGATTACTCCATCAGAATATTAGGAATCAAAAGGCGCTCATTTCTAAACAAGAAAAAAATCATGAAACTATTTATTCCATTTATTTCCTTGCCGATCAAAGATCTCTTGTTATTACTTTTCAAAAGGCATTCCCTCATAAAATTTTAAAATGGGAAGAGAGCTTTATGGAGCGCGGTATTACGATAACAACCAAAGCCTATCTTAATAAAAGTATTACGCTTGACTATTGGAATAAGAACAAAAACGAATTTTTATACTTACGCGATTCTTTAGGATTATCACGCACAAACTTTTAAAATGATGCTTACTCTTCAACGTACTAAATTCACACTGCCCGCCAAAGGTATTTATTTGAATTGCGCCTATATGAGCCCGCTGTTAAAAAGTGTGGAGAAGGCTGGCATATCCGGTTTGGTAAGAAAGCGAAATCCATTTCAAATTTCTCCGGCTGATTTTTTTAAAGACTCTGAAATACTAAGAGGTGAGTTTGCTAAGCTAATCAACACAACTGAAACTAATAGAATCGCTCTAATCCCGTCCGTCTCGTACGGAATGGCCAATGTGATGAATAATCTGAGAGTAACTTCAGGCGAAAATATTATAGTGGCCGCAGAGCAATTTCCGAGCAACTACTACCCATGGGAGAAAATTTGTTTGGATAAAAAATTGAACTTAAAAATTATCTCTTCAATCAATGGCAATGGTCGCGGCAAAATCTGGAATGAGCGAATCTTAGATGCGATAGATGCGAAGACTAAATTAGTCGCTCTAGGCCATGTGCATTGGGCAGATGGAACGATGTTTCAATTGGAAGAAATAAGAAAGAGAACAAAAGCGGTTGGCGCGTTACTCGTGATTGATGGAACACAATCTGTAGGAGCATTACCCTTTGATATACAGACAATTCAACCAGATGCGCTGATCTGTGGTGGTTATAAATGGTTGATGGGGCCATATTCATTAGGGCTCGCCTATTACGGAGAATATTTTGACAATGGAGTTCCGCTGGAGGAGAACTGGATCAACCGTAAGGAGAGTGAAAATTTTGCCGGTCTTGTAAATTATAGAAATGAGTATCAGCCGGGTGCACTTCGGTATGAAGTGGGCGAGCATAGCAATTTTATTCTAGTTCCTATGTTGACTGCCGCCTTAAAACAAATCAATCAATGGAAGCCAAAAAATATCCAAGCTTATTGTGAGAGGATTTCTAAAACTTCAATTGATAACTTACGCGATGCAGGATTTTGGATTGAAGAAAAAAAATCCAGAGGAGCACATTTATTTGGTATACGAATCCCTCAACATGCCAACCAAGAAAAACTCTCTTTACTAATTAAAAAAAATAATATCTCCGTTTCCTTTCGGGGAGATGCCATCCGTGTGGCTCCACATCTTTACAATACAGAAAAAGAGATTACAAAACTGGCGAATGTTTTGAAAGCCGGATTAAAATAAATGATCACCACTTACCACTGCTTCCTCCACCATCAAAACTTCCTCCTCCACCCGAAAAGCTACTTCCGGATTTACCAATCGAAGAATTGCTAAACATTGAGGTGGTTGAAGTGTCGCTAGAAGTTGGGTTTGTATTTCTGGAAGAAGATTTAGTGGTTTCTGCCGAAGATGATTTGCCTTCGTTGATAAAAGAATAGACGAGTAGGCCTATACAAATCAGCCCAAAAATAATTGCAAAAATTATCCAGCCTGTATTGTCTTCATCTCCTGCCTCAGCAGTATATTCTCCTCTTGTAGATTTTATAATTAAATCAATAGCCGTGTTAACGCCTTCATCATAAGCATTTCTTCTAAAAGCAGGGGTAACTTCATTTCTAATTATGCGACTGCACAACGCATCCGTTAATTTGCCTTGCAGCCCCTGCCCAACTTCTATCCTCATTTCATGGTCATCAATTGCCACCACAAATAATGCCCCATTATCTTTTAGCTTAGTTCCCAACCTCCACTTTTCTGCCACCTTCAAAGAATATTCTTCCATCACTTCACCCTCAAGAGATGAAATAATCAACACAGCTATTTGATTCGATGTAGAATCTTCAAAAGTTTTTAATTCTTTCTCTAATTTATCAATGGTTGATGGCTGAAGAATTTTTGCTTCATCGTGCACACGTTGACCCCATAATTCAGGAATAGCTTTTTGAGCAAAGGTTGTGTTGAATACGAAAATGAAAAAGAGAAAGAGGTATTTAAAAACCGGAGCCGTGCGAGACATAGTATTACTCAAATTTGAATTCTATAGTTCAAAAAAAATTCTTTACCAGGAGTCACTAGATCCGCCTCCACCAAAACTACCTCCTCCACCAAAGTCAGAACCAGAACCCCACGAACTGGAGCTTCCTCCAAAACCTCCTCCACCCAATAAAGATCCCGCAGCCCAATAGCCGCCCATTCCACCTCCGCCTCCTTTTCTTCTCGAAAGAACTGCTATAATTATGATGATAAGAATAACTGTTGCCCAAGGAGATCGGCCTCCTCTCTTTCTAGTGGCTGGACTATCATTTTTATAAGTGCCTTTGATTGCCTGAATGATTGCGATGGTTCCTGCATAAACACCCGCATCGTAATTTCCTTGACGAAAATTAGGAGCCACTTCATTTCTGTTGATTCGGCTCGAGAGGGCATCTGTAAGAACTCCTTCTAATCCTTGCCCTACTTCAATTCGCATCTTACGATCTTGAATGGAGATAATAAAGATTACACCGTTGTCATTTTTCTCACTCCCTGCTTTCCACGCTTCTGCCACCCGAATGCCAAACCCGTCAATATCTTCACCTTCTAAACTAGGCACAATAAGAATAACAATTTGGTTAGATGTGGAGTCGCGCTCTGCTTTCAAAATTTGTTCAAGCTGTGCAATGGTAGAAGCGGATAAAACATTGGCTTCATCGTGTACCCACACACCACCATGTGCTGGCACAACACGCTGCGCAAAAGTTTGTGCTACCGTGAAAATAAGAATGAATAAAAGAAATTGTATTCGAACGCGCATATTGAATGGAATGTTAAAAATTGGATCAATTAATTTTTATGACTCCATGCGCAAGTCGTCTCTCAACTCATTGACATCATCAACGGTTTTCAAAAATCCTTTTTCCAAAAGAATTTCTCCGCTTCGTAAAATAGCTGCTTCAATTCCTTCTGCTACCTTTCCCATTCGTATATTTTCGGTGATACCGCGCACCATTTTATCCCACTCTTTTTGTTCTACTACTTTGCTAATACCACGGTCGGCCATAATAATTACTTCTCGCTCAAAGAATGAAACAAAAATCATTATGCCTGTGCGGTGGCGCGTGGCAAACACCTCTTCTTGTAAAAAAGCATTTTCGGCACGTTTACGTGTAGCTTGGTCTAAATGCTTTTGATTCATCAGCAATCGCTTTAGCGGGTCAATATAGTTAGTGGCGAGTGAGCCGATTAAGCCAGCTAAAGTAACAGAAAGAAAAATTAGAAGTGGATCATAGATTGCCAGCGAAGGAATATACCTGTCAAAAATAATTATAGCCAAAAAAGATAATCCTGCCAACAGTAGAAAGCCTCTGTAAATTGCAATGGAATAGAAGCCGCTCTTCTCCACAAAAACAGGAACAATCTCTCCGGAAATTTTTTCTTCTGCAGTATGCACTGCCGCTTTGATGCGATCGAGATCTTTTTGGCTGAATCTGCTTTGAATTGACATAGGGATTTTTTTTATGCTTAGAGAGTAAAATTAGAAAATACTATTTATCTTTTGATGTTATTTCTACGGTTGATCAAAATACATCTTCAAGCTAGATCGGGTATAGCTCAGTACCTCAGAATGTCGTTCAACGTTTTTATTGATCGACTAAGCTCATCATCCTGAATGCTTCCAACTTTTCTGACAAGTCTTTCCTTCGAGACAGATCGAATATGAAAAATCAATATCTCAGATACCATCTTTAAACCATTAATTTTATTTGGGGCAAGTATAGGATTTCCTTTGTAGTTTTTGATTTGTGTTGTTAGTGGCGCAACTATAATTACTGATAAATGCTGATTTAAGAGATTG
The DNA here is from genome assembly GCA_025359125.1 of Cytophagales bacterium. Classification (GTDB taxonomy): domain Bacteria; phylum Bacteroidota; class Bacteroidia; order Cytophagales; family Cyclobacteriaceae; genus ELB16-189. The sequence continues at coordinate 126,050 of JANYHI010000078.1, forward strand.
CCGCTTAAGATCACCACTGGTCTCAAACCAGATTGTTCACTCCCTTTAGTTGGTTTTAAATCAGCATACCAAATTTCACCTTGCTTCATTTCTCTAATTCTCGGAAATAATCCTCCATACCTTCCTCGGCCAGCAGCAACGTGTCTTTATCTTCTGCTGCTTGTTTGTAGGATTTAATATACTCCGCTTTTTCAAGGTGCTCCAGATATACGCGCACCGCGGTTTCTATGAGCTTATTCTTCGGCACAGAAAGAGCCTTTGCCTTTTCGGAAAGCTGCTGGAGCAAATGATCAGAAAGAGTACTTGTGAATGTTGCCATTTTATATGTATAAAATACAAATATAATAGATATTTATAAATAGTAAAATACCCCTTTATTTAGCCCTAATGCGCCTCTAACCAATTCTTGCCAGTACCAATCTCCACTTCCATTGGCACATCTAGTAAAACGGCAGACTTCATCAATTCTCTCACTTTTGACTTTATAATTTCTTGTTCATCGATATGAAGGTCAAAAACCAATTCATCGTGCACCTGCAAAATCATCTTCGATTTTAATTTCTCTTTTTGCAGCCAACGTTGAATATTGATCATCGCCATTTTAATAATATCGGCAGCGCTGCCTTGTATGGGCGCATTGATGGCATTTCGTTCTGCAAACCCTCGTGTGGAAATATTACGTGAATTAATGTCTCGCAGATATCGTCTTCTTCCTAAAATTGTTTCTACATATTCTTTCTCGCGCGCCAGATTAATGCTGTCATCCATATAGCGTTTAATCGCGGCAAATTCTTTAAAATAAGATTCTATAATTTCTGCCGCTTCTGTTCGAGATATATTCAAGTTCTGAGCTAAGCCAAAAGCCGTGCTTCCGTACAGAATTCCAAAGTTTACTTCTTTTGCCTTACGCCTCATATCAGGCGTAACTTTATCAATCTCTACTTTAAAAACTTTAGCCGCAGTAGTGGTATGGATATCTCGCCCCAAGCGAAAAGCTTCAATCATGGTTTCATCTTTTGCAAAGGAGGCCGCAATGCGCAACTCTATTTGCGAATAATCTGCAGACATGAATAGAAAGTTTTTGTCGCGCGGCACAAAGGCACTTCTAATTTGTCTTCCCTTTTCTGTGCGAATGGGAATATTTTGCAGGTTCGGATTATTTGAGCTTAACCTTCCTGTGGCAGCTACTGCTTGTCTATAGTCTGTGTGGATTCGATTATCAAATTGACTCAGCATTTTCGGAAGAGCATCTACGTAAGTCGATCGTAGCTTTTCATATTCTCGATACTCTAAAATCTTTTTTGCTATTACATGTTCATCAGCCAGTTTAGATAATACTTCTTCGCCTGTGGCGTACTGTCCTGTTTTAGTTTTTTTGGTCTTGTCTAACAGTTTCAGTTTATCAAATAAAATTTCCCCAAGCTGTTTGGGTGATCCTATATTAAATTCTTGGCCGGCAATTTCATAGATTTCTTTCTGTACTTTTTCGCTATCTTTTTTTAATGCTTCCGACATCCATTGAAGGGCTTGTTCATCTAGCGCCACACCTTCAAATTCCATCGCGGCAAGCACATGCACTAAGGGCATTTCTACATCGCGCATTAAGCGTGAGTGGCCTCGCTTTTCTAATTCCTTCTGAAGTTTTTGCTTGAGTTGCAAGGTTTGATCTACTCTTTCGTATTGAGAATGATCATCTGTTTCTGGCACTAGCTGATAGCCCAAGTATTGATTACAGATGATTCCCAAATCGTGAGAAGCTTCGGGTTCAATTAAATAGTGAGCCAACATGGTATCGAACAAAGTTCCCTTTACTTCTACATCAATTTTTTTAAGCGCCAACATCGGCAGCTTAATGTTATGTCCAACTTTAATTATTGAATCATCCGCAAACACCTCGCGAAATTCGTGAATAGATTTCTCATCTATTTCAAATGCTTCGGCTGGCGAGTGTGAAATGATCATCGCCTTAATCGCAAAATCAAAATGATCGGCATGATCGGTAATCGTATCAAACGAAAATTCTTTTTGCAATTTTAGTTTTGCTGCTAATGCTTTTGCTTCTTCTTCATTTAGTTTTTTGTAATTGACAGAAGAGGTGTTGAGTAATTTCTTTTCAAGAGTATCCTCTGTAGTGGCTTGCTCTTCTCCACCCCCAAACATAGAGAGCTGAGCTGGCTTTTGAGTTGGTAAGGGTGCTACAGAGCCTGAACTCTGGCCGCTTGCAAAAATGCGCGGAGCCATTGTCTTAAATTCTAAATCTTCAATAATTGGTTTTAATTTTTCTGCATCTGGGCCCGTGTATTCTAAATCTTTTTCATTCCACTCAATCGGCACATCTAAAATTATCGTGGCTAGTTTTTTAGAAAGAATTGCCTGCTCGCCAAACTGCTCCACACGTTCTTTTAACTTTCCCTTCAACTCGCCAGCGTGTGCAATTATATTTTCTACATTTTTATATTGCTTTAATAAATCGGCTGCTGTTTTAGGGCCTACGCCCGGTATGCCTGGTATGTTATCGGAGCTGTCTCCTTGCAGGCCCAGTATATCTATTACCTGCATAACATTTTCAATGTCCCACTTCTCACATACTTCTTTCGGCCCGAGAATATCAACAGAGTTGCCCATGTAAGCTGGCTTGTACAATAGAATTTTATCGGTTACTAGTTGCCCAAAATCTTTATCGGGCGTCATCATGTAAACAGTAAAGCCTTCGCGCTCAGCTTTCTTAGCTATTGTACCGATGATATCATCGGCCTCGTATCCATCTAATTCTAAAATAGGAATATTAAAGCCTCTTATAATTTCCTTTACCTTAGGCACCCCTGCGCGAATATCTTCTGGCGTTTCTTGTCGAGTAGCTTTATATTCTGTAAAAATTTCATCGCGAAAAGTTTTGGCAGAGGTATCAAACGCTACTGCGATGTGAGTTGGCTTTTGCTTTTGAATTACTTCTAACAATGTATTGGTAAAACCAAACGGAACGGAAGTATTAATGCCTTTAGAATTGATGCGTGGGTTTTTGGTAAACGCAAAATGTGCACGGTAAATTAGCGCGTATGCATCTAAAAGAAATAGTTTTTTTTCTGCCATGCCGCGAAGGTAGAAAAGAAGTTAGGCATTTCGCTTGGGGTTGATTTCTTTATTAAACTCCTTTAGTTAAAAAGGCTAATTAAATTGAAATCTACTTCTTCAACATTTTTCCAATCTCGTGTGCAATGCGAACGGCTGCTCTTCGCCCGCACACTCCCGATTGGGTGAGAAATTCATCATCGCTAAAAGCTTTTTCGCGATACACCGTATTGTCTTTGTTCTTTCCCTCTATTATTTGTTCAAGGCTGCGGTTGTTTGTAAGCGATTCATTTTTGTCTTTATCGGCTTCCCATTTGTGAGTTGCGCTATCGCTTGTCCTTGTTACTGTGCCATGTGTTTTAAGCCCCGCTTGGGTTAGCTCTCGCACTAGCCCATTATCTTTTGATTT